>JAFIGG010000071.1 GCA_020831485.1 Opitutales bacterium
AGCCTCACAGCCCCACAACCTTCAGACCATCCCGTTGGAGCACAGGCTTCAGGGCTTGTCGATTTATTCGCTGCTATCGGCGTCCGCAATCAAATCAAGGATATACTGACACTCCCGTCGGGTCGCGAAAAGCCCACCTGCGCGAACGTGCGGCTTCAAGTGTTTGTTGCTATTTCTCCTTATCGTAGAAAACGCAATAAATCAACAGGCCCTTCAGCCTGAAACCCGCGCCCAGGGCAAAACATCGCCAACCCATGCCCGGCTGCTCGGCCTAAAGGGCCTGTCGATAAATTCGCAGCTTCGGCGTTTGCAATGAAATCAAGGGTATACTTACACTCCTGTCGGCCCGCAAAAAGCCCACCTGCGCGAACGTGCGGCTTCAAGTATTTGTTGCTATTTCTCCTTATCGTAGAAGACGCAATAAATCAACAGGCCCTAAAGGCCGGGCTCCAACAATCCTATAATCCAATACTCTACCATTCCACTCTTCCACCATTCCATCACTCCACTCCCCCACTCTTCCGCTCCCTGAACATCCGCTTGACGGTTTCGAAGGCGAGCTTGGGGCGGCGGTGTTCGTCGACGATTCCTTTATTGTTCATGGTGCGGGGGCGGCGCATGGCCCAGCTGGGGTCGACGCGGATGTCGCAGAATTGCCAGATAAAAACACCAACTACCTTGGGATGATTTAAATAGACCTCGAGGCACTCTGCGAGGATGTCGGCCTGGCGCTCCTCGGACCACTTTGCGCGGCGGATGGGGTCGCGATAGCCGGGGATGGCTCCGCCGCCAAATTCAGAGAGGATCAGCGGGCGGCTGCGTAAGGGTTTTTCGATGCTTCGCAGCAAGCGGTCCAATGCCTCGGCGACATCTTCGTCTCCATACCAATTGGAGTACAGATTCCAGCCGCAGATATCGGGGAGGTCCTGGCAGATGTCGCTATTCTGATGACAAGAGGCATAGGTCACGGGCCGACTGGGATCGAGTTTCCGGATCTGCTCGAACTGCTCGGCATAACACTCCCGACCAAACTCGCTGAAGCTGTCGCACTCATTCAAAATACCCCACATCAGGATGCTCGGGTGGTTGCCATGCTGTCCAACCATCTCGCGGTTGACCGCTTCGCACTGCTCACGGAAACGCGGATGCCGCATGGGGTGATCGACCATGGCCTCGACACCGCTGCCGGAGAACAGTCCACGGGCATGGTTCTCCTCCCAGACCAGAATCCCCAACTCATCACAGAGGTCCAGAAAGCGCTCGTCGTTTGGATAATGACTGGTTCGAACCGCGTTGCAGCCCATCTGCAGGCAGAGTTCCAAGTCCTTGCGCATCAAGGCAACAGGGATCGCGCAGCCGTAATCGGGATGATCCTCGTGGCGGTTGACTCCCATCAGGAAAACCGGCTCGCCGTTCAGCAGTAGCTTGCCCTTTACCACCTCGACTTGACGAAAGCCAAAGCGCTCAACCCGGTCATCCACAGCTTCACTGCCATGGAAAAGCGTCGCTGTCAGCTCATACAACTTTGCATTGTCGGGCGACCAGGCTTCCACATCGTCGAATACAATCTGCCCCCGAAAGACGCCCCGCTTGATCGGCACTGTGGTGTCTTTCCCCGCAATCTGCAGCTGCACACTGAGATCCTGATTATTGCGCGGGCTGCGGCCGGCAAGGGTGCCCAAAAAACTGAGCTGCCATTTGCCATCTTTGCCGCGCTCGGTCGTAAGGGCCAGCTCCCCCAGCCAAAAATCCAAGGGCATCACCTGCAGTTCCACCGGACGGGTGATTCCGCCGTAGGTATAGTAGTCGTTAGGCACATGCAGCGCGGACAATTCGCCAAACGCGTTCGAAATCCAGACCCGCACTTCGTGTTCACCCGCGTTCAGCAAGTCTGTCACACATTCAAAGGCGGTGTAGGCATTGTGATGTTCCGTCAGCAGCTGCCCATCCACGTACACCCGCGCCGTGTGGCTGATGCCCTTGAAGACCAGGCGCATACGGCAGGCCGAATCCAGGTACAAACGCTTCACCGCGACCGCCTCGCCCCGATAATCAACCCGATCCGGCAGGCATTCCCAGCAACCCGGAACCTCCATGCAGACCCTCTCTGCCGCTTCGAGTTTGAAAGGATCGAGCGTCGATCCTTCCTGTGGAAAATAGAATTCCCAGGTCCCATCCAGGCTCTGGCTGCGGCGAATAACGTGCTGTTTAAACAATCGAGTGCTCATAATAGGGGTGGAATGAGGGCTAAACCAACAAAATCTATCCGGCAATTCTGAAAGTAGCGTTGGCCATTCTTGGTTGCGCTCGGTGGGAGAATCGCTTCCCTTCGAGGGTTCAGCCACTGATGGAGTTCCCAATTACCAATCCCGTTCTGTTCATTGCGGTCCTCGTTGCGATCGCTTTGTTCGTGCCGATGATCTTCGATCGCCTGCGCCTGCCGGGTATGGTGGGGTTGATCCTGATCGCGGTAGTGCTGGGGCCATTTGGAATCGGCATGCTGGACCGCAATGTGCTGATCGAGTTTCTCGGCCAGGCAGGGCTGCTGTTCATCGTCTTTGTGGCGGGGCTGGAAATCGATCTGGGCCGCTTTGTAAAATACCGGCACCACAGCATCGTATTCGGCTCCATTTCATTCCTGATTCCGCAGATCCTGGGAACCCTGGTGGGCGTATACTTTCTGGGCTTCAGCTGGCCCTCGGCAATCCTGCTGGGCAGTATGTTCGGCTCGCATACACTGCTGGCCTATCCGGTAGCCAGCCGGCTCGGCATCACCAAGCTGACCTCGGTCACCACCAGTGTGGGCGGCACGATTATCACGGATACTGCAGCACTCATGGTTCTGGCAGTGATTGCCAACTCAACGGGCGGGACCAATGAAGCGGCTTTCTGGATTCGTTTTGCCCTGCTGTTCGTGCTGTTTCTGGTGCTGGTGTTCAAGGTCCTGCCGCCGCTCACAAGCTGGTTCTACCGAACGGTGCCGGACGAGGGTGCACGGGACTTCATGTTCACCATCCTGATGCTGTTTCTGTTCGCATTTCTGGCCGAATTCGCGGGCTTGCAGCCGATCATTGGCGCCTTCTTCTGCGGGATTGCCCTCAATCGCCTGATCCCCGAACGCAGCCCTTTGATGAACCGGGTTCAGTTTGTCGGGCGCACCCTGCTGGTTCCCATCTTCCTTATTTCAGTCGGCATGCTGGTCGATCCGCGGGCACTGATCAGTGATCCCTACACCATCCGAATCATCGCCGCGATGTCGGTCACGGTGGTCGTCACCAAATGGCTGGCGGCATTCATCTCGGGCAAGGCACTGCGCTATTCCTGGACGGACTGCTGGGTGCTGTTCGGCATGAGCGTCAATCAGGCGGCAGCGACCCTGGCAGCAGTGATCGTTGGCTACGAAATTGGACTCTTTGACACAGCAGTGGTGAACGGAGCAATTGTGATGATTCTGATCACTTCCCTGATAGGTCCCTCCGCAACCGCACACTGGGGCATACGCCTGGCCGAGTCCGGCAAGAGCCGCCGCGCCCATCTGGGAGAATCCCCGCAACGGATCCTGATCACGATCGCCAATCCGGCGACGGTGGAGCCCTTGATGGATCTGGCGCTTCTGATCCGGGATCCCAATTCGCGGGAACCGATTTTCCCGCTGGCAATTGTCTCCGAACGGGCGGATGTGGACAGCAAACTGGTCGAAGCGGAGAAATTGCTCGCCCGTGCGAGCATCCGCGGCACCAGTGCGGATGCCCCGGTCTATCCGGTAACGCGCATCGACGTAAACATTGCCGAGGGCATTCGCCGAACGCTGGTCGAGCAACAGATCACCACAGTGGTGATAGGTTGGAACGGCCGCGTTTCGCTCGCCCGCCGTATCTTCGGCAACGTGGTGGATCAACTCCTGGCGCAGAGCCGCCAGAGCATCGTGGTGGCACGGCTGACGCGTCCGTTGAACACGGTCAATCGAGTCATTCTGGCCGTTCCCCGTGCGGCCGAGCACGAAGTGTCGTTTGCCGACTCCGTTCACCTGATAAAAGTCCTCTGCAACCAGCTGGCGACGCCGCTGCTGGTGCTGAGTCCATCCGAGGATTCAGAAACCTTGCAAACGATTACCCGCAAGACGCGACCCTCGGTCAAAATTGAATTCAAAACCATCTCACGCTTGCGGGATCTGCCGGAAGTGCTCGACGAAACCCTCGAATCCGATGATCTGGTCGTCCTGATGAGCGCCCGCCACCACCGGCTGTCCTGGACCCCTTCCCTGGAAACCTTGCCGCGCAAGATTGCGGAATCTCATCCCAAACAGGCTTTCCTGGTGGTTTATCCGGCAGAGGACATCGACCGGCGGCCGACGGATGACCCGGAACCGATTGCCATCGGCAGTCTGGATGATGCCTACGACGAGGATGAACATCGGCTGATTGCCAGAGAACGCATTGCTCTGAATGTCGAGGACATTGGCATGCGCGAGGTACTCTGCGATCTGCTGAACGCCGATTTCGGGGACGACCCAACCCTGCGCGACCGTCTGGCTGCCGGCCTGTTTCACAGTGCCTATGAATACCCGGTGGAGATCCGCAAGGGCATCTTTATACTGCATGTACACGATGCCGCCGTGCTGGAACCGCAGATCTACTTTGCCACCAGTGCGAATGGAATCCGCCTGCCCAATTCCTCCGACCGTGCGCGGATCATGATTGCTCTGATCAGTCCGGAAAGCGCCACCCCGGCCCAACACCTGCGCGCGCTCAATCGCGTGGCCCGTCAGCTCCATTCCAGCGAGCGGGTCGACAAACTGCTGGCCGCCAAAAAGATTTCCCAAGCCTGGCAGGAACTCAAAGGGCTGAACGAAACCGAGAGCTGATCGAGAACGCGGATGGGCCGCTCACCAAACCCGGCCCAGCGTTTCCGCCAAAGCCTGGAAGGCCTTTGCCCGGTGGGAAAGGCGGTCTTTGACCTCCGGACCCAATTCGGCAAAACTGCCGCTGTGGCCATCCGGCTGAAAAATGGGGTCGTAGCCAAAACCATGACTCCCGCAGGGGGCATCGAGCAAGTGCCCGCTGCAGCGTCCTTCAAAGCTCCATTCGCGGCCGTCAGGGCCAATTAAAGCCAACACGCAGACAAAGTGAGCCCGCCGCTCCTGCAAATCCTTTTTAGCAGCCATATTCCGCAAAACGAGCTGCAGATTATCCGCATCCGTGGCACCGGCCCCCGCATAGCGCGCCGAATAGACTCCGGGGGCGCCGTCCAGCGCATCGACCGCGAGGCCACTGTCATCCGCCAAAACCCAGGCCCCCGCCGGCACCCGCTCTCGCAGAGCCTGCGCCTTCAACAAGGCATTGCCGGCAAAGCTGTCAGCATTTTCATCCACCTCCGGCATGCCACCCGCCCGGTCGGCACCCCAAACCTGCCACTGCAATTGGTGCCAGGCACTCAATTTTTGAATTTCAGAGACTTTATGGGCGTTGCCCGTAGCGAGGTAAACTTCCATCATAAATCACTTACTCCCGATGAGTTCCTTAAGATCCTCCATGCTGACCTTGGCGGTGCTCGCGATGCTTTCGTCCAAGAGGTCACGCAGCAAGGCGGATTTCTTCTCCTGCAGGATCTGAACCTTCTCTTCGACGGTTCCCGAGGTGATCAGCTTGTAACTGGTCACGACCCGGTTCTGGCCGATGCGGTGGGCACGGTCAGTTGCCTGATCCTCGACCGCGGGATTCCACCAGGGGTCGAAGTGCACGACCGTATCCGCACCGGTAAGATTGAGGCCGGTGCCGCCGGCCTTCAGCGAAATCAGGAACACCGGAATGGTCGCATCGTTGTTAAACTGATCGCAGAGTTCGAGCCGGTTGCGGGTTGAGCCGTCCAGGTAGAGGACCGGGATGCCGCGCTCCTCAAGCCAGCCCTTCAAGCGCTTGAGCAGTTGCACAAACTGGGAAAAGACCAGCATGCGGTGATTGCCGTCTAGGGCCTCGTAGAGAATTTCCTCAAAGGCCTGCAGCTTCGCCGAAGATTCCAGCGGGAAATTGGGTTCCAGCATGCCGGGATCCGCGCACACCTGGCGCAGCCGCAGAAGCTCGGTAAGCGCGGCGAAGCGCATCTGATTCTCGGACTGACCGGCACTGGCCATGTCCTGCATCTTGCGGGCCGAAACCTCCTGGACCCTGTCGTAGAGTTTGCGCTGGAGTGGGTCGATATCGCAGTAAATCACCTGTTCGATCTTGTCGGGCAGGTCCGGAGCCACGGTCTGTTTATTGCGCCGAAGGATGTAGGGTGCGGCCTGTTCCAAGTGCCGCCGGTCATACCATTCGCGGTCATCGCCTTTGAGCCCATGTGGACGCCGGGCCAGGTAGCCCGGCAGGACAAATTCAAAGATGGATCTCAAATCATCCAGGGTATTTTCGATCGGCGTTCCGGTCAGCACAAAGCGTCCCGTGCCATGCAGGCCGCGCAAAGCGCGGGCGGACTGGGATTGCCGATTCTTAATGTGCTGGGCTTCGTCCGCGACAATGAGGGCAAACTCCTGGTGGCGGAAGAGGTCCTGATCCCGGATCAAAGTCGCGTAGGAAGTGATCAGAACTTCATAGTCGGTGATCGCATCCTCGTCACTGATCCGCGATTCGCGATGGTGGACAAACACCCGCAAGCCCGGAGCAAAGCGCTGGATTTCCCGTTCCCAGTTGCGCAGCAAACTGGCAGGGGCCACGACGATCGCCGGGCCTTCATGGCTTTCGCGGCGACTGAAGATGCAGTGCATCAAGCCGATTGCCTGAACCGTTTTACCCAGACCCATCTCATCCGCCAGCACGCCTCCCAGCTGATTTCGGTACAAGTGCCAGAGCCAGGCAACCCCGATCCGCTGATAAGAGCGCAGCAGCTCATCAAAACGGGCCGGCAATGGCGGCGCTTCGAGTTTGCCCACATTGCTCAGGGCAGCGCTGCGCGATTTCCAGTCGACCGGCAATGCCACATCGCTATCCAGATCTTCCAGAATGCGTTCGGCATCGGACAGCTGCGCCGTCTTGACCTTGGTCTCAAAACGTCCGGACCAGGCGAGCCCATGCTGTCCACTCAAGGCTTCGATGCCCTCGGTCAAACGTTGGAGCTTGTCCGGATTGATGAGGTAGATCGCGTCCTGCTGAATAACGTAGTTGCGCCCCGAGGCGATGGCGGAGCGGACATCGCTTTCACTCACGTCCTTAGCCGTCAACTCGAGCACTACCCGGAACTGGTCGCCCATAGCCTGCGCCTCACAGCGCAGGTCGAGCATCTGCACCGCGGCCATGCGCGTTTCGAAGTTAGCGCTGTACTGGGCCCGATAAACACTGTCGAGTTCGCCCCGGTAGCGGGCCAGAAAGTTCAAAACCTTGTGCTGGTTCCGCAGCCACCAACGGCCGTTGGACGGTTCCGAGCGAAAACCTTCAGCTTTCAGAAAGTCCACTCCCCGCCGGTACAGGGGATGATCTTTGGAGGGCAATCGCAGAGAAAGAAAATGGGGTGAGCCATCGACCTCCACCCCATCCAGGGTCTTCGCCTCGCGGGAGGTTCGTTGCTTGTAGAGCTCCACCGCGGATGGACGCTGGCGTGCAGTGGGCGAAGCTCCGCGTTTGGGTACGCGAACCTGGGCCGGATCGGGCGCATCGGCAGCGACCGGTTTTTCTTCAGGCAATTCGGCGGTGATGTCGCCCGTGTCGACTACAGTATCCGGCGCACGCACGGCAAAAAAGCAGGCTTCTTCGCCAAGGATACCTGTCAGCAGGCGCAACTGAGCCTGCTTCAATTGAATCAGGGATGCCAGCTGTCCACCGCACCAGGTTTCAATGTGAGCCAATGCCAGTTGCTGCAGAACCGGGATGCGGTAAGGCACTCCGCGAAAAACTTTTTCCGGCGAGACGCGTTCATTGTCCACCTGCAGCTCCAGCTTGATCATCACCGAACCGCGTTGCAACGCCTCCTTGAAATTCGGCGGCAGTAGCAGACGCAAGCGCAGCCCCTGGGCCGCACTCGAAGAGTAGCGGAGATACTTGAGCTGAGGTGGCAGGTCGGCGGCCTCCGCTTGCGGCGCGGGCGAAGCCGTTGGCTTTGTCCCCCCCTTGCCTGCGGCCAGCTCCGAGATCCGTTCTTCCGAAGCCTTCTGCGCAGCCATGCACAGGGCAACCGCATGCTCACAGAACTGACCGCGCCGACCTGTCGGACAAGGGCAGCGGGTCTCGGCAAACACCAGTGACTTCAGATTGACCCGCAGCGTCAGGACTTTACCTCCCGCTTCGACACAGCCTGAGAGCCAGGGTTTTTCCCAACGCCAGGACTTCACCGCTCCGGACCGGAAAAGATCTCGGCCGCCGCGGAAAATCGTCCACCCGGACAGCTCGACCAGCGCATCCTTGGACAGATCCGGTAAATCCTGCAATAGGCTGTTCGCCATCAGGGAACGAGCAGTACTTTGCCCAAGCGCGAATCGCGATTGGCCTGAAGCGCCTCCTGGAACGCCTCGAGCTTGAAGGTCTTGTCCACCGGAGCAGTCAGCTCTCCTTCCTGCATCATCGAAAAGATGCGGTTGAACATGATTTCAATGCGGTCGCGGGAATTCTGACGATACCACAGATCGAGCCAGAATCCGCGCAGCGAAACCTGCTGAAAAATCAACGCCCGGGTTGGAAACCGGATCGGCTCGCCTGTCATCCCGCCAAAGGTGACGTGCTGCCCACCGAAACCCAGACTTTTAACCAAGCGGTTGGCGCTTTCGCCACCGACGGAATTCAGGGCCAGACGGATCTCCTGCCCGCCGGTCAGCTCCTCAATTTTCTTTTCGTAGCCGGAATCCTCAAGCACGACCACATCCGCGCCCATTTTCTTCAAGGGCTCGATGTAATCCGAATTGCGCACCACATTCAGGGTTTTCAATTTCAAAGACCGGGCCATTTGAATGACAAACTGCCCAACTGCAGAATTCGCGGCATTCTGAATCACCCATTCTCCCTCCTGAAGGTTTCCGTCCCTGAGCAAGCGCCAGGAAGTTGGCGGGTTGATAAAGGCCATGGCCGCGAGCTCGACAGGAATATCGTGGGGAATCTTCCAAAGTTTGTCCGCCGAGACCACGCAAGCGGTCTGCCAGGCTCCCTCGTCTTCGGGAAAACGAACGCGGTCTCCAACTGCAACGCAGCTCACCTCATCGCCAACTTCAATAACTTCGCCGAGGCCTTCGCGACCGGCAACGGCCGGCAGCTCTTTGAGGCGGCCATAGCTGCCCGCGATCATCCCCATGTCAGATGGGTGGATAACCGCTGCCAGAAGGCGGACCTTCGCTTGTTTGCCCCGGACCTGCGGCAATGGGCGCTCTTCCAGTTGAAGAACTTCATGCGGCTTTCCGTGAGCGTGGTATGTGATCGCTTTAGATGATTTCACCGCACTTAAGTGTGATGCATTTCCTCTAGATTACCAGAAATAAAAAATCCGCCGCCCTCGCGGGCGGCGGTTTCATCCAAGTGCTTAACCAAACTACAAACTAGACTGAAAACGACGACTCTTTAAAAGATAATCGAATGTTTCTGTAGGTTAAGACGGTGCCGCTCATGGATTGTTCAAAATAATTCATTTTTTCTGAAAAAAGATTTTCGGCGGTCTTCAAGGTTTTAGAACAAAGCACCGGAAATGGCTCCGACTGCAGTGATTGGGCCGGCCTCACCCATACCGTCCAGAGCCCGTTGAGCTTTTTGCAGAATGCCCTGTAACTCGCGGTAGAGTTCGTCGTCGGAGACCAGTTTGCCGAGCGTGCCCTCGCCTGAATTCAATTTGGCGGAGAATGCATTCAAATTCGCCATGGTCTGCTCCAGTTCACGGGCGATGGAATCATCAGCCAGGAGCTTTCCAAGGGTGCCCTCGCCGCTGTCGATGCGCTCAAAGATCCCCTGCACTCCGGACAAAGTGCTGCGGGCATCCTCGGCGGCACCTTTGATTTCAGCAACGGTCGCCATCAATTCATTGTAGGCACTGTCGTCATTGATCAGCTTTCCGATGGTCCCTTCGGTCCCACGAAGTTGGCCGGTGAGCGCGTCCAGGTTTTCAAAAGTGGATTTCATTGAGCCGCGGTTTTCCTTAATCATGGCTGTCAGGTTCTCGATCAACTCATCGATGGTATCCCCGCCAAAGCTCGAGAAGGAATCCGCAATACCGCCAATCTTCTCCCCAAGCTCGCTGATCTGTCCAACCACATCGTTGATATCGGCACTCGCGCGGGTCGTGATCGAGTCACCGTCGCGGAGATAGGTATCCGCATCGCCGTAGCGCAGGGAGATAAAATTCTGACCCAGCAGACTGGCCATCGCCACCGAAGCGACGGAATCGGCGGGAATTTCGTAGTCCTGCTGAATACGAATCACCACCCGACCTTTGCCACGCACCAGGTCCGTGGATTCCACTTCGCCAATGCGAACGCCTGCCACGCGGACATCGGCCCCGCGGTTGAGGCTCTTCACATCGTCAAAAACGGCATGTACAGTGTAGCCGCCGCGCTGGCGCAGCTGCTCATCACCGATCACAGTGTAAACCACGTAAATCAGGGACAAGCCGAGTAGAAAAAATAGACCAACTTTAACGGTTTGCAGTGTCTGGTTCATAAGGCGTTCTCCTTTTTGCGAAATCTTGGATTTTCGAGATCCAACTTTGGATTCAAAAACTCTTGCACACGTTCATCGTCACTCGAGCGCATCTCGTCCGGCGTGCCGATAAATTCGAGGTGCCCGCTAAGCAGCAAGCCGACCCGGTTGCTGATACCAAGCGCCAGCTGGCGGTCGTGAGTCACCACAAGGCTGGTAGCACCAGTTTCCTTGCAAACCGTGGCAATCAATTCGCTGGTGGTTGCAGCGAGGATCGGATCCAACTCGGAGGTTGGCTCATCGTATAAAATCAGGCGCGGCTCCATAATGATGGCGCGGGCCACCGCCACGCGTTTACGCATGCCGCCGGACAACTCAGCCGGGATCTTTTTCAATGCGGCCTCAATGGAGAGGGCCTCCGTAACGCTTTGAATCTTTGCCTTGATGTCCCGTTCGCTGAGGCTGCGGTGCTCGCGGTGATACAGCGCCAGGTTGTCGTAAACGGTCATTGAGTTCATCAAAGCGCCCGACTGAAAAACCAGCGCCGTGCGAATGGCATCGCGGGTTTTCGGATCCTGAGCGTCGAGGCCATCAATCAACACCGAGCCCTCATCCGGCTTCTCCAATGCAATCAATTGCCTGAGCATCACACTCTTACCCGAGCCGCTGGGCCCCATCAGGGAAAATATCTGGCCAGGTTCAACATCAAAGCTAACTCCGTGCAGCACCTTGGTGTCACCGTAGCTCTTGTGCAGATTCTCAATTTTGATCGAAACGGCTTCGACGGATCTGTTGGTTTTCGTAGGCATCAGAACAGGGCGTGGGTAATAAAGTAGTCGGAAACGAGAATATAAATGATGCAGACCACTACGGCCTTGGTCACCGCTGCACCGATTTCACGCGGACCGCCGCTGGCGCGTAATCCGGTGACGCAACTGATCAGGATAATGCCGATGGCAAACAGCTGTCCCTTGAGCAAACCTTTGCCAATGTCGCTGAGCGTCATGGCAGAGGTCAGCGACTGGTAATAAGCCGTGGGGGCCAGGTCGATCCAGTCGACCATTTGGCTGACAACTTGTCCCCCAACCCAGCCGGTGACCATCGAGAAAATGGTTAACATCGGCATCACCAGCATCAGCGCAACTACCCTTGGCAAAACCAGAAAGCGCTCCGGGGAAATATTCATGGTGCGCAGGGCATCGACTTCCGAATACACTTTCATGGACGCCAGTTCAGCGGTTACTGCCGAGCCAATCCGACCGGAAACCATGACCGCTGTCATTACCGGAGCCAATTCCAACACCATCGACAAGCCAACAATGGTGCCAATAAATTCCTTCAGTCCGATGTCCACGGTTGCGTAGGCAAACTGCAGCGCCAAGACCCCGCCGATGAAAAAGCTCAGAATCACCACCAGGGGCAGGGTTGCGTAGCCCATGAAGAGGCATTGATCCAGCAGGCTTTTCCACTGCCGCGGCAGTGTCGGCAGGTAGCGGACTGTCTGAAAAAACAGCAGCACGCACGCGCCAACTCCATCCAATGCCTTTGTAAGTGGATTCATAATAAAACTCCCGAGTTAAAGGTCTTTCCAGAAAAGTCGCAACCTTCGGCCTTCATCCGTCTTTCTAATTCCAAATAAACCTCCGAGAATCTGCCAACGACTCTCCTCATCCTCACTGCGGTAATCAAACAGCGGTCCGAGTTGGAAGCGCTCCGTCTCCCCCTCTTCGGATTGATAAACCAATAAATTCCATAACAGGCTGTGACGCCGGCTCTCGCCCCGGCGGTCAAAGCGATAGACCGCAAACAATGGACTCCAGTTCTCGCGCACGACTTCATTGCTGGAGAAAAAGACTGTGAAAGGATCGATCAGCTGGAACTGCCGGTTGGCCTCTCCGTCATACCAGTAACCATACAAGGGCCACAGGGAGTTCGAACGCGCAGTGCGATCCTCCATTTCATGGGTTTTGCCGCGGTAGAGAAAAAAGAAAAAGCTGTCAGTGCGGGTGGTCATGTTGGCGAACTCTTCGCTCTCAACGCGCAACAGGGGCCAGATATACCAGTTTTTCTGAAATCCAGGGGCGGTTTCGTGGGCGAAGAATGGCAGGACACGGTTGACGTAGCGCTCCTCGCCGCGTCCCTGAATCCAGAAAGGCCACAGCAGCCGGGCCTCTGAGTACACCGGCCGGGGATCATACTCACGGGTATAGCCAAAGAACGGCCAGCCAAAGGTCGCGCTCTCGAGCCCCTCCGCCGTTTCCTGCGTGTAGATCGGCCAGAAGCCACTGCGCACATAGGGCACCTCCTGATCCAGGCGATCCTCGTAGTGATAGAGGAAGGGCCACAGCAGCCAGGTCCGCCGATAATGGTTGTCGCGCTCGAACTGGCCATAGATCGGCCAGATTGCAAAGCCGCGGCTTTCGGGGCCGCTGAGTCGCTGAATAAAGGGATAAGGCGTATGGTGCCGGACCTCTTCTCCACGCTGGCTGCGCACAAACAAGGGCCAGGCAGTGAAGTCAATGCGGTCCCGGAACAGGCGGTTTTTGAGGGTTCCACCGAGGGGCCATACGGCCACATAGCTGTCCTCAGCCCGGGGCGCGTTGCGGTAAAAAACAAAGGGAAAAACATCGAAGTCACGGACCTCCCCGTCCTGCGAACTGCCTCCGCTAATCAAATTCAGTGAATGCCAATGGTATCCACGTTCGTGTTCGTAGAAATTGAAAAAGGGATAGAGCAGATGCCACTGAGTCGACCGCTTCTCACCCTCAAAACGCGTGTAGGCCGGGCGCAAACTGAAGACCTCATGGCTGTCAAACTCGCGCAAACTGCCAATCGGTCCAAGAAAATCGGTCTGCTTGGGCCGACCGGCATCATCCGCCTGCATGCGTACAGTAAACGGCCATGCGTTCCACTCTCCCGCATGGGTGCTGCCAATACTGAATACAGCCAGCGCAATGAGCAGCCAGCCCGTGCTGAGGCGTCGTAACATTTCTAGCTAAATCGTTTCCTCCGGCCAGAAGCCGTACATGGATCTTCGGACGAAAGGACTTAGAGAACACAGAATTTACGATTTCGCAACAGGAACTGGATAAGGTAAAGAACCCTGCGGTCGAGGTGCCTGGCACCAAATGCATGGTGCCAGGCCGCACAATTCTGCTTGCTCCACTACAGTCCGTCGCCCAGCAATAGGGCCATGCGCATCACCGGTGGCACTGCTCGAGGCATTCAACTCGATGTTCCCAGGGGAGATGCCTTGCGCCCGGCAACCGACCGCATGCGCGAGGCGGTCTTTTCGCGCCTGGCAGACCGGGTCGAAGGGGCGTCCTTTCTCGACCTCTTCGCCGGTTCCGGCTCCTACGGATTGGAAGCCATCAGCCGCGGTGCGGGCTCCGGGACCTTCGTCGAAAAGCACTCAGGCTCCCTCCGCTTTCTGAAACAAAACCTGCAAAAGGTTCTCAAAAGCTGCGGCGCACCCGCCACGGCGTTTAAAGCGCAGACCGGAGACGCGCTGACCTACGCGGTCGGCACGCCGGTCGATTTAATTTTTGCTGATCCTCCTTACGCTATCGCCGCATCCATCCTGCCTGACCTGCTCAAGCAACTTGACCGAAGCCTTTCCCCGGAAGGCCAGGTGATCCTTGAACTGCCGTCCGAGCTGGAAATTCGCGACGAACGCTGGGACTGCGTCCGCGAATGGGGCAAAAAAGGCCGAGGCAATCCATCGGTCCGGCTTCTGGTTAAAACCCACCACGCCTAAAACCGAATCCAGCGCTCCAGCCCATAGCAAAAATAGCTGCGGGGATGCTCGCTTGTCCAATAAAGCCAGTCCTGCGTTTCCGCCCGCAGGGCAAACAACTCACCGGTGTCGCTCAGCCGCAGCCAGCTCCATCCCCAGGCAGGGTGGTAGATCCAGTTCGACTCCAGATAGCCGCCCCAGAAGGGCCCGATAGCCGGGCTTTCACGCCACTGACCTCCCAGGGAAAAGGTTCCCTGCAGGCTTTCCAGTTGACTGGCGGGCTCGGCACTGTTGCCGGGGAACCACTCCAGATTTAGCAGTCGGCCGGCGTCCTCGCCCTCGTCGGCATAAGGATCCTTGCGGTATTCCCAGCGCAGGCGGTGGCGACCGCCTGGCAGGTCAAAGCTGAGCGCCTGCTCGGGCACTTCACCGGTAATCCAACGCTCCTCGACGTCATTCAGGTAAAAATAGAAAGCATCGTAAATGTCGCCAAAGAGGTGGCTGTCGGGATTATCAAAGTCCGGATTTTCTTCAGAAGAAACCGCCCAGCTGAAATCCACTCGACCGGGGCCTTCGAGCTCCAGCTCGAGCGCACTGAAGCCCATGGAGCGGGTCCGTCCGGAGCGAAGGCTGACTCCATCATGGTAGAATGGCCCATCCCCAAGAGTCCGCCAGGCAAACCAGGGCATGGACAAATCACGTCCGAGCTTGTGATCCCAACCCCGGGTCTGCACGGCGGCCAAAGGGCTGTAGGGAGAACGCGCCCCATCCGCGCGCAGCGATTGAATTTTATAGCGATACTCCCGTCCGCTGGAAACATTGTGGTCGATGAATGTCCGCCGCTCGCCGGACACGGTCGCCAGAACCTGCCAGACACCCGTATCGGAACGCAAAATACGAAAGGCTTCGATGTCCGCACCGGCAGCTTCCCAGCTCAAATAGACCTGGCCATCGCCACCCGCATACGCGCTCAGCTCCCTGGGGCGCTGGGTGCGGTATCCTCCACTCGATTCAGCCGCAGCACGGATCAGTTGGTAGGCGTTGTCATCAATGCCCCGAAAATAGCTGTTTCCAGTCCAGTTATTGAACCCGACCACCACCGCAGACGCCAACCACTCGTCCAACTCGTCCCGCACCCAAACCGGACCCCCACTGTTGCCGGAGTAAGTCAGAAAATCATCGGTAAAATAGAGCGCCTTCCACAAGCGGGGCTGCGGGCCGACGCCACTGTCATACCAACCATCCGGCTCCCGCGTCAGCGCATCCCACCAGATCAAAAAATCCGCCGGCTGAATGCTGTGAAGGAATCCAACACTCTGTCCCAGACCAATTGGGTAACCAGTGACCGTTTTTGGGAAAGGTTCCCGCAAAATACTGATATCCCCTTCCCCATCCACATGAATCGGCGCATACGCACCACCGGGCAACAGGCGCGGTAGAAAAAACAGGGCCGCGATGTCCACGTTGAAGGTGTCCCGGCTACTGCCACTGATTTGGCCATCGCGCTGCACGCGGGAGCTGTAGGACTCCCAACGGTGCGAACCAGCTGAGTTGTAGAATTGATTGTTGAACTCGGAATAGAAACGATGGTGCTGGGGAAAGAAAGAAGCCTGAGCCCAGCTGCCATTGCTGTGGATGACATGCGCCGCAGTGAGCACCACCCGTTCATGCACCACGACACCACTGGCCCGACCGTTGGGAACCCGAATCAGCCCATTGTAGCGATAGGGCATCTCACTGTTTTCCCAGTCGCTCTCCAAAACCCGCCGCGGCTGAACTGGCGATGCCCAGGCAGTCCAGGACGTATCCACCCAGACAACCATAACAAGGAGCAAAAAGACCCACCGCATACAGCCAACAATTTAGTGCGCCCTGAGCGCATAGCAACACCCTGAAGTGAAGATTTTCGATGGCTACCAGCTACTTCTGCGAAAGGCTGGCCCATCCGCCACAAAGATCCGCGAAGGTTGTAGCGAAACAGCGATAGCGTTTCGGAGCTTCCCGACCACCCCTCCCGAAGCGCTATCGCAGCTTCGCTGGTATGAAGAGTGTCAAGTCGAGACGTATCCT
>JAFIGG010000072.1 GCA_020831485.1 Opitutales bacterium
CAATCAGAACTCAAAAAACACGAATTTTGCCTTGCATGAAGACACAGTTGCTCTACGCCGTGAAAAAAGTCCAGAACCAACTTACTTTGCTTACCACGCGAAACGAACAGGGAGGTCTTTAATCTGTCTTACTGGCGAACGGAACCCAATCCGGTGACAAATGCCAGGGTCCTGTTAAGCTGAACAATCTGCTCATCCCGCAGTCGCCCGATCACGCCACCAATCTTAGTGCGCGACACCGCCAAAATCTTGTCCGCCATGATCTGGGATGGACGATCCAAACCGTTGTCAGTGTCGGGCTCGATCGAAATACGAAATAAAGGCGCATCCACTAGTTTACTGGTAAGCAGACACAACAACACGCTCCCAATTCCACTATCGGTGAGGGCATCCGACTGAATAATAACTGCTGGTCTCGGTTTCCCAAAATCCCCCGGAGCACTCACTGTTACCACATCACCCCTGCGCATCAGCCATCTTCTTTATCTGCCGCAGACTCAATAAACTCCAGCGTATCGGCTTCATCCACCGCATCCAATTGTGCCACTTGACGGCGCAAAGACGCGTGAAACTCGGAGGCCCGCTCATCCGGGACCCAGATTTGCACCGGCCTTAGCCCCTGCCCCCGCAATCGCTGACGGTATTGCCGCACCTTCTGTGCCGCCTTCGCGTTTTCACCCGAATTCATGTAGGTAACATGTTACCTGATTCAGAAAAAATCAAGTTTGGAATGGGAGAGCGCCTGAAAAAGACTGCGTATAAAAGGTATTGTTACCTGTCGTCCCTTAGCAGGAACAAAATCTACTACCTTCACGGAGAATTCATCTACATCTTTCGGATCGAATTTAACGTCTACCATTTCATCACCGTCATCCCCGCCAAGCGACACGTGTTGGCAAAGCCCAACATTAATACGAAGGTCTGACTGCCAAAGTCCACTGCCCTCCATAAGCCAATGACAATCAGTCAAAAAAATACGCGCCCTTTATGTGCATTCTCCTTACGGGCAAGAGGCACGGCGCGTGTGTTATCCATAAAAGTGCGGATGAATTTCAGAATCGCAAGGAAAAGAATGATAGGATCCCAGCACCGAGAGCGGCCTCTACCAACTACTCCAGGCTGTGCGAAGCATTTCGACTTGGCATGAATTAACAAAAGGCCGGACTTGGCAAAAATTTGGCCTCTAACTCTAACCAGCGATACTGCCCAAAAGAGTTTGCCGCCTATAAAAACCTGTTTATAATCCAGATAATTGCGTGGCAACCATGTCAATTTGCGGGTAAAAGGCACCAGCAGTTTGCGGGTTAAAATAAATCAACCCACAACCCTACAGCCTCACAGCCCAACAATCCTCAACATCCCCGTTACCCAAAAATTAGTGTTAATTCGCGTTTATTAGTGGTTTAAAATCAAGGTCCAAAGCTGACCCACAAAACCCGATGTCCACGCGCCCTCGGGACGAGCGCGCCTACAGCCAGGTAGTTTCACAAGCCCGTTCAAGCCAAGCCGCGGTGGCTGGATTCGATGAAGGCGATCACTTCGTCAATCAGCGGATCCGAGCCCAGCTCGCCGGCACGCAGTTTTTCGAGTGCCTGGCCATGGTTCAACTTGCTGCGGAAAATGAGTTTGTAAATGCGGCGGCTGAGTCGGATCTGCTCTTCGCTGAAGCCGCTGCGCTGCATGCCTACCTTATTGACCGTACGGTGGGTCGCGGGGTAGCCCTCCGCCAGCATGTTCGGCAATACGTCCTGCACAACCTTGCAGCAACCACCGACCATCGCGCCGGCGCCGATCTTGCAGAACTGGTGCACAGCCGTGAGGCCGCCAATTACCACCCGGTCGCCCACTTCGACATGGCCGCCCAGGGTTGCATTGTTGCTGAACACAACCCGATCACCGACATGGCTCTCGTGGCCCACGTGGCTGTAGGAACAGAAAAGGTTGTCCGACCCGATCCGGGTGTATTCGGTGGCAAAAGTCGCCGGATGCACGGTTGTGAATTCGCGGAAAATGTTGCGGTCGCCGATCCGGATAGGGCCCTCGTCACCCGTCCATTTTTTGTCCTGCGTGCGCCCACCGATATAGGCGTAGGGGAAAATTTCATTGCCCTCACCCATCACCGTATTGCCTTCGACAGAGGCGTGGTGATGAACCCGGCAATTCGCGCCCAGCACCACCCGCGGGCCAATGTAGGCAAACGCCCCAATTTCCACGGACGCATCCAGCTGGGCGCCCTCCTCAACTATCGCGGTCGGATGGATCGATGCTCTCATGAAATAGCCTAAAAGCCCTCCTCGGGCACCTGCATGACGGTGAACATCAGCTCGGAGGAAGAAACCACCTTGCCGTCCACAGAGCACTTACACTCCGTAATAGCAACTTTCTCACCCTTGGCTTTCACCAGCTTTGCAACAATGACCATCTGGTCGCCGGGCACCACTGCTCGGCGGAACTTGACCTTGTCCGCACACATGAACAGTGCCACTTTATCCTCAGAGGAAATCTTCCGCAGCATCAGCAAGCCCGAAGCCTGCGCCATCGCCTCAATCTGCAGGACCCCCGGCATCACTGGATTTCCGGGATAGTGTCCGACAAAATAGGGCTCATTGATGGTCACATTCTTGATCGCAGTCAGCTCCATCTCCTCCTCTTTGATGTCCGTTACACGGTCCACCAGCACAAAGGGATAGGCATGCGGCAGAATATCGAGGATGCGCCGAATGTTGATTCGTGTTTCACCCTTGGCGATCGTCGTCGTCACCTTAACCGGCTGACTCTGTTTTTCCCGCTTGATCGGCTCCAGCCCTTTCGGCCCCGTGGAGCCTTTCATCCGCTTGAAAAGCCGCTTGGTCAGTTCTGAGTTCAGCTTGTGCCCCGGCCGAACCGCGACAATGTGCGCCTTCAAGCGCTTGCCGAGCAGCGAGGTATCGCCAATGATATCGAGGATCTTGTGGCGCACAAATTCATCCTCGAAGCGCAGGGGCTCCTTGGACAAAATCTGATTGCCCTTAATGACAATGGCAGAATCCAGACTGCCGCCCTGGATCTTGCCCATTTTGAGCAGAGGCTCAATGTCCTCATAGACCGTGAAAGTGCGGGCCGGCGCGATTTCAGCGATGAATTCCTCCGGGTTCAGCTCAAAAGAGAGGTGCTGGGTGTGGATTCCCCGATCATCCGCACTGGTGCAAGTCACCTTGAAGCCATCGTAAGGCAGGGCAATGATCGAGCGGTTGCCGTCGGTAACCGAGATCGGCTCCTGTAATTCAAAGTATTCCCTTTCGGCATCCTGCTCCACCGGCTCCGCCTTTTGGATCAGATTGACAAAATGTTTTGCCGAGCCGTCCAGGATAGGCGGCTCCGAGGCATCCATTTCGACAATGCAATTGTCGATCCCACAGCCCACCAAAGCACTCAAAACGTGTTCAATCGTGTGCAGGCGCATATGCCCGGCAGCGATATCCGTGCTGCGAACCAGTTGGTTCTCAACCATTTCAATCAGAGGCCTGACCTCCGGCTTGCCGTACAGGTCGGTGCGCCGGAATACCATACCCTGCCCCGGCTCAGCCGGCTTGAGGGTAAGGTGAACCATCTGTCCAGTGTGGAGGGCTTTTCCATGGGTGGAAACCTCTCTCAAAATCGTTCGTTGCTTCATTCGGGGAGACTGGTAAATCCGCAATCACTGCGTGATTCTGCAGGCAGTATGGATTCGGCTTTAGCGCTTTGTAAAGAACCGATTCATGCTGAGTTACGGACACTTGACAGTCCCTGCTCAAGCTGCATGGAATAGCGGTTTTAACCCTTTTTAAACTTTATGGCTTCCCCAACAGAAATCCGCAAAGGCAAGGTCATCGTCCACAACGGCGCACCTCACCTCGTTCTCGACATGCAACACCGCACCCAGGGCCGCCAGGCCGGTTTCGTTCAGGTGGGACTGCGCAATTTGCACACGGGGTCCAGCACGACCACCAAAATCCGCTCGACGGAAACCGTGGAAATCCTGATGACCGACACCGCCCGGCTTGAGCTCAGCTACGTCGACCAGGAAGGCTGGCACTTCATGGATCCCGAGACCTTTGAGGACACGATTCTGCAGGACGACATGATTGGCGATGCCCGCCACTTTCTTTCCGAGGGCAACAGCGCCGATATTCTCTTTGTCGATGGCCAGGCAGTGCAGGTCCAACTGCCCGCTTCCGTCGAGCTGGAAGTGACCGAAGCCCCTGACGCGATAAAGGGCGACACCTCGGGCTCGGCGCAAAAGCCGGTGACTACTTCCACCGGGCTTATCATTCAGACGCCACTGTTTATTAAAACGGGTGACCGGATCAAGGTTTCCACGGCGGACAAAAGCTACATGGGCCGGGTGTAAGGGGCGCACAATGATCGCCTACAGTTGGGCTGCTTGGTGCCGCTGCCGGCTTTGGTCATCACTACCTGCCACAGCTGGATGTTGCGTGCCCGAAAGGCGCCTGCGCAGGATAGCAGGTAATACTCCCACATTCGCTTGAAGCGCTCATCAACAAGAAAGAACCCGACGCGAAGCTCGGCTTCGCGTCGGGCACTTATCCATTATGAGACTCCATCCAGTCCAAACAAGCCCCCAAAGTCGCCAGTTCCCAATTGCGAATCCAGCAATCCCGTAAAGGCACAAGCCTGAAAACAGGGTTAGATAAACACCGCATGGGCAGTTCTCACAACGGCTCCAATTATTTATTGTAAAGCTAAAAGGGGGTCGATGACGATGCTTCTACAGCACAGGTACGGGGCACGATGACGATAAAAAACCTCCTTTCACGGATAGGTGAGATTCGTTGCCTGCACCCGGACATTCCCGTCGAACAGACAACCGCAGACTACCTTTCCAAAGCACTTTCCAGGAATTCACAAAATCCCTCTGAGCAATGCCCGGTCCTCAAATTGGGTGTCGTTCGCACGGCAGAGATTCAGGCCCTCCAAATCGAAACCGGAAACGAGGAGGAATGGTGCTTCGTTCGCGCCGATGAAAGCGGGGGCATTGAAATCTATGTATCCCATACCTGGTTCCTGTTCCGCCTCGCCTGTCGCCTGCTTGAAGATTGGCCGGAGGAACCGGTTGATGCTTTCTCCGCCGGCAAAATCTTCAAGGCAACCTTCAAACACCTGCGACCGGCCTACGACACCTACCTGAACAACCACGCCCGCAGTGCCAGAAACAACGATCCGGAAGCTCATATCCGGGAACTGGCACGTCTCGGCTACACCCACGTCGAAGTCAACGGATTTGGAGTTGATTTTCCCTATGAGCGCGCCGCTCCGGATGAACTGCTCTACCGTTTCTACACTTACTGCGCAGCCCTGGACCAGTACGTTTACAGTCGCCTGAACAAAGGCATCTATCCCAAGGAATACCTTCAGGCCAACCTCAACAAGCTCAAGCACTCGGCCCGCCTTGCCGAGAAATACGGGCTCCGGGCTGGCATCCTGAGCTTTGAGCCGCGTTCGGTTCCGGACGAGTTGCTCGACCGCTACCCAATGCTGCGCGGAGCCCGGGTGGACCACCCGCTGCGCAGCTTTCGTCCGCGCTACAACCTCAGCACAGCTCATCCGGTAGTGCTCGACCACTATGCGGAAATGTTGGAGAAGATTCTCAAGGCCGCTCCCAATATCGACTATATCTGCGTCTGGTCCAACGACAGTGGTGCCGGCTTCGAATACACCAGCTCCCTGTATGTGGGCCGCAACGGCGGAGGCTACCTGATCCGCGAATGGAAGGGCGACGATGCTATCGCCCGGGCAGCCGCCGACAATATTGTGCGCTTCATGCGGACCCTGCGCGACGCCGGCCGACGCGTTAATCCGCAATTCCGATCGGTCCTGCGCTCCGAAATCTTTGGCACCGAACGCGACTATATCTGGGACCAGTCCGAAGAAGGACTCGATCATGAGGTCAACACCCTCAAAGCCAAGGGTTTTGCCATCGGTTACCCCCACCCGAAATACGACTGGGCGGGCGAAGACTTCTATTTCAGCGCTCTCTTCAATCAGTTTGATGCCGGTGAACAGGCTCCAAAAAAGATGCTGGAAGCAAAAGGCAGTGATGTGCACCTCTACTTCAGCCCCGGCGCCTCCTGGGAACAGGAACCGATCGCAGCTCCGATTTACCCGGGTTTGCTCTACGACAAGCTGAGCGCCCTTCACGCTCAGGGCGTCACCCACGCCGCAGCCCTGAACGGCACCATTCCGCCCACCGTTGCACCCTACAATATCAACCAGGAAGTGACCCGGGCTTTTCAAAACGAAGCGGGCATTCCCCTCGCCACTATTCTGCAAAGAACCGCTACCCGATGGGTGGGCACAGAGCAGGCAGACGCTCTGGTCAAGACCTGGATGCATGCCGACGAGGCCTACCGCAGCTTTGCCCAGCCGGTTAGTATTCTTGCAGTATGGGGCGTGTGGTACCGGGTTCTAGTCAGACCCCTGGTACCCAACTTCGAAGCCCTCAGCGAGGACGAGCGGGCCTACTATGAGGATTTCCACCTCGGCCACGCCAACAACCGCATCCAGGTGGACTTCCGGCGTGAAGTGAATTTCGATTTCTGCACTCCCGAGTTTGCCAATAAATGCCGTGAAGCCATCGCCACCCATTTGTTCCCGGAGATCGATCAGGCGGTCAAGATCGCGCGCAGCCATCGCGACGCAGCTTCGCCCGGTTCCAAAGTGCGCGATGTCTGGGCGCACCACTACGATTTGCTGAAAGGAACCCAATGCTGGTACCGCACCCAACGCAACATCGCGGGCTGGATCGAAGGCGTACATGGCTATCTGGAAGCCAAAGACGATGCCGCCCGCAAACAGGCCCGCGCCATCACCCGTGAAACCGTGCTTGACGAAAAGGCAAACGCTCAAGACTTGCTCGACCACATCCGCAGCGCCGAGACCGACTGGATGATGCTCTCGGCGGTGGGAGAAACCACCTTTATCTACGGTGAAAACATTGCTGAGCTGGTCGAAAAGAAAATTGCCCTGATGGAAGGCCGCGAAGACGACGAACCCTACATCGACCCCGACTTCATGTGGAGGGTGCCCGGCATCAACTGCTGAAAAAATGAAAAACAAACAACTTCTGGACATTCCCGACCTGGACCCGCCGCTGGGCGACCTCTTCTCTTTTCGCACCCTCTCCGAATGCCGTTCGATCTGGACAGCTCCCCAAGCGGAAGAAGCGGGGGCACCGGAGGAGCGGATCATCCATGCGCGCATTTTCAAACCGCATGGCCGTGCCCGCATTTCCCGCATCGGCATCCAGAACGCCACAGGCGCTCACAAATGTGGCAGCCAGACCGATGAAGATTGGATCGTCGATCTGAGAATTCTGACTCTTGACACACCTGGCGGAGAATGGCGCGAATGCCTCTATCTGCGCGACTTGCCGGCACAGGAATCGGGAGCAGTCCACTGGTTGGATATTAAGGCTTTCGAGTCCTATGGTTTGATTCTCGAAATCCGCCGCTGCGGCATCGACGGCTGGTGGACACCATGGAACTTGGCTGCCGGGGCCTTCGTTGTTGAAGGTACGGGTGATCAGTTGGTAGGTCCACGCCACGAACACCTGCTGGGTGTGTCCATCGATGAAGAGGATACAGAACCCCCCGGAATAGAACGCTGGATTCATGAGGGGGAAGTCCACTTTCGGACCCGACACCTGCAGCTGGGGTTCTACCTGACGCGACCAGGACTCAGCTTTCTGGCGATCGATCAAACTGGAGCCGAAAACCTGCAAGACAACCTGCTTAAAGTTGGCCCCGGAGCCTTTCACCAAGGCCCTCTGTTGACACCCATCGGCAACATACCTATCGCCGACCGCGCTGTCCGCTTCCAGTTTACCGGATCAACCCGCGTACGGGCTAACTCGATAACCTACGAGCTGGAGCACGCGGCAAGCGGCCTTCGCTACGCAATCGAATGGCGAATCGGAGCCGAAGACATCGAACTCCACATAACCCGCCAAAATGAATCCCCAATCCGCGCCTGGCGCAGCGCAGCCTGGGCAACCGCCTTCGACATCGAAGTGGCTCCAGTTCACAGTTTTGGCCTTCTGGATAAGCTTGGCCAGACGGGGTCCCTCACCAGTCCATTCTGCCTGCACGCGCCCAGTTACGGCAGCCTTCTCTTCGAATCCAACGAATCCGGGGCTTACCGCAGCGAGTGCTTTCGCCCGCAGCGGCGGATCGAATCGGAATTCAAGGTCGGCGAAATTGCCCAGCCCGACGGCGACTGGCTGCTGCCTGCGGGTGAATACTCCGGCGTCTGGAAAATCCGTTTACACCAACCGGAATTCAATCTACGCGCCGATACACCGCAAAACGTTCGCAAAGCCCTGCTCCGCACCGTGCATACAGGCATGACCTTCCGCCCCGACACCGGGACGCTCAGCAACAGCGGTGCCTCAATGGTCTGCCCGATCTCGATGGACACCTGGGCCGCGCAAACCGTGAGAACCGGAGAAATCATCCCGGGCCTGCAGGCCAATGAGCTGCTGCGCGCCTCGCTGGAGCGCTGGCTGGACGGCGGCCCAGGCTATGCGAGCGGACACCTTTGGGATGCCGGAACCGTGCGATCCGCAGAAGATGAGTATTTAATGACCGGTGCCGCGGCTCTTGCCGGGCTCGCGGAGTATCTGGAAAAAGGCCGGCCCTCGGGCTGGTTGCGGCGCTATGAATCCCAGGTCCGCAAAAAACTCAAGGAAATGAAAGCACGGGATCTCGACGGAGACGGCCTGATCGAAAGCCCCTACCGCACCGGAACTTCCGGCAGCGGCCAATGGAGCACCTGCTGGTTCGACGTCATCTCCTATGGCTGGAAGGATGCCTTCACCAACGCCATCCTCTACGAAGCCCTGACAACATTCGCCCGCAGTTTTAAAGACAGCTGCATGGAGGATTGGATACCGGAAATCGAAGACTGGGCCACACGCCTGAAGAAGGCCTACCATCCCACCTTCTACAATCCGGATTCCGGCTGGTTTGCCGGCTGGCGCTGCAAGGATGGAAAACTGCACGACCATGCCTTCATACATCCAAATGGCGCAGCAGTAGCAGCAGATCTGGTCGATCCCGAAACGGGCAGGCAAATCCTGCGCGCGCTGCTGGACGAAATGCGCCGCGTTAAGGTCCCCAGCGCCCGCTACGGCCTGCCGGGCAATCTGCACCACATCCCGGATGAAGACTTGTCCGACATCATCCAGGGCTACCCCATGGGCTACTACCAGAACGGCGGCCGCACCCACTCGCAAACACGTCATTTTCTGCGCGGCCTCTACACTGCCGGACTCACGGCCGAGGCCGATTCACTCCTGGAAGCCCTGTGTGAAGGCTTCGCCGAAGGACTTGCCTTCGGCGGTTGCAACAGCGGCGTTGACTGGCGCTTCTGGGACGATCGCCCGGCTGGCTACGAAGGGCTGCTGACCGATCAGTTTGGGCTTCTCGCCGTGGCACTAGACCGGTATCAGGAGTAGCTCCTGCCCGCTTGAGCCGGTTTTCCATAAACCGGTCGGTGATTGGTCGAAGGCTTCCTAAACTGCTGGACTGGCGTTCTTTCGAACTGTGACTATTCCCGCACAATCCATTCCACTTCCATGTACACGCGAGGACATAGAGGACTTTCTCTCTACGCCTCAGGAGGGCAGCTTGCAGACCCTCCAGGACTTTCCGGGCGATATTCTCGTGCTGGGCGCAGGCGGCAAAATGGGCCTGCACCTCTGCCTCATGCTGCAAAAAGCGTTGAAGGCCTTGGGGCGGAACGATACCGTCTATGCCGCTTCCCGTTTCCAAAGCCTCAACAGCACCGCAGCCTATACTGCTGCAGGAATCGAAACCATAGCCGGAGACTTCCGCGACAGCGACTTTCGCAAATCCCTGCCTCGCTGCCCGACGGTCTTCTACCTGGTTGGAGCCAAATTTGGTACCAGCCACCAACCTGGACTGCTGCAGGCGATCAATGTAGACCTCGCCGCCGATCTGGCTGCGGAATTCCGTGACTCGACCATAGTCGCATTTTCCACTGGCTGTGTATATTCCTTTGTCAGCCCCGAAAGCGGCGGCGCAACAGAATCCTCAGAAACCAAACCGGTCGGCGACTACGCCCTCTCCTGTCTCGGCCGCGAAGACCAATTCACCGCAGCCTCAAAAAAATGGGGTACACCAGTGGCCTTGATTCGTCTGAACTACGCCGTTGAATTCCGCTACGGCGTTCTGGTCGATATCGCCCAGAAGCTGCTTGCGGAAGAGGCTATCGACCTCTCCACCGGTTATGTCAACCTCATCTGGCAAGCGGATGCGCTGAATCAGATCATTCAGTGTCTGCCCCTTGCTCAAAGCCCGGCCAGGCCCATCAATATCACCGGCCCAGGCGTGCTCAAAGTTGAGGACCTAGCACAACGCTTCGCCAAGCGTCTTGGCAAGAGGCCGGTATTCAGCGGACAGCCGGAGCCCACGGCCTGGTTGAGCAACGCTGCTGAATCCCACAGCCGATTCGGCCTTCCCGAGGTTTCGGTCGACCAGATGATCGACTGGATTTCCGCCTGGCTCGCCCAGGGCGGGACCACGCACGGCAAGCCAACCGGGTTTGAAAAGCGCGACGGCAAATTCTAAATCCCCCCACCCTTTCACAGCCATGAGCAAACCCTTACCACCTGAAAGTATTCAGCGAAAATTACTGGGCGGCACTGCCATTCCAGCCCACCCGCTGGCACTCACTGAGGATCGCCGCTTCGACGAGAAGTACCAACGCGCTTTGACCCGCTATTACGCTGAGTCGGGAGCCGGAGGCATCGCCGTCGGTGTGCACAGCACCCAGTTTGAAATCCGCCTTCCGGAGGTCGGTCTCTACCAACCCGTGCTTGAACTCGCGGCAGAGACCCTCTCCGCCACTGAAGCAAAAACCGGCAAGGAACTGATCCGCGTCGCTGGCATTGCCGGTGGCACGCAGCAAGCGGTAAAAGAAGCCGAGCTCGCGGCCAGCCTCGGCTACCACATTGCCCTGGTCAGCCTGGCGGCATTTAAAGAATCCAGCAATGCCGAGTTGATTGCACATTTGAACGCTGTATCGGACGTCATCCCGATCTTCGGATTTTACCTTCAGCCCGCTGTCGGCGGCCGCAAACTCGACTACGATTTCTGGCGTGCGGCAGCGGAAATAGGAAACCTGCTGGCGATCAAAACCGCGCCCTTCAATCGCTACGATACCATCGACGTCGCCCGCGCCCTAGCCGATTCCGGTCGCGCCGATTCGATCGCGCTCTACACGGGGAACGACGACAACATTCTGCTCGACCTGCTCACCAATTATCAATTCACAGTCGATGGCCCAATCGTGCCCTTCCGTGGCGGATTGCTGGGGCAATGGGCCGTCTGGACCCAGCGTGCGGCACAGGACTTTGAGTTCATCAAGACGCTCAAAGCCGATGACCAGCCCATCCCCCAGTGGTGGATGACGCGCGCCCAGCAGATGACCGATGTCAATGCGGCACTCTTCGATGTCGCCAACGGATTCCACGGCTGCATCCCGGGTATCCACGAAGTCCTTCGCCGCCAAGGCCTCCTTCGCGGCCGCTGGACCTTGAATCCCAAAGAAGAGCTGTCTCCAGGCCAGATGGAACACATCGACCGAATCTACGCGGCCTACCCTGATCTCAACGACGACGCATTCGTCCAGGCCAATATCGACCGCTGGCTGAGCTAGTGGTGCCTGGCACCAAAAAGTAGCCGCTGCATTCATGCTGCGGATCGGATTTCAGTTGAGCTCAACGGCAATCTGAAAATAGTTCGATGGCATGAACTGGAAACGCTCCGAAGACCTTTTTCAACAGGCGCTTAAGCTGATGCCAGGTGGCGTCAATTCACCGGTGCGGGCTTTTCGCTCGGTGGGAGGGAATCCGTTTTTCACCGAGCGGGCGGAAGGTTGTATGCTGACAACCGTGGATGGCCACCAGCTGATTGACTTTGTCGGTACCTGGGGCCCGGCAATCCACGGCCACAACCACCCGCGCATCCGCAGCAAGGTAGCCGAGGCACTGGACAAAGGGACCAGTTTCGGCACACCCAATCCGTATGAGATTCAATTGGCGCAACGAGTGATCGACTGGGTTCCCTCGGTGGAAAAAGTTCGCCTCTGCAACAGCGGGACTGAAGCCACCATGAGCTGCATCCGCCTTGCCCGCGGAGCCACCAAGCGCTCCAAAATCATCAAATTCGAGGGCTGCTACCACGGACACGTCGATTCATTACTGGTGAAGGCCGGTTCCGGAGCACTGACACTGGGGCATCCGGACAGCGCCGGCATTCCGGCCGGTTTTGCGGCGGAAACCATTGTCCTACCCTACAACGACCTCGCAGCCTTGGAAGCCGCATTTAAAGCCAATCCGGAGCAAATCGCCGGCATCATTGTCGAACCCTATCCAGCCAACTGTGGATTGATTCTGCCGGATGCCGGTTACCTTGAAGGCCTGAGGGAACTCTGCTCGCAGAATGGCAGTCTGCTGATTTTTGATGAAGTCATGACTGGATTCAGGCTCGCTCGTGGCGGTGTACAGGAGTTGACAGGCGTCACCCCGGACCTGACGGCTATGGGCAAGGTCATCGGCGGCGGTTTACCTGTCGGAGCACTGGGCGGCAAGGCTGAGCTGATGGACCTTTTGGCCCCGCTGGGACCGGTCTATCAGGCGGGAACTCTATCCGGCAATCCACTCGCAATGGCTGCTGGAATAGCCGCGCTGGACCTGCTCGAAGAGACCGACCCCTATGCGGATATGGACCGCAAAGGGCAGCGTATCCGCAATGCGCTGCTGGACGCAGCCAAGGCTAAAGGCATTCCGCTGCAGCTGCCACAAGCGGGGTCGATGTTCTGCCTGTTCTTCAGCGAAACTGCTGTGCGCTCGGGAGCCGAGGCCACCGCAAGTTCGGTCAACCTGTTTCCCAAGCTTTTCCGCCATGCCCTCGAAAACGGTGTCTTCCTGCCGCCTAGCGCCTATGAGACCTGCTTCATTGCTACTGCGCACGACGACGCCACCATCGACCAGGCAGCCGAAGTATTGAGCGAAGGCATCCGCCGGCTCTAGTGCCGCAGCTGCCGGACCCAGCGCAGTGCGCGGCGCAGGCGTCCAGCCTCGCCGAATGCAAAGTCGGTCAACGGGTCGGCCCCCGGCATTCGTGTCAACGACCGGGGGGTAATGCAGAGTTCCCATTTCCGGGAATGCAGTATCTCAGTGCTGTTTTGGAGCAATTCCAGAACCCGCTGCACCTGACCCGGCCCTTGGGCTAGGCAGGCGATGAATCCAGTTGGGTACAGGCGATCATGGACCTCTGACCAAAACTCTTCAGGCCAATCGAGCGCATAAAAAGGCCCGCGTTCACTGTCCGTGAGCAGAAACTCGTAATCGTATTTTTCGGCAGGCAAGAGATCCAGCAGGGCTTCGATGTGGCGTCCGTGATCCCGCCAGGAAAATTCCAGCTCAATGGCCGTATCCGAAAAATCCTCATCCGCGTACAGCCCCTTGAGCACATCAATCTCCGCGCCTTCCACATCAATCTTCACAAAGGCTGGAACGATGCCCTCGCATTGGCAGAAGCTGAGCAGGGTCTGGCAATCCACCTTGCTCGCGTCCTGCTTTGATTTCCGCGATAGGCCACAATTGATTGAACCCATGCGAATCGTACCATTCTTGCTGGAACATGCGGTGGACTCGACTTGAACACCTGTCTGCCCCGTCAGCTCGAGGTTTTTGCGTAATAGAACCAAATTGGCGGCATCCGGTTCGAACGCAAAAACAGCCCCTGAAGGATTCAAGTGCGCAGCGGTAATGGCAAACAGTCCCACATTGGCACCCACATCGATGAAGGGAAACAGCCGATCCCGGTATTTCTGCATGAAATACTCGACGCCGACATCGTGGAAACCCTTGCGCTGAATGCCTTCGGCAATCGATGAGTGTTCGACGAATAAAAGCGGACCCAGGCGCGTTTTCAGACGGACGGAGCCTTCCGGTGCAGGCTCCTCTGTATTGGTCAGTTTCGAAGCCATATTTTCCCGAGGCAAAACAAAGAAAGAACCGAAGCGGATGGCAGTCAGCAAGGTAAAAGGCAACCCACACTTTTAACTATTCTTATATTCGCTAGTTGACGCTGCGTGAAATTTCAACTCAATCATGCCTATGCTTGCAACCGTCACTTCTGCTGCTTTGAATGGAATAGAAGCCTCCCCGGTCGAGGTTGAGGTGAATTCCGGGGAAACCGGCGAACCGAAACCGGTCATGGTCGGGCTGCCCACCACCGCAGTCAAAGAGTCCATCGACCGGGTCTGGTCCGCTCTGGCCAACAGCGGACGACGTTTGCCCCAGATGAAGGCAACCATCAACCTGGCACCGGGACACCTGCGCAAGGAAGGGCCGCTCTACGACCTTCCGATTGCTCTGGGACTTCTGAAGGCAACCGGTCAAATACACAGCGAATTACTGAATGAATTTCTCGTCGCCGGAGAGCTCGGGCTGTCGGGCCAGAGCCGTCCCATTCGTGGCGGCCTCGCAATGGCTCTGTGTGCCCGCGAACTGGGGCTGCGGGGATTACTACTGCCCGCACGAACGGCGGAAGAAGCCGCACTGGTCAGGGAAATGGAGGTCTATGCGGTGGAGTCCCTGGATGCGGCCAGTGCCTTTGTCGAAGGCCGACACAGCCTGCCAAGGGTTGAAGCGCGCTTCCCGGAAAACCAGGACTTGCTGGATGTGCCGATTGACTTTGCCGAATTGAAAGGCCAACACGGGCTCCGCCGCGCCATAGAGATTGCTGTCGGCGGCTTTCACAACCTGTTGATCATCGGTCCTCCCGGCTCAGGCAAGTCCATGGCCGCCAAACGCATTCCCACCATCATGCCCGAATTGAGCGAACAGGAATACCTGGAAATCCTGCGCATTTATTCCGCAGGCGGGATGACGCTCGAAAAAGGACTGAAGGCCGTGCGGCCCTTTCGCAGTCCTCACCACACCATTTCCGATGTTGGCCTGATTGGAGGCGGATCGATTCCCGGACCCGGTGAAATTTCCCTGGCGCACCATGGGGTCCTCTTTCTCGATGAGCTGCCGGAATTCAAACGCAGTGTGCTCGAAGTTCTGCGTCAGCCGCTTGAAGACGCCCAGGTAACCATTTCCCGCAGCGCCGGCAAAATCACTCTGCCTGCGCGCTTTATGCTCGTTGCGGCCATGAATCCGACGCCCTGCGGCACCGACGGCGGCAACAGTCGCTCAACGCCCAGTCAAATTCAACGTTACCGCTCCAGGGTCAGCGGTCCCCTGCTCGACCGTTTCGATCTGCACATTGAAGCCCCGGCCCTCAGCCTGGATGAATTGAATCAGACGACCGAAGGCGAATCTTCCGAGACGATCCGCGAACGGGTACTCGCCTGCCGGGATCGCCAGCTCCAGCGCTTCGGCAAAGACCGCTGGAACGTCAACGCCGCCATGCCACCCGCCGCCATCCGGCGATACTGCCGCCTGACAACCGCCCAGAGCCTGCTCCTGCGGCAGGCCATGGAACGCTTGAACCTGTCCGCCCGCGCATACGACCGCATTCTGAAAGTCGCGCGGACCATTGCCGACCTGAGTGATCATACCGAGCTGGCAGACAACCACCTGATGGAAGCCATCCAGTACCGCAGTCTTGATCGCAGCGACAATTACTGAGAGCAGGGAAAAAGAAGGCCTCAGCGGTTTAAGCCTGGAGCGGTATCCAATCCCGGTGCTCTGTCCAGTCCCGGAGGCGATCCGGGGCGATTGGACATCGGACTCGGATTCTCAAAGTCAGGGATCGTTATTTCATCAGGCGGCCCCGCCTGGCCGGGGCGCTCGGATGGGGTCTGGGGACCTGGTGGCGTCACAGGTCGAGGCGCTGGTGGCGGCACAGAGGGCAGGAGACCCGGTGGTATGGGAGCCATTGTTTTCACCAAAGGCGCCGGCGGTTGACCCGGAGCTTCGCCCAAAGATCGTCCCAGCGCCGCCCCTGAAATCTCTGACAAGCGCGCTCTCTCTGGGGACGGAGCAAATGGCGGCGGGGGCGGAGGCGGCGGTGGTGGTGGCGGTGGAGCGGGAGCGCCTACCCGCGGAGAAGCGGGTGCGTTCTGTTGGCGTTCACGGGCTTCGTTGTCTGCCGAATCTTGGCTATCGCTGCCCTCACGCAGTGCGTCTTCGCTCATGATGGCCCGAACAACGCTTTCCAATGGGTCCGCAAAGAATTCTCCGTCGGCGTCGACTTCAACGCTGAATTCCAGCGTCTCGCCGTCAACCAGACCAATTTCATCTACCGCCGTTTGACCAGCGCTGTCGATAAAGGTGC
>JAFIGG010000073.1 GCA_020831485.1 Opitutales bacterium
CGTCGGATCAATTCCCGTCCGGCACCTGGATCGAAGCCCGGCTGCTGGGCGGTAGACTGAAATCGCTGAATGGATCCGGACGCGCCGGATCGTAGACCCCAACATCCTCACGCAAGCGATCCGCGAGGTCCGGCAGGTTCAGTTGGATCCCGAGAACGATGCAACGGGCCAGCTGATAGCCGCCGTAGGGGCTAAAATGGCTGTCATCGCGCAGGGCCTCCAACTGGCCTGGAAATGTGCCTGCGGGATAGTGGACAAAAGCCAGCTTTGAGCCTTCGGGTCCCAGGGCTGAATAGAGCACGCCGCTCATCAAGTGCAAATCAATCAAGGGCACCCGCAGTTCGGCCGCCACCTTGCGGACTGCTACGGGATAGTCATCCAGGGTCGCGTATTGGCGCCCCTCGCTGTCGAAGCGGCGGCGCTTCATTGATGTGACCAGCACCGGGTCGGCCCCTTTTTCGCGCACCTTGCGAACGTAATCCCGTAAATCGTCGGCGTATGAAGTGAAGGCGCCGATGCCCTCGCCCCGCTCCTTCTGGTCATTGTGTCCAAACTGGATAAACAAGTAGTCGCCGGGACGAATCGTATCGAGGATCTTTTCAAACCTTCCTGCCGCTCGAAAGCTGCGCAGGGCTTCTCCGGATTCAGCATGATTGGCCACAGCCACCGAGGCATCAAAAAAGCGTGGCAGCATCTGACCCCAGCCCGTCCAGGGTTCCTCGACCTGGTCGGTCACGGTCGAATCCCCCGCCAGATAGACCGTTATGGCATCGGGATTGGGCGTGATTTCAATGCCCAGCAGAGCAATGGTCTCGCCCGAAAACTCCAACTGCAGGCGGTCGTCCCAATGCCAGGTCCCTTCCTCCCTGTCCTTCAGTTCGACTCGACCACCGGACTTCAAATCCGGGCGGCGCACATTAACGGTAAAGCGATAGCGCAGTACGTCTTGCTCCTCCGGTGACAGGGCCTCCATCATCAGGCGACGGGATTCGCTGCGGATCGTCACGGGACTCGACATTTTGGGTAAGCCCGCGAGCCAAACAGTTACACTGTAATTGCCCTCAGGAAGAGCTTTGGAAAAGACCAACGAACTGCTTGCCAGCAGGCCTCCGTTCCAAGGTCCCGCGCCTTTCCAGGCAAATGGTTCCAGGGCCACCGGATCTTCAAATCCGTAGCCCCGCTCAGGCACATAGAGATCCGAAGGCTGAACGAGCGTCCACTCCTCGGAAGGAACTTCCTCACCAAAGGAGAAAAGCATACGCTCGGATGCAATTGCGAAAGGACTTAGCACAGCCAACCCAAAAAAAACAGAATGCTTCAATTTCATAGATAGTGGCGCTCAGGATTCAGTGCCCCAAAAGGTGTATCCGAAACCCCTTATCGGCAAGTGGAAACAGGGAACCACTGATGGTTTGACCACCAGTGGTTCCGTTCACCAAAGTATAACACGAGCGGACCGGCAAAGTCTCAAATTACTTAAAACACCGGGAACTGAACTTGGGTGCCAATGCCATATTCAAGGCATCAATGCGTGCCATCACTCGCGGTGTGCTCACGCTCCTGATGCAGCGTGTATACCGTCAAGCCCGCAAGGCTGCGCGCCCTGTGGCCGGTAATCATATTGAGCAGGATACTGAAAATGTATCCACCCACCATGGTCACAAAGGTCCCGATCACAGGATACAGCCAGAAGGTCACTTCAGTGTAGCGTTGCAGGTAGAAGACAATGGCCATCCCTGTGGCGACCCCGAGCAGTGCTCCCCACTGATTGGCTCGCCTGGTCAGCAGGCCCAGCCCGAAGAGACCGACAATACCGTTACTGATCAAATTCGTCAGTAACAGCGCCATGTCCCATACGGACGGGATCGAGGACTTTGCGAGGTAAAGTGCAACTGCGATCCCCGAGAGGCCTACCAGCAGCGTCAGAATACGCCCCAGTGCGATCGCCGTGCGGTCGGAGGGATTACGGCTAAAGCGCCGGTAGAAATCATCCACTCCCAGATTCGCCACACTACAAACCGAGCTGGAGATCGTCGACATGGTTGCAGCCAGCAAGGCGGCAATCACCAATCCCGAAACCCCGGGCGGAAGCTGCTGAGCCGCAAAGAACGGGAAGATTCCATCATTCTCCATAGCCGGATTCAGTGATGCTGGATTCTGTTGGTAGAAGATATAAAGTGCGGTTCCCAGACTGAACAACAGAACATTGATCGGCACGGCAACAGCCATTTGAGTGGCAATCGCCTTCTTAGCATCCCGCAGAGTCGGTGTCGCCTGCACACGCTGGATGTAATTCTGGTCCCCAATGCCCATCATAGTGGTCACCAAAGTGCCCAACAGAATCATCCAGATGGTCGGATACGTAATGTCCCAGCCCCAGTCAAAGGCATGTAATTTGCCCTCTGCTCCCAGTGTGGAGAAAACTTCAGCAAAACTGATGTCGACCTTGAGGAAAATAAGAACCAGACAGCCAGTCACGGCCGCAATCATCAAAAAGCCTTGAACCGTATCCGTCCAGACTACCGCGCCCAGGCCACCCAGGTAGGTGTAGGCCGTAACGGTCAGGCCCATCACTAGAATACAGACGACGATGTCGATCCCGGTGATTGCGTTCATGGCGATGGCTGGAAGCAGCATCACCGGTCCCATCCGGCCAAAGACCTGAGTAAAGATAAAGATACAGCTACCGAGCATACGGGCCACGGTACCGAAGCGCAGGTCAAGGTATTCGTTGGCGGTTGCCAGGTTCAGCTTGCGCACCAGTGGAGCGAGCAGGAACAGCGACAACGGCAGGGCGATCACGGAACATACCGAGATGGCAAAATAGGTCCAGTTAGTGGAGTAAGATTTTCCCGGCATCGCCAGCAGGGAAATAGCACTGGCGCCGGTGGCGAACAAGCTCATGCCCGTAGCCCACCACGGCAGGGTGTTGCCGCCGCGAAAGTAATCCTTGGTGTTTTTACGCAAGCGGATGAAGTAGACCCCCATCCCGATCATGCCGGCGATGTAGAGGAGAACGGCGAGGTAATCCCAGCCGCCAAAATTGGTTTCCAAGGGAAGCACGTCGATGGCCCAGGCATTGTTCTCGGAGAGAATCACCAGTCGTCCTTCCGAGGTCGTTGTCTGAGGATAACGCGGAATCTCCAGCTCGAACTGGCTAAGTTGAATCCAGGTATCTGTGATTGCGTGATAGGCGTAAATCTCCTCGCGCGCCTCGTCATAGGCGTCGATTCCGGAAAAAACAAAAACGTGGGAATCCCCAAGGCGGCGGCCTTCGCTGTGGCGGCCCCAGAACGGCGCGTCCCCCTGTACACTCCAGCCGTAGCGGGGATGGTAGCTAAACACCTCGTCCGTCACTCCGTCAAAGCTGTAACCACCGAGCAAGTAGAGGCTTTCGATGGAGTGTTGCAGGGTCGAGCCTGCACGTCCAACGCCCGGCCAGCTTGGCAATTGCTGCCAATTCGAACGGGCCCGGTTCCACTCCAGGCGGAGGAATTCGGAAGAAAAGTCATCGCCATCCACCGCATACACACCACCGGCAACATAAAGGAAGCGGTTGAAGATCGTCACTGCCGGGTCCACCAAAGGCTTCGGCAGGCGTGGCAGCGCCACGAACTGCAGTTCGTTGTTCACCAACTGAATCCGCACGACATCTCGACTGGGCTCACCGTCGACGGTTCCCCCTACCGCAATAACGCCCATACTGCTGTTCGCCGTCCCAGCATAGGCCCGGTGGTTAGGCAATTCGCCGACCATCTCCCAGGACTCAGCACCGCTTCTGAGTGCGTACACATTGCGGTTAGCCTGCCCCGAGCCACGCTCATATCCACCCGCAAGCAGAAGGGTTCCTCCATCAGACCCCAGCAGTGCACCCTCAAGGCTCAACGGAGCATCCGGGAGCTGAGAAAAAACAAAACTGTCGGAATTGTCCAGGGAGCGATCCTGAATGGCGCTCAATGAAAGGCCAAACGACAAGAAGGCCAACAGGGGGAAAAGCAAGTTACGGTAATTCATAGGAGGTAAAAGGTGTGAACGGGAGCAAATTTGAGAGCCTGTAAAAAGTCAAAGTGCATCTGAAACTAGGGCTAAGTTCTGAATTGCGGCCAAGCCCCATTGAGCACTGTCATTGGTGGAGACCCAGGTGGCTTCATCAATAGGATTGATCACCTTGGGCGGTTCGACCCGAACCGACTCCAACGCTGCCGGTTGATTGCGGTATTCATTGCTGCGGAAGTTGTTCCAGGCGAGTTCAGCCAAGTCTTTGCGCCCAGTCTTGACCGCTGCGAAAGCAGCCAGGCGGGAATGGGCAACATGCAGGTTGGTGCCCCTGAGGGGGCGCCCCAGCGCTTCAATCTGCGCCTCTTCCGAAGCGAGGTAGAGGCTGCAGTATTTCAGCCAGGCTTCCTTGAAGGCCGGCATCTCGATCAAGTCAATGAGCTCAGCGCAGACTTCCACCAGACCAAAGACAGCGTTGAGATGTGACACCTGAATGCGGTCGCCGGATGGACGGTCGGTAGCAGGCAGAAGTTCCTTGGTATCGGGATCGAATCCAAAAACACCTTGGAAAAAGCCATAGTCATCGTTGCCGATGACGCGCATGGAATTTTCAATCCAACGCTTATATTTTCCGTCACCGGTCCGCTCCCAGGCGGTCAGCCAATTCGAAACGGCCGAACCCCAGTCAGTTCCCACTCCCATACGGGCCGCTGCGGGAACCGGAGTCTGCCCTTGCAATTTGCGGGTTGGATTCAGCTGCGCCAGTTGACGGTCGGCATGGATAACTTCATCCAGGACGTCGCCGGTGCGTTCATCGGTCGTAAGAAAATAGTGGAAGCGGCGGTAGGCGGCGGTACTGATCCGCAACTGCTTGGCACTGCAGCCCCAATGCTGAACATTGTGGCGAGTGCCCAGGCCCACAAATCGCCCCAGGTGATAAATATCCACATCCCGGGTGTGGCGGGTCATCGCATCCGCCAGATGAAAGGCTTTGCGGTCACCGGTGCGGAGAAATGAATACCACAGCCAGAGATCCGGCGAGAGTTCCGAGTTGGCCCAGGCGTAGCCGCCGACATCGTAGCGCCAGCAACTGCGGTCGCTATCGTAGGTGTGCATTACATCGCCGAAGTCCCAGAAGCCGTACCAGTGGTGCTGGTCGACCTGACGGGTATAAAAGTCGATCGACCAGTCCAAGCGGTCTTCAATCCGGGCTTTTTCCGGAGTCGAACGATCCGGCAGGCTCCAGAGACCACCAAACACTCCCGATTTCAGGTAATCTTCCGGGCGGGCAGTTAAGAGGGGTGGCGCCTGAACGGCTGCGGCCAGATTAGCTAAAGTCTCATTGGTTGGAGTGGCTGCCAAAGCGAACAATGAAACTTCGCTGGTGCGGGCGATACCGACCGGTGTGCCAAAGCCGGGCTCGTAATCCTCGTAGGTCACATCCATCGCATCCAATTGCTGCGCATGGGTTTCCTGCCCCAATCCGTCGTGGTAAAAGCGCAGGTCCATAGCCGGTGCTTCGGGGGACCAGAGCCAGAGGGTCACCGTTGCAGCTTCCGTGTGGGCATTGCGAATGTCCAACTGCGAGGGGTGTGCCTGCCAGAAATCCCGCATGCCAAAGGCGACACCACCCGAGGTGTCTCCGACATAGCCCAGGCCAGCTGATCGCTTGCCCTGCGCCGCCGGAACCCAGGCATGGCCGGCCTGAGTCCGCTTGCGAATGGTGAAGGCGTTGGCGCTCAGCTGACTCAGCGTATAATCACCCCACTGCGGAATCCAGTGCAGGCGGTTGGCCACTCGGGGCAACCATTCGGCCAGGGGCGGGGTCGCCTTTCCGGCCGCCTGTGCCTGGCGAACGGACTCCCCCGGGTCACGCCAAAGGCCTGTAATGCCACGGACCGCCTCGCTGAAGACACCCTTATCCTCGCCAACAAAGCGCAAATGTCGATTATGACTGGCCTCGCGCAGCGGCACTTCAAAGCGAAGGCCGAGGCCAGAAATGAAGTCTACCGCATCGTCCCCATCGTAAACGAAGGTGTGTGCTATGCGCAGGCTGTCACCACCCGCGTGAAAATAAAAGCGCAAAGTAAAAGGCAGCCAGTGGCGCCCGGAATCAGTGCGGTGACGACCTGTCACTTTGATGACCGCGCGCACCGGACCATTCTGCTCAACTTCGGCGGATTCAATTTCGCCAACAAAGCCCTCGGGTTGAATTGCTTCGCCCGGCTCTGGCTCTGCCTTGTCCTGACGCATACCCATGATCCGGCCGTTGCGGGCCACCTCTACCCCATCCCTGCGGACAAATCGGATTGCAGTGGTCCCTTCCCTGGCTATACGACAGCTCATGACGCCCGTATCCACATCAATCGCCGCCCGAGCTGTCTGGACCCGCACGGTTTGCTCCGGCTTCAAGGGCGTCCCTGGCTCAATCACCAGTTCTTCCACCTTGCCCGAACCCGCTGAAATCGCATGGCCAGACCATTTCAGGGAACCGTCAGGCCAGTAGGCCATCGGCCAGGTCTGCGCCGGGACCGCAGCCCCATTCGCGGCCCGCACCGAAAACTGGGTGTCTGCCGCATACTTACCCTTCGGCCAGGGCAAACCCCATGCCGTCCCCGGTTGAGAGGCCGGCACCCCACTCTCTAACCAGCGCAGTCGCGGCGGTCCACCCTGGACACTGGAGTGAGAACGCATTGGAGGCGTCGGCGAACTTTGAGGCATGGCTTGTGAAGCCAACTTCAATGAAGCGGCTGCAATAGCGGTTGTTCGAACAAATTCACGGCGGGACAGGGACTTCATCAGGCAACAAGGGTAAGGGTTCTGGATGGATCTAAAAAACGTGCGGCTCCGGGACCATCCAGTCCTCGGAGCCGCCGAAGGAATCAGACTCTCAAAGGGGCAGAGGCAAACCAGCCTCTTTCAACAGGCTCTTCTTCTGAAAAGCTTTGTCCATGCTCTCTGCGAGGCCGCGAATGGCCGGGATCTGCTTTTCCTGTGGATCTTCCGGATTCGGCTGATCAATGGCATCCGCCGGAACATCCTCGATTTTTCCGGTGGCATGGACGCTCTCAATGAAACGCGTTTGGCTGATCGCCATGCGCGATGTAAAGATAAAGGTCTTGGGATCGGCAAAACGGTTCAGAACTGCATCAAACATCGCCTGGCGAGTCTGCTCATAGGTTGGAACCTTCCGCTCGATGACTTTTCCATCGTTGAGCACAATGCGGATGTGCTTTTCATGGAACCATTCGGCGCGGCCGTTTTCGCCCTCGATGATGATTTCCGGATTTCGCTGCACAGTGCAGGCGTGGCTTACACCAAACCAGAAATCAATGCCGTTCTCAGAGCGGGCTTTCACAACCGCAGTGTCAAAGGTCTCAATATCCCGGGCGCGCAACAATTCCGATTCATACACTTCAACATCGGCCGAATGATCGGCGTCCGGTCCAGAGAAGAACAAGGCCAGATTCACAAAGTGGGCAAATGCGTTATTTAGGGGAGAATCGCGCACCGCAGCGCCATCGGCCATCATTTTTCCAGCCCATTGGTTCCGGTTGTAATAGCTGGCCGGACGCGGCCAGAGGCCTAGCATACGGACAGACTTCAGCTTACCGATAGTCCCGCTCTGCATCTGGTCACGCAACCAGAGCGCCTCCGGGCTGTAGACATCCTGGAAGCCAACAGCCAGCCAGCGCCCTGTCTCGTCCTCGGAACGAATAATCGCCTCACCGTCTTCCACAGAGCCCGCGAGCGGCTTTTCGAGAAGAACATGAGCACCCGCCTCCATGGCAGCCACTGCCATGCGTGTATGCCACTGAATCCCAGTGGGAATCAAGCAGATGTCCATATCCTTGCTGCCATGGTCGACCAAGTCTTCAAAGCTGTCGTAAATTTTGGCACCGCGCTGCTTGAGGTCTGCTACGCTGGGCAAACCCTGACGGGCCGGACGGGCATTGACCGCCGTAATCTCAACCAGGTTCTGGTCGTGCGCACGCTGAAGGAGGTCCACGTAAATCTGCGCATACCCAGCGACGCCGATGAGGCCGATCCGAGGGGGATGTGAGTTCTTATCGTTTGATGAAGTCATAAAATAAAGTCCGCTAACCAAGGTATCGGCACGGAAGGAGGGTTGTTTTTGAGGTATTCCGAAGGATTATGCAGAATTATAAAAATGATGAAAATGCTTGAGTTGTGCCGCAATGCAGATGGAATCTGACAGTCAACGACTCGAAACCCCATTCCTCAAATCAAACCATGGCTAAAACCTCAATCCGTGAAATAGCCCGCAGCCTCGGCCTTTCCCATACCACTGTATCCGAAGCCCTTAGGAACAACCCGCGCGTGCGCGAGGAAACCCGCATCAGGGTCCAGGAAGCCGCGAACAAAGCAGGCTACAACTACAACCCCCTGGCGGGTGCCCTGATGTCCGAAATGCGCCGCTCAGGCACTGGGACTTTTCGCGGTGTCGTTGCGATTGTCGACCTCGAGAGCTCATCCCACCGGCCCGTCAACGCACAGAATTATCACCGCGCTCTAGCGGAAGGGGCAACCGATGCAGCAGCAAAGCTGGGATTCAAGGTAGAAGCGTTCATTCTTGGTCGCGACAACCTGTCAATCGGCCGCCTCAACACCATTCTTAAATCCCGTGGAATCCATGGAATATTCCTCCTCCCCGCAGGACAGACCCCGGATATTTCCGATCTCGAATGGAGCCAGTTCGCCGGCATTTACAGCGACTACCTCATTGAACGCCCATCTCTTGACACGGTTTGTTCCGACCATTTCCGCTCAATGATCATGGCCCTGCGCGAACTCGCCTCAATGGGCTATCGGCGACCGGGACTCGTTTTGCAACGGAGCCACGATAGCCGCCTGATGTATCACTGGGAAGCGGCTTTCAATATTTACCAGCGTCATCACAAGGATTTTGAAGAAATCCAGCCTTTTGTCGCCGAACCTCTGGAAGCAACATCCTTCCGCAAATGGTTCAAGTCCCACAATCCGGATGTGGTGCTCAGCCACAACTCCGACGTGCGTGACTGGATGATGGAGGCGGGAGCCCTGGTGCCTGAAACCCACGGCTTCTGTTGCCTCAATGTAATGATGAGCAAGGTTCCTGCTGCAGGTCTGGATTTACGGCCCAGAATATTGGGCTCACGGGCTATGGAACTGTTGATCGGCCAACTTCACCGCAATGCCTTTGGTATCCCGGAAACAGCGTCCAACACCACGATTCCCGCAAAGTGGCAACCCGGACCCACGCTGGTGATGCAGAAGCCGCTGAAGGCGGCTAAAGCCAAAGCGAACCCGATCCCCAAAAGCGCATCCGTTTAAGGGGCCTCAGTCCCCACATACGCTCAGCGGGGGCTGTAGGTGTAATACTCATTGTACTTTTTATAGTAATAGTAGTCGGTGCCTTTGGTATCCACACAATTGAGAATGAAGCCGCCCATGGTTGCGCCGCGCATACGCAGGCGGTCGACGGCGGTTTTAACCTGACGGGACTGTGTCGATGAGGCTCTCACTACAAACAGAGTCGTATCCACCTTGACCGAGAAGCCCGTAGTATCATCCGTGGCCAACAGCGGCGCTGAGTCCAGGATGACATAATCGTATTGGTTCTTAAGCTCTTCAATGATCTCCTCCATCCGATAGCTCAGCAACAACTCTCCCGGCCGCTCCGGATAGTTGCCAACCGAAATCAGGTCGAGGTTTTCGTACTCGGTTTGCTGAATAATCGTTTCGAGCCGACGCCCCTGCTGCAGCAGTTCGGCGAGTCCTGGCTCATTGGCTACATTGAACAACTTGGACAGATGACCACGGCGCAGGTCGCAGTCGACCAGAATGGTTCGGGCCGAAGTGAGCGAAACCGCAACCGAAAGGTTGGCGGCCACCGTCGACTTGCCTTCTCCGGGCACGCTGGAAGTGATCAGGATGGTGCGCGGTCGATTTTCGTCCGTACCCATAAAGAAGATGGACGACCGCAAAGTTCGACAAGCCTCGGCAAACAGATGCCGCTTATCCTTTGCGTGCAACAATCCATCTTCCTTTTTGCCAATCGACTTTTCATAGGGGATTGTTCCCAGCACCTGAATGTCAAAGCGGCGCTTAAGGTCATCTGCGGACAAGACCCGGGAATCGAGGAATCCGAGCCCCACAATCAGGGCTGCACCACCTATAAAGCCGGCAAAGAAGCCTTCGGTAATTCGGCGCGAGATCGACTCCTTGATCTCAAACGGATAGGAGGCCCGCTCGAGAATCGTCACAATTTCGGGATCGATCTGCTGACCAGTTTCCAAATTCTGAATCGAACGAAGCAGGTTTTCATATAGATTCCGCGAGCGGGTCAGGTTGGCATTGAGGCGCTCAAACTCGGCTGAGAGGCGACTGTTTTCCAGAGCCACCACTTCCTGTTCGCTGATAATGATATCCAGGTTGTCGAGCTGGCCCTGCAGCTGAACCTTGCGCTCGCTGACCTGCTCGAGAGCCTGCCCGCGATAGATCGTCAACAGGTTGCGCGTCCGCGAAATCTCCTCATTGAGTTGAATCATGCGCGGGTGGCGGTCCTTCAGGTAGATGCTGAACTCTTCCCTTTCCGCCCGCAGTTGATCGAGCCGCCGCCTTGACTGCTGGTAATTCTGCTCCGCCGCAGAGTCCTGCATAATGGTCTCAATGCCAATAATCTCAGGCGTTTGGAAATCGGCATCCAAGCCGATGGTTTCCAGCAATCGGATCTGCGTTCTAATTTCCGCGCGGCGGTTTTTCAGGCGGGCAAGATTGGAGCCGGCGCTGTCGCCCTGCTCCTGGATAAAGATCAAATTGTTGTCCTTGCGGAAATCCACGACCGCAGCTTCCTGGCGCTGAATTTGGTCCTCAAGGGCATCCAGTCGCTCAGCGATAGCCAGCAATGCACGCTCCGAGGTTTCGCCCTTCATTTGCTGGCGAATATTCATGTATTCCTCGATCAGGGCATTCAGATAAGCCTGGGTAAACTCCCTCGAGTCGCCCTGGGCATTGATCTGGATCACCGCTGTTTCAGGTATCTGCCGGGCGCTGACCGAGACGCCGGTGACTTCCAGATTTGGATGAAACGCACGCACCCGCTCCTGCGCAGCCCGGCGCACGTCCGGACTTTCCAGAATGATACGCTGGTTCCCGAACCAGTAGCCAAATTGCTCCTGAATGCCCGACACATTGACCGGATTGGCAACAAAGCCCGAAAGCATCAACTTTGCGGAGGAGGTGAAGGTGGACTCTGTGTTCATGGCTTTGTAGCCCTGAAAGAGGACACCGGCAGAAGTCGTCAGCAGAAGAATCCACCAGAATTTCCGCAACAGAATTTTGCCTAGGTAGTAGTAGTAGTGCAGCCGCTCACCCCAGTCAAACTGGGCTTCCGGGTCATTGAAATCGTAGTCCTTAACGGCCATGGTAGTGGGCTTTCAAAAAATATTGCAGGGTTTAAAAAGCGAACAGGACTTCGCGCACACGGATGATGTCGTCGGCTTTCAGGTTGATGTCCTCAGAGCGACGACCCTCTTCAAGTATGGCTTTGACGTTTACACGCAGCCGAATCTGCTCGCCCGGATTTTCCGGATCCTGGCGAATCACAATGACGTCGCTCTGATTGGCAAACTGGGCAAAACCACCGGCCCGCAGTATCGCCTGACTCAAGGTCACATCGGCTCCATCCGCCGGCATTTTGAATTCACCCGGTGAACTGACTGCCCCGGTGATGTAGTAATTGCCGCCCGCCTGGGCACTCTCCGGCACGACAATAATGTCCTCAGGACGCACTGGCAGATCGGCCCCAAAATCGCCCTCCTCCAACACGCGGCGAACATTGACACGGATTTCTTCGAAACGGTCTTCCTCCCCTTCCTGCTGGCGACGCACCAAAACGTTGCGCGAGTCGGCGCTCGGCAGGAAGCCTCCAGTCTGCAGAATGGCAGAGCTCACCGTCATCACCTGGTCAGCAGGAATGTTAAGCGGCCCCGGGCGCGCAACGCGCCCGACAATATTCACCCGGCCCCGCGAGTTGTCTGCATGCTGATGCCGGACCAAAACCGTTGCGCGGTGAAAAAATTCCACTTCCAGCTTTTCCTTAATCCGGAATGCAAGCTCCCTGCAGGTAATGCCTTCCGCCCGAACCAACCCGAGCAGGGGGATTTCGACCATGCCCTGATCGTTAACAAACACCAAGGTCCCTTCGGCGCGCTCTTCCGCCACCTGATAGACCAGACGGTCACCGATCACTATTCGGCGGATGTCGTTGAGCAGATCCATCTGCGTGGGCGTGTTCGCAAATCCTGAGGTGAAAAGCAGTGCAAAACAAAGGGTAAGTAATGGCAGTCTATTCATGGCAATTCAAAGATATATCAAAACTGGTAGAAGACGGAAGCTCCAAAAATGTGCTGGTCGTAGTCGCGATCGTCACGGTTCGAGTCTTTAGTCGAAAACTGATAACGCAGGCTGAGACCGGCATTCGCACCGATCTCCATGGCGAAATCCGCACGAATACTGTTGCGGGTGTAACGTTCCGCCAAAACACCCCCGGAGTCGCGGCCACGGGTGTGGTTGCCGCTCAGGCGCACGTCACCCAGACGAAAACCAGTCCAGACAAAGGCCAGTCCATAATTATCCAGCACTGTGGTGTTTGCGGTAAAGCCAAACTGGGTGGATCTGGCAACCGTGGCCGTATAGGTCAACCGGGGCTCGGGCGTATGCCGCAGCTGCATTGACCATAGCAGATTGCGCGGCTGGGAGCTGTCTTCAATCTCACCCCCTGCCGAGAAGCTCTGCCAGGAATGGGAAACCCGCGACAGCAAGTTAATCCGCGGCGTAATTTGTGAATTCATGAAAACTCCGGCGCTGGTGGAATTGCCGTCGTTCAATAAGCCCTGACGGTAGCGGGAGCGTGTATAGGCGGCGGAGAGGCCACCCGAAAAGCGGGTTCCCATCTGACGCTGCAAAAGCCAATCCATCGTTTCCTGAATACGACGGGTGGTCTCAAAAAGATCGTCCAGTGGGTAAATATCGTTTCGCCGCAGGCCCACCTGGGTCACCGTGCGGGAGTTGACGTCCCAATAGGTCGTGGCGGACACCGTGTTGTCGAGGCGGTTGTACTGCAGCGCATCAAACACAAAATTGCCGGAATCATCCACCCCGACGGCATCGGTTGGATCCTGCTTGAGTTCTAACTGCTCCCTCACCTGGATCCGAATATAATCCGTCACCCGAATCGAAAACTCGATATCCAGATCCGGCACAATCGAGGTGGATAAACGACTTGAATTCAGCTCAGGATTGCGCAAATACCGCTCATACCCCGCACCCAGACTGAAGTCCAAAGTGTTGAAGCGGGTCACAGGCCAATCCCCAATCAACTGCAAACGGGTACTGAGAATGACATCCCACAAGGGGTTCTGGCTCGATTGATTAACATTGGAACTGTAACGGGCTTCACCAGTAACGCGCGGGGTAAATGTCAATGGGCCGATTTTCGCAGCTTGGAGCGGGACCGAGGCGAACAACCCTAGTAAAAAAAAAGTAAAACACCTCAGGGACCTGAATCCTGAAGACCCTTTGCCCATTTCTGGAATTGCGTCTGACCGTGATACAGATAGATTATTTGAGAGATTGATCAATTGACACATCCGCTAAAGTAGGAATTGCGGGCGAATAAGCTGTAAAAACCCGCTGATAGACTGAACCGATACCGACTCACCAGCATTTCTCACCAATAAAATGTTACAACGTCAAAGTTTGCTCGCTTTGTCGAGTCTTTTCACCTTGATAAATAAGGGATAAACCCTAAAAAAATATTTCAATGAAATTCACCCTAGTCCCCATGCTTTTGTTGAGCGCTGCTGTGGTCACCGCGCAGGAGGGGACTGCGCCACAGTCCCAAGCTCCGGAATTCACTCCAGAACCGATTTTAAGCCTGAAGCGAATCGACACCGAAACGCCGCAAACGGCGGCCAGTCGTCCGCTGAACCTGGCCCGCCCCGGTATTGTCTCCGATGCCCAGACCTACCGCCTCGGAGACACAGAGCCCCGCAGTGCGTCCGAATCCAAGGATACCCTGATTCAAAGCGACAAAGCTGAGGAGTCCCATCTCGATGTCGGGGACAATCAAGTACTCATGGATTTGAATGGGTATTTCAATATCAACCGCTTCGCGTTCCGTAGCTACGGCGCCTCTGGCCGTGTCATCGTCATGGGCTCGGAAACGCCGCTATCCCTCGACAGCCAACGCTGGCAGACCCTGTCGCAACCCACCCAATTCCGCCCGGGACAGCCGATCGAGGTCGAGTTCCCCTACACCAGCACGCGCTACGTCAGAGTCCGCTTCGAGGTCGACACGCCGGGAAGCATCACCCCGTTTGCCATCTCCGGAGAAGACACCATTCTGCAGATGAATCCACTTTTCCTGCAGAACCTCGACTCCGCATCCGGCGAGAGCAGTCAAGCTGCCAGCGGCAATACCGTACCCTTCAACTTTGCATCCTCGATTACTGGGGCACAGGTCTCTCACATCAGCTCAGGCAACATGCAGCGCGCTCAGGAAATGATTGATGACGACCCATCGACCTACTTCGAATTCGATGGAACCGAGCGGGAAAACGTCATGGTCCTGGACCTGCGCAACAGCTACCGGGTCTCGCGCTTCAGCATGGTCATGGAAGCCGGGCGCGGGCGCTTACAGATCTACAACCTGCCAACCATCCCGGAAAACATGGAAATAGAGGGGCCGGATGGCGAGCGGACCCTTGCCCTGCCTGCCTCTTTCTTCGAAACCACCCCCCCCCTGATGCAACGCATTTTCACGGAGCCCAGCGACCGGGTGCAAATTGATTTCCCGGAGACGGAGCTCCGCTGGGTCTTGATTCGCTGGACGCCCCCCGAAGCTGAAGATGGAGATGACACACCAATGATAAGCACCCTGAGAGTGTATGAAATAAGCGTGATTGGCCAAGTCCCCGAACAGTTTGCAGCGATGTCTTTCATTCCCCGGGCCCAGTTCCTTTCAAACAACCCGGAACTCGGAGCAGTCCTTCCGGGCCCGTCCACACGCCTCAGCTCACCCCTGACACTGAGCCCGGCAACCGACTCACCCCCACCACCCATTCCACAAATCAGCCCGGTTAGCCCCTGAGCTCGAACCGCAAAATTGAAAATTCTCCATATATTCGTTTGACCTCTCCACCGAAATCCTCCTTTTATCCAGTCTTTCTGTTTGGCGGGGTGTAGCGCAGCCTGGTAGCGCATCTGCTTTGGGAGCAGAGGGTCGCAGGTTCGAATCCTGTCGCCCCGACCAATTTCTAA
>JAFIGG010000074.1 GCA_020831485.1 Opitutales bacterium
CCTTTAGGGCTTGTCGATAAATTCGCAGCTTCGGCGTCTGCAATGATATCAAGGGTATACTGACACTCCTGTCGGCCCGCAAAAAGCCCACCTGCGCGAACGTGCGGCTTCAAGTGTTTGTTGCTATTTCTCCTTATCGTTGAAAACGCAATAAATCAACAGGCCCTGAAGCCTGTGCTCCAACGTTTTGACCTGAGGGAGTTGTTTTTCCGAGGTGGACGAGGGCTCCACCTCCCCGGGGTCGGGCGCGCCCTCGCGCCCGATCTTTCTGCCGGTGCATTCTTCCCTTTCTATTCCAGCTTAACCGGTATATCAAATGTCTGACGGATTTGCCGGTTGCTGGCGCGGTCGAGGACGATTGCGGAGAGGTCGATCTGATCCTTGTTGAAACGTGGGCGGATTCCAAGTTGCAGGATCCGGTTTTCGACGTCGCCGGGGTTTACGGAAGACAGACTGAATTGGTCCTCGCCGAGGAAGCTCAGGTCTCGATCGTGTGGCAGTATGAAGGCTATTTCGAGCTCTGCTTCCGATTCTGAGGACAGGTTATTGACCTGGAATTGAAGGTCGACCATCTCGCCGGGAAACAAGGGTCCGTTCTCCTCGCCCTGGTCGTTTTGCCAGCTGAGGTTCAGCTCAAGCGGCAGGGGTTCCTCGGAGAACAGAGAGTGCTCAATATGCAGGTCGCGCGGTGCGGCGCGGTAGACGTCGAAAAATTCGAAGCGGTAGCGTACCGGACCACTGAGCATGGCTTCGCTGACGGGCAGGAGCAGCTTGCGGTCGACGGATTGGCCGGGCGGAATATTACCGATGAAAATCGGGTAGCGCTCTGTGTGGAACAGGTTTTCCGGCTCTGTATGCATGAATGCGCCGAGTCCGTATGCGGGACCCTGCCCCTGATTGCTGACGGAGAGTTGCAGCTCTATTTTGCCGTCGTCCCGGGAGGGCGAGGTCGGCCGGATTTGAATATCGGGGACCAGTCGCGGCCACTGATCGGGCTCTTCTCCGGGACGATCCCAGTCAATGATATCGTCCCCAATTCGGGCCCTGCCGCCGAAGAACGCTATTTCCTGTAGCTCGCTTCTGCCGTCGCGGATTGCGTAGCGACCGTCGGGAGAGTAAGCTGCGTATCTTCCACCTAGCTTTGGGTCATCGGCCACCAACTGCATCAGCACCTCGCCGTTTTCGAGGTCGAAGACTTCCTGAAAATCCTTATGCTCCGGTTTCGAGCGCCACATCACATTGTCCGGATGCTGGTGGAATAGGATGGCATAGCGCGAGTTTGGAGTGAACAACCCAGCCTGGCTTCTGACCGAGTGAATCTCCTGTGCCTGGTTTTCTCCGTTTAGACGGAATATTTTCGTCTCCTTGAAGGGATCTATTGAATGCGAAGTGGAAAGCATGAGGTAGCGATCGTCCGGCGAAAAGCGAAACATTGCCGGATATGGTATCCTTACGCTGACAACTCTCTGTTGACTTGGCAGGTGCCAGGCTGTGTAGCGCATGACTTGGGTTGGGCTACCTCTGCCGGTTGGGGTACTTGCTCCGACGGCGAGGTATTCGCGATTGCGGGAAAAATAAAAGGAACGGGGCCATTCCCCGCTCGCCATGCGAAAAGTGTAAATGTCCTTGCCTGTCGGGATATCCCAGACCTTTACCTGCTCGTTGGCTTCGTATGCTATCCAGCGTAAGTCCTCGGAAAGTGCCAGGCCATCTCCAAGCCCGCGGGAACCCTCAAAGACGCTGATTCTGGAACCTGTTCGGGCGTCGAAAACATTGACAGTGTGGGCAGGATGGGCACTGGAGAATGCGTATGGGCCCTCGATCCTCTGCAGGTTGTTGATGGTGAATTCCGATTCGAGCTCGCCTGTTTCGACGTTCCAGACCGACAATTTGTCGCTATCCGCGAAAGAGAGGTAACGGCCATCTGTAGAAAAGCCGCGTCTGGAAGATCCCCATGCCGGACTGTGGTTAAAGGAGGCAACTTCTTCTCCGGTTTTCACATCAAAAACCTTCTGGTTGCCCATTAAAACGCGGGTTCCATCCGGGCTGAAAAGGGGATAGCTGTTTGTATCCGTGTCGAATGTTCGGACAACTCGAAAGGCTCCACGGTCGGGTGCGGGCAAGGCAGCTTGGAAATCCAGGTCGTCTGTGTAATCGGGGATGTCAGAAGCGCTCAGGGTTGCGGCCAAGGCTCCGGTCAGAATACAGCAAAGGATGTGCAGGCAGCGTGTCAGGGCGACCTGTGATGGAAGTCTGGAGGATAATGTATTTAGGGGTTTCATACTCGGCTTCGTTTGGGGGTTTCAGGGAAATTTATTCGGTCTGCAGCAGAACGCGGAAGCCCTGGTTGCGGTTCCGGTTTGCGGGGTTGGCTGCGTAGCGGTAGTCGATGTTGAGGACGTCGCGCGATGACGTGTTCCAGGATCCGCCGCGCAGCATGCGGGTTCGGTCGGATCCTTCGCTGGTCCATTCCCAGGCATTGCCGCCGACGCCGTAAAGGTTCCACTCGTTGCGGCCGCTTTCGCTGATCGCTGCCGTAACCGCATGGCCATCGCTGTAGTTGGAAATACCAAGCTCCCCGGTCAATTCGACCAATGCCTGATCGCGGTAATTCCCCCGGCTCGGCGGCCAGTCGTTGCCCCAGGGGAATGTCCGATCCTCTCCGCAGCGCGCGATCAGCGACCATTCGTCGCCATCCAGTAGGCGCACGCTCGCTCCGCGTCGAAGCAGCTCTGGTCGTTGGTTGACCCAGTGGGTAAAGTCCAATGCGTCGTCGTAGCTGACCCGAACAGCGGGTTGGGCCGCGCCGTTGAGGGAATACACCTCACCGGCGAGCAGGACGCTGCCACTGTCGTGGTCCGGGCGAAAGCGGCGGAAGGCGGCATTGCTGACTTCGTATTGGCCTACCCAGGCATTCAGCGCATCGATCCAGACAAACGGCAGATCGACACCACGGCCCAGTGAGAGATTGAAGTCGGATCCCGGTGCCAGAATCGGCAGCATGAACACTGACAGCCAGTAAGGGGTCTCCGCCTCGATCTCGACGCTCGCCTCTACCGGCTCGTAACCTTCCAGATTCAGGGTCAGATCCCAGCTGCCCGTGGGCAGGTCCTCCGTGCGCAGTCGATCAACACCCAGAGGAATCCATTGAATAGGAACATCTCCCACCAGGATTTGCAGGTCTGAAAGGTTTGGAATCCGGTTTTCTAGTTCAATCCCCAGTGAGCCGTATTCATGCTCCAGGCTGATCTCGATTGATTGGGTAGTTCCATCTTCGATACTGAATTCCTGGCTTTGCGGAAGATAGCCGGACGCGCTCAGTTTCAGCAGGTAGTCGCCGGTGGGCAGCTCGATAGCTTCAAGCGCGCCGCTGCCTTCGACTGGGTCGATTTCGTCGTCGGACTTTTCGAGAATCCAGGTAGTTTCGGCCGGATCGAGTTCGAGCTGCAGGCTGCCCGTTTTGCGCTCCAGTGCAATACGGCCGAGGTCGCTGTTCTCATCGGCAAGAATCGTCGCGTTGCCCTTCCAGCTTCGGTAGCCTTCGGCCCGGACCGTCAGTTCGTAGTCGCCCAGGCGCAGTTCGCCGGAACTCAGCGGCGTTTTTCCGGCCTCCTCGCCGTCGATCAGGACGTAGGCACCACTAGGCTCGCTGTCGATCTGCAGCGTGCCGCGGGCGGTTTCAAGAAATATGCGTTCGCGCTCGGCGGGGAGGTGGATGCCAAAATAATATCCCGCTGATCCGCCCGCCAGTGCGAGTAGCAGGCAGAGGGTCAGGAGGGCGGGGCGCAGATTGCGCTTCTTCGGGGCTGTGGCCGCTGAACCGGGCATTGCATCCAGCATTTCCCTGGCACTCGAAAAGCGCTCGTCTGGATCGGATTCAGTGGCCTTTTCGACCCAGGCATCCCAGGCAGGGTCAAGTTCAGGGCGGATGCGGGAAGGTGTTTTCAGACTCAGACTCTGCAGCCCTGTCAGCATCTGGTAAGCCATCAAGCCTATCGCGTACAAATCACTGCGGGCATCGACTTGAGCGCCCTGTTTCTGCTCCGGGCTCATGTAGGCGAAGGTGCCCATCAGGGCGCGGGACGAAGTGCCTGGGGAGCTACCCGTGTCGAGAATTGTCTTTTTCGTATCGATTGTCGCGCTGCGGGCAACCGTCTGCTCCACCTGATCCTGTAACCAGGCATCGCCCGCCAATTGCACCAAGCCAAAATCCGCGATTTTGATCTGCGGGAGCCCTGCGGAATTCGGGGATTCCTCAAGCAGAATGTTGGCCGGCTTGAGGTCGCGGTGCACCACACCTTCGCCGTGGGCGTAGTCCAGCGCTTCCAGCATCTGTCCGAGCAGGTGTCGAATCACTGGTTCCTCGAGAGCCGTTGCGGATTTTTTGAGCAGGTCTTCCAGGCTGCCCCCGTCGACCCGCTCCATCCTCAGCCAGGCGCGTCCGTCGGACTGACGAAAGTCATCGACGTGAACGATGTTCGGATGGTTCAGCCGGGCCATCACCTGTGCCTCACGCCGAAAGCGATCGTCGCTGCCACTGCGTTCAAGAATGTCCGGATGAATCAGCTTCATCGCGTGCAAGGTGGAAAGGTCCCGGTGTTCCACCTCATACACTTCGCCCATGCCACCCCGCCCAAGCAGGCGTATGATGCGATACTCATTCACCTCACTGCCGACCTCCAGAGAAGGCCCTCGCCGGTCATCCCCACCCGGCACCCAGGTCGCATCATCATCCAAACTCATCGCGCTTTTAGTAAAAAGAAAAAGTGACGGGGAGAAAAGAAAAAAGCCTGCTAATTTGGGTTATTAGGGCGGTGGTGGTGGCTGTGGGCGGTGAGGCTGTAGGCTGTGGGCGGTGAGGCAGTATTCATGGCGGAGACGAATTGCAGGAGTCGTCGGATCGGAAGTCTTTCGAGGTGGACGAGGGCGTCCACCTCCCCGGGGTCGGGCGCGCCCTCGCGCCCGAAAAACAGGAGATAGGCCTTCAGCCCCGCCCAGCGCTTTTCGCGGCTCTGCTTTGCAAGATTTTGCGCCAGCTGTCGGGCAGGGGGATTTCAAGGCATTCCCGGACTTCGTCGACCGGAGTCTTGGGGTCAAAGATGACGCGCAGAAGCCGGTCCAGGGTCCAATTGGGGAAGGGGCGCGCGATCAGGCTAAGGGAATCTCCGGCTTGAATCTGGCCGGGCTTGAGGACGCGGCAATACCAGCCGGCGCGGCGGGTTTGCTGGACGCGCTTTACCATGTCGGGAACTCCGAGATGGTTACTCAGCTTCCAGCAGGGTTGGCGGCCCTGGGAGACTTCTAGAATCGCTTCGCCCACTTGATATTGGTCGCCCTGGCAGACGCTGTGTTCTGTTTGTCCCGAGACGGACAGGTTTTCGCCGAATGCGCCGAAGCTGCTCAATTTTTCGATTGGACCCAGTTGTTCACGCCACCAAGGATAATGGTCGAATGAATAGAGGTGTACGGCCTTGACTATCCCTCCGTGGACACGGCGATCCGCTTGTTCGTCGCCTTCAAAGCCAAGGGGGCCGCAGTGGACGGCGGACTTGACTGGATGCTTTGCAATCGCGCTGGTCGACCCCGGACGGGTATAGGCGACTGCCTTGCCGGTTAATACGGCCAGGACTTTTCCTTCTGCTGACGGTTCGGTTTGCATGACACTGTTGCGGGAGCCTCATGGAGCTTGCCTTTGTTCAGTGTAATGAATGTTCGATGAAAGGGATCCGAGTCAATTGCCTTCGCAGCTACACTGATCGTCTTTGGCTTTCGATTTGGGGTGCCAGTAGTCGTTTGCAGCTGCAATGGTCTGGAAGTGAATCGCGATGACCTGAGAAGCCGCGATCAGGCTGTCGGCGTCCTCGGAATACTCGGCTCTGCCGGCAAACAGTACCTCGCGGTTGCCCTGGGTTTCAGTTACGCCAAGGCGGGAAAGGTGAATGGCCAGCTGGAAGCCTTCTTCTGCGGATTCGGTTATGAGGCTGAGGGTGCTTTCACTGCTCTTATTGCTTTCGGCCGAAACGGACTGGAAAGGGAGCAGGAGTGTGGCGATCAGAATGAGACTTGGTGCTAGCTTTGAGATGGACATATTAGTTTTTGGCTGGGTTGTTCGGTCGAAGCTTCGACATATCGAAATTCATTTTGCCGCAAGAACCAGAGCAATCAGGATGGGAGGCAGATACAGCACGGTGGCCAGAAACATTTTGCGGGCGGCGGGGTCGCGGTTTTCGTGTGCGTTGCGGAACTGCAGTGTACGCCAGAGCATGAAGGCAAAGGCAAGCAGGGCGACGACGCCGTAAAGCGCGTTGAACCAGCCCAAAAACCAGGGAAGCAAGGAAACAATACCGAGCCCGATGGTGTAGCCGAGGGACCAGTTGGCGGTGCGTTGACCGCTGGGGTCGATTGCGGGCAGGAGCGGAAAGCCAGCCTTGCGGTAATCGGTGCGGTACATCCAGCCAATACCATAGAAATGGGGCATCTGCCAGAACAGCAGAATGGCGGCCAGGGTCCAGGCGACGGGTGTGTGGACCTGTCCCGCTGCCGCGGCACCGAGCAGGGGAGGGAGGGCTCCGGAGATGGAGCCGATTTCGGTCGCCCAGCGGGTGCGGCGCTTCAGGGGGGTGTACACCAGGCCATAGAGGACGATGGTGGACGCCGCCAGCAATGCACTGAGCGGGTTGACCCAGAGGCCTAACAGCAGCAGGCTTGATATGGAAAGTGTCAGGCTCCAGGCCAAGGCGACCGGACTGGATACCTGGCCGCGGGGCAGGGGGCGGTCGGCGGTGCGCTGCATCTTGGCATCGATGGGGCGTTCCCACCATTGATTGAGGGACAACGCTCCACCGGCGGCGAGGGTGATGCCGGTCGCGGAGAGCATCAGGTGCAGCCAGCCTGCTCCAGCCGGAACCGATGCGTAGGCGGCGAGGGCAGACAGAATTGAGAAAAAGGCCAAGCGCGGTTTGCAGAGTTGGAACAGTGCGCGCGCGGTCTGTTGCCAGCCGGACGCTACGGTCGCATTCGGAGCCGTGGCGAGGGCAGCGGGAGAGAGGGTCGGTTCGTTCATGGCTGTATGAGGTGTAGGTGCATACCTTAACAGAGCTTTCGTCGGGGCTTATTGATTTAGGTCAAGGAAGTGGATTGCGGAAATGATTAGGATGCACGCCGAATCATGCGATCCGCGACGTACTCAGATGCTTCCACGCTTTCGGCTGCCACCTCTTCGGTTGTGGAGGTTCGGCCATACCAGGCGACCGAATCCAGCTCCCTGCAGGTGCCGGCAGCAGCACGGCACTGGCTGGGCTTGTCGGTTGCGAGCCTGCTGATTGCCGGGCTGCTGTCGCTGCTGGTGGTTCTGGGGCGACTGCCCTTTTCAGCAAACTGGATCGCGGATCCCCTGTTTTTCCAGCGGTGTTTGGTCGTGCACGTAAACCTTTCTCTGATTGTCTGGTTCTATGCCTTTGCCGTATCCCTGGCCAAGCTCCGCCAGGCACAACCGTCGACGACTGTTCACTGGGTTTCGATCACCGCCACAATTGCAGGCATCGGCCTGATGCTGGCAGGGGCTCTGGTGCCAGATGCCCAACCTGTGCTGGCAAACTACATACCGGTGATCGATCAACCGCTTTTTCTCGCAGGGCTGGTGCTCATCTTTGCCGGAGTTATTACAGGGATGTTTCCACTTCTCTGCGGTCGCCCACAATGCAATCGCGCCGGGATGTCGAATGATGTCGGTGTTGCGATTCAGGCAGCTGGCGTGGCAATGGTGCTGGCTGCGGTGAGCTGGCTTGCGGCCTACAGTGGCATGCCCGAAGGGGTCAGCCAATGGGTGTTCTTTGAGTTCACCGCATGGGGTGCCGGGCACGTGCTTCAGGTTGCGAATGTTTGCCTGATGCTGACAGTCTGGTTGTGGATCGTTCATCTCGTCAGCACGAAACCACTTTTTACCACTGGACAGGCACGCATCCTCTTTGCCGTGTTGCTGGCCCCGCACATGCTCATGCCCCTTCTGCCCTGGGAAGGAAGCCTCAGCAATCTCTACATCCACGGTTCCACACAATTGATGCGCTGGGGTATATTTCCAGTTGTCTTATTCGTGATGTACCGCTCCTTCCGGCATCTCCGAGCACATTCGAAACCCAATAGCGATGCCCGCCAACGGGCCTTGCGGGTCGGCCTCTATGCCAGTATCGCATTGACCCTGCTCGGGTTCATCCTCGGCGCAATGATCCGCGGATCCACCACTCTGGTGCCCGCGCACTACCACGCCGCGCTGGGTGGGGTGACGATGGCCCTGATGGTTGCCGCATTTTTGATCAGCGAATCGGTCTGGCGTGGGCGGGGGCGCGAGCCTTCCAATCCACAGCATTGGCGCAGCAAAGGCAGGCAGTTTGCCCTGTATGGTGTGGGCCAGGTGGTTTTTGCGATGGGCTTTGCCATCGGCGGCAGCTACGGACTTGGACGCAAGACCTACGCGGCTGAGTCCGCAACCCGCAGCCTTGGAGAGCTGGTCGGCCTCAGTGTTATGGGCATTGGCGGCCTGATGGCTGCCGCCGGCGGACTGTATTTTCTGTATTTGATATTTCAGGACTTTCGTCTCTGGAAAGGCACTGTTTCAGCATGAACCCCGATAGATTCTAAACCAATACAATCATGGACAAAGATACGAAACCCCCTCTGCTAAAACGTCTCATGGACAACCCCTGGATCCTGCTGGTCCTGGGAGTTCTGATTCCGATGCTCTCCTACACCCTATGGGGCTGGATAGAGCTGACGATGGTTCCGCCCGCACCACTGCCATAAGGAGATTCACCAATGAGCTTAACTCCCCCAAAATCCGATTGGTACAAGCCCGCTGAAGGTGCTGAAAAGCTCTGGATCGGGATCGCCCTGGTCTGGTGCTTTGTAATGAGCCTGATGATGCCTTATTGGCACTTTAAAGGCAAACAGAACAGCCAGGGTGAAGCCTATGCCGTAACGGCTCAGGCTTTTCAGGAACGCACGGATCAGTTTGTCGAAGACAACCAGGTCGGTGAATACAATGGCGTGCCTCTGGTCGCTCCGGCGCCGGGAAGCGATGTCTACCTGGTCGCGCAAATGTGGTCCTGGTATCCGGTCCTCCAACTGCAGCAGGGTGAAACCTATCGCCTGCACGTTTCATCCGTCGATCTCCAGCATGGTTTCTCCCTGCAGCCGATGAACATGAATTTCCAGATCATGCCCGGTTACGACCACGTGCTCACGATCACACCGACCACAACCGGGGAATTCACCATCGTTTGTAACGAGTTCTGTGGCATTGGTCACGATCGCATGATCGGCAAGATCTTTGTCGAATAATACCCACAGCCAACCTCTTTATTCCAATGTCTTCAAGTTCCACATCTTCTGCCGGGCTTACCGGCTCAGACAGTGAAAGCCGCAGTTGTCACACTACGGGTCTCAATGTTTGCCTGACAGCCCAGCGGTTCATCAAACTCAATGCCGTCGCGGCCGTTGTCTTTCTTCTGCTCGGTGGCGTGGCCGCCATCTTGCTGGCGCTTACCCGCTGGCAGGCGATCCACCTGCTGCCGGTTGACTGGTTCTATCGCATTCTGACCTTTCACGGTTTGAATATGCTGATCTTCTGGATCCTGTTTTTCGAAGTCGCCATTCTGTATTTTGCCAGTACCACACCGCTGAATTCCAAGCTGTTCTCGCGCAAAGTCGCCTGGGTATCCTTTGGAATGATGCTGGTTGGGGCCATTATGGTCAACGTCGTGATTCTTCAGGGCAAGGCCGACGTAATGCTGACCAGCTACCTGCCGCTGCTAGCACATCCAGCGTTCTATCTGGGAATCATACTGGTGGCCGTAGGCACCCTCGTTGCGGTCTTCAACTTCTTCGCCACGCTTTACATCGCAAAGCGCGACAAGACCTATGAAGGCTCTGTGCCGCTCGTGACCTTCGGCGCCACGGCGGCGGCCATCATTGCGGTCGTGACCCTGTTGCACGGAGCGATTGTGATGATCCCGACCTTTACCTATTCTCTCGGCTGGACCGCCGAGCCCGACCCGATGTGGTACCGGATGATCTGGTGGGGACTCGGTCACCAGTCGCAGCAGGTCAATGTCACCGCCATGGTTGCGGTCTGGTATTTGATCGGCCACCTCGCCACCGGAGCTCGTCCGGTCAATGAAACGGTCTGCCGCGGGGCCTTTGTGCTCTACATTCTCTTTATCAACCTGGCGTCCGCGCACCACCTTCTGGTGGACCCGGGTGTCGGTTCGGCCTGGAAAATCTGGAACACCTCCTATGCCATGTATTTGGCTGTGTTGGCTTCGATGATTCACGCCTTTACGGTTCCCGCTTCGGTGGAAGTCGCGATGCGCGAGAAGGGTCACAACAAGGGCATCTTCGGTTGGGTCACGGCATTGCCCTGGCGCAATCCCGCCCTGTCGGCAGTGGTCCTTTCCCTGCTGATCTTCGGCTTTGTCGGCGGAATCACCGGGGTTACCCTCGGTACCCAGCAGATCAATATCATTGCCCACAACACGCTGCGTATTCCCGGACACTTTCACGCCACCGTTGTCGGCGGCACCACTCTGGCCTTTATGGGGTTGGCCTATTATGTGATTCCGCTTATGTTTAAGCGCAACTTCATCGGCCGCAAGTGGGCGATGATTCAGCCATGGCTGTTTGGCGGCGGTATTCTGCTGGTTTCGATCGGCAAGTCCTTCGCCGGATCCATGGGTGTGGCCCGCCGCACCTGGGACATCGAACCGGCCGGAATCTACGGTTCCGCCGCCCACATGTTCCTCGGCGTCATGGGCATTGGTGCGATCATCGCGGTGGCGTCACTGTTCATATTCGTCGGCCTTTGTGTCGGCACGATTCTCTTTGGCAAGCGAATCAAGGAAGGCGAAGCGATGGCCGATTGGGGTACAGCCCAGCCTGTTGGTGATGCCAAGGAAGGTTCACTTGAACACGATCACTGGTCGATGAAGGGAACCATCGTTCTGACAGCCGTTTTCCTACTCTGCTTCGCGGTGTATTACTTCGCGAACTGGAAGGCACTGGCGGACGTATGGCCGGTTCGCTGAGCATTCGATTCTGATAAGACAAAGGTACAATTCGCACAGCCTCAGAAGAGCCCACGAGAAGGATTTATATGGAATATCCCAAGCCAAACATGCACGACCGTTGCAATGGATTCATGGGTGGCGCGCGCCAGTTTATGACTGGTGCGGGACTACCCGTATTCCTGTTGACGGTCACCCTTCTCTATGAGGCTTTTCTGTTGGCTGTGCTTTTTGCTCCCGATGGAACGGGCCCCTGGAACCGCTTTGCCGTGGAATTCAAAGTCTGGTGTTTTGACTACAATCCTGCCACCGGCGGCATTGAATGGATGGCGGTGTGGGTCATGTTTCTGGAACCCATTTTTGTTACGGGAATTGTGCTGGCCATCTGGCGCAAGGGTTTGGGGAAACTGCTGAGACCTCAGGGCTGGATCGAGTATTGGCGGGCCCTTTCGGCTGGAACGGTTACGGCCGTTGCGGTTCTTGTCGGCATGGTCAGCATCGGTCTGCCCGCTGAAGGCGACGAAACGGTTTTTCCCTTTCCGGGAGAACGCATTCGCACCCAGATCAAGCCGCCTCATTTTGAACTGACCGACCACATGGGCAATCCAGCGCGGCTAGCCGACCTGCGCGGGCGGGTTGTCCTGATCACAGGTGTCTATGCACACTGTACCGCTTCATGTCCGATGATTCTTCTGGAGACACGGGATCTGGTGGATTCGCTGCCGCAGTCGGCTTTGGATCACCTGATCATCCTGGCCATATCGTTGGACCCGAAAGGCGACAGCGCGGAAATCATGGGCCAGGTTGCCAACGCCTATAATTTCACCTATCCGGAGTTTCGCTACCTGAATGGCGATGCCGACACCATGCGGAGTCTGCTGCGAAGTTTTAATTTTTCGCCGACATTCAATGAGCGAACCCAGCAGATAGATCACGCCAACCTATTTATCCTCGTCGATATCGATGGCCATATTGCCTATCGGTTCAACCTCGACCCGCGTCACTCTTCCTGGATACGTGAAGCGGTCATGCAGTTGACCAGAGAAGCCAGGCAGCGCGAAGGCCTGCGGCTGAGTGCGCTGGAGGAAACCCATTCATTCTAGCGACCGATGTCCGCAAAAATTTCAGACTCGCATTTGATCGAACACGTGCGGGGAGCGCGCGGTTTTGCTTGGATCGAACGCCGTTTCGCTTCCTTTGATGGTTGGTTGAAGCGCTTCCTGCCGGATTCGTTGAATCCCTTGCTGCAAACCGGTCGGGTGGCGAATCTATCCCTGCTTATCGCGGTTGTTACCGGCGTTTGGCTGTTGATCTGGTATTCGCCCAGCGTGGAATACGCCCACAGTTCGCTGCAGGCGATTGAGGGCAGGGGATTGGGCGGCTGGGTGCGGGCACTGCACCGCTACAGCTCGGACCTGGTGATGCTGGTCTTGTTGATTCACTCGGTGCGCATGTTCGTCGCACGGAAGTTCATCGGCTCGCGCTGGCTTGCCTGGGTGTCAGGGGTCGTTCTCTTGGTTCTGGTCTGGTTCATCGGCTGGACCGGTTACTGGCTTGTCTGGGACCAGCCCGCCCAGCAGGTTGCCCTCACCTCGATGCAGTTCATGGACCTGCTGCCGATTTTTGGAGAGCCCTTGAGTCGTGACTTTCTGGCGGACCGACTGGTTCCAAGCCTGTTGTTTTTTGTGGTCTTCTTTACCCATATGCTGCTGCCGCTGATGATCGCAGTGGGGTTGGTCTTTCACCTGTCGCGCTTGAACCGTGTTCAGCTTTTGCCAAACCGGACGTTGTCGGTTGCCCTGATACTCGCGCTCGCTGTCGCATCCTTCATCGTGCCCGCGCCTCTGGATCCCGCCGCTGAAATGGCGGTTAAGCCCGAACAGCTGACAGTCGATGCGTGGTATCTGACCCCGCTGGCTCTTGCCCTTCGTTTCCATTCGCTGGGTCTCTGGATCGCGGTGATTCTGATCCCATTGTTTGTGATGTCCTTTCCATGGTTGCTGCGCAGGCGTCGCAGTCAGGTTGTAGACGCCGCCGAGCCTGAAGCGGAAGGCAATCAGGCGGCTCCCAACGTCTACCAGACGATAGTGACTGAATCCCGCTGCCACGCCTGCACCCAGTGCTATCAGGATTGTCCTTATGACGCCATTCAGATGCTGCCAAGAACGGATGGCAAAGCCTTTAACGTCAGGGCCTGGGTCGATCCCGCGCGCTGTGTTGGCTGTGCGGTCTGTGTCGGTTCATGCGATTCCGAAGCCATGCGTTTACCTGGCTTTGACATCGAATCCGAAGAACAACCGATGCTCGATCGGGCGCAGAAGCAATTGGCCGCCGGAGAGCCTGTCTGGCTTGCCTTTGTCTCCGCTGACAGCGAGGGCGGCATTCCGTATTTCAAACGCGCGGTCTGGGAAAATCGATTGCCAGGTTACCAGGTTGAAATCATCCCCACTGCGAGTTGGTTGCGGACCAAGTGGCTGGAGCGCCTGTTTAAGGCCGGCGTTTCGGGCGTCCTCATTGTTCAGGACGGACGCGAGGACCTCGCCCAGGCCCGCGATGGCAACCGCTGGATCGCTGACCGCCTGGCTGGCCAACGCGATCCGGTTTATCGTCCCGCTCGTGCAGGTGGCCAGGCAAACTTCAAGTGCGTCGATTATGTGCCCGGTCGTGAGGATGCAGTGCGGGAGATTGCCCGCAGTTTCCGTGAGCAAAGCCCCTCCGAAGCAGCCGAACCCAGTGGGCGCCCCCTGCGCAAGTGGATCGTTGCCCTTGCAACCTGTGCCCTTCTCATGATTGCCACTGTCGGCCCGAGCCACCTGACAGTTTCCAATCCCGTTGATCCGGCTCCTGAGCTGGTGTTTTCGTTCCGCGCCTTTGGCGCATTGCTCAACGAGGAGGAGGAACAGGCCTTCGACCCCAACCGCCCCGTTCACATGCAGGGACGTTCAACCGCCAAGCCCGAGCGTCAGCCAGTGACCGTTCGGGTGACAGTGGATGGAGTCACCCAGGAGCACAGCTACCGCGCCCGCGGCATTTCCCGCGACGGCCCTGCAATCGACGAATTGCGCAGGCCCCTGAGCGTCGGCGAACGCAATGTCGAGATCGAACTGATTAAAGGTCCGGAAAGCCGACAGCAGTGGAGCGGAGTCATTGAAGCCGAACCCCGGCGTTTCCATGTGATCAGCTATGAACCAGCCACCGGCTTCAGAGTCGAGTAACCCCTGGCTTCAGTCAGGGGAAGCGGGGAGTTGGATGGATGGAGTGGTGGAATATTGGATTGGTGGATGGGGGGATGTTGAGCTCGGGCGTTTGAGGGTAAATAGGTTGGAGGGGCCCGCTCTGTCGGGGCCATTGGTTTTTGTTGTTGGAGTGGTGAGGAGCTGGGGAATGTGGAGTATTGGATTGATGGATGGGTGGAGTGTTGGAGCGCGGACGTTTGAGGGTAAATAGGTTGGAGGGGCCCGCTTTGTCGGGGCCATTGGTTCTTTTTTATGTCTGGTTCTTCGTTGTTGGTTTTATGGTTCTTGGTTGGATTGAAGGACGGTATTCTGTGGGCTGTGAAGCAGTGGATCCGTCTTAATCCTGTCAGAAAACTAGCCGGGTATTGGTTGCGGGACATCCGTCTCAATCCTGTCCAAGAATTGGCCGGGCCTTTGTGGCGGGGCATCCGTTTGATCCTGTCTGAAAATATTGCGGGGCTTTGGTGACGTGGCTTGGGTCGCGGTGGGGATTTGGACAGGATTTACAGGATTTGGGAGCGGATGACCGGCTAATTTTTGACAGGATTGAAGACGGATGCCCTGGGGTTTTGTGGGCGGTGGTCTGCTGGGCTGTGGGCTGTTGAGCGGTTTTTGGAGTGTCGTTCTCTGCGTTTTTGAGTTGGGAAATGGCGGATTGACCTTCCTTCCTTTCAGTGGTTTTAAAAAGTGGTTTGTATAGCACTGATTCATCCTGCGGATCTGGTTCATCCAGGCGGAACGTTGATGGAGGTAACCATCAGCGGAATGATCGCTTGGCGAGACTGTCTTCCGGGGATGCGGATTACGCCCGGCGTCGGGCAGCCCATGAGGAAGAGCGGCGTATGGAGTTTCGTCGGCGTACAGGTCGTTCCACGAGTTCCTTTTTCCAGATCAGCCAAAGGGACGCAAATGCCTTCAATCGTGCGT
>JAFIGG010000075.1 GCA_020831485.1 Opitutales bacterium
CTACACTTCGGAGTTGCGTGAATACCTGCGCGAGGTGCGGGACCTGCCGCGGATTTTGGGGCGACTTAAAAACCGTCTGCGCAATCCGCGCGAATTGAGTGCGATCCGCGATACCCTGGCTCAGCTGCCGCTGCTGCACTCTGTGCTGGATCAGTTTTCCGATACACCGGTGGCGCGGGTGGCGGCGGAGGTCCGCGAGTTCCCGGAATTGTATCAGCTGTTGGAATCGGCCCTGGTGGAGAGTCCGCCAAACAACCTGACCGAAGGGGGCTACATTGCCGATGGCTACGATGAGGAGCTGGACCGCTTGCGGGTGTTGACCCGCGACAGCAAAGACTGGATTTCCAATCTGGAGGCGGCGGAACAGGCACGCACGGGCATCCGCAATCTGAAGATCAAGTTCAACAATGCCTTTGGCTATTTCATTGAGATTACCAAGAGCAATCTGCATCTAGTGCCGGACGACTACATCCGCAAGCAGACGATGACCAATGCGGAGCGCTACTATACGCCGGACCTGAAGGCAAAGGAGAAGGAGATCCTGCACGCGGACGACAAATCGGTGGCGCGCGAGGAGGAATGCTTCCGCGATCTGGTGGCGGCGGTTCTGGCCGAGGCGGACGCGCTGGAGGCAACGGCCGAAGGCATGGCGCGTCTGGATGTTTTTATGGGTTGGGCGAAACTGGCCCGCGAGTGGAACTACTGCTGTCCACAGCTCGACCAGAGCGACCGCATTGAAATCGAAGCCGGGCGCCACCCGGTGGTGGAACAGACTCTGCACGCACAGAAGCTGGAGGGTGAATCGGGTGCCCATGACTTTGTCCCCAACGATACCCTGCTGACCGCCGGCGATGAGCAGATCGCCATCCTCACCGGACCCAATATGGCGGGTAAGAGCACCTTTATCCGCCAGGTGGCCTTGGTCGCGCTGATGGCGCAGACGGGCTCCTGGGTCCCGGCCTCCAGTTCCCGCATCGGCCTGGTCGACCGGATCTTCTCTCGGGTCGGGGCCAGCGACGAATTGGCCCGGGGGCATTCGACCTTCATGGTCGAGATGAACGAGACGGCCAATATTCTCAACAACGCCACCGACCGCAGCCTGATCATTCTCGACGAGATCGGCCGCGGCACGAGCACCTACGACGGCCTCAGCATCGCCTGGGCAGTGGTCGAGCACCTGCATGGACAGGGCAGTAAGGGCCCGCGAGCGCTCTTTGCCACCCACTATCACGAACTGACCCAGATCGAGCGACAGCTGCCCCGCATCCGCAACTACTGCGTCGCGGTCAAGGAGTGGAACGACCGCATTATCTTTGTCCGCCAAGTCATCCGCGGCGCCGCCGACCGCAGCTACGGTATTCAAGTCGCCCGCCTCGCCGGCCTCCCCGACTCCGTCATCGAACGCGCCCAGGTGATTCTGCAGAAACTCGAATCCGACGACTCCAGCCACAACCTTATGCGCAAACAAATGCGTAAAGCCCGCAGCGGCGAAGTGAACGAGGGGCAATTGGAGATGTTTTGAGAATTACGTAGGCGCGCTCGTCCCGAGGGCGCATGGGGTTTCAGGGGGTGTGGACGCCCTCGTCCGCACGGGCTGGTTACGCGGCTCTGCAGTGGGGACCACTGCAGCTACGGCCGGCCAGCGGGTTACGCGAAATGGGCGCGGGGGCGCGCCCATCCCCGAGAGGCGGGAGCGCGTTTGGACCTTTTCTCTCTTTCACTCCCCACCCATCGCCAATAACAAAGCATTCATTTTAACTTGGGTTTCGCTGTATTCCTTTTCGGGGTCGGAGCCTTGGACGATGCCGGCGCCGGCGTAGAGGCGGGCTTGGTTGGAGCGGACCCAGGCGCTGCGGATGGCGACGGCGAATTCGCCTTCGCCGCGGTGATTGAACCAGCCGATGAGGCCGGCGTAGAGGGAGCGGGACTGGCCTTCGATTTCGAGGATGCGGGTGACGGCTTGCTCTCTCGGGGTGCCGCCGACGGCGGGGGTTGGGTGGAGTTCGGCGACGTAGTCGAGAATGTGGGCGGATTCGGGCAGGGCGGCGGAGACGGGGGTCCAGAGGTGGCGGACGTTGGCCAGGTTGAGAAGACGCGGCGAAGACGCGGCTTCGGGCTGGAGTCCGAGGGCTTGCAGGCGGTTTAAAATGGAGTCGACCACGTGGCGGTGTTCGCGTTGGTCTTTTTCGCTTTCCAGGAGGCCCTTGGCGAGGGCGGCGTCCTCGGCCGGGTCGCTGCCCCGGGGGGTGGAACCGGCGATGGCTTCGGTGACCAGCTTGCCCTGTTCGACCCTCACCAGGCGCTCGGGAGTGGCGCCGATAAAGCTGTCGCCGGTTTCGTTTTGAAAAGAAAAGGCGTAGCAGTTGGCAAAGCGGCTGCGCAGGCCGTGCAAGGTCGACAGCGGACGGCAGGGGCCGGAGAAAGTCAGGTCGCGGCTGCGGGCGAGCACTATTTTCTCATACAGGCCCTGATTGATCTCTTCGAGAGCGAGGGCAACCGCCTCCTGAAAACCCCTACCCTGGGCGAGGATGTTGTCGGATTGGGAAACGATCTCCAGCTTGTCCGGCGCGGCGCTGGCGCTGTCCTCATATTTAAACCTGTTGAACTTGTCGCGGGCGCTCCAGATGCGGTCGGTCAGGGCATCGAGATCGGCGTCGGCATCCACGCGGCAGTTGGCGACCGCGGTAAAGGCGTTGTCGCGCACGGAAACCTGCCATTGCGGCAGAAAGAGAACCGCAGCCGGAAAGGCTGCATCCGCTTCCACCGTATCGGCAAAGCTGAATCCGGCGAAAAAGTGTGGACCCGAAAAACTCGCATCCAAGTCGCCCACCGCAATGGTGTGCTCGAGAATGGTGTCGGCGCAGTCACGCATCCGGACAAAGCGGTCCGGGCCGCTCCACTCCCCCATAACCACGGCCTCGGCGCCGGCTATCGCCTCGCCACGGCCGGCCCATTCGCCGTAGAAATGCCAGGCGTTCGGCTCGTAGATAGAATCCAATACCGCCAGGGCATCGAGGTAGCCTGTTGCCAGACTGATGCTGACGATTTTGTAATGGCCGTCGTCCTCTGCCTCATCCCGACAGGCCTCCAGAAAGGTCCGCAAGGCCTCGCGACCCGCTTCGCGGTGAAGATCGGTCGGCAGCGACTTCATTCAGGCTGCAGCTGAACTTCCGGGCGTGGGAACAGAATGGTCTTCTCGCCCAGCACGGTGCCGGTCAAGCGCGGCGACCAATCCAGCTGGCCCTCCCAGAGCTCCGGATTGGACTGACCCAGCAAGCCGAAGATGCGCTCGGCGGTTTCCGGCATCACTGGCTGCAGGAAGTGTGTCGCCAGGCGTATGCCTTCGGCCATGGTTGCTAGGGAGGTGCGCAGGATCTCGCGGTCCTTGGGGTCTTCCGACTTGGCCAGCTTCCACGGTGCGCGGATCTCCGCGTAGCGATTCAGCACGGACACAAACAGCAAGGTGCGTTCGAGACCTGAATGGAATTGAAAGTCGTCGTAACCCGCCAATACAGCCTTGCGGGTTTCTTCCCACTGTTTGTGCACGGTGATTTCCGGATCCTCTTCCACTTCCGGCGCCGGCAAGCCCTGCGGGAAGTGGCGGTTGGCCATGTTGAGCAGGCGGTTGACCAGGTTGCCCAGGTTGTTGCCCAGGTCTGCCTGGTAGCGACCGAGGAAGAGTTCCATGGTGAAATCGCTGTCCTGGCCTACATTCATTTCGCGGATCATGAAGTAGCGCAGTGAATCGGCACCGAACTGATCGATCAGGTCGAGCGGGTTGATCTGGATGCCGCTAGTCTTGGACATCTTTTGTCCGCCAAGGTGCCACCAGCCGTGGACCAGCAGCGACTTCGGCGGCTCGATCCCCATCGCGTGCAGCATGATCGGCCAGTAGACCGAGTGCGAGGGCACCAGAATGTCCTTACCGATCACATTGAAAGCGGCAGGCCAGTAGTCTTCAAAACCCTCCTGTCCATAGCCCACGGCCGAGATGTAGTTGATCAAGGCATCGAACCAGACGTAGGTAACGTAGTCCTCATCGAAGGGCAAGGGAATGCCCCAGGACAGGCGTTCCTTTGGACGTGAGATACAGAGGTCGTTGATCGGCTCGCGCAGGAACTCCTGAACCTGCTTTTGCCGGAACAGCGGAACGACAAAGTCGTTTTTGTTGAGGTAGTCTATGAGCCAGTCCTGATACTTGCTCAGGCGGAAGAAATAATTCACCTCGGAAATCTCCGTCACCTCGCCGTAAATCTCCGGCCAGTTACCGGCCTCATTCTTTTCCTTTTCCAGCACAAACTGCTCCTGGCGGACCGAATAGTAACCCTTGTATTCGCCGCGGTAGATATCGCCCTTGGCCCAGAGATCCTGAAGAATCTTGCGCACGACATCCTTGTGGCGCTTTTCGGTGGTGCGGATGAAGTCGTCATTGGAAATATTCAGCCGCTTGCAGAGATCGATGAACAACGGTGCGATGCCATCCGTCAACTCAGCCGGCTCAATCCCCTTCGCGCGGGCTGTTTGCTCCACTTTCTGGCCGTGCTCGTCAAGCCCGGTGAGGAAGTGAACCTTGTCGCCCAGAAGGCGGCGGTGGCGGGCAATGACGTCCGTCAAAACCTTCTCGTAGGCGTGGCCGAGGTGCGGCTTGCCGTTGGCGTAATCGATAGCAGTTGTGATGTAAAAAGTGCGCATGACTGAAAACCCCTCAACATGCCACGAAAGGCCTTCAGGTCAACCCGTAACCCAAGCCAGCCACAGGCATCCCCAGAGCAAACTGAGGACAGTGACCGGGATTCCAGCCTTGAGGTAGACCAGAAAAGTAAGGCGCACATTCAGCCGCGCTGCCGATTCCGCGACGATGAGGTTGGCGACCGATCCGAGCAGGGTCAGGTTGCCGGCGAAGGTCGTGGCCATAGCGAGCATCAGCCAGGCGCTGTGGGGATCGGCCAGGTCGGGAATATAGGGACGGAAGAGCATGACCGCCGGCACATTTGAGACCAGGTTGCTGAGCACGACTGCAGTGAAGGTGAACAGCGGGATTCCGGCATCCAGTAGTGCCGGCACCCGATTGGCGAGAATCTCGCCACTGCGGGAGGCTTCGATCGTACCGGTCACGACAAACAATCCGCAGAAGAACACCAGCAGGCCCCAGTCGACTTCACCAAAAACCCGTTCAGGCTGTATCCGCCGGGTGATCAGAACAATGGAAGCGGACAGCATGGCCGCCAAAGCGATGGGCAGTCCGCCCAGCAGTCCGGCGAGCAGGACCGCCACTGCGATCAGGGATTTGCGTAACAGCGGCCTCTTCACTTCGACGGCCACCGTTTGCTCCGGGGCGGCATTGAAGGTTCCGCTCAGTTCCGAGCGGAACATCAGCACCAGGCAGACCCAGGCGATTATCAAACCACCCGCCGCAACCGGGATTTGATAGGCCGAGAACTCGATGAAGGGAATGCCGGAGGACAAGCCAATCAGCATATTCTGAGGATTGCCGGTGATCGCCGCGACGGAGCCGATATTGGCGGCCATCGCCAGGCCAAGCAGATACGGGATCGGATTGCGCTGCCAGCTGCGCGCCAGTTCGATCACCAGCGGCGTCATCACTACTGCAATGGTGTCGTTGAGAAATATCGCCGACAGGGAACCGCTGACCAACAGGATAAAGGCCAGCAGCCTCCGGGGCGTGCGTGCCCGCCGTTGCACCCAGACCACCACGATCGAGAAGAAACCCGCCAGGCGCAGGTTCGCGTTCAGAATCATCATCGACAGCAGCAAGGCAATCGTGTGCCAGTCGATCACATGGAACGCTGCTTCCAAGTCCAATACACCCAGCAGGATCAAGGCCACCGCCCCTACCCAGGCGATAGTGGCGCGGTTCATGTGCAGAGCGGGAAAACGGCCCACAGCCACACCGATCAAAGTAATCAAGATGACTGCGCCGACGAGATAGTCCATTGGCTCAGGCCATGTTCTTGAAACGTTCTTCAGTCACCTGCCAGCGCATCGGCTCGCCCTTGAGAAAGCGTTGAAACTCGTCGACCATGTATTCGCCCATGCGACCGCATTCGTGGCCGAGCGAACCCGCCAGGTGCGGCGTAAGCCATAGGTTTGGCAAGGTCCAGACTGGTGAATCCGCTGCCGGCGGCTCCGGCCAGGTCACGTCCAGAAAGGCCTGCAGATCGCGCCGTTCAAGCAAGGCATCGAACAGTCCCGGCTCGTCGACAATGGCACCCCGCGAGGTATTCATAAACACGGCATGCGCCTTCATCCGGCGGATGTGGTGGCCCTGGATCATTCCCTCCGTTTCCGGTAGCCAGGGAGTGTGCAGGGAAACTAGATCGCACTCCTCGAACAGCGTGTTCAAATCCATTTTTTGCACGCCCTCGCGCTCAGCTTCGGCATCGGACAAAAAGGGATCGTAGACCGCCACATTGACAGAGAATGCACGCAGCATCTGCCGCACCAGACGGGCGATACTGCCGTAGGAAACCAGGCCGATTGTGCTGCCATAAAGACCCACCATTTTGAAAGCCTCGGCCTGAGCCGATTCCATATCCTTACTTTTATTGTAGTAGCGGCTCAGCGGAAAGGCCCGTTTGAGGCCCAGAATCATCTGTGCAACCGTCCACTCGGCCACCGGCACCGAATTCGCCGCATAGGCGCTCGTCACCTGAATCCCCCGCTTCCAAAAAGCATCCGTGACAAAGCAGCGAATCGACCCGGCACCGTAAAAGACGGCTTGCAGCCGGGGTGCTTCGGCCAGCAGGGCCTCCGTTAGTTCCGGCATGCCCCAGGTGGCAAAAATGCATTCGACCTCGTTCAGCAACGATGGATCCGCCTCGATGGCTCCCGCTTCCAAAGGTTCACCGAGCCATTCCACATTTTCGGAAAGTGTCGTCCTATGACTTTCATTATAAACGAGTCCGACCTTGTCGCTCACTCCTACGATCAATCCTTTTTTCATCATCTAAAGTTTTTCCAAATCGACGAAGCCCCGATCCATCAACCAGTGATAGAAGGCTGCCGCCACCAAAGCGTGGTCGAGCCGACCCTCGCGAATTTCCTTCATCATTTCCGCGGGGCTCAGAAGGTCCACGGTAATCTCCTCGTGTTCATCCGGATCGACCTCCCCCACCCGCTCAAGGTCCTCGACGAGAACGATGTGCATGCGGTTGTTCATCAAAGCCGGATTGGGCCTCATAGTCACCAGCAGCCGAGCCCGCCCGTTGCCATAGCCTGTTTCCTCCTGCAACTCACGCACACCCGCCTTCACGGGATCTTCGCCCGCATTAATCATTCCCGCCGGCAGTTCCCAGGTGAGGTCATCGACGCCAAAACGAAACTGGCGCACCCGGATCATTTTGCCCTCACGGGTAATCCCGAGAATCATCACCCAGTCCGGCGCATCAATGGCGTAAAAGTCTCCTGCGTTGCCATTGCGGGGGTGGCGGTAGTGATCTTCCCATACCTTGTAGATGCGGCAATCCGCCTTGACCCGGCGGTGCACACGATCCCAGTTGGAAGGTTCGTCCTGCGGCGGTTTCATGCCGGGCTCACCCTCAATTCCGGCTTGGAATCTGAATCTGCTGCCCGATTTGCAATCGGTTTGGATTCACTCCCGGATTTGCATTCATCAATTCAGTGAGGCTGACACCAAAGCGTGAAGCAATTGCGCTCAGGGTATCACCGGACTGAATCCGGTAAATGCCATCGTCCGGACGGTCATTGCCATTGCCGTTGCCTGAATCCCCACCGGAGCCGGAGCCGCCTGAATTGCCATTGCTTGTCGAGGCGGTTGTCGTCGAGGCCGTGGTTCGTGTTGTTGTTCTGGCCGGAGCCGAGCGATTCTCGAGCGCGGTGACCAGCTCCTGTACCTTGGACACTGTTTCGTTCAGCTGGCGACGGTTCTGCCCCACTTCGCGGCCGAGGTCTTCAACCGCTTTCTGAACATCGTCGCGCAGTTGGCGATTGCTGCGGTTAATCCGCATTAATTCGGCGCCCAGACTGACCAGGCGCTCCTCGATGCTGTTGATCTGATTCTGTATTTCCTCAGTGCCATCGGGGCGCGCTTCCAGCTCCTCTTTGAAGGCTTCGAGGCTTTGGGAGGCGGAATTCGCCATGACCATTGCACCAATTGCAAAGGCAATGCCCGCTGCACCCACCAGCAAGCCGAGCCAACCGAAGCCTGAACGGCGTGGTTCACTGGTCGCATCGGAATCCATCGAAAATTCACTCTCCATATCGTCCTCTTGCTTCATAAATAAGATGTTAACTCCGATTTTTACTCAAAACTCAATCCTCAAAACGAAACAATACCTCCCCCGGCTCCACATAGCCAAGCCGCTCGCGCACCACCCGCTCAACGAATTCGGGATCATTGAGAAAGGCCCGCAGATAGGCCTCCCGCTTATCCCGCTCCGCCCGCAAAACCTGCAGCCGCAGCTCCGCATCCGCATGCCGTTCGCGGAAGGCCTGATACTCCCGCTGAGTACTCATCAGGGCCAGGAACAAGTACGTCGAAACGCCGACCAAAACCAAGATCAGCGCGGTCAAAAGGAAGCGATATGCGACGGTGCCCATTGATGCTAAAGGAGTAAATTAAATTGATTTCCCATCTGCCTGAAAATGGCAATGGTAAAACTCGGACGTAGGCGCGCTCGTCCCGAGGGCGCGGGTTACGCGCTGTGGGCACGGGGGCGTGCCCATCCCGGGGGGCGGACGCCTCGTCCGCCCGGGCCACATTTACTGTACTTCAAGTTTGCCTTTCGGTCACTGAATTCCATGCTTGACGCTTTTTATGAACGAACAAAATCCCCGCACGTATTCTTCCAAAGTGGTCGACGGTTATGACCGGGCACCCAGTCGCGCAATGCTGCGCGCCGTTGGCTTCAAGGACGATGACTTTGAGAAGCCACAAATCGGCATCTGCTCGACCTGGAGCGACCTGACGCCCTGCAACATGCACATCAACGAGCTCGCTGAGTGCTCGGCTGAGGGTGCGCGCAAGGCTGGCGGCAAGCCGGTGACCTTTGGCACCATCACGGTTTCCGATGGCATCAGTATGGGCACGCTGGGCATGCGCTACAGCCTGGTGTCGCGTGAAGTGATTGCGGACAGTGTGGAAACGGTTGTCGGCGGCGAGGGTTTTGACGGCCTCGTGGCGATCGGGGGCTGCGACAAAAATATGCCCGGCTGCCTGATCGGCATGGCGCGGCTCAACCGCCCCTCGGTTTTTGTCTATGGCGGCTCGATTCTGCCTGGCCTGCACAAGGACAAGCCCGTGGACATCGTTTCGGTCTTTGAAGCGGTCGGCCAGCGCGCCCAGGACCTGATCGACGACGCCCAGCTGAAAGAAGTTGAAGAGTGCGCCATCCCCGGTGCGGGATCCTGTGGCGGCATGTATACGGCCAACACCATGGCCTGCGCGATTGAGGCGCTGGGTATGAGTCTGCCCAACAGCAGCGGCCAGCTGGCGGTGTCCAAGGACAAACGCAACGATTCCGAGCGCGCCGGCGCGGCGGTTCTGGAGTTGTTGAAAAAGAATATCCGCCCGCTCGACATAATGACCCGCAAGGCCTTTGAAAACGCCATCACGGTGGTCATCGCGCTCGGCGGATCGACCAATGCGGTGCTACACCTGCTGGCCATGGCCCACGCAGCCAATGTGCCCTTGACGCTGGAAGACTTTACTGAAATCGGCAAGCGCACTCCGGTGCTCTGTGACCTCAAACCTTCGGGCAAGTACAGCATGGCCCACTTCAGCCGAATTGGCGGTGTGACGCCCTTGATGAAGCGCCTGCTCGACGCCGGCCTGCTGCACGGCGATTGCATGACCGTGACCGGCAAGACCCTGGCGGAAAACCTCGCCGACACTCAGGACTACGGCACCGACCAGGATGTGGTTTACCCGCTGGACAAGCCTTTGAAGGAGGACAGCCACCTGCGCATTCTCTACGGCAACCTGGCGCCTACCGGTGCCTGCGCCAAGATCAGCGGCAAGGAAGGCCTCCAGTTCATCGGTAAGGCCATCGTTTTTGAATCCGAAGAGCACGCCCTCAAAGGCATCCTCGACAAATCCGTGCAATCCGGCCACGTCATCGTTGTCCGTAACGAAGGACCCGTCGGCGGACCAGGCATGCGCGAAATGCTCGGGCCCACCAGCGCCGTCATGGGCCGTGGACTCGGCAAAGACGTTGCCCTTATCACCGACGGACGCTTCTCCGGCGGCAGCCACGGTTTTGTGGTCGGCCACATCACTCCGGAAGCTGCAGTGGGCGGTCCTATCGGGATCATCCGCAACGGCGACACGATCACCATCGACGCAGTGAAGAACGAAATCAACGTCGAGATCCCTGAAGCTGAATACGAAGCCCGCCTGAAAGCCTTCACCCCACCCGCTGCGAAGGAAAAGCGCGGGGTGTTGGCCAAGTATGCGGCTGCCGTCAGCAGCGCCAGCGAAGGCGCAGTCACCGACAAATACCTGTAATTTATGAGTTGGGAACACTTCAAAAAGTCTCAATACCGCAACGCAGAGCTGGCCTTTGGCCTGGATTACAGCCGGATGGATCTGTCCGACGCTGTATTCGAAAGCATGGAGCCACGGCTTCAGGCGGCCTACAAGCACATGCTCGAAATTGAAGGTGGCGCAATTGCCAACCCCGATGAGGAGCGCATGGTCGGTCACTACTGGTTGCGCAACAGCCAGCTGGCGCCCAGTGATGCAATCCGGCTGGAAATCGAAGAAGCCCTGAAACACATCCAGGATTTCTGCCGCAAAGTACACAGCGGTGAAATCCAGGGTGAAGGTGGCAAATTCACGGAACTGCTGGTCATTGGTATCGGCGGTTCCGCGCTCGGTCCGCAGTTTGTGGCTCAGGCTTTGGGGCAGCCGGATGAGGACCGCATGCGGATTCACTTCTTCGACAACACCGATCCCGACGGTCTCGACCTTGCGCTCGCGCCCTTGCGGGGCCGGCTCAGCCAGACGCTTTGCTTGGTGATTTCCAAGAGCGGCGGCACCCCCGAAACCCGCAACGGCATGCTCGAAGCGAGCCAGGCCTTTCTCAGCGAAGGGCTTGAGTTTGGCCGTCATGCGGTTGCGATCACAGGGGTCGACAGCCGCCTCGACCAGATTGCTGTCGAAGAAAAGTGGCTCGACCGCTTCCCGATGTGGGACTGGGTTGGCGGCCGCACCAGCGAGCTCGCCACCGTAGGCCTCCTACCTGCTGCCCTGCAAGGTCTGGACATCGGCGAAATGCTCGAAGGCGCCGCGCAGATGGACACCCTCACCCGTGGCACTGATACCCGTTCCAACCCAGCCGCCCTGTTGGCGCTGTGCTGGTATCAGGCGACTGGGGGCAAGGGTAAAAAAGACATGGTCATCCTGCCTTACAAAGACCGCCTGATGTTGTTTTCCAAATACCTGCAGCAGCTGATCATGGAATCGCTGGGCAAGGAGAAGGACCTCGACGGCAAAGTCGTGCACCAGGGCATCGCCGTTTACGGCAACAAGGGCTCGACCGACCAGCACGCCTATGTGCAGCAGTTGCGCGACGGCATCAACAACTTCTTCGCCACCTTTATCCAGGTGTTGAAAGACCGCGAGGGCGCCTCGATTGAAGTCGACCCCGGTGTAACCAGCGGCGACTACCTGAACGCATTCCTACTCGGAACGCGGCAGGCGCTGAGCGAAAACGCCCGCCAGTCGATCACGCTGACCATCGACGAAGTCAACCCCCGCACCGTTGGCATGTTGATCGCGCTCTACGAACGGGCGGTCGGCCTCTACGCCCACCTAGTCAACATCAACGCCTACCACCAGCCCGGAGTCGAAGCCGGCAAGAAGGCCGCATCGAACTACCTGCACCTGAAAAGCCGTCTGCTCGATCACCTGCAAAGTCATTCGGGCAGCTTCTTCAGCATCGAAGAGATTGCTGCGGCGCTGGACTGCAAGGGCGATGAGGAAAACCTCTTTAAACTGCTCGAACACCTGGTGGCGAATCCGTCCCGGGGCGCGCAAGTAAAGCTAAGCAAAAATACGTTTGACTCGAAGTTTGGCTGCGCTTGATGTAGCTGCATGCGCATCCTTCGTAGCCTTCCTCTCGTTTCACTTGTATTGCTTGCGCTTGGTTTCGGCTTCCGCGAGTTCAACTGGCGTCAAAACCAGCTGAACTGGGAGGCCGAAACTGCTGCGCAGGCGGCCCGGCTCGCGGGTAAAGAGACCGCTTTGCAGGAGAATGCACGCGCGCTTGAGGCCCATGACAACGAACTGTGGGAGCTTCGCGGTGCACTGAACGACCAGGAAGCCCTGACCGCTCAACGCGAACAGCAATTACGACTCTGGCAAGGACGTTGCGAGAACCTGGAGGCGGACTTGGCGCAGCGGACAGCGGAGCGGAATGAATTCCGCGAAACCCTGCGCACTGAGCGCGCCGAACGTCTGCAACAGGAGCGCGAGCGCCGCGCTCAGTCCAATGAGGAATTGACGGCACTGCAAAAGGCCTTGACCGATGCGCAGGAGGCACTGGCGCACTGCGAGCGTAGTCTCCGTCCACCCGTGGCCTTCGCGGAAGTGCCCCTGCAGGCCCAATCCAGCGGACGAAGCATGATTGCGGTACAACGTCCGGCCGACTACCCTTATGAGCGCGATGCCACCGTACTCCTGCGCCGCCCGGGCCAGCATTGGACAGCGGCCCAGGTCCGCGACGCTACCGCCGAGTATTTACTGGTGGAATTATTCGTACCCACAGAGTTTGGAGATACACTTGTCAAAGCGGAAAATTTGATCATGGTATGGCCCACTGAATCATGATGCGACACCTGAAGATCTTCTCTTTTCTGACCATTCTCTTGAGTCTCAGCCTCTTCACCGGCTGCGCTTCCCTCTTCAATGAGGATCCGGATGCCCAGCAAACACCCTGGGCCGGCCCCGCTGACTGGGAAGGCACCGTGCCTGGTATGCCCTCTCAGCGCTGATGATCGAACCAGCACTCTACCTGGTAGCGACGCCGATTGGAAACCTCGGCGACTTATCTCCGCGTGCGGTGGAAGTTCTAAAAGCCTCGAGCTGTGTTCTTTGCGAAGACACACGGCACAGTCAGCGTTTGTTCAAACGGCTTGAGTTCGAGCGCACCCTGCTCTCCTGTCATGAGCACAACGAAACGGGTCGGATTCAGCAGGCCTTGGACGACGTTGCCAGCGGCAAAGTCGTCAGCCTGATCAGCGACGCCGGCACTCCGGCCATCAGCGACCCCGGCTTTCGCATTGTGCGGGCCTTTCGCGCGGCCGGGCAAAAAGTGATTTCGATTCCCGGTCCCTGCGCCGCAATCGCCGCCCTCGCGGCCTCTGGCCTGCCCACCGACCAATTTCGCTACCTCGGTTTCCTGCCTCCGAAAAGTGCCGCCCGTCTGCGTAACTTCGAGACTTTGAAAGATGCGAGCGAGACCCTGGTTTTCTACGAATCCACTCACCGAATACTTAAATTTCTGAAGGATTTGCGTTCGGTGGTCGGCGACGAGCGCATCGTCTGCGTTGCCCGTGAATTGACCAAAATGCACGAAACCACACACACAGGTCCCCTGCTTGAAGTGGAAGAAGCCGTAACCCGCGGAAGTCAAAAGGGTGAGTTTGTGGTTCTGATCGCCCGCGAGGGATACAGCCTGACATGAGACGCGTCGGCATCATCGACATCGGCAGCAATTCCATCAAAAGCCTCGTCGCAGAACGGGACTCAGCATCCGGCGCCTTCATCGACCGTGGAACCGAGCTGGAGGAAACGCGCATCAGCACTGGCATCGGCCAACACCGCTCCTACCTGAGTGCCAAGTCTATCGAACGCGGCGCCAACTCCGTGGAAAAACTCTGGCGCGGTTTGCACCGTTTCGGCCCTCTCGACGCCCTGCGCATTGTCGCCACCAGTGCGGTCCGCGATGCCGCCAACCGCAATGCCTTTATCGAAGCCATCCGCGGCCGAACCAACGTTCAACTTGAAGTTCTCAGAGGGGAAGAAGAAGCCGAAGGCATCGCCTATGGCGTGCTACAGGATCCGGAAATCCCATCAGATTTGAGCCAGTTCCAGCTCTTCGATCAGGGCGGCGGCAGTCTGGAATGGATTGCCTTTGAAGCCCGCAGCGTTGCCGAGCGCCAAAGCCTGCCCCTCGGCGCCGTGCGCCTGACCGAAAGATTCATCGAAGACTCCGCTGCGCCGATTTCTGCTGCTGCCCGCGAAGCCATCTCAAACGAGATCCGCAACCAGTTTACCCCCCTGCCCCTGCGCAAAAAAGTCCCCATCGTCGCCTGTGGCGGCGGCGTTGCCGTCATTGAAACCCTGCTCGGCAACCCACGGATAACCCTCGACGCCCTGCGCAAGCTGGAGGTTCAGCTCTGCAGTCTCAGCACCGAGCAACGCATCGCCACAATGGCCATCCCCGCCGGCCGCGCTGACATCATGCCCGCCTGTGTCATTGCCTTTCGCAGCCTGCTCGAAATGCTCGAGGCCGACTACCTGACCCACAGCCGCTACAACCTCCGCTACGGCCTCGCTGCCAGATTGCTGGAAAGCAAGTAGGCGCGCTCGTCCCGAGGGCGCATGCGTTCCCGGGGGGGGGTGGACGTCTCGTCCGCCCGGGCTGGTTACGCGTTATGGGCACGGGGGCGTGCCCATCCCCGGGGGGGTGGACGCCTCGTCCGCCCGGGCAGGTTACGCGTTAAGGGCACGGGGGCGTGCCCATCCCCGGGGGGTGGACGCCTCGTCCGCCCGGGCAGGTTACGCGTTAAGGGCACGGGGGCGTGCCCATCCCCGGGGGGTGGACGCCTCGTCCGCCCGGGCTGGTTACGCGGCTCTGCAGTGGGGACCACTGCAGCTACGTAGATGGACGTAGGCGTTTGTTTATCGCCGAATCTCAAAGCCGGAAAAGCGTTCCGGTGGATCTACGGGCTGTTTTTCGGTGGAGCGGATGAAGA
>JAFIGG010000076.1 GCA_020831485.1 Opitutales bacterium
TGCCTGACTCAGGTCAAAACCCGGGGCGCTGAGCCCGACGCTGACCTCTGTGCCGGACTGCAGAGTCTCCGGCAAACCGGTAATGTGCAACTCCCCACTCCGCCAGGCTTGATGCTTCAGGGGAGACTTTGCCGCCAGGAAGGCCAGGCTGACCAGACTGCGGGCCTGATCGAGGTGGACAAATTCCGTCGCAACATTAAAGGTATCGCTCCAGCGGTCATACAGCGGATAAGGCGCGGTCCAGGAGTTGTCGGCAGGGAAAGACAGCTCACGCAACACAGTGCCGTAAGCGGAGGTATAAATGGGCCCGGTTTGAAGATTGCCCTGAGGGATGCCTGATGGCGGTACCTTGCGGCGGTCGTTCTGGGCGTATTGGTGCACAATCTCCAATGGGCGCTTGCGTCCCAGACCGGTTAGATAGGCGACATTGACCGGATTGGCCCCGCCTTCGTAGTCCATATTCGCGATCACCGCGTCAATGTAGGCTGCTTTCGGCTCAATCTGATGGGCCACGGTAATATCAAAAGCCTGACCACTTGAAAAATACCATCCTGCGCTGCGAACGCGTTTCGTATTGTCGGGAAAGCTGGTGCCGTAGGCACTTTGATCGGACCAGTTCAGCGCCGCATCGCCTGCGGCAACCAATTCTGTTTTGCTTTTTTGCAAATAGTTCGCATCGAGTGCTGACAGTGGCAGTCGCCCGCTTTCAACCGCAAAGGCGTAGCTGCGGAGGGCATTGCCATAGCCCATGTAGGCGCGCCACCAGCCCCATCGCCAGGTCGATGTATCCTCAGGATCATACCAGGATTTCAGCGTAGCGTGTATTTCCTGATCCCCGGTCGCTGCAAACATTGCCGCTGCTGCCCAGGCCAGTTCGTCATCGTGGGTAAAGTCATCCCCGTAGTGGGTAATTTTCTGGTAGGATCCCGCCTTGCCGTAGGTGTCGATGGCCTCCATCAAAAAGTCCCAACCATGCTCCGCGACCTCCATGTAATGGGCCGCTGCATCCGGATAAGCTGCCTTGAATCGGGGCGATGATGCGATTTCAGCAAGGGCTGCCACCGCGGATGCGGTCGCGGCCGTCGTTTTCGGCCAGACCACCTGTGGATCCGCCTCGTCCGGGAGCACATTGCTCTCGTAGCGCCGATTGCGGGGGTAGACCAGAAAGTAGAATCCTCCGTCGGCATCCTGCATTTGTGCCAGGAAGTCCGCTTCCCATTTGGCGAGCTGCAGGATGTCTGAAATGCCGTCGCTGCTCTCAGGCAGGCCCAGGTTATCCAGCTCCCCCACTCCGGGCAGCGAATCCACGCCAAAAACCAACAGGTGAATCAGGGAAGCGCTGTTAATTGTGTATTTGCTGTAGTCGCCCGCGTCGTGGTGGCCCCGGGTAATATCCAGTGGACCTTGATTAATGAACGGAAACAGCTGAGCTGAAGGCTCAGTTAGCTGCGGTGCAATCTGGGGCGGATTGTTGGAGTTGATCTTTTTCGCTTCATTGGAGATCACGCTCCAGGTAAATGCGAAGGTAGACTGGTCGGATGGAACCGCGACTGGGTCCGTATGACCCCCACCATGCGTAAAGCGCGTAAAGGGCATTTCGTTGGGTGCACCGCTGCGTTGGTGATAGAGCCCCAGAGCGTAGGTCCGGGTAAATTTCATGGCCACCCCTTCATCGATGAGAAACGGCAGGGAAGCGCCCAGGCCAGGCACCACCAGATAATATTCGCCCGGAGTGTTGAAGGCACTGAAATCGGCCTGGTAAACCTTTTGGTAGGGCATTGGATTGATCTCAAAGCCGACGTCTGGTTTCACAGTCAAATTCCCCGAGAAAACAACCGCACCCGTAGTGGCGTGGACCAGTTCGAAGCCCTTTCCAAGGGGTATATCCATCTCACCCAGGTTACCGAGATAGTAGCCGACTGTGGCCTTCTTTCGGTAGCCCGGCATATATCCATCCTGGTTGACGTGAATGGCCGGACTGTAACGCAGAGGGTGATTGCGGGCGACGAAGCTTGTTGAGCCGGACCAAAGGTTTCCGCTTGAGTCGCTGACTACAACCTCGGCACCAGCAGGAACGGCATCTGCGAGCTGGAGGTAAAGCGCATTTTCAATTCGGATATCATAGTTCACCAGAGGGGCGGAGAGAACCCGGCGCTTGAAACCCACTTGGGTGACAGGTCCCCTGACTTGGCCGTTGACCCTGACCGTGAAATTGGAAGTAGGCGGAGCGCTGAAATTACCGTCCGCATTGATAAGGTTCCAGCTGTCTACTGATGAAGTATTCTGTGGCTTCCGGTTGATGCGTTGCAGCTCAAGCAGTGTTGGCGAAAGAATACGCAACGCAGTGTCCCCCGGCACCGGACGCTCAAGCGTCAAATAATCCATCGACGTCACCGCCGGGATATCCGACACCGGATAGGGTCCTTGAGCCTCGACGGCAAAGGGAGCAATTATTAGGGGCAGGCAAGCAATGATCAAGCGGGGCGCCCGAAGGCATATCTTTATCATCCACCGAGGATATAGGTTTCCTCAGCTTTACATAATCAGCCCAGCCCTAATAATTCTGTCGGCTCTTGTCCTACAAAGGTAGAACGCTGTTGAAAGTGGTTTACTGTCCAGCCGGTATACTGATACCAATGCCCTCGTCGCGAGACAATGCCCGCGCTCCTGCATTGACCCCAACCGTGCGGGCAAACGTCGTTAATATAAGGTCCATATAGCGGGTTAAAGTGCGATAAGGCGTCAGAGGCACATAAACGATATCACCCGGCTCGAGCAGGATGTCCGTTGCCGTTCCCCGCACGATTGAGCGGTAGTCCATCAGGATAATTTCGGGATCGTTCAGTCCACCCCTGACAACGGCTACCTGGGAAAGGTGTGCCTCAATTTCGGTTCCCCCTGCTGCCGCGATAGCGGTAGCCAGAGTGCTCCGACGTGTATGTGGTACCGCGCGCGGGCGGTTGACGGCACCAAGCACATGAACCTCCTGGGAAAGAGCTGAAGGCAAGTAGATCAAATCGTCCGGTTCCAGGTATACATTCTGCGACATATCGCCTTCACGCACAAGGCGTTTGAAATCAATCGGCAGCAATTCACCCTGGCGAACCAGAAAGGCACGCTCAAGGTCGGCGGATTCATCCGTGCCTCCGCCGAAGGTGGCTGACCCGCCATCATTGAGCAAAGCGTAAACCGGCGTGGACGCGGGTCCACCCGCTTTCGAAATACCTTCGAGCAGCGTCATTGGGCCGGCCATGGGATAAATCCCTGGTTCGACAAAGCGCCCCAGCAGCCAAACCTGTTTACTTCCTACCCGGTGCAGCGAAACAGACATGTTTGGCGCATTGCGGTAAAACCCGGTTAGAGATTCTTCCAGTTTCGATCGCGCCTCCATGGGTGTCAGACCCCAAACGCTGATACCCGGCATCACGTGATAGTAGATCTTTCCATCCGGACCGACGGGTAAGACCGTACGGGTAGCCTCCTCGCCGAGCACCTCAACTTCAATCCAGTCGCCCGGCCCCAGGGTAAACGCTGCCATAGAAGGCTGCAGATAATCCGGATTCAATGCCGTCCGCGTGATTCGCTCTGAGCTAACCGGCCGGGGGACCTCGGTGGTTTCACTTTCCTGGGCCCATCGAGGCACGATATTACAGCCAGCAAGGCTCAGGAACGCGATTCCAACGACTGTGTAGGCGAGGGTTTTCTTAAAGGTATTCATAAAATTATCCATTCTATCTAATTACAGCAAAAGCCGCTCAGCGCACTGGTGGAAAGAGGTCATCGGAAGTCCAGAAAACAATGACAGACTGAACGAATGCACGGCCGACCTCGTCGAGCAGTTCCTCGGCACGAATCCATGGCCGCTCACTGACATAGACAATGTCGGCAGGATGCAACTCCACATCGGATTCCTTGCCTGAAAGCACATTTGCCACGTTAACTGTCATGACCTGTGGGTCCTCCAGCGATCCGCGAACAACGGCGATCCGTTGACGCCACGCCCGCTGGGTAAAGCCACCCGCACTGGCAATCGCACGGGTTGCGGTCAGCCCGCGGGTGTAGGTAACCGCACCCGGTTCCCCGACCGCTCCAAGCAGATGGATTTCATCCATATCTGCAGGGGGAAAATACATATAATCCCCGGGTGCTATTGCAATATTGTGCTCGAGGTTTCCGGAGGCAAAGAGCTCTTCAAAATTGACATCCATCCGCTCCCCGTCACGCACCAGGAAACTCCTCGAAAGGTCTACGAGCTCAACGACATTGCGACCGGCCATACCGGTCTCGAAACCACGGGCGAGGGCCACTGCTTCAACCACCGAAATGGGTCGATTGATAACAAAGGCTCCTTTTTGAACGACTTTGCCCAGCATGTAATATTTCTTACTGCGAAATTCCAACGGAGTAACCATAGTTCTCGGGGATCGGCGGAAGTTGCTCAAGGAGCTGTCAAGTTGCTCTCTCAATTCATCCACCGTCAAACCTGAGGCCATCAGGTCGTGAACCTCCAAAAAGCTGATACGCCCATCCGGTTGAACCGTGGCCTCCTCGCGGGTTAACCCCGGTTCGCCATATAAGCCCAACCGCATCACATCGCCCGGCCCGAGGGTCAGGCGCTTCTGCCAGTCGGCACGCTCACTGGATGCGGAGCTGGAGAAGCCGGCTGGGCGTGGCTGGCTTTCGGTTTGAGCCGTCCCGGTGACTGCGCCTCCCAGCAATGTCAACATTGCCATCAAGGCGATGACGGCGGCTTGCCGCGGCAGCCAGCGGGAGAAACGGTGATGGGTGTCCTCTTTCGGTGCCCTGTTGACGACGGCACCGACCAGATTGCAACGGGCCTGTCGCAGGGTGTCCAGTTGCCGGGTTGTTTCTGGTGCTGACGCTCGTGTTAGATCCGTCAGCCAGACCAGGTTGGGCAGATTCTGTGCGAGCAAGACGGTCTCTGGAGAGGACGCAGGTGGCAGTTCCACCAGAATGACCAGGTTGTCCATTTTTCCCCAATGCTTGAGCGCTGCCTTCCATTCCTTCCGACGTTGCAGATTCCAGACCCAACCGGGCAGAGGGATATAAACCAACGGAGGTCCATCGGAGCTTTCAAGGCGCTGGGTTATTTCTTCTGGAGCCGTCAGTGCGTTGGCGTTGAGCGCATCCCCACCCTTTCCATTTCCTGTAGTGACCAGCTCTTCAGAGCTTGCCGCATGGCTGGCCTTGGCTGATTTTTCATCGTGCTTTATATCCCAGAAACCAGCTGAGTACAGTAATCTGGGATTGTTCGCCGGACTGGTGTCCTGGCTTGTGGAGGAAGGTCGGGACGTAATGTTCAGCACACGAAAACCACAGCGATTCGCTGCCTCTGCCAGGTTTTTGACCCAAATTGAACGTCCCTCGTCCTCCAGGGAAGAAGTGAAACCGCACACCAGACCACTGTTTGGCGCCGAACTGAGTCGGTCCTGGAGAGCAATCCAGGAACGGAAGGCCCATCGCTCGCGGGCGATTTTGGACATCCGATCAAGCCGTCCCACGGTTGCCAGAATAGGTAACTGTGTAACCCGCTGTACATCTCCAGGGGTTTTCAAGCGGCGGTCAAAAGCTTCTATAGCTGCGATCAAAGCAACCATCATGCCCAGTCCAACTAAAGAGGAGGCCATCGCCAACAATCCAATTTTGGCGAATGGCCAGGTAGGGATCGCATGCTCTTCGGTGGCAGCGGAAAACAGCCGCACGTATCCGGGAGGATTCTCCTTGAGTGACCTCGCCAGTTGCTGACGCCCGGACAGGATTACCCGCTGATTCTCGAGTGATGCGAGGATCTCCTGCAAAACTTCGATATTCGCCTCAAACCCACTCTCGCTCCCCCGTCTATCTTCAGCGATCAGTTCCAATTGTTGTTCCAAAACCTCAACCCGTGCCCGTTGTTCCTGCACCAAAGGATGCGCATCAGTGTACCGCCCCATCAATTCAAGCTGGCGGTCACGCGCATCATCCAGGCGTTCCAGCAATGCGGTTGGCCGGGTCGCTTTTGCCGCAGCAATGCTGTCGGGCGCGGCGGAGTGCAGGCGTCCTTCGATAGCAGCGATCTCGCTCCGAATTTCACTCTGCTGACGGTCCAGATAGAACGCGGCTTCAGAGGCTTCGATCGCCTGCAACTCACGGGTAAAACGTGCCGCTTCTTCCGCATAGGCATTGGCGAGAACGACAGCGGTGTCGACATCCGGATGGGCTACGGAAACATTTATGATGTCACTGTTACGCTCGGGACTCACCCGCAACACCTTTGCAAGCTCCTTGGCTGGCATTGCTGGAATCACGTGTGTGCCAGTCCGAGTATGTACCTCCGTTGCATTCATGATACTGGAAAGGGTTGCACTGGCGATGCCCCGGGGTTGAAAAATCTCTGGATCCGGAGTTTCATAACGAATTAATTGCGAAGTCGCAATGTATCCGGTCGACCAGAGGATTTTACCCATATAGACAGCGGCTCCAGCAGCAATGATCACGGCCAGAACGATCCATGGCCAGTGGCGCACGATGGCAAACCCGAACTGCACGCTGTCAAACGCAGTGTTCTGTTTGTGGTTCGCCGATGGCAAGGACCGGTCTGTTGGGTGATGGTGGGGGTTATTGTCGTTCATTTGCTATAAGTAAGTGCTTCAGCACATTCAAAATGGTATTCGTATAGAAAGGTGGACCAATTGAATGATCGCTTAACGATGATAGCCGCCGAACCGCATAAGTTTTAGTGGGTGATCACCTCCAATAGCCCCTGCGGGCGACCCTACTATTCTATCAGCTGATTATCGATCACGTAACGGGTTAATTCGGCGTTAGAATGCATGCTCATCTTCTCCATGATTCGAGTCCGATAGGTGCTGATTGTTTTGGCACTCAGTTTCAGGACTTCGCTGATTTCGCCGACACTCTGTCCGGAAGCGATCAACTGCATGACCTGAAACTCCCTATTGGACAGTTGGTCATGCAAAGGTTTCTGGAAATCAATTTCCAGGTAGTCGGCCATGCGTTCACTCAGAGATGGGCTGATGTAACGTCGTCCCGTAAGCACCTTATTGATAGCTGCAACGAGAACTTCCGGCGCCGTCTCCTTCATAAGGTACCCCGCAGCACCACTTTTCAGCATGCGAATCGCAAACTGGTCCTCAGGGTGCATACTGAAGATCAACACAGGCAGACCAGGACGGATTTTCCTGGATTCAGTTAACACTTCGATACCGCTGCGTCCGGGCAACTTAATATCGAGAATAACTACATCCCAACGTTCTTTCCATATTAGGTCAATGGCTTCCTGAGCACTCCCTGCTTCGCGGAAGATCAAATTTGTAAATGCATCCGTCAATATTCGCTTCAAACCCTTACGCACGACTGCGTGATCGTCGACGACTAGAATTTTCATTTGAAACTCCTTTCGAGTTACCGGATCGGCCACAGGGAATAGAAACGGTTACGGTTGTTCCTCTGCCGGGATCTCCCTCGAATAAGATGCTCCCCCCAAGTTTCGCCACACGTTCACGCATCCCCAGCAACCCAACTGAAAAGGTATTCTCGATTTCTGCCTTGGCAATGCCTCGCCCGTTGTCTTGAACGGTTAAAACCAGACAGTTGTTCAGCAGAGTAAAGTTCACCTGCACAGCAGTGGCGTTTGCGTGGCGAATGATATTTGTGAGAGTCTCCTGGAAGATGCGGAAAAAGGCTGTTTTGAAACTGTCTTCCAATACTTCTTCCGTCAGATTACTGCGTACGACACAGGCAATTCCCGTCCTGTTCTGGAATTCATTGGACTGCCATTCGATGGCCGCAACAAGCCCGAGGTCGTCCAGAATACCCGGACGCAGTTCGGTTATGATTCTTCGAACGGTTAGGATCGTCGCATCGATGTAACGACCCATAGTCTTTAGCCTTTTGGCAACTGCCGGGGGCTTGTCAGGGGTGTGCCTGCTCAACCAGGCAATATCCATTTTGAAAACAGCCAATGCCTGGCCCAACTCATCGTGGACCTCCCGCGCAATGTGGGTCCGTTCTTCTTCGCGCGCATGCTGCAGGTAGACGGACAGGGCGCGCAATTGCGCTTGTGACTCCCTGAGCTGGACAGCTGAACGACGGTGCTCACTGCGTTCAGCAGCCTCTCTGAGCGCCCGGTAGATCGCTGGAACCAGGTAGGACAATCTGCTGATTGAAACGTAATCCGTAGCTCCATATTCCAGGGACTCAATCATGCGATCCTCCCCGGAGACGCTGGTAATAAAGATCAAAGGTACTTCGGGAACGTGCTCATGTACCGTCTCCAGAATACTCAGACCGTCCATATCCCGGACTCCATAATCCGCAAGAATCAGGTCCGGAGTCTTTCCGGAAGCCAGGTAGGCGACGAACTCATCAGCATCTCCCACCCTTTCCAGAGAATAGGCCAGATTGCCTTTATCCAATGCAAACTTTACCATCTCAGCTTCGGCAAGGTCATCCTTGAGAAGCAGAATATTTGAATGGTTCATCATAGCCAAAACGTTCCCTCCTGAGTTCTCAGGCGCAGGCGGTACAGGTAATCAATCAAAGGGATCATGTTTAACGTTTCGTTATTTTAGTGTGACTGGGCGGCGATTTGCGCTTGTGGTTCGACGGCAATGGGAAAACGAAGGGCGGCCTTGGAATACACCTTCATTGTGTCTGTCGCGACTGCTTCCCAGGCGAAGGATTGCGCCCAGGACAATCCATTCTTCCGGAGTTGTTGTCGCAGAACGCTATCTCCGGCAGTGCGGACAAGCGACTCCGTAAGTGAGTCCACATTCGCCGGATCCACAGCTAATGCTGCATCACCCACAGCCTCTTGAAGCGCACCACGGGTAGAACTGATAACGGGGCATCCACAGGCCATTGCCTCCAGTGGCGGCAAACCAAAGCCTTCGAAAAGCGAGGGGAAAACAAAGGCATCTGCAGCACGATACCAGGTTGGCAAATCAGCCTCAGCAACAAAACCGAGGCAACGGATAGCCTCTCCGTGCGGAGACTGCCGGATGGCGTTGTGAATGACCTCAGCACCGTGCCAGTCGCTCCCAGCCAGCACCAGTTGCCAGGGAGAACCGGTCGATGTCTTAAAGCGGTTGAATGCTTCGATCAGGCGGATGTGGTTTTTTCCCGGATGCTCAAGTCGAGCCACATACATAAAAAACGGTTGATTCACACCGGTTAATCCAAGGACATGAAGTTTTGCAGCGGCAGGGTCTCCCTTATTGAAAGTTTTGTGGTCGATGCCATTTGCGATCACGGTCATCCGATCAGCGGGCATCCCGAAAAAGCGCTGTAAATCGCAGGCTGTTGCCTGGCTTACAGAAATAATCTGATCCTGGCGAAGGGCCAGGCGTCTGGCCACGACACGGCCATAGAACATTCGTTTCCAATCGTATTTGTCAGCAAGGTGAAAGGGCGCAAGGTCGTGTATGGTTGCAACGAGGGCGCAGGGTGCCCGGTAAAGCATGCGCCTGTAACTTGGCACATGCAGCACATCCAGAGCATATTTTTTCACCATGCGCGGCAGGACAAGCTGGTGCCAGAGGATATCCCTAACGGGAGAGCGGTAGCGTTCACCGACTACTACAATCCGCATTTGCATATCGGCAAAGCTAAACAGCGGAAGGTCTTCTTTGAGAACAAATAGAGTGAACTGATGATCCGCAGCATAAGGAATCAGAGCACGGACCAATTGCTGGACATATCGGGCGACTCCACTCTTTCCTCTTTGTACTACCGAGGTTGAGATGCCGATATTCATGCAGAACCGAGTCGCGCATGCCCGGCGCTGGATTTATGATCAATGTCGAAAAAATTCCGCAGGCCCATAAGGATCAGGGTCTGTTGCACCGATTTACTGGGCTCTTCAAGAATCAGGCTGCGACCGGAAGACTTCAATCGCTGTCGACTCCCTATGAGCAAGGCCACTCCAGTGCTGTCAATGGAATCAACATTACAGAGGTTCAGGGTGCAGTTGTGTCCATTTGCCCCGATTTCCCGCCAGGTCCACGGATCCGATTCAATCGCGGCCCGATCCAGACGACCCAGAACCCGCGCATGCAGATAGCTTGCATCACTGTGCGTGATGGTGATCGACCCGCCAGCAAGCGCTGACCTGGATTGAATGCGCGTTCTCCAATACTGCATACAGATGGCCGGAGCAAAACGGCGAAGGTCGTTGGCATATCGACTACAGAGTCGGCCTGGTTCCTGGCACATACGATAGAGCCATTCAAGCCCGTATTCCCCCATCCATCCGGGCGCTCGGCTTGAACTGCCGCCAAGAAAATCGATAACCGCGCCTACTCCAATGCAAACTGGAATATTCAACTGTTTGTAATTTCGCGCGATCCACTTTTCCTGTTTCGGGCAACCGAAGGAAACCAATAGAATGTCAGGCTTCGCAGATTGGATTGCTTCGATAATAAATTCATTGTCCATTTCATCCAGCGGCTTGAATGGAGGCGAATAGCTACCTGCCAGCACAAGCTGTGGATAATCGATCCGCAAACGTTCCACGGCGCGTGCACTGGCCTCAGGACTTGCACCAAGAAGAAATACGCTTTGCCCACTACTGGATGCCTGCCGTAACAAAAGTGGAACAAGATCAGCTCCTGCAACTCGTTCCGGTATCGGATTACCCAACCAACGTGAAGCCCACACAAGCGGCATGCCGTCACACAAGACAAGATGAGCATCCAAAAGTATATTATGCAATTCCTCGTCTCTTTGTGCCTGAACTACGAAGTCAACATTAGGTGTGACAATGTAGTGAGGATTTCCAGATCTTACCATCTGGTCAATTACTTCGAGGGCTTCCTCCATTTGCACCGGATCAAAGGCAATGCCAAGAATCGATACGGGCAGACGGGATGGCCGTAGTTCGGAGACCAAGGAGGAAGTCCGGTTTTCATTAATTGGTTTAGAAGAGACATCCATTTCTATCTGGTGCGAAGCGTTGTGTATTATCATGGTGAAGGTTCAACTACGATATACAGAAGGCAGTGGATCCAGAATGGGGAGTGACCCTTGGTTCTTATAATAATCGGAGCTAGTCCAAGGGAGCCTTTCCTTCTTTACCCCCAAACGGGGAGGTATTCACCTACTTAAGTCCATCCCCCGGGTGTATTAGACTGGCGCTGAAATTTGAATCTCTCGCAATGGCACAAAATATCCACGGACAAAGCTTTCAACTGGCGCCTCTGCAGCAGGGCATGCTGATACAACATCTCCGTGATCCGGGCAGTCGTGCCAATTGCGCGCAGGTGGTTGTACAACTGAGGGAGTCGCTTAGCCGTTCACGACTGGAAGCCGCCTTCAGGCTCGCTATGGAGCGGCATGGTATGCTCAGAACCGTTTTCCATTGGGAGGACCTTCGCGAGCCCTTACAAACAGAACTTGAAACCGGAGTGCTGGATCTGGATTGGTGTGACTGGAGCAAGGATCCTGAATCACTTTTTGAACAGCGATGGACAAGTCTGCTGAGGGAAGAGCGCTCCAGGCCCTTTCATCTCGACACCCTTCCCCTATGGCGTCTCAAGGTTGTGTCCCGGGGTCCAAAGAGCCACCACCTGATAATATCGACCCACCACTTGCTGGGCGATGCCCACGGTTTGATGATGGTACTCAATGAGATTCTTGGAGAAATTGACGCGACTGATCAACCCCTGCCGTCGCCAATCCCCTACCGCAACTACATCGAATGGCTCAACGCCCGCGATCAAGTTGGTGAAGAACGATTCTGGCGGGAGCAATTGAAGGGATTTAAGGAGCCAACCGAATTGCCCGGCAGGGCCCAGGGCCGACACCTTGTGTCATCACTTGGTCTGGCATACCTCAAACAATCCCTGCACCTGAGTGAATTGGAATCGTCCCAACTGCAGCAACTGGCACGAGCCAATCGCTGTACGCTGAATACTGTTTTCATGGCTGCATGGGCCCAGTTGTTAGGGCGCCACAACCAAAGCAGCGACATTGTCTTCGGCGTTGTCCGATCCGCTCACCCCTTGCCGTTAAAGGGGCTTCAGTCCACTCTTGGACTTCTGGTCAACACTCTGCCGCTGAGAGTGGATGTCTCCGATCACAAGTCTCCCCTGCAGGTGATTGAGGCAATCCGCACATGCTGGAAAGCAATGGCTCCGTTTAAACATTCGGCATTAGCGAATATCCAGCAATGGAGTGAATTGCCTTCCGGAACGGCACTGTTCAATACCCTGTTCAACTTTCGCGCCAACGGGATTCAGACATTCATGCAAGACAAGGGCGGGCTGCAGGGTCGCTGCCAGTTCAGCTATGAGAGCCAGTCGGGCTACCCGCTCACCTGCGACGTTACCGCCGGACCCCGAGTGCAGATTGAATTGAGTTACGCTAGTCAACTCTTCAGCCAGGCGACAATCGATGGTTTGCTGGCCCATTTGCGAACCCTCCTCAAGGCGATGGCAGCCAGACCCGAATCATCGCTTGGGCAGTTGTCAATGATGTCGCCAACAGAACGCTATCAAACGCTAGTCCGATGGAATGAAACCAAAGCGATTGTCGGCCAAAACCTCTCCGTGCAGCAACAGATAGGGGCACAGGCGCGGAAGCTCCCGGACGCACTCGCGGTATCCGACGCTCACGGGCAACTGAGCTACCATGAGCTCAATACACGGGCCAATGCACTGGCAGAACGCCTTCAAGTTCTTGGGGCCGCAGCCGAAGTCTGCGTAGCTGTTTGCCTGCCTCGATCCGTCGACTGGGTGGTCGCCATGCTGGCTGTCCTAAAGTCTGGAGCGGCCTATGTGCCCATCGATCCGAATGGACCTCAGCTACGAATTGAATACATGCTGAAGAACACCCGGGCACCCATACTCATAACTTCGAACGAATTACGCGACCGTTTCGCCGGGATCGCCCCCACGATCATCAGCGTCGATGACGAAACAGGAGATCCCGCGTCAGCTCTCGCGCATAACCAGGGAAACACCAGCAGTGCCTTGAGCAACCTGGCTTATGTAATTCATACTTCGGGTTCAACTGGCAGGCCCAAGGGTGTTGCGGTCGAACACCGCAGCCTCAGCAATCTAATTGCCTGGCACCAGAAACGCTATCGTTTGACAACGGCAGACCGGGCTTCCCAGATCGCCAATCAAGGATTCGATGCATCGGGCTGGGAAATCTGGCCTTACTTGGCCTCTGGTGCCAGTGTCCACATTGTCCCGGAACATCTACGTGCGGATCCTGTCAACCTGATCAGCTGGCTGGCTTTCCATCGCATAAGCATTGCCTTTGTACCCACACCACTGGCTCAGCTGCTTGTTGAGGTGCCTTTTCCGCCAGCTATCCAACTTCGGGCTCTTCTGGTGGGTGGAGATGTTCTGAAGCATGCACCCCGCTGGGACATTCCCTGCGAACTGATCAACCACTACGGTCTGACGGAAACCACGGTCGTCGCAACCTCGCAGACGGTGGACACCGGAAACGGGTCAAACGATCGTCCATCTATTGGCGCACCTATTCTGAATACCGATGTCTACGTGCTCGACCCTGAAAAGCGACCGCTTCCGATCGGAGTCCCAGGGGAGCTGTATATCGGCGGCGTCTGCCTTGCAAGGGGATACTACAATGATCCCCTTTTAACCAGAGACCGATTCGTTACTCTTCAATTTGATGAATTTCTAGACGAACATTGTGGAAAGGGTATACGGCTCTTTCGAACCGGAGATCGGGTGCAATGGCGTCCAGACGGACAACTCGACTTTCTCGGCCGAATGGATGACCAGATCAAAATCCGTGGTCACCGCATTGAACCCATCGAAGTAGAAGAAGCCCTGAACACCCATCCGGCCGTGCGCGAATCCCTGGTCAAATCAGCGGACACAGGGGGTGATGCATCCTTGGTTGCCTATATCATAGCGGAAACGGGAATGCGGGCCCCGAACGCTTCCGCCATTAAGGCCTGGCTGAGTCCACGCATTTCAACCCAAATGATCCCCGCAAGCTTTGTAATTCTCGATAAATGGCCTGTCGACTGCAACGGCAAAGTGAATCGAACAGATTTGCCATCTGCTGCTGAGCAGCCTGAGGCACAAACTCAAAGTAGTCGTTCGCTCAGTAATACAGAACAAGTGCTTAAGCAGGTCTGGGAAGAAGTGCTTAACCGGCAAGACATCGGAGTACACGAAAGCTTCTTTGAGATGGGAGGCCACTCCCTGAGCGCTGCTCAGGCCGTGTCGCGACTAAGAATAAAACTCAACTGTTCTGTGAGCCTGGCTCAACTGTTCGAAAGCCCAACTATTGCAGACCTCGCCCGTTCAATCCCTCATCAATCAACCCGTACCTGAATGAATCCAAGCAAGCCTACTCTGAATCCGTCCACATCCAGCACAGACATAAAAAGCAACCCTGTGCCGATTCCATTGACGGAAGCCCAACGTGAAATTTGGTACAGCACACAGATGGGCAAGGCCGCATCAATGGCCTACAATGAGTGTGCCACCCTGCACCTTTATGGGACGCTAAATCTTGAAATGCTGAAAACAGCAACGAATGAACTCAATCGGCGCCACGAATCCCTGCGAAGCACCTTTAGTCCAGATGGCAGCTGTCAATACATAGCCGATTCAAGTGAATCAGAGTTGCTCCATTTCGACCTTGCCCCAATCGGTCAAGACACCGATCCATCTCTGCAGACGCTGATCGATGAACTTGTCTGGAAACCATTCGACCTTGAACAGGGCCCACTCTGGCAAATGGCCCTGATTCAGATCTCACCAACCCACCACCTGCTCGCGCTCTCCGCCCACCACATCATCTGCGATGGCTGGTCGGTGTT
>JAFIGG010000007.1 GCA_020831485.1 Opitutales bacterium
CCGGCGAGACCGAGGACACCACTATTGCCGACATCGCGGTTGCCACCAACTGCGGGCAGATCAAGACGGGCTCAATGAGTCGTTCCGATCGCGTCGCCAAATACAATCAGTTGCTGCGCATCGAAGAAATGCTTGGCGACCGTGCGGTCTACGGTGGTAAGATCTGATTTAGGATCCAACCGATTTTACAACAGAAAAGGCCGGACACTGAGTCCGGCCTTTTTTGGTACATAAATTCGAGTGAGCTGCGCTAAGCAGCACGACCGCCACGCATCAGGCCAATCAAGCCGACGATGGTAAGGACCAGCCCGCCAACGAACATCCAGATGGAATCTTCCGTTGGAGTTCCGGTAAACACACGCGAGACTTCCGAGCTAAAGGATTCCATCGCATTAAAACCGAAGATCAGGAGCACGATGCCACCGACCAGAAGTGCAAGAGAGACTGCTTTTGCCATAATTTACTTTCGTTGAGGATTCAAACGAGAGTATGCAAAGTAAAACCGAAGAATCAAGGGCCTTCGGCATGCCCCAGATCCCGCTCCGGGTCCAGCACATCACGCACGCGCTGCTTCAACTCTTTGGGATTCGGAAATCCACCGTCCCGCTTGCGCTCCCAGACCACCTTCTCCCCCACCCGAACGGAAAAATGGCCTCCCTCCTCCGCAGGCTCCAAGGCTACCCGGGACAGCTGCTCCCAGAATCCACTCAGTATCTCCTGCGCCATCCAAGCAGAACGCAGCATCCAGTTGCAGCGCGGACAATACGCAATAACGACTTCAGGCTTTTGCATGCCGAACATGCTGGGCTAAACCGACCTGCCCATCAAGCCAGGGATGCATGCGGTTAACCGCAGGAGCGGGCGCCCTCGTCCGCTCAACGAGAAATAGGCCCGCCCGCCCACCAGTTCCATTTGCGTCTGCCATTCAATTCCCTATATTCCGGCGCATGCAAACACTGAAAATCCTCATTACCGGTGTCAGCTCTGGCCTGGGCCATGCCCTCGCGGAATTGTATCTCAACCAGGGCGCAAGCGTTTATGGTTGCAGTCGCCGACGCCCTGAAGACCTCATTGCACAAGGCCTTGAATTTGAATCCATCGATCTCACGGAGCCCGATACCAGCGCGACCGCTTTCGAAAAATGGATCGGCGGCATCGACCGATGGGACCTCGTAATCCTCAACGCCGGCAAGCTTGGAGAAATCAGGGATCTGGCGGACACCCCGCTCGATGATCTGCGCGAGACGATGGAAATCAATGTCTGGAGCAACAAGTGGCTGCTCGACGCCCTGTTCGCACAGAGCGAGTCCATCCAACAGGTAGTCGCCATCTCCTCCGGTGCATCGCGCTCCGGCAACCGGGGCTGGAACGGCTACGGCATCTCCAAGGCTGCGCTGAATATGCTAGTGCAGCTCTACGCCGCCGAACAGCCCGGTACGCATTTCAGCTCGCTGGCACCTGGCCTGGTCGACACTGCCATGCAGGACTACCTGACCAACGAGGCGGATGCCGAACGCTTCGAAACGGTTCAACGCCTCAGGGAAGCCAAAGGCACCAGAGACATGCCCGATGCACTCACCTGCGCCCGGCAATTGCTGGAAGCCTTTCCAAAACTGCTCAACAAGCCCAGCGGCGACTTTGCCGATATTCGCAAAATGTAGGTCTTCGTAACCTAGATTTAACCTGTGGAACATTGACCTCCCTGCCCTCACCCCGAATGCTGATTCGTTATGCAGACAGAGCTACCAGACCTCCACGAAGAACTGCCTGAAATCGAAAAGCTGCTCGAGCAGCGCCAGTGGCGGGCAGTCTACGAGAAACTGCGCGATCGCCACGACCCGGAGATCGCCGAGATCATGCCCTCCCTGGACAAGGCCAACCGGGTGCTTTTCTTTCGCTGTCTGCCGCGCAGCAGGGCAGCCGATATTTTTTCCCACCTCGATTACGAGCACCAGGACGAATTTCTCGAAGAACTGACCGACGAGGATACCCGCCACCTGCTTGCGAACCTGAGTCCGGACGACCGGACCGCTTTGCTCGAAGAATTGCCAGCGGAAGTCACCCAGCGCCTGCTCCACCTGCTCTCCCCGGAAGACTTGCGCGAAGCCCGCCAACTGCTGGGCTACCCGGAGGACAGTATGGGTCGCCTGATGACGCCCAACTATATTTCCATTCACCCCGAAATGTCCTTCGGCGAAGCGCTGGAACACATTCGCAAGACCGGCCGTGACAGTGAAACTTTCAACGTCGTATACATCGTCGACGCCCACGGAAAGCTCATCGATGTGGTCCGCCTGCGCCGAATCATTCTGGCCAACCCGGAGGACAAAGTAGAGTCCATTCTCAACTTCAAATATGTCAGCCTTTCCGCTTTCGACGACCGCGAGCGCGGTGTTGAGGTCATTCAACGCTATGACCTCAACGCCGTGCCCGTGCTCGACTCCGAAGGCATCATGCTCGGCATTGTCACCGTCGACGACTTGTTCGACGTTGCCGAAGAAGAGGCCACCGAGGACTTTCACAAGAGTGCGGCTGTGTCTCCTCTGGACATGCCCTACAGTCTGGCTTCGCCGACGTTCCTCTACCGCAAGCGCATCGGCTGGCTCTCGATCCTGATCTTCGTCAACCTGCTGTCCGCGACAGTCATCTCCGCCTACGAAGAATACCTGATGGAATTCATCATCCTGGCGTTCTTCATGCCCTTGTTGATCGCCAGCGGCGGCAACACTGGCGCCCAATCCGCCACCCTGATGGTGCGCGCCCTGGCCACCGGCGACCTCAAACTCGATCGTCTCATCCCGGCTATTGGCAAAGAGGTCAGCGTCGGTTTGATGCTGGGAGTCAGCATGGGCATACTCACCTATATACTCGGCTGGTTCCGCGGCGATACAACCATCGGCTGGGTCGTCGGCCTGAGTATGCTAGCCATCGTCATAGTCGCCAACTTCATCGGTGTCATCCTGCCCTTCACCCTGACCAAATTGAAGATGGACCCGGCGGTGGCCAGCAGCCCGCTGATCACCTCATTGATGGACGCCATCGGCCTTTTGATCTATTTCAGTATCGCGGCAGCAATTCTGGGTCTATCCGCATAAAGACCACGGTCATGATCCGTGCACATCCACGGATATCAAAATTGCTTAAGATTCCCACTTGACCTTTTTAATCGCCTGGAACGTAAAATTCAGCTGAATGCGAGAATCTCAGCCAGTTACTCCACCCATCCGCCACCGCAAGGAGATCCTCCCTGCTTGGATTCGATTTTTCAGTTGGATCTTCCTGCCCTTGCTAGTGGTTCCTGTAATTTTTGCTGTAACCGCGATGACGGGTTCCATGCAGATCCAGCTCAGCTTCTTCGGGCTCGAGTTTGAGGGCAGCGAGATCACCCCGCAAGCCGCATGGCTGGCGATTTTGATGACCTTTGCCGGCGTGGTTTCCTATGGTATTCTGTGGGGCAGAAACTGGGCCATTGATGCGGGCATTGCTTATTGCACAGCGTCATTCGGCACCCTGCTCTACGCTGGTCTCTACGATGTCAACGAGGAGGGAAATCTTCACCTTCAGCTGGAGCCCGTTCTACTGATCCCATTCCTGGTCCTCCTGATCCTGCGCCGATCCCGTTGGCTGGCCTACCCCAATGCTGGATAAAAGTCCAGGGTGCGCCTGGATAGACTCTCCAAGTTTCCTGAATATTCCTATTTGGGATTCAAGCCCGCTGCCGCCGCTGAATGTTTCTGAATCCACTTCCGATGCGGCCCCGAAAGAGGGAGCTGTTTAAGCTTTTCCGCATCCGCCCAGACCAGACTCGAATCGGCTTCGGCTACTTTCAGGTCGGCTGAATCCGCCTGACGGTAGCGGATGGATTCAGTTATTCGGCGGTTGCCGATTCCCCTCTTTTCTTTAGCCAGTATTTTTCCCTTTGCACTCAGGCCCAGTTCCCGGGGCATCGGCAGTTCATACAATCCCTGCAGCTGAGAACCTTTGGCCGCAATCCGCTGTAACAGAATGCTTCCCTCCGCTTCGACCCAGACCCGTTCCACGCTTTCCTCCGTTGCCTTGGCCCGCTGCAAACGGGGTAATTCCGCTGCATTGCCATTGCTCTCCGCCTCACAGAAATCCCGAACCGGGCACAGCAAACAACCGGGATTGGCTTTGCGGCAAACCAAAGCCCCCAACTCCATCATGGCTTCGTTGTGCGCCCCCGTCTGCTCCGGATTCAGCAGCGACTGGGCGATCGGTCCCAGCTGTTTGCCGGCCTCTGTGCCATTTTTGAAGCTGCGCTCGTCCGCCGTCAGGCGGGCACAGACCCGGATCACATTGCCATCCACCACCGCAATGGGCTCGGCATGGTGAATGCTGGCAATCGCTGCAGCCGTATAGGGCCCGATCCCCGGGAGTTTTTGCCAGTCCTTCGCTGACTTGGGGTGGTCGCCCTCGGCAACAATCGCCTGTGCCAGGCGCTGCAAATTGCGCGCGCGCGAATAATAACCCAGGCCTTCCCAATGCTTGAGCACCGTATCCGGGTCCGCCGCCGCAAGAGCCTCAAAACCCGGAAAGCGCCGCATCCAGCGCTCGAAATACGGCAGGGCGGTATCGATTTGCGTTTGTTGACACATCAATTCCGAAACCACCGTACGATACACCGTGCGTTCGGTTCGCCAGGGCAAGGGACGCCGGACGGTTTCAAACCAATCCAACAGCGCCTTGCGAAAGCGCAAAATGTTCGCGGGTTGAGAGAGTTGCATTTGCCAACGATTGAGCCTTGCGCTTGAGTTGAAGCCAATTCCAAACTGCTTCCTCTCAAATCATGCCAAAGAAGAACGACGACTCTCAGCCCAAGGGCATCAACATCTACACCATTAAACTGGGTGAAGCGGAGCTGGAAAAGCTCTCAAGCATTTGTGACAAGCGCTGTTACGGTTTCTACGACGTCGCACACAGCTTGTTTGCATTCAAAGCCCCCTATGAAGGCGTCAACATCGTCGCCTACAAAAGCGGCAAAGTGGTCATCCAGGGCAAAGGCACCGAGGCATTCGTCCAGAACGTGCTCGAAGCAGAAGTGACCGGCACCCCTGAACTGGGTTATGAGGAGGTCCACCATCCCGAATACTACGAACCGCATGCCGGTATCGATGAGGCTGGTAAGGGTGACCTCTTCGGCCCACTCGTTTCCTGTTGCGTGATCGCCGACGGTGACATGGTGCGCGAATGGCGTGCGGAGGGCATCCGCGACTCCAAAACCATCACCGATGCGAGCATTATGCGGATGGAAAAGATCATCCTCAAAACCAAAGGCGTGGTCGTCCGCAAAACTTTTGCGAATATGAACCGCTACAATGAGCTGATGGCCAAACCCAACGCCAACCTTAACAAGCTGCTGGCCTGGTACCACGCCCGCTCCATTGCGGCGGCGCTGGAAGTGAGAAAAGTAGAATGGGGTCTGCTGGACCAATTCAGCAAACAACCTCTCACCCAGCAGCAGCTAAAAAAAGATGGCATTGATTTTGACCTGCGCATGCGGACCAAGGCGGAATCCGATCCCGTCGTCGCCGCCGCATCCATTTGCGCCCGGGCGGAATTCGTCCGCCAGCTGCAAAAAATCAGCAAGGATTTCGGTGAAGAACTGAAAAAAGGCGCCGGGGCGCCGGTCAAAAAGCAGGCGCAGGAGCTTGTGCAAAAGCTGGGCGCTCACCGCCTGAAAGACTTTGCCAAAGTGCACTTCAAGACCGCCTACGAAGTGCTCGGCTTGCCCGTTCCGCAAAAGCCCAGCTACTTCCGTCGCTAAAAGTTATTCCCAATGGCGCGCAGTCGTGCAACCCTCTGCCCCCGCTGGCAATTTGATTGCGCGGCGATCGCCGGACAGGACTGGTTGGTCGGCGTAGACGAGGCCGGACGGGGTGCGCTGGCGGGACCGGTCGTCGCCGCAGCTGTGGCAGTTCGGGCAAGCTACTTTCAGGCCTTACCGGAAGCCTTTGACCTGAACCTCATCCGCGACTCCAAGCAGATCCGGGAAGCTCAGCGCGAAACGCTCTTCGAACAGGTCAGCACACTCGCTGAGCAAGGTCTCGCCTTGCACGCAATCGGCGAAGGCAGCGTCGACGAAATAAACCGCCTCGATATCCTTGGGGCTACTTGTTTAGCCATGTGGCGGGCAATTCAGCAACTGCAGGAAATGGGGTTGCCTCACATTGAGTTCGGCATCGACGAGCTGTTTCAGGAATCCGGCAAGCGGGTACGGATCCTGGTCGATGGCATCCACCTGAAACGCCTCGAGCTGCCGCACGAAGGCGTCGTCAAAGGCGACGACCGCTCACACGTCATCGCCCTCGCCTCCATTCTCGCAAAAGTCAGCCGCGACCGAAAAATGCGGGATCTCGACCGCCGCCATTCTCATTTCCTCTGGGCTAGCAATAAAGGCTACGGATCCCGCGCCCACTGCGATGCGATTCGCGCTAAAGGTCCCAGTAAATGGCACCGTAAGCAGTTTATCCACAGACTTATTCACAGATGACTGCCAGCCCCAAACGTCCCTTCCTCGGCGTGCACTACACCACCTGCGCGACCTACGGGCGTTTGTATAAAAATGACGAAGGCAACGCCTACGAAGGCCGCTGCCCACGCTGTGGCCATTTTTTTCGTGTCCGCATCGCTCCCGGAGGTGCCAGCACCCGCAGCTGCCAGGCAAGTTGCCCCCCAAGTTACCACAATCGCTACCTGCGCTGAAAAATGTGGAGCTGATCGGGATCGAACCGACGACCTCGTCATTGCGAACGACGCGCTCTTCCAACTGAGCTACAGCCCCGTAAATCTGAAGAAAATTCAATCGCCCGTTTGAGCTTCGTCAAGAGTGTTTGAAGCAGGGCGAACGCACTCGGGGGTGGGTGCGCCCTCGCGCCCACAACAGGTCCATTGCACTGGGCGGACGAGGGCGTCCGCCCTCCCTGCTCACCAGTCCTTTTGAACCCTCAGGTAAAACGAGCGCCCGCGAATGCTGTGGGTAGAGGTGTCGTAATTGTCGTTGAATGCGCCGACTGCAACCGGCGGTGCCCGATCGAAAAGGTTGTTCGCTCCCAAGCTCACAGTCAGGTTGCGCGTCATCGCCTGACTGGAGTCGCCAAATGCATACTGCACCAGAGCATCCACAGTGGTCCATGAACCCACGGTTCTCGAGCTAACGGTCCTCAGAAAGAAGGGATCATCCTCAAATGAATCAACGTGGTTGAGGGTTCCAGAGAGCAACCAGTTTGAACGCTCAAAGGTCAACCGGTAGTAACCCTGATAGCGCGGAATACTGCCCGGGGCAAAGTCGTCGCTGTCAGGATCCCTGAATCGTCCAACAAAACTCTGTGCAGGCGTTCCAGGAGCGGTAATGAGATCCCACTTCACAAAATAGTTTACCATCAACTCATGCCGAATCGAACCGTCCATAATCCCAGAATGGTCAAACCGGGCAAACACCTCAAACCCCTGAATCTTATTCGCAGCAACATTGAAACGCTCGGCATCAACATGAACCATATTCCCGCCGAGGCTTCCATCCGGATTACGGAAGATACGATCCGCAAAAGGGGCATTCGGGTCGAATTGAACATTCGCGGGATCAGAGGTATCCGGATAATTGGGTCCTTGGCCTTCGGCGTTCAGATTGAGAATCAGCTGCGTAGAGTCGCCAATCACATTCCGTCTATCCACATTGTAGTAATCAACCGATACAAATAGACCACTCAACCTTTCCGGAGACCAGGCGCCACCAAAAGACCAGGTTTTGGATTCTTCCGGCTGAAGGTCGACATTTCCGGAGACATTCACCATAGTCTGAAAAAGGCCCGGAGAAAAACCTAGAGGATCAACTACCGTCGGGAATTCCGTACCGCCGGCGCTGAATATCTCAATCGGTGTAGGTGCGCGAAAAGCTGTGCTGTAACTTGAGCGCAGGGTCCAGTCCCGCGATGGCTGATAGCGAAGCCCCAGTTTACTGTCGGTCGACCGGAACCGCGGCTCTGCCGGAGACCCTGTAGCAGGATCCTCACCGTCGTATCGAAAACGCTCATGTCGAATTCCGGCGTTGAGATCCATCGCATAAATCCCGACCCGGCGATTGGCTTCCCCAATCAATGGCACTCGGGTTTCGGCAAATCCGGAACGGACCGAACGGCCGGCATAAAAAGGAAACAACTGATTAAAGCCCAACGCTCTGCCCTCCTGAACTTTCAGATCAGGTTCGACGCCGCTGTCCTCTTCTCTGTATTCAACACCTACAACCGCTTCTATGTCGCCGCCGGCAATTTCAATTACAGTTCCATTCACTTTAAAATCCCATACACGGAGCACCGAGTCGTAATGATCCCGTGCAGTTCCCTCAACACCTTGAAGTGCCTGGGCATTATCCCAACTGTACTGCTGTCCATTAATCTCAACCGATCCGCTCGAGAACACGCGGGCATAAGGATTGAAGGCACCGCTATTCACTACAGGGATCAAAGCATTCAACTCAGGGAAGCCTGACATACTGTTGTGCCCTTTGGCTCGATTGTAGAGAAAAGCACCCTCCCAGCTGAATTGCTCGACCTGCCCTCGCAGGCCCATGACCGTGCGCAGGGAATTGAAGCGGAAGGTATCGTTTCTGGGGCCAAGCTCAACCGTTCTGTAGACCGGAAAGGGTGCTGCATCGGCATCCAGCAGCGCGATATACGGGCTGTCGAAAGGCACACCGAAGGGAGCGGCGGCATAGCCGTTGAACTGCTGGATATCTGACAGCAAAAAGTCCCCAAAGAAGGAAAGGTTCTCATACAGTTTAGCCCCCAGGCTCGCATACAGCGAATAGCGCTCCTGCCCTGGGATGGCCGGCGTCATTTCGCGGTAGTTGTAAAGGTCTTCGTCGTAATCGAATGGCCTGTAATTGTCGAGGGACTGAGGGTAGTCGACCCCGTCGACCAGAATCCCGTGGACAAATCCCGTGACTCCCGGATTAAAGAAATAAGCGGTTCCGGAAAGACTGGGGTCTCCCAGGTTGCCTCCCCCGAAGGGACGAAGGTCCGCCGAACGGGAAAGCTCTCTGTCGCGGGCATAGATTGTTCCGCGGCGATAATACTCTCCTGCGATAGCAATACGCAGCGCACCGGTTTGCATGCCCGTCAGAAAACCCGCTTGGTAGACACTCGAGTCCCGCTTTGAGGTGTTGCCGTAGAGCAGATGCGTCTGAGTGGCGGTGGGCGAGTCATTGAACTGGAAATCAACCGCTCCGGCGAGGGCGTCCGCTCCATAAGTTGCCGCAGCGCCGGCCTGAAGCACATGCACCGCCTGCAGTCCGGAGAGCGGTATCTGATTAACGTCGGAGAAGGATCCGGCACGGCGCCCATTTATTAGCACCAGGGTTGAAGACGGGCCCATGCCGCGCAAATTGATGCCCGCAGCCCCGGTTCCGGCATTGCTGTCATTCTCTGTAGCCGTCGCTCCGACCAGTGCCGGCAGTCTGCGCAGACCCTCGATGGGCGTCTGTGCCCCAAACAAAGTCAGGTCTTCTGCGGTTACCAGCGTCACTGGCGCGAAGCGCTCTTCCATGGCCAGGGGCAGATGCGAGCCCACGACGCGTACGGGCTCCAATTCAAAAATGGTCTCGGCGGACAATCGGTCCAGGTCCAATACAGGACAGAGAACTAGAGTGGAGACAGTGCCAAGCGCCCATGCGCCCTTAAGTCGGTTCAGCAATTGATTCATTTCGGGTATCAGCCAGATCGTGAAAAGTCTAAAGCTTGGATCCAAATGGGTTTTATAACAGATGTCGAAAAATTACGGACGCAATCGAGGCTGGTCAGTTTTATAAGAATTGCTTGACTGAAACCCTCTTCGTGTTAGTTTTTCTTATGCCTATTCAGGGGCACTACCGCTGCGACTTCATTCTCATCCAATGGACCTCCAAACAAACTACCTCGGCTTAAATCTTCCGAATCCTTTTATTGTCGGTGCTTCTCCTTTGGTCTACGACACCGATACCGCGATGCGCCTTGAAGACGCAGGAGCAGCTGCAATCGTAATGCATTCCTTATTCGAGGAGCAGTTGCTTCGGGGCCATATCCGCGGGTTTCCAGATTCCGACGGTACCGAAAATTACCTGGCGGACGAGGCTCGGGAATTTCCGTTGCACGCAGATGCTTATGTTGAGCACCTCGGGCACCTAAAGAAACGCCTTTCAATACCAGTAATTGCTTCGCTCAACGGACTGTCCGAGGGAACCTGGACGGAATACGCGAGGCTTTGCGCCGATGCGGGTGCAGATGCCATTGAATTGAATTTTTTCTTCTTCCCGGCAGACATGTATGAATCGAGCTCGGAGATGGAAGAACGGGCCCTTTACCTGATTCGTGCGATTGTTCAGCAAACATCGGTTCCTCTAAGCCTGAAGCTAAGCCCCTTCTTCACCAGCCTGCCCCACTTTCTCAGGCATGCCGAAGGAGCGGGCGCCCAAGGGGCTGTACTCTTCAATCGGTTCTTTCAGCCCGAACTGGATCCCTCCGGGCCCTCATGGAGCCCTGAAATAGGCGTCTCATCTCCCGACGAGCTTCGCTTGCGGCTGAACTGGATGGCCACGCTCTATGGCCGAAGTCAGATGGACTTTGCACTCAGCGGAGGCATCCACAGTCACCTGGATGCCATCCGTGCCATTATGGCCGGAGCGGATGCCATTCAGGTCGTGTCCCGCATTCTCCGCGAAGGCCCCGAAAGCCTCTACACCTTGCTCGCCGATGTCCGCCTGTGGATGGAAGCCAACTTATATGAGGATATAGGCCAGCTGCGCGGAGTGGCCAGCTTTCTCAATGTCGACCATCCGGAAGCGCACGCCCGCGCCAGCTATTTTCAGCTGCTGAAAAACTGGAAGTCCTGAGCGGCTTCAGCCTCAGCTGTTCAGGGAGACAAGGAACTGGATATTAGTCGTCGTCTTCTTAATACGGCTAATGAGCATTTCCATCGCATCGGTCGGAGGCACGCCCTTCATTGCTCGGCGCAATCCGTAGACTTTCTGCATCTCATCCGGGTGATAAAGCAGCTCTTCCTTGCGCGTGCCGCTCTTGGCCATCTCAATCGCCGGGAAGATGCGCTTGTCGGACAAGGCACGATCAAGGTGCAGTTCCATGTTCCCCGTTCCCTTGAATTCCTCAAAAATCACTTCGTCCATACGGCTGCCGGTTTCCACCAGTGCAGTTCCGATAATGGTCAGCGATCCGCCCTCCTCAATGTTACGGGCGCTGCCAAAGAAACGTTTGGGTTTCTGCAGGGCATTTGCTTCGACCCCTCCGGAAAGAATCTTTCCACTGTTGGATGCCAGCGCGTTGTAGGCACGAGCCAAACGGGTGATGGAGTCCAGCAGGATGATCACATCCCTGCCTGCCTCAACCATGCGCCGCGCCTTCTCAATTACCATCTCGGCACAGTGCACGTGATTTTCCGGCGACTCGTCAAAAGTCGAGGCGATGACTTCACCAGAAGTGATCTGGCGACTAAAATCCGTGACTTCTTCAGGACGTTCATCGATCAGAAGCACAATCAAGTGGGCCTCCGGCTTGTTGATCGCAACCGCGTTGGCGATGGACTGCTGAAGAATGGTCTTACCCGTGCGAGGGGGCGCAACGATAAGCCCACGCTGGCCAAGTCCGACCGGTGTCAGCAGATCAACCGTCCGCATGGCGATGTTGTCCCACTTCACCTTGGGCTCGGTCTCGAGAATAATGCGCTCGGTTGGATAATAGGGAACCAGGTCTTCAAAAGGTGTCACCGCCAGGTTTTCCTCCGGTGCCTTGCCCATGATGCTGCGAATATCAACTACATAGGGACAGGTTTCTTCATCCGCGTCCACGTCCTGCAAGAACTCCGTCGCCGGGAACAGTGCGCTCAAAGCCTTCTCTGCAAGCTCCTCTTCGACACGATCCGGGATAAAATCCGGTCCATCTTCCTCATCAATGCCCGCAGCCCTGAGCTGCTCCAAAGCATCGTCCGGCAAGGTCTTGCGCTTGGCGTGTAGCTGGACTTCCAGTATAGTGCCGCGCTTGAGGCCGAAACGACGCATGAAGGGTTTGGCAATAAAAGCTGAGTTGGGCCGAATCCGGTAGTGCTGGCTAGTATACACAAGCAACCCGTCCCCTTCTTCCGTCACTTCCACAATGCCTTCGGCAAAAATAGCCCGGCGCGCCGACTGGGCGGCTTCCAGGATCGCATCAATCACTTGGTTGCGAGCCGGAGCCGATTGAGTATAGCGAATCCCGAAGGCCTCATCCGCAAAGCTAATCAGCTCCGGGTGCTTCATTTCCAGAAGCGCGTTGAATGAAACAGGCTCTCCATCTCCGGCAGCCAAATTATTAGCCAAGTCCTTCAGCGAAGTCTCATCCCGAAACAGGCGCAGGCCGTAGAGATCCCCGGTTTCGATCACAGCGTCGAGCTCGCTCTCCTGGGAGCGTTCCCTGCGACGTCCATCGCGACGTCCTTTGCGGTCTTTTTTGTTCCGCTTACGGTTGTTGTCGTTGGGTTTATTCGAACGGTCGTTCGGCTTATTGGGCCCCTGGTTCCCCTGATGCTGTGGCCGGTTTCGGTCCGGCGAAAATGGTTTCTGCTTAAACTTCGGCCGATTGCCACCGCCACCATTACCACCGCTATTGCCGCCACCATGCTGAGCTTGATGGGCTCTGTTGGACCGATCCTGCCGATCCTGCTTGTGGCCGCGACCGGAATCCGCAGAGCGGGAATCGCCGCCTCGGGAATCTGAAGGTTTGGACTCTGTGGATTTCAATCCCGAAGGCTCTTTTTTCTCCTCCTTCGGCTCAGCTTCCTTGCGTGCCACCGCCGGATTCAATACAGGGTCTGCATCGCTCGAATAAGTGTGCGGAACCGGCACTCCGTCGGAGCCTTTCGAGCTGAGGCGCGGAGCCTTCAAGGGCGGAGCCGACGGCGTTTGCCCGGCAGCGGAATCCGCATTCGAGGCCGCTCTTTTGGCAGTGCGCTTGCGCGTGGAGCGCCGGGCAGGCGCCTGCTGCTCAACCGACTCTTCAGCCGGTCGTGTCGTTGCCGACTCTTCAGGGGCCGATTTTACGGCAGCCTTGCGCGCAGTTTTTTTCGCAGCCGCCTTCTTGGCGGTGCGTTTACGGGCCACTTTTTTGGTGGCTGATTTGGATGATTCATCCATGATAGCGTCAGCTTCTGTATCGAAGGGCAGGTTCGTCTGCGAGTTTGTCATCTGGGTTTAACCAAAAGTTATTGGGCACCCCATTGCTCAAAAAGGATATCGAGTTGTTCGTTCAGGTGTTGCAGGGTGCCATTGTTCATCAAGACAACGTCGGCCATTTCCATTTTGCGCAGTAAAGGCATTTGCCGCTGTTGCCGCCATTGTATCTGTGAATCCGACAGTCCGCGGGCACGCAAACGTTCCATTTGGACTTTTGGAGAAGACGCCACGCAGACCGTCTGATCAAACAACTCCTGCAAATTCTTTTCGAATAAGAGGGGAATTTCAACGACTGCTAGAGAGTCCTGCTCCGCTACTTTCTGCGTCCAAACCCGCCTTACGATAGGGTGTAAAATAGACTCCAGACGCAAAAGTTTATCGGAATCAATAGCAACGATACCTCCAAGGCGGCCTCTGTCAATCTTTCCTTCCCCGTCGAGAACCTCCTCGCCGAAGCTCTCCACCACTTCCGCAATCACCTTGCGGTCACTGGCCAGCAGCTCGCGGACGATCGCATCGGATTCCACCACAAGAGCGCCGCGCTCCTCGCACAAACGCAAGACGGTACTCTTGCCACAACCTATGCCTCCGGTCAGTCCAACTTTCATCGCATTAACAGTCATACAAGGAATTTGATTTGCGCGAATCGAAATCTGAACTTTTTTAGAGCTGTGCCTCCTGAATCGTCAGCACTACGCTTTTTCCTCGCCGAAGCCCCCGTCGACCAATACCGCCGGGAGCTCGAGTCATTGACCGCGTCCTGGACGGACAAGGGCTGGAGCTGGCCCGCTGCGGAATCCGTGCTACTCAAAGTCCACCAGCTATTTAAAAATGGGTCGGCGACACTCGAACCTCTCGACACGCCCTATCACGACGCCCGCCACACCTTGCAGGTACTGCTTTGCTGGTGCCGGATCGTCGATGCGCACCAAGGCCACCGCGAGGGCGAGCGAATCCCAGGCAAGCTTCTATTGACGGGTTATTACGCCGCCTTGTTTCACGACAGTGGTTACCTCAAAGATCGGGGCGACTCCGAGGGTACGGGTGCAAAGCTCAGTGCAATTCACGAACGGCGCAGCTGCGCCATCGCCTCTGCCTTTCTAACCGAAGCCTCTGCGGCCGACATTGATCGCGCGGCGCTGGCCCGTATGATTGTCTCCACCGGACCTCGTGCCGCTCTGCCCGCGATACCCTATAAATCTGCCGACGAGCGTCTGCTGGCCCAGATGCTGGCCACCGCAGACTTTCTGGCCCAGCTCAGCGACCCGAATTATCCCCGCAAACTGGCATGCCTCTATGAGGAACTGCGCGAAGCGGAAGCGGCACGCCATTTCCCACAAAGCCTGGCTCAACTGGAGAACATCAACGCATTCCGCGCGGCAACGCCGCCGTTCTGGAAATCTTTTGTGCGCCCCCACCTTGACCGTGACTGTGCCGCTGTTTATCGCTGGCTTAACACTCCCTACCCCGACGGCCCAAATCCCTACTTCGATCAGATCGAACAAAACCTGCGCTTTATCCGCCGCACGGATTCCGCGATCAGCCGGGATGGAGTTTAAGTTTGAAAGCAGCTCCCAAATCACTGAACTTGCGATTTCGAACCTTTAGCCACAATCTTCACCAATGAAAAGCGCTTACGAACTCGCAATGGAACGCCTACAGGAAACCGACCCGAATGGCGTGGTCCAGTTGAACGATGGACAACGCGCCGAGATGGCCACAATTGAGCAGAAATGCCAGGCACAGATCGCCGAAAAAGAAGTGTTCCTGAAAGGCAAGATCCTCGCAGCACGCAAACAGGCCGACGGAGAAGCCGTCCAGCAGTTGGAAAAGCAGCTTCAGAACGAACGCATCCGCCTGCGCGAGGAAATGGAAGCCGCAAAAGATAAAATCCGCAAAAGCGCACAATCCAGCTGAAGCTCCGCTGCCGATGAAAACCTACCTCGATCTACTGCGCAAGGTCCGCGACCACGGTCAGCCGCGTTCCGACCGCACCGGCGTTGGTACGCTGGCCTGGTTTGGCGAACAGGTTCGCTACGACCTCTGTCAGGGCTTCCCGCTGCTGACCACCAAAAAGCTTTACACCCGTGCCATCATTCATGAGCTGCTGTGGTTCCTCAACGGCGACACGAATATCGGCTACCTGAAAGACAACCGGGTTTCCATCTGGGACGAATGGGCCGACGAAAACGGCGATCTGGGCCGCGTTTACGGAGCCCAGTGGACGGACTGGCGCTCCCCGGACGGGCGTTCGCACAATCAGATGGATGCCGTCATCCGCTCTATCCGTGAAAACCCGACCAGCCGCCGCCACATTGTCTGCGCCTGGAATCCGGGCGAACTGGACCAGATGGCTCTGCCTCCCTGCCATGCTTTCTTCCAGTTTTTCGTCGATGTCGACCGCGGGCGCCTCAGCTGTCAGCTTTATCAGCGTAGCGCGGACCTGTTTTTGGGAGTGCCCTTCAACATCGCTTCCTATGCCCTCCTGACGATGATGGTTGCACAGGTCTGCGAGCTCGAAGCCGGCGAATTCATCCATACCTTCGGCGACCTCCACATTTATAAAAATCACCTCGAGCAGGTCGACGAACAGCTGAAGCGCACCCCGCGTCCGCTGCCGCGCATGCTGCTGAACCCAGAGGTGCGCAGCATCACGGGCTTCAAATACGAAGACTTTAAGCTGGAGGGCTACGACCCCCACCCCGCAATCAAGGCACCCATCGCGGTTTGATCGCCTCCGCCCATTTCCAGACAATGCCCGACTCCCTCGCACATACGAATGTTTCCGCAGACAAGGTTCGCTCTCTCAACTGGAAGGCGATTGCCGCGATGTCCGAAAACCGTGTCATCGGCAAGGATGGCCAATTGCCCTGGCACCTGCCCGAAGACTTCAAATGGGTGAAGACCTGCACCAAGGGTCAGGCGATCGCCATGGGCCGCAAGACCTTTGAGTCCATGGGCCGCGCCCTTCCCGGCCGAACCAATATCGTGCTCTCACGGCGTGCTTTCGAACACGCGGACTGCGTCCACCTGGCGAGTATCGATGCGCTGGAGGACTACCAGAGTGACCGCGAAATCTGGATCTTCGGTGGTGCCGAGATTTATCGCCAATCCCTGACCCGTACGGCCGATCTCTACCTGACCGTCGTCAGGGGAGAATTCGCGGGCGATGCCTTTTTTCCGGAGTTCGAAGACTGGTTTGACTGTGTCGAAAACGTTCGCGACGAACCGGAGTTTTCAATCCTCCACTACCGCAACCGCCTCTTGCGCGGCTAACGGATTTCAGGAAAAAGTCAGCGACGGGACCGCTCCGGTGGCCGCACCAGGCAGCCGCAGCCGCGGCCGCAACACTTGCCACGCCGGGACTCGCGCAACTGACGCCAGCCCAGCCAGGAAACCAGGCAGGCGGCCGCGATCCAAAAAAAGGCCCAGAAAATCATGCGCCTACCATGGCCCCAGCTGTGGGAAAATGCAATCCCCTTGCGCTGGATTAAGGGTTTGATCTCTGGCAAAGATCAGCTAGCTTGATCTGTTCAATCCATGACTATGTCTATTCCAAGCTATCAAGGTGTCTACACCGCTCTGATCACGCCCATGCGCGGGGATGAGATCCTTTGGGACGTCCTCAAAGCGCACGTCGAGGGTCAGATTGCGGCGGGGGTCGACGGGCTGGTTCCGGTCGGCACGACCGGCGAATCGCCCACACTCGACATGGCAGAGCACCTCAAGGTTATCGAAACCGTCGCCGAAGTCGCCAAGGGTCGGGTCCCGGTCATCGCCGGAACCGGTGCCAACGCGACTTCCGAGGCGCTGCACCTGAGCCGGGAAGCGATCAAGGCCGGGGCCGACGCCCTGCTTCAGGTCGCCCCTTACTACAACAAGCCGAGTCAGGAGGGTCTCTACCGCCACTTCGCCAAGGTTGCGGACTCGACCGACAAGCCCATCATTTTGTATTCCATTCCCGGCCGCTGCGGCATCGAAATCGGCGTCGGCACCGTTCAGCGGCTCGCCGAAGCCTATCCCCATGTGCGCACTATCAAGGAAGCGGGTGGAGACGTTACCCGGGTCACTGCACTGCGCCAGGCATGTGGAGACAAGCTGACCGTGCTCAGCGGTGACGACGGCTTGATCCTTCCATTTATCGCCGCCGGAGCCACGGGCATTGTCAGCGTTGCGGCCAACCTTGCGCCAGGCATCATCAAGGCGATTACAAAGGCCATGCTGCAAGGCCAGCAGGCCAAGGCCCTGGAGCTACAGGACCAGCACCTGCCACTCCTTACCGATGTGGTCTTTATGGAGGGCAATCCGGTGACCATCAAGGAAGCCATGGCCTACCTCGGCAAGATCCCTACTGCGGATGTGCGCCTGCCACTTTGGCACATGGAAAGCGGCAACCGAAACCGACTGCATCAGATCCTCGATCGCCTCAACCTGTCCTGATCATGGCCAATCCGCGAATTCTGCTATCCGGCGCCAAAGGGCGCATGGGTGTTGCCATTGCTGAACAGGCCTCTGCCGCAAACTTCGATATCGCCGGCGCCATTGACATCGGTGACAACCCTGCGGACTTGATTGCAAACTGCGATGTGGTCATCGACTTCAGCCACCATACCGCCACGGCAGCACTGGTTGCACTCGCCGCACAGCACGGCAAAGCGGTTGTAATCGGCACGACCGGCCACAGCGAAGCCGAGAAGAAGGACATCCTGGCCCACCAATCGACGATTCCCATTGTCTGGGCGGGCAATTATTCCGTCGGCGTCAACTTGCTGTTTTTCCTCACCCAGAAAGCCGCCGAGATTCTCGGCCAGGATTACCATCCGGAAATCCTGGAACTGCACCACTGCCACAAAAAGGATGCCCCTAGCGGGACCGCCCTGAACCTCGCGGAAGCGATACAGTCGGCCGCTGATTTTCAGGATTCCCCTCTGCGCAACGGCCGCGAGGGCGTCACCGGCGAACGGGATCCGAAAGAAATCGGCATGCACGCCATCCGGGGAGGCGAAATCGTCGGTGAGCACACGGCATTTTTCATCGGTCCCAACGACCGCATCGAACTGACCCACCGCGCCTCTGACCGGGGCATCTTTGCCTCCGGGGCCCTGCGCGCAGCCGCCTGGGCGACCCAACAGGCTGCAGGTCTCTACAATATGCGCGACGTACTCGGCTTCCGATGATCGTCTTTCTGGAGGGCATTCTGGAAGAGGCCACGCCTCTGTCCGCAGTCATCAATGCCAATGGCATCGGCTACGGCCTGCACATCCCTGTAACCACCGCTGAGAAGCTTCCATCCATCGGCAGTCGCGTGCGCCTGCACGTGCACGCGGTTTACCGCGAGGACTCTCAGACACTCTACGGATTCGCCGACCGCGAAGAACGTGCCTTTTTCCAGCTGCTGACCGAAAAAGTCAGTGGCATCGGCCCCAAAATCGCGCTCAACATGCTCAGCCGCCTCTCCCTTTCCATGCTGCAGAGCGCCATTGCCGCAGGCGATTCGGCACTGCTGGCAAAGTGCCAGGGCATCGGCAAGAAAACCGCCGAACGCGTCTGCGTGGAACTGCGTGACCACGTCGCCAAAAGCCTCGGCGCATCCGCACAGTCTGCCGCCGCCGAGACATCCACCGCTAGCCCGGCAAACCAGGCTGCGGCCAGCGATCAGATCAGCGATGCCGTCGCCGCCCTCATGCAGCTCGGCTATAAATTGGATGTCGCCGACAAGGCCGTGCGCAAGGCAGTCAAAGAGCTCGGTTCGGAAACCAGCACTGAGGCCCTGATCAAAGCGGCCTTGCGCTAGTGGTTCGAACCACCAGTGGCGCGACCAATATCCTTTTACTTAAGATTCGATCTGGGGACGCTTGGGGTCCGGCCAATCGATGTGAAAGTATTTGCCCCGCGGCTGATCCACGCGCTCGTAAGTGTGCGCACCGAAGTAATCGCGCTGGGCCTGAAGCAGGTTTTGCGGCAGGCGGGAGGTGCGGTAGCCATCGTAGTAGCTCAACGCACTGCTAAAGGTCGGAATGCTGATACCCGCCTGTGAGGCCACGCCCACTACCTTGCGCCAGTTGGCCTGGGCCTTTTGAATGCTATCGTTGAAATAGGGATCCAGCAAGAGGTTGGCGAGATTGGCATCCCGTGCATAGGCCTCAGTGATCTTCTGTAGGAACGCCGCACGAATGATGCAACCGCCCCGGAAAATCTGCGCGATCTCGCCAAAATTCAGCGTCCAACCGTATTCCTTCTGCGCTTCGCGCATCAGTTGAAAGCCCTGCGCATAGGAACAAATCTTCGCACAATATAAAGCGTCGTGCACCGCCTGGATGAATTCCTTACGGTCGCCTTCGAACTTGAAGCCCTCAGGCCCTTTCAAAATCGGCTCGGCAGCTACGCGCTCCTCCTTGATCGCACTCAGGCAGCGGGCGAACACCGCTTCGGCAATCGTTGGCGCCGGAACACCCATGTCCAGAGCGTTAACACTGGTCCACTTGCCCGTGCCCTTCTGGCCGGCGGTGTCCAAAACGATGTCGACAAAAGCCTTGCCCGAAACCGGGTCGGTCTGCTTGAGGATGTCAGCGGTAATTTCGACCAGAAAACTGTCGAGCTGGCCCTTGTTCCACTCGTCGAAGACTTCACCCATTTCGGCCGGCGTCATGCCCAGCACGCCCTGCATCAGGTCATAGGCTTCGCAGATCATCTGCATATCGCCGTACTCAATCCCGTTGTGCACCATTTTCACATAGTGCCCGGCACCGTTTTCACCGATGTAAGCCGTACAGGGAACACCGCCCTCGACCGGTTTACCCGGCTCTGCGCCTTCCAGCGGGCGACCAGTGTCCGGGTCGACTTTGGCGGCAATAGCCTTCCAAATAGGCTCCAGATACTGCCAGGCCTCGGGCGTGCCACCCGGCATCAAACTCGGGCCAAAGCGCGCGCCCTCTTCACCACCGGAAACACCGCTGCCGATGAAACGCAGCTTTTTCGCAGTCAACTCCTGCTCGCGGCGAATCGTGTCCGTCCACTTCGCATTGCCACCGTCGATGATAATGTCGCCCTCTTCCAACAATGGAATCAAGCCTTCGATCACCTTGTCAGTCGGGCCACCAGCCTGAACGAGAATGATGACCTTGCGGGGCCGTTTCAGCGATTTGACGAAACCTTCCAGCGTCGCTTCCCCGTGCAGACCACCCGGAGTGTTCGGGTGCTTCGACACGAATGCCTCCATTTTTTCGGTTGTGCGGTTATAAACCGAGATCCGAAAACCGTGGTCCGCGATGTTCAGCGCCAGATTCTGACCCATCACTGCGAGTCCGATGAGTCCAATGTCAGAGAGTTCGTTAGCCATAATAATAGATGCGTTAAACCCTCTTTTAGATAGAACCTTACACGTGTTGGCAAGCTTCTTTCGGCCTTGCCGCCGCTGTTTCAGCCGACTGCCGCAATCAAAGCGCGACGCAATGCCCGAATATCGCGGAAGACCGGAACCTGCATAGCCTCCAATTTTTCAAACGGATGCGCCCCACTTGCGAGCAAGAGGCAATCACAGCCCATCGCCGCAGCAACCTCCGCATCGTGGACCGTATCGCCGACCATCAAGACCTGCGCAGGATCGCAAGCGAGCTCACGGATCCATTGCTGCCCCCGGGCTATCTTTCCCGGAGCAAGGATGGTATCAATCCCGTTGACCGCAATAAAGTAGCCATTGAGCCCGTGCAGATGGATCAATCGGTCGAGATGATCCTGGCGACTCGCGCTCAAAATTGACTGGGTGCAGCCCGTCTGCCGGACCGTCTGCAGCAGAGCTTCCACCCCGGTGTGGAGCGGACAGGTCCCTACCCGCTCCTGATAACGTCCAATAAAAATTTCTGACAGCCTCTCAAACGACTCCAGATCGAGATCGAAGCCAAGACGCTCGTAAAAACGCAGCACCGGAAAATCAAAGGCCTTGCGATGGGCCTCCAAAGTCCATGCCTCTCTTCCCCTTTCCTCAAGCATTTCGTTGATGATATCCGCACAAAGACGGGTATCGTCCAGCAAGGTGCCGTTCCAATCCCAGATTAGGTGGCGGTATTGCAAGCGTGAATTGTCGGAGAAAGAGATCATTCAAAACTAATGAACATATTATCACACTTTGGCCTTGCAAAGATTGCAAGAGAAAATGATGTTACGCGGGAAACCTTATTGCAATCGCTAACAACCTCGCACTTGAATTGATCCATGGCCAAAGCATCCTCCAAATCCGCACCGGAATCCGGTAAGAAAGCCCTTGATTTCGCTCTTTCGGCAATCAACAAACAATTTGGCGAGGGCGCCATCATGCGCCTGGGGGCCTCCACCATTGCGGACATTCCCGTGATCGCAACCGGCTGCCCTTCCATCGACCTCGCTCTCGGCGTGGGTGGGCTGCCCAAGGGCCGCATCTGTGAGATTTACGGACCGGAATCTTCAGGGAAAACAACCCTTTGTCTGGCACTCATCGCACAGGCGCAGCGCGCAGGTGGAAATGCTGTATTCGTCGACGTCGAGCACGCACTGGATCCGCGCTACGCGCGCACTGTTGGAGTCGACATTGAGAACCTGATGGTTTCCCAGCCGGAAAGCGGCGAGGATGCCCTCAACATCACCGAAACCCTTATTCGCAGTGGCGCCATCGATATCATAGTGATCGACTCCGTGGCCGCATTGGTCTCCAAAAACGAACTGGATGGGCAATTTGGCGACAGCACCGTCGGCCTTCAGGCCCGTATGATGAGTCAGGCCATGCGTCGCCTCACCGCCGCCATCAACCGGACCCAGTGCGTCTGCCTATTCACCAATCAGATCCGTGAAAAGATTGGCGTTATGTTCGGCAGCCCGGAAACCCAGCCCGGCGGTCGCGCACTCAAGTTTTTCGCCTCCATTCGCATGGACATTCGCCGCATCGGCCAGATCAAGGAAACCTCCGGCAAGGTCATCGGCAACCGCACCCGCCTCAAGGTGGTCAAAAACAAAGTCGCCCCACCCTTCACGGAGTGTGAATTCGACATCATGTATAATGAGGGCATCTCGCGCACCGGATCCGTGCTCGATCTCGGCATCGAGCACAAGATTCTGGAAAAGAAGGGCTCCTGGATCTCCTACGATGGCAACCTTATCGGTCAAGGCCGTGAAGCGGCCAAACAATACCTGATGGAGAACACCGAGGTCTTTGAAAAGATCCGTGAGGCCATCTACGCGACAGTGAAAGTCGCCGGCGGTTCCAGCCTCGCCGCGACACAAGACAAGAATGCGGATGACGACGAGTCCTGAGGATACCATTGTCGCCCCGGCCACCGCCGACGGCGAAGCCGCGCTGGCCATAGTCCGGGTCAGCGGGCCGGCGGCCTTGGATCTGACAGCAGCAGCCCTCGATCGCCCCACGGAAAAGATCGTTCCGCGACGGGCCTCATTGGGTAGCTACAAAGACGGTGCAAATCAGGCGCTCGACCAGCTAGTTTACATTTTTTATCCGGATAAACAGAGTTTTACCGGTGAACCCATGGTTGAATGGATGTGCCACGGCAATCCTCTGATAGTACAGAAGATCGTCGAAGACCTGATTCAGCGAGGCTGCCGTCTCGCTGAGCCCGGGGAATTCACCCGCCGCGCATTCCTCAACGGCCGTATGGACCTCAGCCAGGCAGAGGCCGTTTCCGACCTCATCCGTGCCCGCAGCGACAAAGCCCTCGATGCCGCCCGCAGACAGCTGGAAGGAACCGTTGGCAATAAAATTAACCAGTTGATAGCAAAGATCTTAACGACTACGGCACAACTTGAAGCCTACATTGATTTTCCAGAGGAAGACCTGCCACCGGAGGACCAGGAAGGCCCCCGCAAGAACCTGCGGGATATCGATGAAGAACTGCAGAATCTATCCGCCACCCGACACTATCGCAACCTCCTGACCGAAGGCATCCGAACTGTCATACTCGGGGCACCAAATGCCGGCAAAAGCAGTCTGCTCAATGCCCTGGTCGGTGAAGATCGCGCCATCGTGAGCAACCTGCCGGGAACGACCCGGGATTACATCGTCGAGCGAATCCTGATTGGTCCTTACCTGCTCAATATCATGGACACAGCGGGGATTCACACAACCGAATCGGAAATAGAACTCATTGGTATTCAACACACTATGGAACAAGCAAAAAAAGCGGATCTCTGTCTGCTCGTGCTGGATCACAGCGCGCCAAACCCCACGGTCCCTGCGGAACTCAAGTCCGTACTGGACCAGACCCCTTCCATAGTGATCGAAAACAAGTGTGACCTCGCCAGGGATTCAAGCTTTCAAAATCCCCTACCCCAGTCACCCTGCATTGCCGTTTCGGCCCTTAAAGGTCAGGGCATGGATGCCCTGCGCCAACAAATCCAAGAGCAGGTTGAAAAAGGCATTGCCGTCCCCCACCCCGACGCCGTTCTCGTTTCCGCCCGACATGCCCAGGCACTGGACCTCGCGCGCAGCCACATCGAGAGCTCACTGTCATTGTTGTCTGCGGACGAACCCGCCGAGCTTGCCGCCCAGGAACTCCACCTTGCGATCGACGCTATGGGTCAGGTCATCGGGAAGATTGACAATGAATCGATGCTGGATGAGCTTTTCCGATCCTTCTGCATCGGAAAATGAGCAACTTCTCTCTAAACTACGAAATCATTGTCTGTGGCGCTGGCCACGCTGGCTGTGAGGCGGCTTTGGCCGCCGCACGCATGGGCGCACGCACCCTACTCCTTTCCGGCAATATAGACACCATTGCACAAATGAGTTGCAACCCTGCCATCGGCGGGCTTGCCAAAGGCCATATGGTCCGCGAAATTGATGCTCTCGGCGGAGAGATGGGATTGAACACAGACCTGACCTCTATTCAGTTCCGTTTGCTCAATGCCTCCAAAGGACCTGCCGTTCAAGCGCCCCGTGCTCAATGCGATAAAAAGGCCTATCAATTCCGCATGAAACACGTTTTGGAAAGTATGCCCAATCTGGACGTCTTTCAAGCGATGGTCACTGGGCTAATTTTCAAGAACGGAAAAGTCGTTGGGGTCAACACCCAGCTCAACGTCGACTTCTTCGCAAAGGCTGTTGTCGTCACAACCGGAACATTTCTTCGCGCACTCATGCACATTGGCAAAACCAAGTCCGCTGGCGGCCGGATGGGTGATTTCAGCGCGCAAACTCTATCAAACAGCTTCATTGAGGCCGGAATAGAGCTGGATCGCCTCAAAACCGGTACTCCGTGCCGTTTACTTGGCTCATCTATTGACTTCAGACAGATGGAGGTTCAGCCCGGAGATGAAGAACCAACCGTCTTCGCCTTTTACGACACCCGCTTTGGAGAGCCAGTGTTCCACGTGGAACAAAACACCAAAACTTTAAACCCGGACATCCTTCGCCAATTGTTCCACGTGGAACATCACGGACAAAAGTACCTTGGCTGGCCACCCGGAACCAACCAGGTTCCCTGCTACGTGACCTATACGGGCCCGGAAACTGCCCGTGTCGTTAACTGCAACCTGCATCAGTCCGCCATGTATTCCGGCGAAATCGAAGGCACAGGTCCTCGATATTGCCCAAGCATCGAGGATAAATTCGTGCGGTTTAAGGAAAAAGAGCAGCACCGCCTGTTCATAGAGCCTGAAGGCCGTAATACAGACGAATGGTATATTAATGGCCTTTCAACCAGCCTGCCATTCGATGTGCAGTATGAAATGCTGCATTCCATCCCCGGACTGGAAAGGGCCCACATGCTAAGGCCAGCCTACGCGGTTGAATACGACTATGCACAACCGACCCAGCTATATCCCAGCCTGGAATCCAAGAAAGTTGAAAACCTGTTCTTCGCCGGCCAAATCAACGGCACCTCGGGCTATGAAGAGGCCGGAGCACAGGGATTGATAGCTGGAATCAATGCAGTCTTAAAACTAAGGGACGAGCAACCGGTCATTCTCAACCGATACGACGGCTACATCGGCGTGCTTATTGACGACCTGGTAACCAAAGGCACCACGGAGCCATACCGCATGTTTACAAGCCGCGCGGAGCATAGACTCTTATTCAATCACGCCAGCGCTGAAATACGGCTGGCCGAAATTGTAGCCCGCTGCAACTTGGTTCCAGACGAACGTCTGGCAAGAATAAAGGAAAAGAAATCGGTGGTTGAACACTGGACCGACAAGCTTGAAACATCCTATACATCGGGCGGATCCTACGGAGACCTAATCCGAAAAGGGCAGGGGACTGATATCCTTCCCGAAGCCTGCCGAACCGTTGGCAGCCACATCCTCGAAGAGATTATCTACCGCGTTCGCTACAAAGGCTACCTCGAGAGAGAGCACCGAATGATCCAAAAAATGGCCCGAACAAACCACTTGAAAATTCCTGAATCATTTGATTATCAACAAGTTAAAGGCTTAAGGGCTGAAAGTGCGCAGAAACTGGCAGACATTCGACCAGCCACCCTGGGACAGGCTTCACGTATTTCAGGAGTCAACCCTACGGACATCTCGATTCTGATGATTGCACTCGGCCGCTAGCGGTTCGACCATTAAATTGTTTCCACTTTTGCGAGAGCGCCAAAGGGACTTCATTCATTTTATTGGTTTGCCCTCAGCGGTTTTCGGGTTGAAATGACTGATCAACATAGCAACCCGAAAACTATGAACTCTCAGCAATCCAAAAAGATTTTGATCGTCGATGACGAGCCGGACGTAACGGAGCTGATCCATTACCGGCTACGCAAGGAAGGTTATTCTGTTAAGGTCCTCAATGATCCTCTACAATTTATGGGTACGGCCTTAGAGTTTATGCCTGATCTGTTTGTCCTCGACATCATGATGCCTGAGCTGGACGGATTGAAATTATGCCGCATGATTCAGGCAGATAAAAATCTCACCGCCATACCTGTCATACTTTTAACAGCAAAGGGTGAAGTTGAGGACCGTATCAAAGGACTGGAACTGGGTGCAGACGACTACATATCCAAGCCTTTCGACATGAAGGAGCTTACCTTGAGGATTGGCCGAATCCTCAAACGCACAGCGAAACAGGAGCCAGCCGAAGCCAGCCAGCTACAGATTGCCGACATAATACTGGACACCGATGAACACAAAGTGACCCTAGATGGCAAACTTGTTGAATTGACTGCTACTGAATTCAAATTGTTGAGACTTCTGATGGAACGGAAGGGTAGGGTGCAGAGCCGCGAGAACCTATTAGTCAATGTTTGGAACTACGATACAGACACCGAAACACGCACTATAGACACCCATATCCGGCGCTTGCGTGAAAAGCTGCATCATCGCTCAGATCTGATAGAAACGGTCAGAGGGGTGGGCTATCGGATAAATCTGCCCTAAACAAAGCATGACTTCGGTAGCGGTCATCCTGGCGCTAATTATCGTCTTTCTTCTGTGGCGAATAAAACGTATTCATTTATTAATACAAATGATAATAGCTTCTACTGAGGAGCGCCGAACTATTCTGAATGAAAATCCGGAAACGCTGATAGGCAGCTTCAGTATTGACCGGCTCGCCAGCGCAATCAATCAGCTGATTTCGGAGAACCAGAAAGTAGCAGCCAGAGGACAGGCCTACCTCAATCAGATTGAAGCCACACTTGGCAATCTCAGGGAAGCTGTGTTGATCATCGACGACGAGAACTTTATTCGCCTTAGCAATCTTGCCTTTCGACAGTTGATTGACCGTACCCAAAACCCCATTGGTTCACGCCTGGAAGCATTTATCCAAGGGCCTGATTTCATTGAACGCCTTGGTGAAATGAAAGCGGGCGTAAGCTCGAGCCGGGCGGAAGTCGAAGCGCATATTGGAAGCCGGCGACGTTGGCTCGAAATCTCCAGCGCCCGACTCCCTCAGGATCAGCAGAGCAGTCAGCGCCTGACCCTGTTTGTTTTCCACGATATTACCCGGCAGAAGAATCTTGAGCGAATGCGGACTGAGTTTGTTGCCAACGTGTCCCACGAGTTGCGCACGCCCGTGACTGTGATCAAAGGCTTCGCTGAAACGCTGCAGGAGGATTATGCTGAATTGGACGATGCGGATCGGCTGCGCTTCCTTGACCGCATCATTTCCAACAGCAAGCGCCTGAATAATCTGATTCAGGATCTCTTACTGATCTCCAGACTTGAAGCCAGCAGCGATGCCCTGAGTCCACAGCGCCAATCTCTCCACGCCATTATTCGGGAGTGTGCCGAAAATGTGGAAACACGCCTCAAGCAAGGTCAACGGATTGAATACCAGCTCGAGGCGCAGGAAGAGACCCTCTACGTTGACAATCTGCGCATTTCACAGGTCGTAACCAATCTGCTGGAAAATGCGCTCCGTCACGGACGCGGCCTGACCACCTTAAAGATCCACACATATGGGGTAGAGGAGGGGATCGTGACCGCCATTGAAGACGACGGCTGCGGGATCCCGTCCAAAGACCTTCCATTCATTTTTCAGAGGTTTTACCGAGTCGACAAGAGCCGCTCACGCGAATCCGGTGGAACCGGTCTTGGGCTCAGCATTGTGAAGCACATTATTCAGCAACACGGTGGTGACATCAGGGCTGAAAGTGAATATGGAAGCTGGACACGCATGTCATTTTTCCTTCCTTACCCAGGGCGAATGGCCGAAAACGCTGTTTTCAGCGCATTCCGAAAACGCCCACGCTATTTTGACTCAGATGACCCAGCCAAGCCCAAGCCAAACGAACCAGGCCAGTGAGCCAGCGTATCTGCAGCGACGCCAGGAACGTATCCGGCAGCTGGCGGCAGAACTTTCCGACCGCTACCCCTCCCCGCAGCGCCTGACACTTGAAGCGGGCTGCGGTCACGGCCATTTTTTGACCGCTTTCGCCGAAAATCATCCCCACGCGCAATGCATGGGCGTCGATCTGGTTAGCAAACGTATCCGCAAAGCCCTCAACAAACGCGACAAGCGTGACCTCAACAACCTCCACTTCATGAAAGGCAGCCTTCACGAATGGCTTCAAGCCCTGCCAGCGGAACACGCCCTGGAGCGTATTTTCATGTTGTTTCCGGATCCATGGCCCAAGAAACGCCATCACAAGCACAGAATGCTCCAACCCGAACTCCTGTCTGCGCTGGCCCAGCGGGCGACACCGAATTGTCGCCTACATTTCCGTAGCGATCACGCCGCCAACTTCGCATGGGCCGTTGAACAGGTCGTTCAACACCCTTCATGGGAGATACAGACGAAAGAACCCTGGCCCTTCGAGCACAGCTCCTTCTTCCAGGAGTTGATGGTAAAATACGAATCCTTTACGGCAATCAATTCATCACCCACCAGATAATCACAAACTGGAACATCACCGCCAGGCCGGCCCATCCCCAGGCGATATAAAGCGCCCAATCTGTAGCAAGCGCACGCTCGTGGATCTTCGAAGCGCGCACGACCTTGCGTTCCAGACCCGCACCCGATTTACGGCGCATTGTCTGGATTTTGCTCAAATCTCGGGTTAAATCTTTAGCATTTGGCATAGGATACCGCAAATTGTGGAATCAAGGATTGACGCGCAAAAGAAGGTCATTCAAGAACTTTTAATTTTCCCAATTTCGCTTTTCAGCCAAATTACGGACCCTGAATGAAACCCTTTTTCAAAAGAATACTCGGCTTTTCCCTCTTCGGCCTGAGTGCGCAAAGCGCTTTGGCTGTGTCACCCAGTGCCTACAAGCTGGTAGAAGACACAGGGATTTTTGGTCTCCCCATCACCAATTCAATGGTCACCAGCTGGGTTATTTCCCTGCTGCTGATCCTCGCGGTGCGCATGGCTGTCAAAAAGCCAACCTTGATTCCAACCCGTGGACAGGCCGTTGTAGAAGACGCAGTTTCCGGAATCCGTGGTATCGTTGAGCCGATTGTAGGCAAAAAGATGATTGGGGTAACCTTCCCTCTCCTGATTTCGCTCTTCGCCTTCATCCTCATCCATAACTGGAGCGGGATGATTCCTGGCGTCGGATCTTTCGGACTGGTCGACGAAAAGGGCAGCCTGAGCTACTGGATGCGCCCAGGCAATGCCGACCTTAACATGACTATCGCTCTCGCCCTGGTGGCATCCGTTGTCAGCTGGGGCTACTTCGTCTTCCGCTATGCGGGAGCAAAGATCCTCTTCTACGACCTTTTTGGCAACAAAGCAAACCCGGCAGAAATGCCCAAGCTAATCTATCTTTTGCTCTTTCCTATCTTTTTTGCCGTTGGGCTGATCGAGGTCGTATCGATCATATTCCGACCGGTTTCCCTTTCGTTTCGTCTTTTCGGAAATGTCTTCGGCGGCGAAAACCTTTTGACCAACATCACCGGTATTTTTCTTTATGTTATACCAGTACCCTTCTACTTTCTTGAACTCCTCATTGGTCTGGTGCAGGCATTGGTCTTCACCATTCTGACCGCCGTTTACATCGGCCTCATCTGCAACCACGGTGACGACGAGGAACACGCCCATTGAACCACTTTTCCTGTAAGCCCGCCACGCCCACCCAGTGCCGGACAACGGGAAACTCATTAATCCAAATACAAAACACAGTTAAGATACCATGAACTTAATCACTGCAGCTATCGAAGGTAACATTCATCACGCCCTCCAGGGAGCCATCGGTTGTGCCGCCGCCGCCATCGGCGTGGCCATCATCGGTTACAAGGCCGTCGAGGCTGTTGGCCGCAATCCCGGCGCCTCCGGTAAAATCCTCGTCCAATCCATCATCGGAATGGCGCTCGCAGAAGCTGTCGCCTTCTACGCCCTCTTCCTGGGCCGCTGAGCAGACTGTGCCGACCCTTTTTGACGCCGGCGTGGGCTCATTCCCGCCCGGCGATTCAAAGCGCACTTCCAACACAAACTTAGCCTTATGCTCGACAGCCTGATCACCCTCGCCCTCGCCGAAGCCCCGTCCGAGTCCGGTATCACCGTTCTCTTCAACAACTTTGGCATTGATGGAAAAATCATCGTTGCGCAGATGATCAACTTCGTCTTGGTCGCCGCTGTGCTCTGGAAGTTTGCGTTCAAGCCAGTGATCGCGAACCTGGATGAGCGCCAGCAGAAGATCTCCGACGGACTCCGCTTTGCCGAAGAATCCAAGCAACAGCTCGAATCCGCTGAGCGCGAAAAGGCCGACATCATTCGCGATGCCAACGGTGAGGCTCAGAAAATTCTGGCCGAAGCCCGAGAAAAAGCAAAATCCTACGAGGAAAAGCAGCGCGCCGTCACCGCACAGTCCATCGAAGACATGCGCAAGCGCGCGGACGAATCCAATGCCCTCGAACGCCAGCGCATGCTGAGTGAAGCCCGCCAGGAAATTGCCCAGCTGGTAGTTCTGACTTCGGCCAAGGTGCTCAAATCGGAACTCAATGATGCCGACAAGAAGCGTCTGAACGAAGCCGCAACCAGAGAAATCGCCAGCCTCAATTAAGGCCTACTGTTCAATCCGATGCTTGAGGAAAAAGACAAAAAACTGGCCAACCGCCTTATCGAGCTCACCCTCGATGCCGGCGACAATGCCGTAACCGAAATTGTTCCGGCAATGGATAAGTTACTGAAGGACTGGTCCTCAGCCCGACGCCGGGGATTCATCCGCTATTTTCTTCGCATGCTTAAGCGCGCCCTGCAAAAGGAGACGCTCCAGATCCAGCACGCCGGACCCATGGAAGGCAGCCTGGTCGAGGACCTCAAAGCTCGCTTCTCCCAGGGAATCAAACGCCCACTCCGCATCGAGCAACTGGAAAACCCGGAGCTGATCGGTGGCATTACCGTTAAACTCGGCGACAATGTTTACGACGCATCGGTCGACGGCCGCCTGAAACAACTGACCGAAGCCGTTCGCTAACGCTTCACACTTTCTCAATTATCTAAAAATATTTCATCCATGAGCAGCATTCTGGAACAAATCGAAAAGGAAATCCAAAGCCTCAACACGGGCGTCGGTAAGACCAACACCGGTAGCATCACATCGATTGCTGACGGCGTTGCACGCGTGGAGGGACTCTCCGAAGTCATGTATAATGAGATGGTCGAGTTTCCCGGTGGCATCATGGGTATCGCACTCAACCTTGAGGAAGATGAAGTCGGCGTTGTCTGCCTTGGTGATGCGAATCACCTGAAGCAGGGCGATCCGGTCAAAACTACCGGCCGTCTGCTTTCCGTTCCCGTAGGCAAAGGTTTGCTGGGCCGCGTCGTCGACGCTCTAGGCGAAGCCGAAGATGGTAAGGGTCCGATTGCTTCCGATGAGTTCTTTCCAGTCGAAAAGATCGCTCCCGGCATTATCCCTCGTAAATCTGTTGATCAGCCGCTTCAGACCGGCATTATGGCTGTGGACTCGATGATTCCGATTGGCCGTGGACAACGTGAGCTGATCATCGGCGACCGTCAGACCGGTAAAACCACCATTGCCATAGATACCATCATCAACCAGGCGAAAATCAATCGCCAGGGACTTGAAGGTGGCGACGATTCCTTCCGTCCGGTTTACAGCATCTATGTGGCGATCGGCCAAAAGAATTCAACCATCGCCCGCACCATCCGCACACTGGAAGAAGCCGGCGCACTTGAATACACCATAATCGTAACGGCCCCGGCAGCTGAAAATGCAGCCAATCTTTACCTGGCACCGTTCACCGGTTGTGCAATGGGAGAGTGGTTCATGCAAAACGGTATGGACGCGCTGATCGTGTATGATGACCTCAGTAAACACGCAGCCGCCTATCGCCAAATCTCGCTCGTCCTGAAGCGCCCTGCGGGTCGTGAGGCCTATCCCGGTGACGTCTTCTACCTGCACAGCCGCCTGCTGGAGCGCTCGGCCCGTCTGAACGCCGACAACGGCAATGGTTCGCTGACCGCTCTGCCGATCATCGAAACCCAGGCCGGAGACGTATCCGCATACATTCCGACCAATGTGATTTCCATCACCGACGGTCAGATCTTCCTCGAAAGTGACCTTTTCAATCAGGGTATCCGCCCAGCCGTCAACGTGGGTCTGTCAGTAAGCCGCGTCGGTTCGGCAGCGCAGATCAAAGCCACCAAACAAGTGGCCGGTAAGGTCAAGCTTGAGCTGGCCGCCTACCGCGAACTGGCCGCATTCGCGCAGTTTGGATCCGACCTCGATGCCCGCACCAAGCGTCAATTGGACCGTGGTTCCCGCACCGTAGAGCTCTTCAAGCAACCCGTTTACTCGCCGAAGTCCGTCGAAGTTCAGGTTGTGCTCCTCTGGAGTTTGCAGAACAACTTCTTCGATGACATCGCTGTTGATGACATCGTCAAAGCTGCGGAATCCCTACAGGAATACGTGGAAACCGGTAAGGCCGAACTCCTGCAGGAAATCCTGAAAGAGAAGAAGCTCAACGAATCCATCGAAAAGCAGCTGAAGGATGCCGTCGGCGCTTGGAAGAGCAGCTGGAAAAAAGACTGATTGAGCGGAACCCGCTAAAACCATGCCCAGCACCAGAGACATTCGCAACCGCATCCGGGGGGTAAAGAATACCGCCAAGATTACGCGTGCCATGCAGTTGGTCGCCGCTTCCAAGATGAAGCGGGCCCAGGACCGTGCCCTCGAGGGCCGGCCCTATGCCGAACAACTCGCACGCATGCTTGCGGTCCTCAACGACCGCATTCATGAGGATTTCAAACACCCCTTTCTGGAAGAGCGCAGCGTCAAGACACGCGGGGTTCTGGTCATCTCCACGGATAGAGGCCTCTGCGGACCGCTGAATGCTAACCTCTTTCGTGAAATTACTCGCCTCGATCGGGATGAAACGGCCTTCATCACCGTTGGCCGCAAAGCCAAACAATTCATTACGCGCACCCAGCGCAAACTTCTCGCCGACTTTCCGATCTCTGAAGACGCCCGCTTCAAAGAGCTGCGTCCAGTTGTTGAATTCCTCATCCAGCAATTCCTCGAAGGTAAGATCGACACGGTTGAGGTGCTCTACACGCATTTCCGCAATACCCTGATCCAGGAGCCCCGTCTGGTTCCATTCCTCCCCTTCAAGGATTTCCAGGAGGATGTCGAACGCATGGCTGAGCAATCCGGCGAAAAGCTGGTGCACGATGACCGCGATGTGATCTTCGAACCCAATCCAGAACGCATCCTCAAGGAACTTCTGGACCTGTTCATCAAGCGCCAGGTTTACCAACTGCTGATCGATGCCCGCGCATCCGAACACAGTGCGCGCATGGTTGCCATGAAGGCCGCCACCGACAATGCCAAGAAGCTGACCGACAGCCTCACTCTGCAATACAACAAAGCCCGTCAGGCAGGGATTACCCAGGAGATTCTGGAAATCACTGCCGCCACTCTACATTCTTGATTCACAAAACTTTAGCTAAACCGAATCCATGAGCGAAAATAAAGGTAAGATCGTCCAAGTCCTCGGCGCCGTCGTTGACGTCCAGTTTGACGAAAAAAAGGTTCCAGCCATCTTCCAAGCCCTCGAGATCCGCTATAAGGTTCTGGGTAAAGATACCCGGCTGGTTCTCGAAATCCAACAGCACCTTGGCGAAGGGCGCGTGCGCGCAGTCGCCATGTCGAGCACAGAAGGACTTGTTCGCGGCATGGAAGTCCTCGACACCGGTGACTCAATTTCGGTTCCAGTGGGAGAGGGCGTTCTTGGACGCATTTTCAACGTTACCGGCGACCCAGTCGACGAGCGGGGTGAAGTCAAGGCTGACAAACGCAGTCCCATTCACCGCCAACCACCAAAGTTGGTCGACCAAAGCACCGAGACCGAAATTCTCGCCACCGGTATCAAAGTCATCGATTTGATCTGCCCGTTCACTAAAGGTGGCAAAGTCGGGGCCTTCGGTGGTGCCGGTGTGGGTAAGACCGTCGTTATCATGGAGCTGATCAACAACATCGCCAAGAGCTATGGCGGATATTCCGTCTTCTGTGGTGTGGGTGAACGCTCCCGTGAGGGCAATGACCTCTACCATGAAATGGCCGATGCAGGTGTTATCGATACCGAAAACATCGAAAATTCGAAAGTGGCCCTGGTCTATGGCCAGATGAATGAGCCGCCGGGCGCCCGTATGCGTGTTGGCCTCAGCGGTCTTACCATGGCGGAGTACTTCCGCGATGAAAAGGGCCTGGATGTGCTGCTCTTCGTCGACAACATTTTCCGTTTTTCCCAAGCGGGATCTGAAGTGTCCGCACTGCTCGGCCGTTCGCCGTCCGCAGTGGGTTACCAACCAACTCTTGCACAGGAAATGGGTTACCTCCAGGAGCGCATTACCTCGACTAACAAAGGTTCCATCACCTCCTTCCAGGCAGTGTATGTGCCAGCGGACGATTTGACCGACCCTGCTCCTGCAAACACCTTTGCCCACTTGGACTCCACCATCGTGCTTGAGCGCCGCATCGCCGAGCTGGGTATCTACCCGGCTGTGGATCCGCTTTCCTCAACTTCGACCGCTCTCGACCCGGCAACCGTTGGTGAAAAGCACTTCCGCGTCGCACGCGGTGTTCAGGGTGTGTTGCAGCGCTACAAGGATTTGCAGGACATCATTGCAATTCTCGGTATTGACGAATTGTCGCCTGAGGACAAACAGACCGTATTTCGTGCCCGTAAAATCCAGAAATTCCTCTCTCAGCCGTTCACGGTTGCCGAAGTCTTCACCGGATTCCCGGGCAAAATTGTCGATGTCGAGGACACAATTGAAGGCTTCCGCATGATTCTCGATGGCGAACTCGATCACATCGACGAAAATGATTTCGGCTACAAGGGCGGAATCGATGAAGTGATTGCTGCGCACGAAAAGAACCAAGACTGAGTTCCATGAGCCTTATCCTTGAAATCGTCACCCCTGAGCGCAAAGTGCTCAGCGAGACCATCGAACACGTGGTCCTGCCCACGGAAGAAGGTGGTGAAATCGACATTTTGCCAGGCCACGCTCCTCTAATGGCATTAATCGAGCCTGGCCAGCTGCAGTATTTCAAGGATGGAAAGTCCGAATCCATTGCTATCGACAAAGGTTTTATTCAGGTGATGGCGGACCGGGTTATGGTCCTTTCCGAGGCAGCTATTGAAGTCGACCTAATCGATGTAAATGCCGCTGCAAATGCCCAGAAGCGGGCTGAAGAAGCGCTCAAGGAAGCCAAGGACAGCGGAGAAGACCCGGAAGTTCTGGAAGAGTTGGAAACAAAAGCACGCTTCGCTGTCCTGCAAAAGATCATTGCTGAAAGCAAGCATCACTGAGGCGCTTGAAAAACAGGCGTTTCTGACCGATTCTATCCGTTATGCAATTGACGGGCATTCATCACCTCACCGCGGTCACTGCGGATGTTCAGCTCAACTACCGCTTCTACACCGAAGTGCTCGGTCTGCGTCTGGTTAAAAAGACAGTTAACCAGGATGATGTTTCGGCGTATCATCTCTTCTACGCCGACGGCAAGGGCTCACCGGGAACGGACATTACCTTCTTCGACTGGCCGGTTCCTGCGGAAAAACGCGGCACCCACAGCATTGTGAGAACCAGCCTTCGCATTGGTTCCGAAAGCACTCTCAAATGGTGGCACGGTCAGTTCAAAAAGAATGGCGTCAAACATCAGGATCCGGCCGAACGAGATGGATTCCCTGTTCTTGATTTCGAAGACCCTGAAGGCCAGCGCCTCAGTTTGATTGTAGATACTGAAGGTCAACCGGGAGCTGTCTGGGAAAAGAGCTCAGTACCCGCTGAACATCAAATTCATGGTTTGGGGCCAATCACCATGAGCGTACCCAGTCTGGCCCGTACCGATACAGTACTGACCCAAGTGATGTCCTTTAAGCAGACACACAGCTATCAACAACAGGCAAGCAGCGGCGACCAAACCGTTACGGTCCATGTCTACAAGATGGGGGAGGGCGGACCATCCGCTCAACTGCATGTTGCCGTAGAGCCGCAGCTGCCTCCAGCACGCCCGGGATCCGGAAGCGTCCACCACGTTGCTTTCCGCACACCCAATCAGTCGGAATACCAAGCTTGGAATCAACGCCTGCAGGAATTGAAAATGCCATCCAGTGGCCCAGTCGACCGCTTCTACTTCCGTAGCCTCTATTTCCGCGAACCCAACGGAATCCTGTTCGAAATTGCGACGGATGAACCCGGTTTCGACGCCGATGAACCGATGGAAACCCTGGGAGAAGCTCTGGCCCTTCCACCCTTTCTCGAACCCCGGCGTGCTTCAATAGAAGCTGGAATCAAACCGCTGAAGACCAGTCTTTCCTGATCAACTGTAACGGCGGGCCCGGCCAAAATAACTGATCGTCCACAGCTCCTGCCAAATGCGGTGGCGTCCAGCGGCGGTTATGCGGCCCTTGTCTTCCATGTCCGCCTCTGAACTGAAAAATCCCATTTCCCGGTTCAACTTTTCCAACAGGGCCCTGTCCGCATTCAAAACTTCCAGCGCATCCTGCTCAAACGGCAGCCACTGATCCGACAGCGCTGCGTCCATGCGCTGCAAGTGACGTTGATACAATTGCTCAACGGATTGCATCAAAGGACGCCGCTCGACACTCCAACTCTCCGGATAAAAGCCACCGTAGGGAAGAAACAGGTTGTCGGTTACCCAGCGGTGTTTGCGCTCATCCAGGGAATGGAAGGCACAGGAAATGGCATTATTCATGCCCACCCCACCGAGAAAGATGATGTGTACGCGAACAAAACTTTCCGGGTGCTCATAGACAAATACGTGCATCAGGATCTGTTCGTCCATACGGGCCAGCAGCGACTGATGCTTCTTGAATCCATTCGCACGCAACCAATCACGCAGCTGGATCGAACGCTCATCCTTGGGCCATTGCCCCGTGCGCTGATTCAGTTCAAAGCGTGGAAAGAATGGCAGATCACTGCGCGAAATAGCAGAAATAACCACCCAGTTATAAATCGTTTCAACCAGAAACCAGCCCAGAAAACTGACACTTGCAGTGACCCAGAAAGGATAGGTTGTCCAACCCGTTTCGCTCAACAAATAGCCACCAAATGCCCCGGTAAAAAACCAGCGGCTCCAACGCGAACATACAGCCAGCAACGGGGAGCCGGAGCGACGGGCACCCCAGGTAAAGCCCAAGGTCGCGAACGCCAGGACCAAAACAATAATCTGCAGCGAAACGGACGCGATCAATGGAACGGTATCAGTTCAAGCGCAACGGCATGATAACGCAGAGGAAACTGTCCTGCGTACGGATCACTCCGGGGCTCAACTCATCTTTGAATTCGAAAATCACTTCATCGCGCGTCAATGCACGCAGTGGGTCCAACATGAAGTGGGGATTGAAGGCCACGCTGACCTCAGGACCGGAATACTCTACATTCAAAGTCACGTTGGACTCACCGAATTCAGGGCTGGATCCGGTTATCTCGAGCAGGTTTTCCGACACCCGCACTTTCACCGAGCTGCTTTTGTCCGAGCTCACCAATGCCGCCCGGCGCACACAGTTGGCGAAAGATTCGCGGTTAAGTTTGATGTGGCGATCGTTCTCCTTCGGGATCACCTGACGGTAATTTGGATAGCTCCCTTCGACCGTTTTGGATACCAGATAAATACTGTCGGACAGACCTGACGCATCCGAATCCTCACCACTCTGGATCTCAAAGGCTACCTGCCGGTCATTGAACGCTATGCGCACCGTTTCACCCTGACCGAGCAAACGCTCAACCTCATTGACCGTCTTGGCCGGCAGGATCAGGTGTCCGGAATTCTCCTCCGAAATCTCCAGTTCACGGCTCATCACCGCAAGGCGGCGACCATCCGTGGCTGCCAGAGTCAATTGGTCATCGGCAAAATTGAAAAATACGCCGTTCATGATGTAGCGGGTTTCGTCCGTCGACTGGGCGTAAGAAACGCTGCGCAACATCTTCTCCAAATCTTCCTGGCGCAGCACAAAACTATGCTGGTCGGCAAAGGAAGGGAGAGCCGGAAACTCGTCGGCACCAATGCCAACGATCCGGAACAAGGACGTGCCCGAAGAAACCTTTGCGTGGTTGTTCGCGTAGGACTCAACCTCAACGTCAAGGTTCGGCATTTCCTTGATAATCGGAGCCAACTTCCGAACCGGCAATGTCACTGAGCCCTTTTCCGAGACCTCAGCCTTGATCTTACAACGAATCCCCAGATCGAGATTGGTAGTGGTCAGGGATACACCATCGTCGCTTGCTTCGATCAGGACATTACTCAGGATCGGCATGGTTGCCCGTGTCCCAACAACGTTGAGAACTTGTTGAAGGCCGCTGGTGAAATGGTCTCGGTTGATTTTGAACTTCATAGTTTTGGGTGCGAAAGGATGAGTGATTAAAGGCGATTTAGAGTACAACTGACAACCATTAACTATTCATATATAAATCTTATATAAAAGACTTCTTCTTATTAAGGGCTGTGAGTTTGTGGGCAACTTTGAAAGCACTGAGCAATCAAGAACTTAGAGTAGGTTGGAGAGGTGAAGAACTCTCGGATTCTACCGGAAGGAAAACGGAACAAGTGGCAACTCACAAGATATTCACAGTCAATTACCAGACTCATTCGCTGTTTTCCCTTTCCTCAAATGGCGGTAGATACCGTAAAAAATGTAAGTGAGGAATACCAGGGCAATTGCCACATAATGGAACAGAAAGACTGCACCGATTACGACTAAGACAAAAATAAAGGTGCGAAAATCGATCCGGGTTTTGCTTCCAATCCGTTTAAAGCTGGGATAGTGGATATTGCTCACCATCAGTAAGGCTATAATAATCAACAAGAAAGGGAGCAGTATTGCCAGTTCCGTCATCTGGTGACGGGTAATGACCAAGGCGATGGACGAAATCATTCCGGCGGCGGCGGGAGCCGGAAGGCCGAGGAAATCGTGTTTTGGAAAGTTTTCGGAAGGCCGCAGCAAGGGAGAGGTAATCACGTTGAAGCGCGCAAGCCGAATAGCGACGCACAAAAGATAGAAGAACCCGACCAGTCCACCCAGAGTGCGAACAAGTGGAAAGTCCGCAGTTGGCGACAACAGCAGGAAAAATACCAGCAGGGCAGGGGCCATGCCGAAGGAGACAACGTCAGCGAGGGAATCGAATTCCTTACCGAACAACGACTCTTTCTGGGTAAGCCGTGCCATACGACCGTCGAGCATGTCGAAAACAACCGCAGCAAGAATAAACCAGACTGCCTGTTCGTAGAATTGTGCCGGCGTGCGGGCAATGGTGTCGGCGTATTCGGTGGCCATGCCCTCAGCCGAAGACGCGAATTTTGCCTGAATACAGCGAATGACCGCAACAAACCCGCAGAACAGGTTGCCCGCCGTCATCAGGTTGGGCAGAAAGTAAATTTTGCTGGCCTCCTCCGCGTCGAGATAGGGAGCAGCGGCGCGGTTTTCGGAGTCACTCACGATTTACGGTCGGGCTTTTTGAGGGTTTCGAGGTATTTCCAAAAGGATTTGTTCTGCTCGACCATGGTTTCTTCAGTGACTGGCAGCTTGTTTCGATAGATAAAATCGGTCAGGCTGTTGCGGTGCAGAATATAGTGGCTGAAAAGGGTGTTGCCCTGGATTTCAAAGTAACAGCGGTATTCTCCGGCGCGCACCCGGAAATAGGTTTTCCCTTCACGACTAAAGCGACCGATGGAATCATCCGGGTCTTCCAGTTGATCCGGGCTCAGACTGCTGATGCGGTTGACCAGGGCCAACTGCTGATCCATGCCGAGTTTGTTCAACTCGGACATACTTTGATCGCTGAAGGTGACCTGATAAAAATTCTGTGCGCGGCGCGCCAGTGTCTGAGCGTTTGGACTTTGGGTGGATTCCGACATAATAAAAGCATTGCGAACGTAGCCGAGTCGGGGCAAAAGCGCAAGCAAATCAAAATTACAGATTTTCCGATTGCCAAGGGGGCTAAAGAGCCATTGTGCTAAAGGCCCGTTGGCGGTTAAAAGCCTCCATCGCAACGGAACGACTATTCTCGAAACACTAAGGCATGAAACATATTTTTATCACTGGAGGCGTTGTATCCTCGCTGGGCAAAGGGCTGACGGCCGCCGCGCTTGGAGCTTTGCTCGAACAAAGAGGGCTCAAAATCAAGATTCAGAAGTTTGATCCCTATCTCAATGTGGATCCAGGCACCATGAATCCTTTCCAGCACGGCGAGGTTTACGTGCTCGATGATGGCTCCGAGACCGACTTGGACCTCGGCCACTATGAACGCTTCACCAATGGTAAGCTGTCCCAGCGCAACAATCTGACCTCAGGCCAGATCTACGATACGATTATACGCAAGGAGCGCCGCGGTGATTACCTGGGTCAGACCATTCAGGTAATTCCACATGTGACCAATGAAATCCAGAGTCGTTTCGAGGCAGATGCAGGCGATGTTGACATCATCATCACTGAAATCGGTGGCACGGTTGGCGACATCGAAGGCCTGCCCTTTCTCGAGGCGATGCGCCAGTTTACCTTGGAAAAAGGGCACGACAATGTCGTGTTTGTCCACGTCACTCTGGTGCCCTACCTGACTGCCGCCGGTGAACTCAAGACAAAGCCGACCCAGCAGTCGGTCGCCAAACTGCGTGAAATTGGTATCCAGCCAGACATCCTCGTTTGCCGCACCGAAAAGCCGCTGGGCAAGGAATTGCGCCAGAAACTGAGCCTTTTCTGCAATGTACAGGTCAAGTCAGTGATCGAGGAAATTGATGTCGAGACGTCGATCTACGAAGTTCCGTTGATGCTGGAGAACGAAGGCCTCGATCAGCTGGTGCTGGAAAGCCTGAAAATGGAAAACCTGCCGTTGAAAGAAAACGGTTGGGATGAGGTCGTGCGGATTCTCAAATACCCCAAACACCGGGTCGATATCGCGGTCGTGGGTAAATACATTGAACTGCAGGACGCCTATAAGAGTGTCTACGAAAGCATCGTGCACGGTGGAATTGCCAATGACTGTGCGGTTGAGATTCATCGGATCGACTCCGAAAAGCTCGAAGCCACCGGCAATTACGAGATGTTGAAGCGTTACGATGGTTTGCTGGTCCCGGGAGGATTTGGATCGCGGGGCATCGAAGGCAAGATCGAAGCAGTGCGCATCGCCCGCGAAAATGGCATTCCCTACTACGGTTTGTGCCTGGGCATGCAGGTGGCGGTCATTGAATTTGCCCGCAATGTGGCAAAGATGGAGGGGGCTCACAGCTCTGAGTTCGATCCGACCACGGCCTATCCGGTTATCGATTTGATGGTCGACCAGCGTGAATTGGAAGACAAGGGTGCGACGATGCGCCTGGGCGCCTGCAACTGCGCCTTGCAACCGGGCACCTTCAGTCGCGAAGCCTATGGGGTCGACCAGGTTTCCGAACGCCACCGGCACCGCTACGAATTCAATAATGCTTTTCGCGACCAATTGGTAAAAGCAGGCCTTCGCATCGGCGGGGTGAATCCCGAGCGCGATCTGGTAGAAATTATCGAGATTCCGGAACACCCCTGGTTCGTCGGAGTCCAGTATCACCCGGAATTCCAGAGCAAGCCACGCAAGCCTCACCCCCTCTTCGCAGCATTTGTCGCGGCTGCCCTGAAACGCCGCAAATCCTAATAGAATCATGCCTATTCCTCTCTACGAAGCCGATCGCCTGCTGTTGATCGCCGGTCCTTGCACACTCGAAAACGAAGACCTTTGCCTCGAGGTGGCGGAGCACCTTGCCAGCCTGCGGGAGCGCTATCCGCAGTTGCGGATTCTTTTTAAAGGTTCTTTCGACAAGGCCAATCGCACTTCATTGCAGTCACCCCGAGGGCCGGGTTTGGAAAAGGGCCTCGAGTGGCTGGCGCGGATCCGCGGTAAATTCGGATTTCCGACCCTTACCGATTTTCACACCCCGGAGCAGGCCGCCCTGCTCGCCGAGGAGGTGGACGTTTTGCAAATACCAGCCTTCCTTTGCCGACAGACGGATATGCTGGTCGCTGCCGCCGCGACGGGCCGCACTGTGAATGTCAAAAAGGGTCAGTTTCTCAGCCCATACGAAATGCGCTACGTGGTTGATAAACTCGAAAAGGCGGGTGCCAGGGAAGTCTGGCTGACTGAACGCGGCACGACTTTTGGTTACCAGAATCTGGTCGTCGACATGCGCGGATTTCACCTCCTAAAGGAGTATAAACACCCGATGATTTTCGACGCCACCCACAGCGTGCAAATGCCGGGTGGGGCCGAAGGCACAACGGGAGGCAAAAGGGAATTCATTCCGGCCCTGACCCGCGCGGCCCTGGCCGCCGGTGCCAATGGATTGTTTGTTGAAACCCATCCGGACCCGGCCAATGCGAGCTCGGATGGCCCCAATCAGGTGCCGTTGAAGGAACTCGAAGCGCTGATCCAGCAGGCATTGGACATCTGGCAGGTGGCCCGCAAATACGCCTGAGTTCACCACTGGAAACCGAGCTGGGTTCCACCCGGACGCCGGAAGGCCTCGCAATTCAATGTGCCCGCACTGTGGTTGAGCCCGAGCTTGCGGCTTTCAATTCGGAACCATTGCCGGTAGGTATCGGCCAAGATACCATCGCCGCTGAAGCGCCGGCCAAATCGGCTGTCATCGAGTTTTCCCGCATGCAGTTCCCGAATGCGGGCGAGCACGGTGTCCGCACGGCCGGGAAATTCGCGCCGCAACCAGTCCTCGAAAATCGATTTAACCGCCAGGGGCAAACGCAGTACCTGATAATAAGCGGTTTTCGCGCCGGCTTCTTTCGCCGCGCGCAGGATGGCGATAAGCTCAGTGTCGTTCAGACCCGGAACCACCGGAGCGATGTTAACCCCGACTGGAATGCCTGCGGTAGCAAGTTGACGCACGGCCTCCAGGCGCGCCTTGGGACGAGCGGCACGCGGCTCCATTTTACCCGCCAGCTCAATGTTGAGCGAAGTGATGCTCAAAGTCACATGGACCCCATTCCACTGCGCCATTTCGGCCAGCAGATCAATATCTCTTAACATCAAGGTATTTTTACTGATCAGGCTGACCGGGTTGCGCAGGCGCTGCAGTACTTCCAGGCAGCGGCGGGTCAATTGAAGCTTGCTCTCAAGCGGCTGGTAGCAATCCGTGATCCCACTGAGCATCAGGGGTTTGACTTTCCAGGATGGCTTGCTCAATGCAGCTTCCAAAAGCTCGGGCGCACGCTCTTTGTAGAAGAGCTTGGTCTCGAAATCCAGACCGGCCGAAAGTCCCAGGTATTCGTGACTGGGCCGGGCGTAGCAGTAGGCACAGCCGTGTTCACAGCCCCGGTAGGGATTCAGGCTGACTTCAAACGGCAGGTCCGGACTGTTGTTGGTCGACAGAATCGAGACCGCGTGATCGGGCAGGACTTCAGTAGGAACCCGCGATCGATCCGGACTCAGCTCTGGATCCGCCCCTTCATAATCCGACCAATCCGCTTCCGTGTAGCGGCTCTCGAAGCGGTTGCCCGGCTGGGAACCGGTGCCGCGGCCACGCGGTGGATTCGGATTGGCAGGCATTAAACCAGTGTTCGTTTGTTTATTGGATATGCAAGTTTCGAATCAGCTCAGTGCATTGCAAGTGTAGCCGTCAATGCGCCGTGGTCGGAGAGCTTGCTCCAGGGACTACGGGCCAGGCAGGAGGCTTCGACGGGTTTCAGACCCCTTACGTAAATTCGGTCCAGCGGGAGGATGGGGAAGTGCGACGGAAAACTGCGGGCGTGATAGCCGTGAACGCTTTGGTGGGCTTCTACTACGCCGAGGGCATTGCAGAGTATACTGGAAGCGTCCTGGCGCCAGTCATTGAAATCGCCGGCGATGATCAAGGGGGCGTCATCCGGAATATGGTCATGGATCCGATCGATGATGCGTTGATACTGAGGAGCCCGGCCTCGTTTAAACAGGTTGAGGTGGACGCAGATCAGGTGCAGTTCGGGAGCATCCGGAGAAGAACCTTCGATGGTCGCGTGCAGCAAGCCACGCTTTTCGCGGCGGTTGCTGGAAATATCAATGTTCTCAAAAGAGCTGAACGGCCGACGGCTGAGGATCGCATTGCCGTGGTGTCCGGCCGAGTAAACGGCGTTTTTACCGTAGGCAAAATGCGGCCAGATGGTGTCCGCCAGATACTCCAATTGAGGTACGAGTGGCCAGTTGTCCAGGCGCTCGGAGTGAACGCGGTGTTCACCGACGACTTCCTGTAAGAAGACCATTTCCGAGCCGGTCGTCTGGATAGCTTCGCGAATCGCCTCGAGTACGAATCGGCGATTCAGGGAAGAGAAGCCCTTGTGGATGTTGTATGTCAGCACCTTAAGGTGCGTTCCATTGTTCATGCGTTGCCTTGTCGGATGCCTTTAGGCGGTGCAACGTTCGAAATTAGCCAGGGTTTCGCAGATGGGCCTTGTCGCTGCCGGAAGGACCCGGTTTTGTCGGTTTGTGGCCGAAACGCTTGAGAATGCGTTCGCGCAGCTGATCGCTGTCGATGCCCGCAAGCTGGCGGAGGTCCGATACGCTGCTGCCATGTTCAATGAAATGGTCAGGATAGCCAATGCGTTCCACCGGACAGTGGATGCCCGCTTCGTTTAGGCTCTCCAAAACCGCAGTGCCGAATCCGCCGGTCACCACATGGTCTTCCATGGTCACCATCAATTCGGCGTCCCGCGCCTGAAGCTGGAGCAATTCGGCGTCGAGTGGTTTGATAAAGCGCGGATTCACTACCCCGATGGAAAGGCCCAGCTCGACTTCAAGGGAGTCCGAAAGCGCGAGCGCTTCCTGAATCCAGGGCCCTAGAGCCCAGATCTGAATGTCTTTGCCGGCTTTGACTACAGCGGCCTTGCCGATTTCCAACGCCTCAGGATCGCCATTGATGTCGGCACCGTTGCCAGCGCCGCGCGGGTAGCGGATAAAGGTGGGGTGGGGGCACTGCAGCGACGTCCAGAGCATGTTGGCGAGCTCACGCTCGTCCTGGGGCTGCATGATGATGGTATTGGGCACGCAGCGGAGATAGCCGATGTCGAACAAGCCGTGGTGGGTGGCACCGTCGTTGGGTGACAATCCGGCGCGGTCCATGCAAAATACCACAGGCAGATCCTGCAGGCAGATATCGTGGATGATCGGATCGTAGGCTCGTTGCAGGAAGGTCGAATAGATAGCCACCACTGGTTTCATCCCCTGGGTTGCAAGCCCTGCGGCAAAGAGCACGGCGTGTTCTTCCGCGATGCCGACGTCGAAAAACTGTTCCGGAATGGCATCCCGCAGCCAGGACAGACCCGTCCCGGGCGGCATGGCTGCCGTGATGCCCAGAATGGATGCATCCGTTTTGGCGAATTTAAGCAGACTTTTGCCAAAGGCGTCCTGATAGCTGAGCGCCTTGCTCTTGCCTTTACCGGAGGGCGATAAACCGGTTTCGATGTCGAAGGGTCCCAAACCGTGAAATTTCTCCGGTGAAGCCAGCGCGGGTTCGTAGCCCTTGCCCTTCTGGGTCATCAGGTGGATAAGAATCGGGCGGTCGCTCGCTTTGGCGAACTCGAGGTGCTTGATCACGGCATCGATGTCGTGCCCGTCGACCGGCCCGATGTAGCGCAGGCCAAAAGTCTCGAAGAAATTCGAATCGACAAAAAAGTCTTTGGTTTCGCGCTTCCACTTGCGACCGAAGTCCAGCATCGACTGTCCGCCAGGCATCTTTTGCAGCATCGACTTCAGGTCGCGGTCGATCCGGTTGTAAACGGGGTTGGTGATGATATCGTTGAAATAGCGCGCGAGAGAGCCGACATTCTTGGCGATCGACCATTCATTGTCATTGAGAATGATGATCAACCGGCGCGTGGACGCGTCGATATTGTTGAGGGCTTCCAGTGTGATGCCGCAGGTGAAGGCCGCATCGCCGAGGACGGCGACCACATGGTTGTCTTCCTTCTGCTGGTCGCGCGCGATCGCCATACCCAGCGCGGCGGACAGGGCCGTGCCCGCGTGGCCGGCGCCGAAGGCATCGTGTTCGCTTTCGCTGCGGGCCAGAAAGCCACTGTAGCCACCGCTCTGACGGATTTTGTCGAAGGGCGCATCGTTACGGCCCGTCAGCAGCTTGTGCACGTAGCCCTGGTGGGAGACGTCGAAGACAAATTTGTCTGTCGGGCTGTTGAAAACCCGGTGCAGGCCGAGGGTCAATTCAACCACGCCCAGATTCGGGCCAATGTGGCCACCGTTGCGCGAAGTGACTTCAATCAGGCGCTGGCGGATTTCCTGTGCCAGAGCAGTGAGGTCTGCATGGGGCAGTGCCTGGACATCGGCCGGGCCCTGGATGCGGGACAGAATCGACATGATGAAATCAGCTGGCGTTGTTTTCAGGATTGAAAGCTTCGGCTTGTGTGCCCTCGCTGCCCTGGCGCAGCATTTCGATGCGGGTCTCTGCTTCCTTTAGACGGGATTGGCATTTCTGAATTAGTTTATTGCCTTCTTCAAATTTATCAACCAGCTGGGCAAGCGGCACGTCTCCCTTCTCCAGCGATTGGACAAGGCCCTCCAGTTGCTCGAGCGCTTGCTCAAAAGCCAACTCTTTTGAATCATTAGGCATGATCGCTCAAGGTGCATCCTGGCATGGCTGGGAGCAAGTTTTTTTACCTGAACGGTTTAAAGGCGAGAATTCACTGATTTTTTTACCTTGCCAGTGGAGTTCGCCCTGCCGGACTTTAGAGCCTTTCTATCATGAATTCCATTGCCCTCATATTTATCGCGCTGTTGCTGCTTCGCCTGGCGATGCAGCTCGGCCTCGACCTGCTCAATCTCAAATCCGTGAATGCGGCCGCAGGCTCGGTGCCGGCGGCCTTTGCGGGGCGCATCGAACCGGAAACCTACGCCCGGAGCGTCGATTACACGCGGGCCCGTTTGCGCCTTTCTATGGCGGAGACGCTCTACGATGCCCTGATTCTCGCTGTCTTACTGCTCAGCGGCCTGCTGGCCTGGATCTGGTATGCCTTCAGCGGAGTGTTTGGCGCAGGGCTTTGGGGACAGTCGGCGACCTTGTTTGCAACGGGTATTCTCATCGGGCTGCCGTCGCTGCCATTTGACTGGTATTCGCAGTTTCGTCTGGAAGAACGTTTTGGATTCAATCGCAGCACCCTCGCCCTCTGGTTGACGGACAAAATCAAGGGCCTGGTGATCGGCCTGATCATTGGTCTGCCGCTTGTGGCTTTTCTACTGTGGCTGGTGGGATTGAGCGAATACTGGTGGCTGTGGGCCTTTGTCGCGGTTTTCGTCTTTCAGCTGGTAATGGTGGTTGTTTACCCGACCCTGATCATGCCTCTGTTCAACAAATTCACTGAATTGGAAGAGGGTGATTTGAAAACGCGGCTGTTTGACCTGAGCGAACGCACCGGTTTTCGTGCCCGCACGATTCTGGTGATGGATGGCAGCAAGCGTTCGGGTCACTCCAACGCCTTTTTCACTGGATTTGGCAAGTTCCGGCGGATCGTCCTGTTTGACACGCTGATGGAGCAGCTGAAACCGCGCCAGCTGGAGGCGGTTCTGGCGCATGAGATCGGCCACTACAAGCTGGGGCATATTCCGCGCATGATCGCAATGAGTGCTTTCACCTTGCTGCTGAGTTTCGCCCTGATCGGTTACCTCGCAGGCCAGCCAGCCTTTGTTGAAGCCTTTGGATTTGACTGGCAGGCCGGTCAGCTGGCGCCCGTGCTTTTGCTCTTTATGCTGATGGGTGGGCTGTTGACCTTCTGGCTGAGCCCCTTGAGCAATGTACTTTCCCGCAAGCATGAGTATGAAGCCGACCATTTTGCCCGCGAGGCTCTGGGTGGCGATCCCGAGCCTTTGGTCGAGGCCTTGCACACGCTTTCCGAAAAGAACCTCAGCAACCTGACCCCGCATCCTCTTTACAGCGGCTTTTATTATTCGCACCCGACGCTGATCGAACGCGAAGCGGCGCTGCGAAACAAGGACAACTAAGCCATGGTACAGAGCGCGGGTGCATTCTCGGGCAGGCATTGGAGGCGGGCACTGCTGGTGCTTGGTCTTCTCTGTGCTTCGGTTGGGTTTGCCGTGGCCGAACCGCTGCAACTGTTGTCCTGGAATGTGCGCAACTACCTCGCCCAGAATCAAGTTATCGAGGGACGTTGGCGTCCGGATTATCCAAAGCCGGAGGCAGAGAAGGCCGCTTTGAGAGCGGTGTTGCTGAGCGAACGGGCAGATGTGGTGTTTTTTCAGGAGATGGGTGCCGAACCGTATTTGCGCGAGTTGCAGCGGGACCTTCGGGTCAAGGGTCTGGATTATCCTTATCGAGCCATGGGGCGCGGTGTCGATACCGTGCGCCACTTGGCGGTTTTGTCGCGGGTTCCTCTGGCTGAGGTCCACTTGCATGCCGTTCCGGATGAGGAATTGCCTCCCATGCGGAGGGGTTTGATGGAAGTGGTGATCGAGCATGAAGAGTCGATTGTGCGCGTTTTCAATGTGCACCTTAAAAGCCGCTGGACCGTCGACCGTGCGGACCCCCTGGCCCAGCAGCAGCGCAGTGCTGAGATGGAGCGCTTGGTGGAAATCGTTGGCGAGCGCCGACAGCCCGGCGACACCCTGCTGATCCTCGGGGACTTCAATGAGCCCGAAGATTTTCCCGCCCGGCTGTTCCTGCTGGACCAATTAAGCTCTGTGCTAGGTCTGCCCCAGCAGGATTCCAAGGGTGCTGACTGGACCTTTTACTGGGAGCGCGAGGACCGCCGAGAGGCCATCGATGCCATCTATTATTGGCCGCCGGATCAAAATGAAATCGGAGTCAGCGCGGTGCGGATTGTCGACGGGCCGGAGGTGATGGAAGCGAGCGACCACAGGCCGCTAGGAGTTTCTGTGGGCGGGGCCAAGTAGCCCCGGTATTCATGCCGGGGACGAATGGTGCAGCAACTACCTATTCCGCGCAATGCCCAGGCTAAAGCCGGGGCCTACTTCTTCAACCGTGCCAGGGTTGCGCCCCAGCCGCCGGCGTTGACGGGGGCGAGGCTGTAGGATTCGACGTCCGGATGGCGCTCGAGGAGGGCGTGGATCTGGGTGCGGAGCACGCCTTTGCCTTTGCCATGGATGATGCGGAGTTCATTGAGCCCTTCTTCCTGGCAGGCTTCGATAAAGGCGAGCACCACGGCTTTGGCCTCGCTGGGGTGGAAGGTGTGCAAGTCGATGACGCCGTTGATTGGCAGTTCGATGGGATCGGGCTCGTAGTCGCTCATGGGCTGTTTTCGTGGGAAAGGCGTTGCTGGATGCGGGTGATGGCCCATTCGGCGTGCTCGGCGACCATCGGGTCGGCGTGTTGTGCGGTTTTTTGCAGGGCCGGCAGGTCTTCCAATGTGCCTGTATTGCCCAGGACTACGCAGATATTGCGCAGCCAGCGCGGCAGTTTCAGGCGGCGGATGGGTGTACCTTCAAATGTCGTGTGAAAGTGTTCGTCTTCCCAGTCCAGCATTTCGCGCAGGTCTGGATAGGGGCGGGCGGCGAGCTTGGTTTCGCGGGATTCGCCTGCCCAGCGGTTCCAGGGGCAGACATCCAGACAGTCGTCGCAACCGAATAAGTGGTCGCCGATGGCCTCGCGGAACTCCATTGGGATCGGACCCGGGTGCTCAATCGTGAGGTAGCTGATGCATTTGCGGGCATCCAGCTCGTAGGGAGCCACAATGGCCTGCGTCGGGCACACATCGATGCAGCGCGTGCAGCTGCCGCAGCGGTTGGCTGGCGGCTGATCGGCGGGCAGCTCCAGGGTGGTCAGAATATTGCCGAGAAACAACCACTGTCCCTCCGTAGGATTAAGGATCACCGTATTTTTGCCCTGCCAGCCGATGCCAGCCTGCTCGGCAATCGGTTTTTCGAGCAGTGGACCGGTGTCGACATAGGGACGGTTCTGGCCGCCCTGATCGCGCAGCCAGGCGCAGAGCCGTTTCAACTTCTTGTAGATTATTTTGTGGTAGTCCTTGCCCAGCGCATACTTGGCAATCCGGCCGCGCCGTTCCAGTTCCGGCTGATAGTAGTTAAGGCCACAGACAATGATCGAGCGCGCTTCCGGCATCAGCTGCTGCGGATAGGCCCGGCGCTCTGGGTTATTTGCCATCCAGCGCATCTCCGCATGCATGCCCTTTTCGAGCCAGCGCATGAAGTAGTCCTGGCGAAGCTCCACCGGAACCGCCACAACACCCACCGACTCAAAGCCCAATTCCCTGGCTTGGTCGATGAGCTGGGATTTGAGCTCGCTGGGAGAAAGACTGGAAGAGGGCGCGGACATAGAAGCAGTGTCTCTGAGTTTTCCCAATGAAGCCGTCCCAGGTCCATCGAAAAGTGCAAAGGGCCCCGGGAGCAGGCGCGCCCCCGCGCCTGTAGCGGGGCCTTGGAATTGGGCGGACGGGGCGTCCACCCCCCGGAGCAGGCGCGCCCCCGCGCCTGTAGCAGGGCCATGGAATTGGGTGGACGGGGCGTCCACCCCCCGGAATTTACTCACCGCGTTCCAGTAGTTCGTAATCGATCAGGGCATAAGGCAGTTGACCGCGAAAGGCTTTTGGGCGGCCGCTGCGGCCGTGCGGGCGGAGGATGATGTGGCGGGGTTTGTTGTCGAGCACGCGGAAGCCGCGTTCGCTCAGCTCTTTGTTAACGTTGCGGGAAAGCTTGACCATGGTCTCGTCCGAGATGACACCGCTTTCGGCGGCGTCCTGGGCATCGACGCCTTTGACCCAGTTGAAGAGGGTGATGTAGACGCGGTCCCATTCGTAGACGACGCGTTTTTCTTCGGGCTGATCCCTCTGGTCGGCGGCGAGGGCGCGGTCGTAGCGCCAGTAGGCATTTTCTTTGCGGCCCAGTTTCCAGGCCGGATAGCGGGTGGCCGGACAATAGATCGCGAGTGGTCGTTGGGTCCAGATCGGTGTGCGTCCGGGTTGGGTTTTGTGGCTCGCACGCAGGTCTTGAAGCAGGCCGAATTCCTCGAATGGACTGAGGAAACGGGCACCCCGGGCAATGTTGTCGGCTGCCTCTGACTGGCTGGCGATGGTATAGAAAACCGGTGCGTCCTGGGCGAAGCGGTTGAATTTGATGACCACTGGCAGCCCACGCGAATTGCGGTGGGGAAGCTCCATGCGGTAAACCGAGCCCGTGCTGCCTACCAGGCGCTGGCCGGTTTCGCGGAACCGCCCATCCACATACCAGTGGCGCGGGCGCAGGGCGTCGGCCAATGGCCAACCATAGCGGCTGAGAAAAAGCATTCCACCCTGCATTCCTTTCAGGAGAATGTAGTCTACACCAAAAATACGCCGTTTCCATTCATCCCCAGCTTCGTCGAAGCTCGGTTGAAAGGCGCGGAACAATTTGAAGTTGTAGACTTCCATATAAAAAGAAGGCCGGGCGATGGATGATCGCCCGGCCTTTAAAGTTCAGGATTTACTCCTGAATCAAGGTATTTACATCGATCAGTTTTTCGTAGTCTGCGATGCTTCCGTTTGCGAAGCAACAGTCGATGATCTTACGACCTAGGGGCAGCAGGTCCGGATCGTCGAACTGCGAGAGCTCCTTGTGGAAGAAGTTAGCGAGGATCTTGGCGCCCTTGTCGTAAGCTTCTTCACCGACTTCCGGCTGCTTGTCGACTTCGAGGAACCAGGGCCCGATGACGCGGCCTTCGATCATGACCGGCTTCATCGCATAACCCAGCAGGGGGCAGCGGGCGTCGGTGACTTGCTCGCGGCTGAACTCCGCGCTGGCGCGGCGGGCCAGGTATTCGCGGACAATCCATTGCGGCATGAATCCGACTTCCCAGGCACCGATGTGCTGATTGGGCGTGAGGATATAGCGCACCGCCGGCGTTTCGATGATTTGATTGAGCAGCAGGTTTGCTTGGTCGACCCGCCGGCCGGTGGCAAAGGGCCAGTAGGAGCCCACACCTTCGGAGGTCATGCCTTCCTGGTCGACAATGCTTGGGTTGGCGTGACCGCGCGGGGCAACGAGGCGCCAGAGCCAGGCGAGAGCCGGAGGCAGGATGTGGAACATGCCGATGATGCCGTAGCTTGGCTTCTCCTTGGTGCAGGGTGGGGTGCGCACACCGAAGCTGCGGACGTCGACGTCCACAGCGCCATCGATCACGTTGGGAACGATGTTGCGGGGGACAATGACGCGCGGGTTTGGACAAGGTTTGCCTGGGCTGTCTTCAATGTGGTCCCAGATGAGGGCCGTGCTGTTGGGCTGAGCATCGATGCTCAGGAACAGGAGCGGCTCCTTCGGGTGAATGGTCATGTCCTCCAGGTTCGGATCAATACCATAGTGGTTGATGTGATTGACGCGCACGAACCAGGCGGACTCGGCGTCCATCAGGGTCAGTTTGCCGCGGCCTTTGTCGAGGGAAGGGTGGCAGAGGGCCATGTCGTCCGTAACTGGGCGCAGTTCGCAGCTCTGTGGCAGGGTGACGGTGCGTTTTTCACCGGTCACCAGGTTTTCGCCGAGGCGCAGACTGCCGTCGCGGGCACGGTGCACGTGCTCGAGCATTTCGCTCTTGCCGCCGCCGCTGGCACCTTCGTGGGAGATGACGATCTTGTTGTCGTAAGGGGTTACGACCTGAACCGTCGAGCAGTGCATGGTGACCCAGTTCTCGGCTTCGCCGAGGTTGATCAACACGCCGTAGATGCCCTTTTTGGCGCTCGGTCCCGGATAGAGATTGTAGCTGAAGAGCTCGTGCATCCCTTTCAAGCGGTTGTGCACGACCACTTGTTTGCCCTCAAAGTGGGTATGGCGGAAAGGCGGAGCTACATAGATGATCGCTTTGGGTGAGAAGCCTTCGGGGATCGCCTCGCGCGACATGATGCCCTGCAGCAGAGCGAGACCGAGGGCGAAAAAGCCCGCGTTGGCAGGTGCGATGACCATGGCGTCGGTGCCCTTGCCTTCCATCCCGGCTGTAAAGGCAAACACCGCGAGTTCCTGGCCTTTCATCCAGTCAAAGGTGGCCTGACGGACGTCCGCGAACTTGTGGGGAAATTCCTTGTCGAAGGTCGGCTTGTTCGTTGGCTCGCTGTCACCGATAAACATGCAGTCCGGGTCGCGCCGGCGCATGTAGGGCTCCAGGTAATTGGCGGCGATGCCGTTTTTGACCCGGCAGACCTTGGCCTCAACCACGGATCCCTTTCCAGGAACATCGTAGGCGACCTCATGCCAGTCGCTGCCGTTGACGTCGCGTAATGCCAAGTCCTGCAGTTGTTCCTTATGGTCGGCCACCACGAAGCTGGGGCACTGACTCAGTACCTCCTCGACTTCGCTGGGGACGGCAAATCCGAGGCGCTCGCGGACCGTTGCGTTAGGGTTATCAGTATAGCTGCTCTTTTTCATACGACTCATTCCTTATATAAGCAATTGTGATTTGAAAAGAAAATAATATCAGAAATCGTAATCCTGTATCAAGCTGAGGCTGATGCCGGGCAAAGTAGACCCTGCATTCATGCAGGGTGCGGGATTTCCTGGAGAAAACGCCATCTGTCCGGTCCCCCGCTTGAAAGCGAGAGGCTACAACCTGTATTAAGTCTGTTTTCGCTCAATACCGCTCTTTTGCTTTGTCTCCTCATTATGGACAGGTCTAAATCCGTGTCCATGTCAGAGTCTGAAAAAAGCTTGAAGGTTGGAGTGGCGGGAGTCGGCTCCCTTGGACAACACCACGCGCGGCTGTATGCCGCCCTGCCGCAGGCGGAGCTGGTGGGCGTCTACGACCTGAATCCGGAGCGGGCCGCGGAGATTGCGGAACGCAACGGGACCCAGGTCTTTGATTCCATCGAGGCCCTCGGTGCGGCCTGTGATGCGGTCAGTGTGGTGGTGCCGACGGATCTGCACTGCGAGGTGGCCTTGAAGCTGATGGAGCAGGGCTGTCACTTGCTGATCGAAAAGCCCATCTGCGCCTCTCTGGATGAAGCCGAGCGCGTGCTGGCGGCGTCCAAGGCAGCGGGTATTCTGGTCCAAGTGGGGCACATCGAGCATTTCAACCCGGTCATGAGCTATCTGGAGGAGGCGGTTCAGCACCCGCGCTTCATCACCGCGGATCGCCTCGCACCTTTCAATATTCGCGGCACGGAGGTCGGGGTGGTACTCGATTTGATGATTCACGATCTGGGAATCATTCTCGAACTGGCCAAATCACCGGTCAAACGGGTCGATGCGGTCGGCGTTCAGGTGCTGACGGGCGCTGAAGACATTGCCAACGCCCGCATTCTCTTTGAAAACGGCTGTGTGGCGAATTTGAATACAAGCCGGGTCAGCCAGAAAAAGGTGCGCGAGATCCGGGTGTTTCAGACGGCGGGTTACCTTTCCCTTAATTTTATGGAGCAATCCGGCCACCTGATCAAAAAAGAAGGGCTCAACCTGATCCGCGAGGATATACCTCTGGAAAAAGATGAGCCCCTTAAGTTGGAATTGGCTTCTTTTATTCAGTGCGTTCAGCAACGCCGCGATCCGAAGGTGAGCGGCACCCTGGGCAAGACCGCGCTGGAGCTGGCAATTCAGATAACTGAGCAGATTACCCAGGGCCTGGCCTCCAGTCCGCAAACCGGTAAAGCCTGATTCCATGCAACTCGCAACTCCAAGTGATGGCGGATGCGACGTGCTATTCCTTGCCGGAGAGCATTCGGGCGATCAACACGCGGCCCGCCTGGCTGCGGACCTCTGGGCAGCCCACAGCGACCTGAAAATGGCCGCAATCGGTGGCCGTGCCCTGGAGCAGGCCGGCGTTCAGTTGTTGCACGACCTGACGGAAAGCTCGGTGGTTGGCTTGGTCGAGGTATTGAAAAACTATGGCTACTTCCGTGAACTCTTTGAATCGACCCTGAACTGGGTGGTTGAAAACCGCCCCAAGGTCCTCGTGCTGGTGGACTACCCCGGCTTCAACCTCCGCCTTGCAAAAGCATTGGCCGATCGCGGCATCAGCCGCAAGGGTGGGGGAGATGTCGCGGTTTACCAATACATCAGCCCACAAATCTGGGCCTGGAAGGCAGGCCGGCGTTTCAAGATGGCCCGCTACCTCGATGAAGTGGGCGCCATTTTCCCCTTTGAGCCGGATTGTTACAAGGACACCGATCTGCCCGTTCAATTCGTCGGCCACCCATTCGCCGACAGTCGTCATCAATTGCCACTGCGCTACGCAGCCGATGCGGGACTGCTGCTCCTGCCCGGAAGCCGCAAACAGGCGGTATTGCGCATTTTCCCCCTTATGCTCCAGGCCTGGAAGTGCCTCGATGCCAATGACCCCTTGAAGCAGGCCACTGTTTTATTTCCGAGCGAACCCATTCGCGAGATCCTGCAACAGGCCATGGCACAGGCAGGAATCGAAGACGGCGCCATCCAGCTCGTTCCAGCCGAAACCCCGACTGCAGCGCGTGCCGTGTTGACCAGTTCCGGAACCATGTCCCTCGTCTGCGCCATGGCCGGCATTCCCGGCGCCATTGTCTATCGCGCCCACCCCATTACCTACTGGATCGGCCGCCGCCTCGTACGCATCCCCTACCTCGGCATGGCCAACCTCATTCTCGACGAGGTCATGTATCCAGAATTCCTACAAGGCGCCGCCCACCCCAAAGCATTGATCAGCGCCCTCCACGACGCACAAAGCCCGGATCGCATCGAGCGTACACAAAAACAGTCCACCCAACTCGCCGAAACCCTCCGTGCGGAGAGCGGTTCGACGGCCGTGGACCGCATTTTTTCCTACTTAGTCCCAACAAAGTAGCGGAACGGCGACAGTCCGTTTCGGTCACCGTAAGTCCCTCAATCACCTCTTTACCAGAACATGCAACTCTGGCGGCGGCGTCTTACGGCCCAACGGAATATGCTGCACCCAGGAGGCAAAATCCGAACGGTGTTTTCGAATCCAACGCTTCACTGCAACCGTCTCCTCCGCACCCTCGGCATGACCGGGGTAACAGAGAACCGACAGCATCCCCCCAGGCCGCAGCCATTCGGGAACGGGATCGAGTGCTTTGAGCGTAGAATTAGACAGGGTCGTCTGCCGCGAGTCGCTTTTGGGCAGAAAACCCAGATTGAAGACCACCAGATCCAGCTTGCCGCGCATGGCGGGTGGCAGCTGCCGGGGCCAATCCGCGTGATCGCTGTGGATCAATTCCACCCGTTCGCGCAGACCGGCCGAGCGCAGGCGCTGATCGGTGACGTAGATCGCCGCTGCCTGAACATCAAAAGCCCAGACCCGGCCTTCGGGCCCGATCCATTCAGCCAGTTTCAGAGCATCGTTGCCGTTTCCCGCAGTTGCATCCAGGGCGAATCCGCGGGCAGCTGGCTCATCGTCAGCACCCCGTGTCAGCAACTGGTGCCAATACCGCTGGGCCAGCTGAGTCTGTGGAACGCGTGGCTCCTTCATTCCCGGCGGCGGTCCGGACGATCGTCGAGCGGCACAAACTCCCAGCGCTGGCGCTCTGGATTCCAAAACTGCTGCGTATCTTCAGGCACGTATTCCACCTGCCCCGTGCGGATATTGTAAGCCCGGGTCGGATCCCGATCCACCTCGAATTGCTGTTGCCGGCGAGTGTCCTCATTTGCCCGCTTTACCTCGGAAAAATACTGATCCGCCGAGATTTCCCCCCGCAGCAAAGCACCTGTCGGCGAACGACTGTCCCCGGAAAAAGGCCCATTGGCACAGCCGACCAGACCCATCAATACCGCTGCTGCCAGCGACCCGTAACCAAAGCATTTCATAATGGTCCTAATAAACGGCAATTCTGCCCCTGAATCAAATCTAATTGGATTTCCAATCCCAGACCCATTTGGCCAAAAGCACCAACAGCCAGCCCCCGCAGAGCCCCAGCCATCCCCAGAGCACATCGTCCACCGTCGCATGTCGCCCCGGCAGCAGTAATTGCCCTAGTTCCAGCAGCAGCGAAAGCCCCATCAAGCCCGCAAAAAGCACCCAGGCAAACCGCCGGTCCCGCATCACAAGCCCCAGCACTCCTCCCATTAACCCTAAGCCAAAAAACGGAATCGCCGTCCGCGAATTCGACTGCGCCGCCGCATCCGCCCAGCGAGCAAACCCCTCCGGCATCCACCCCAACTCCGACAAAAACGGCGACGGCCGCCAAGCTAGGTAAAGGCAGAGCAGGGTGCCGAACACGAGGCAGGTGGCGAATAAGGGAATGAGTGAAGAACGCATGGCTGGTATTCCGGAAGGCCAGATATGCCTATTTTCCGAGTAAGCTTTCAAATTCAGCTAGATACTGATCAGCTATTCTTGGCAACTCAAAGAGTTTCGCGCGAGTGTTTGCGCTTCTGGAGGCTTCCTTCCGTGCAGGCTCGTTATCCAGCCACCAGGCAATACAATCGGACAGAAGGCGTTCCCGATATTTTGCTCTAAAATCGAATCTCTGAGCGTGCTTCCCTTCCCCCACGGCATCGTCAAAGCAGCTCATATCGGACACGATCACTGGGCAGCCTTCTGCCATCGCCTCTAGAGGCGCCAAGGGGGAGGCTTCACCCTTCTCCGCGAGCGATGGGTAGACAAAAATGGAGGCAGACCTGTAGTAAGCTCTCAGCTGCTTTTCGTCGAAGATAGGTCCGGTAATGCTGACGGGAGCGTCTATTTGAGTTATCAAAGTCTTCAATGTATTTAAGTAACTTGATCCTCCTCCGCCCTGGTCGACTTTCCACGGACCCACGAGATTGCATTTGATATGTTTGAACCGAGATTTTAAACGAGTGACTGCACGAATCAACAAGTCGACACCCTTCTCTGGGTGGATCCTGCCAACAAAAAGCACCTCACCCGAGGCTTTCTGATCAAAGTTCCAGTCAGGAACAGTGTAGGGCAGGGGGTTTGCTATCATGCATATTCTACTTGCCAGCCCAGGAGCCTGATCTGCAAGGGCATTTGCAATCGGTGTTGACACACTCTGTAAACGAGAAGCTCTCCGATAAAATGAAAACTGATATTTTGGGTAGCGGGCAATGTGCACCCAAATCTTTCCATGCCGCTTAGGGTTGAATAAGACAGGAGCCCAGAACGTATTTGTCACCACAATATCGGATTCGGTAAGAATCCGTGAAACGCGGATTGTATATAGAAGATCCAACCATTTGAGCCATAAAAGCGATCGTGGACAATCAGCACCTTTAACCCGAATATGCCTGACTCCTTTTTCGGTACTCTCTTTCGGAAGGTCATCACACAACCTTGATACATGAGTAACCGAGTGACCCTTTGTCACGAAATACTCCCCCAGCTGCTTCCATATTTTCTCAATGGCTCCACCCCTTATTGGAGGAACAGGCAGGAAGGCGCCTTGGACAATGGTTATTTGCATAGTATTTGTCTGTGATGATGAATCAAATTTCAAGTTCGAAGTCTTTCTATATGTAGATCTAGAAAAGAACCAATTATGGATAATTTGATGATCCGTTTAATGGACCTGTTTTTTGGGCTCAGCATTCGATACCGGTAACCACTGTAAATAAATTGAATGTAGTTACGCAGTATCTGGAAATTGATACAAAATCCAGTTTCTGAAATATAACCATTCAGGAAGGCATTGCAATAGATGCTGTGGTCAGAAAAAAACCGATAGAATCTTTCGAGTGGATGAGGGGTCCAGGTCGCGAAAATAAATGCAGCAATATCCAGATAGTTTAAGTTTCTATAGTAAAAATCGAAGAAATTCTCCATTCCTGGCGGAGGTTCGAAATCAAACAATGTAAAATGGCTGTCTCTTATGCAGATGTTCGCGGGAACAAAGTCGGAAAGACAGAGTATTGGGGATCCCAGATCACTAATCTTAGAATGTAGTTTTCCTAACATTGATCCAGCCGAATGGAAAATATAGGGATCCCAACTAAAACCCATTTTAAGATCGTTCACCCAGGTTCTGGTGATGGGTATTCGTTTGAAAACAATGCTATTATAACTACACGACAAAGGCTCAGGGATTGTCAATTTCGCTATATGCTTTGATCGATTGTGTAGATAACCTGACTTCTCAAATATTAGTTTTATCTGAGCAGGTGTGTATTCCGTCAGGTTCTTCGTGAAAACAGAAGATTGTTGATTTAGTCTAATATTCACTAAAGATACTTGTGTTTGGAAATCTACAGGATTTCCGAAGTAAGGCCTCTTCGAGTTTTTCAATCTGTTGTTCGATGCTGAATCTTCCTATCTTCTGCCAACCCTTGAAGGCAAAATAAACCTGCCTGTCATTGTTGCGAACCAAATCGATTATTCTTAAAGACATAGAATGAGCCAGTCGGGTAAAATTAGACAGGTTGCTTAAATCTCCATTCGCAATGAAGCGCTCCAGGCGGCCCTTCCTTGCTATAGCGTATTGATAAATCAAAAAGCGAAAAACTATATCTTAAACATAAATTGCAACCTGTCCAAGGAATCGGACCACCTCAAACTTGGTGGCTGGGTAAGGAAATTAATTCATCTACAGTAGATTCTTTTTCCCGAAGAGTCCATTCAGCATTTTAAACACCTTGCGTTGATTCGCGCGGACGGCAGGGACCATGTTTTTCAACAAGGGTTTTGTTCCCATTAAATGCACTGCAGATCTATTCTGTTCAAGTATGAGACTATTCCGTCGGTATCTGATAGAGTCTGTTGAACTCGTCGAGAAGCCCATCGTCGATGAATTCTCTCCAGCGGGTTACAGATCGTGAAGTAATGTGGATGGAGATCGTTTTCCACCTGAACCTTTGACATTCTGTTGAAATGATAACGGTCTCCGCGGCTTGTTTGCTAAAGCTTAGATGAGAGAAGATCTCCTGAAACGTCTCCTGAGGTCGCGTGATCAAGCTTTCGAACGAAATATGTTTAATCGAAGAATGGCGCTCATTCCATTGGTCTAGCGCATTGAAGGTCCACAACCCATAGTTCGCCATTTCAAATTGGATACCCGCTCTTTGGTTTCGTATCAATAGGTTGTCCTGGTAGGATTTCCCATTAAGGCCTTCATTTTATTTTCGTTTGTATGCTTACGGGTAATGCTCGAGGATATAGGGCCTAGCTACTACCGGTTCCGCATTCGTCACCGTCCAGCCTTCAGTTGATCCCGGCAGTTCATGATAATGCTTTTCCAAGGTTGCCATTCATACAGCTTGAAAGATTTACCTGTCATTTGGCCAGCTTTCCATTTCTCTTCACTTTTTTTCCGCATGTCGCTTCGGCAAACTTTCACGATGAACCTAATTAATAAATGGAAACCTGGACTTGAAACGAAGGCTCAAACTTTGAAGGATATTCCTGTAGAGCATTTTAAGATTCAGTCGATGTAGTTTTACAGCACAATAGAAAATTGAAATATACATATTACGTAATGAAGAAACGAGTATATTAGGACGCTCTATTCGATCGGGCAGGTCATCAAAGCCAAGCAAATTTGCCTCATCCAGCAACTCTTCCCACTGGTGATCCCAGACATCATCCCAGCAATAATTATAAGTTCCATTAATTTTGAATCGTCTCAGAGATTCGATATCCCACCAGTAGGGTTGTGGTCGCTGCACGGATTGAATGTCAATTCCCGCTTTCTTAAAAGATTGTAAGACATTCGGACTAACTGGGGTTACCAGCTTTTCGAGCTCTCGGGTAAATCGAGGAGAGTTCCGTTTCCAGCGTGTGCTCAATTTCACATTCCCGGCATCCTTTTCTCTAATAGAATACAATCTGCGTTTGGAGAGCATTGCGCTCAAGGCAAGTGAGTCCAGGTGTGCAAAAGCTATATTTCGACACTGATAGACCTTGCCATCTTGTTTATTTGGAATTCTTCTGCTATGGAACAGGCTTCCATGAAATGTTGTACCATCGTCGATGTACCCAAGGGGGAACACACTTCCGTATTGTATCCAACGAGTGTGGCATCCATAGAACGTGGGCTTATCAAATACTAGAGTAGTTCCCGGATCCATAAATTTGATTAAATCCCACTCCTTAAATGATGCTGGAGACGGAATAAACAATTCGTCTGCATCAATAGCGATAAGAATAGTCTCACGCCCAAACAAACGACGCGCCTCACGAATTAGTAAAGATGAACGGGCATGGTTATCAAATAATGAAGAAATATTTTCAACTACATAAACACGATCCTTGTTTCTTGCTATGTCAAGGGATCCGTCTGTCGATTGTTGGTCCGCAATGAGTAGGTAATCGGCGAATTTCAGGGTGATTTCAATAAATTCATTGAGAATCCACGCTTCATTCTTAACAGGAGTTATAGCAATAACATTTCTCTTGGAATGTGCCATTTTAACTGCCAATTAGTTTGCGTTTAATCGATAGCCAAAGCATCTTAAATAATTCCCTCAAACGGTAAGGTTTCTTTAGAATTTGATGGTGTACTATCTCGAAGTCCAAAGGAACAAAAAGTAAATCATCATTAGGTCGTGCCAACTGAATGCATTTTATTCCCTCATCTTTTTTAATGTACAAAGATAAGTTTTGGCGTAGATAATATGGAATGGAAGAATCGAATAAAATCTTTCTCTTGAAGTCCGTCATTTCAACGAATCCATTATCTAGCAATCTCCTGCGCCAATGGGCTGACCATCTTCCATTTATATGCCCGACGCCATCTTGTCGGGGCAGGGCAGCAGAGAATAATAAGGCCGATGCAGAGCTGCAAAGCAGTTCAAATACCCGTTCTGCGGCGTCAGGTGAAAGGTGTTCCAGGCATTCGACACAAATAGCCAGATCAGCTTGGTTGAATTGTTTTTCTCTTTGTTCCAGGTCGCAAAATGTATAATTTTCGGAATCAATCAGCAGCTCACGAGTTCTCATGTCTGGATGATCGTAACAGCGGATTCGGGTTGCTTTGAATCGTTCGCGGGCCGCATGTAACCATGCCCCCTGCGCGCCTCCAACATCGATAATCGAATCAAAATGGCACCGCTTCAATTCAATATGGTCAAATACCTTCCGGGCAATCTCTAGTCTGTGCAGCGGTCTTCCAAATGCGTCATTTGGTTTGCATGTTTTCATTATACAGTGGGTTTGGGATATGGAGGGTGGGCGATGCTAGTGCTTAAAGGGAATTAACCAAAAGCAGGATGATTATGAGTTTGATACTCCGTTGTTTTAAAAAGTATACTGTATCTAAGATGTTTGGAGAGCGAAGAATGCTGATGAAATCCCTAGCTGATTGCTGTATCCAGATACGAATTGAAGTTATGAATTTGGGTTTGAGTTCGGGGTGTCGCCGATAAAACAGAAAGGTTGATTCTTTTCTCATCTGAAATTCTTTGAGAAACTTTCGAGCATGAATTCGCCATGGATGGACGACTTTTGCATCAGCGCAGAACAAGATTAGTGTCTTTAGGTTTATGATACGAGCTCTAAGGTCTACGTCTTCCATGCAAGGGTATTGAAATTCTTCACAGAACCCATTCAGTTGATTCCAGTAGAAATTACGTTGGATTGCGAAATTGCAGGACCAAAGGTATCCACCGGTCAAATTGATCGGAGCAACCTCCCTCAAATAGCGTTTTGGACCCTCGGGTTCGATTCGGCCTTCAATGACGAGTGAATCGGGTGATTGTAGGATGCACTGCCAGTAGGCATCCAGCAAATCTGGTTTTGGGAGGCAATCGTCATCAAGAAAGACAAGCCAGTTGCCGCGTGCGGCTCGGGCTCCATTATTCCGATTCGCTGCTGGCCCCTTTCTCGGGCCCTTTTTCCATTGGGTCCATGGGCGTGATGATACGATGGACTTTTCAATTTTTGACTCTTGGCCGTCGTCGCTTATGATGATTTCGTAGGTGAATGGATGACCTGTCCTTGTCCCTCCAGGGCTGTCGACCGGAGAATCCAGAAGGCCGTTGGTCTGTGCTTCTGGACGGAGCCTATCCAGGCATCGGCTGAGTTCCTGCGGGCGATTGCAGGTCGGGATGATTATAGAGAAGTCGACCGTATGGGAATTATTCATACGTTGTTTTTCGAATAAGGTTCGAGAGGCGTTGCCTAGGGCCAGTATTCTAGCGGATAGGGTTCATGTTTTGGCGTTAGTAACCAGAGCTTTTTATTGCATCTTACTTTGCTACTGGGAATGCAGAAAATTCATCCCATTTTCTTGTGTCATCGCCAACCTTTCTGAAAACGGCTATATTGGATATGTTGGTAGGCAATTCTATGAAATCCTTGCGGTTGGAGCGAATGAAGTTTACTACGGTTTTAATACTGGGCATCCACATATCGTCGAGGATGATCCATCCGCCAACTGTACACACTTGAGCGTACAGATAAAAGTCTACCAATACATCGTCGAATCGATGATTTCCGTCTATAAACACAATATCGAACTTATGTCCGCGTCTTATAATGTCTGAAGCGGTGCGGTCTGAATAATCTTCAATCAATTGAAAAATAGCTTTTCCTTCCATTTTTGGGGTACATTCCATGGCCAGACTCAGTCCAATGCCTTTCCAGTGAGTTTTTTGAAATGGATCAATTGCAGTATGCTGACCTTTATGGTTTTTCGCAGCTGCAGCGAGAAAAAATAATGTACTGTACCCATAAGCCATTCCTATTTCAAGCGTCGAGGCCGGTTTTTTAGAAATGCAGAACTCATATAGCCATAGACCTTGTTCAATCGATATTTTTGTTTCTCCGTCTAACTGATGTAGTTGATTGTCCAGGCCTTTTTGAGGGGCTTCTTGATACAACGATAGTAGAAGGTTTCTAAAAGGGGTATCTAGTTTAACTAGAGATTCATGGATGCTGTCTATGGACTTTTTCTCTGCCTTTATTCCCAGCACTCTCGAGATTTTTCTGATCAGATTCTTCATTTTTGCGGATTAACTTTTGGTTGAATAGATCGAAAGTTGGAAACTTGTTGTTTGAACAGAATGTTTGAAATACTGAAACAGAAACGTCGGCCCAGCTATATTTGCAGCTAAAAAGAACGAATTCTTCTAGAAGATATTGTTCGTAAAGTGATTGGAGATCAAAAACCTTCGGTGCCAACATGTTGGAATTGAAGGTACAATGAACAGGTATGCTGAACATATATTTGTATGAAACAGCCGCTTTGAATAAGGTCTTTGGGGTTATCAACGACTGTGCGATTTGCGCTTTGATTGAATCGAGGATACGAATCAAGATTTCTTTCGCAGCTCTCTAAGGAACAGGCGAATCGCGCGCTTGAGGCGAAGTGTAATTGTATTCCGTTCTTCCGGGATCGAGTTTTGATTTATAAAATCCTCTCGTTCTTCCTTCGACAGATACTGAAAGAATAGCTGCGCGATTGCCTGATCTTCCTGCATCTTGCGACCTGCCCAGTGGATGAGGTAGGGCTTTTTTTCTTCGTCGACCCAGTATCGGTTGTAGTCTTCGTCCAGATAGTCGCCCGCCCAGGTGGACTCCATCTGCATCGGGGTAAGTGTCCGGTTGGTGATGGGAGTTCTTGATAAATTGACTAAAAGGTTGATTCCTGGCTGTTCATGAAATGAATCCTCAAGGATTGTCCTTCTATACCTTTTATCTGCTGCTACTTTTTTGAGGTCGTTCAACGTGTAGAGTTGTTCCTCGGAAGCGAACTGGCCTGTGTTGAACACACGACTCTGCCAGATGGTTGAACGGTTCTGAAGAATCGCGCGAGATTCACTTGTGACAGTTTGGTCCGGGTTGTGCCAGTGCGTGCAAGAGGTGACAAAACCAGAATGCGGAGAGAGTACGTCTTGAGGGTTTCTAAGGAAGATGACATCGGTGTCGACAAACTGATAGTTGGAGCCCAGCAGAGCTTGGTATTTCCGCATTACTGGACGGCGTCCTGCGGTATCTATCCATGAGATAAACTCTGGAATTTCCCACCATTCAGATCCTTCGGGGAGATCGAATCGATCGTCCGAAAAGGGGATGACACGAACGGGGAGGTCACAGCCCGTTGCCCGCAGCGATCGTTCCATCGCCCGGAACATGAGTTCCACCGGCTTGCTGGCGAGTGTGATGATTGATTGCAGTTGCATTCTATGAGCTCAGTTCAATTTCAGCCAGCGCTTCATTTTCTTTCCGGACTGTAGAAACAATCGCCGCCCATTGTTGGCGAGGAATTGCTGGAGACGTACCTTTTTGAAATGTTTGCTTTTCCAATGTTCGGCCTCGAGAGCGGGAATTCGTCTACCGGCGACCATGCTGTGTAAGCTCAGGTCGACTAAGGCTGATTCAACAAAAGCGTCGGGCTTCCGGACACAGATCTCAGTTCCGGGCCCGGTTGGGTCATGCTTAAGGGCTATGAGTTCGCAGTCCTGGAACATTTGCCTGAAATCGTCCATCGTATAGCGCCAGTAGTCATCCGGATAGCCATGGTAGGGATAGCCGGGGGCGGGAGCCGTTACAATAATCAGGCCACCGGGTTTGCAGACGGCCTTGATTGAGGAGAGTGACTTCCGCCAATCGGGTGTGTGTTCCATCATTTCCATTGCGATCACTATGTCGAAGGAGTCAGGACCAAACACTTCGACCATGTCATTGGCGTCCATGACACGATCAACACTTGGACCCTCCAGAACGTCAATGCCCATGTATTCGACAGGGCTGTAGGACTCCAGGAGCGGGCGAATGCTGCCGTTAAAGTCGCAGGAACCAACGTCGATAATTCTCCTGCCCTTGACCTTTTCCGGTGTGAGCATTTTGGCGGTGAAAACGATGTTTGATATTCTGGGCATTGGTGTGGTTTGTTGAGGAGCTTCTGTTTAGGTCAGATCGGTAGTTCTCCATGGAGCCGATTGAAGGCGTTCAAAGCGTCTTTTGTAGTTGGACCGTTCTTTCAGGAGAGAGTGAATTCGCCCAATCTGGCTCTCGCTGAATAGGACACGAGCTCTGCGGCCTTCCGCGCTAAACATGGATCTTGCTAATGTTGAGAGAAGGGCCTTGGCGGAGAGCAGAACCTCCTTCATCCAGGATGGCGGGGATGAGGATTTGTATGCGTCAAAGACGACGCTCTGGGCACCGAAACCCCTTCGCAGTCGTTTGAGATGTGTCCACTGGATTCGCTCCTGTGGCATCCAGTGCTGTATGTGAAGCCCGGGATCGTACCAGAGTCTCCAGCCACTCAACATGAGAGCGTAGCAGAGTTCAAAATCACCGCCGCTCGACAGGTTGTTTCCTTGTCTGTCTGAGAGCATAAACCTGAACCCTCTTGCTTCAAGTCGCTCCCAGGCCGATCTGCGAACACAAAGTCCGGCACCACAGAGAGGTTGATTCCAGTAGCCTGAGCTGTCGCGGGGATTCCAAATCGTAAAATTGCCTTTGAACTCTTCGAACCAATCCGGTGGCGGATCTTGCTCCAATACTTCTGTGATCGGCCCTCCGGCGGCTGCAACGTCCGGATATTGTAAAAAAATCTCCCTGACCTTTCGCAACCAGTGAGAAGACACCCAGTTGTCATCGTCGAGAAAACAGACCACATCACCCTTCGCCTCTTTAAACGCACGAGCGCGGGCATGGGACAAACCTTGGCGGGACTCCCTCACGATTCGAAAGTTCACTTCCTTTAACCCTCGCCCTTCTGCCTCTTTTTTCCAAACTTTCCGTGCCACCGCCGAGGTCTGGTCGGAGGAGGCATTGTCGATTATTAGAACCTCCCAGAGATCCACCGGCATCCCCTCTTGTTGTGCAAGGTGACTGAGTGTTGTCGGCAAGCGTTTCTCGCTGTTGTGGCAGCACAGGGCGACACTGAGGCGAAGTTCCGTGGGAGTTAAGGTCATTGAGTCTATCTCGCTCAGTTGAACGCCGCCGAAACGATTTGGCTAAAAAATTTGCGCTTATCCGCTTTGCGAACCAGATACGCTCCGTCGTAGAGCGCTTTGAATTGCAACCAGCGTTTCATATCGTTCTGTGTTTCTTGATCGTTTTGGATGCCCATACCGTCAAGAAGTGCGGCTGCATGACGATCACTCTTCTCCCGGTCAGATAGGCGCTCATAGAAGGTCCAGTCGCAGACCCATTTTATCGGGTCGAGGTACACGAACGGATGCCAATCAATCGCCCAGTAATCAGATCCATCAAAAAGAATACTTGGTGGCTGTGTGCAACCGGGGATCCAGTCGCGGTGGCGCACGACATTGTCCATTTCTCTAAACACCTCGAAAAACCTCTTTTCCCATAAATTCAGATCATTTAATGAGCGTTCGAGGAAATCTACCTCATTTTTCCATCTCTGAAATGATTCTGAATGACTAAGATGCTTCAATTTTCCAGACCGAATAGCGAGTCTGACCTGCTCAACTATATCGGCTTGTTTACTCCATCCAGGTTCTAAAACCGATTCTTGCGAATGCAGTTCGAGCCGTTTGCCTAAGTGCGGGTAGATTGCAAAGCATAGTCCAGGGCCACAAAGGTTCGTATGCAAAACCTTAGGCGATGGCAATCCGACCCGCCGTGCCTGCTCCATTCGAGCCACATCGCTGCGAAGCGATTTGATGCCCCCGGCATTAGGTGTTGCAAATTTCACGACATAACGCTCGTTAAGGACGACGAACTCAAACACTTGACTATTCTCGCTGCTATGATGCTTCAGCTCTGATGCAGGTTGGAAATTCTTTGGTAAGGCTGCTATCACAGTATTCGTGTCCATCTTCGGGTGCACCCGACTCGACAGCGCTTTTCGCTTAGCAATGCTTTTGCACCACCTGAGAATCTTTCGGACTACCCTCATAAGTGTCTAATGAATACGTCGGCAACGCTTCATCCGAGAGGCCAGGAAGCGCGTTCGGTCTCTTAGGCCGATGTTGAGGCGCAGCAAGAAACTGCATTGAGCCAAGTGGCGCCTGCGTACTTCGGCCACACGTTTTTCCAGAAGGCCCTCGGCTTGAGCTACTGCAGTTTTGCTCTTTCCATGCCAGACGAAAGTGCCGAAGATTTTATCAACGTAGTGAACATTGGCGACTCTGACTGCTTTGAGAATAAAATCGAGGTCCATGGAATAATGATCTTCTTCGTCGTAATACCCAATGTGCTCGTGGAGCGATCGGTGGTAAAAGTAGGCGCAAGGGTTGTAGGGAGGAGTGGCGCCACTCATTAGGTCGGCAAAGCGCAGTTTTCGAGGGCGATTAATCCCCATCTCTCGTCCTTTATCATCCACAATCCGACAATTACCGATAAGCAAGGACGGTTCAGGCAACTTTTCGAAGGCTTTTAACGCGTATTCCAAAGCTCCTGGTTCATAGTAGTCGTCCGCATTCAAGAACCCTACAACCGAGCCGCGTGCCAATCGCAGACCTTTGTTCATTGCTTCCGATTGACCGTTGTCGGGCTCTGATAAGAGTTGGATACTTTTTGAGGAATTCTGCCGTTCTTGAACTAGAGAAACAGTTCGGTCAGACGAATGGGCATCGATAATGAGGTGCTCCACCCGATTTGAATCTGTACTACTTGTCTCGACACTTTCAAGAGCCCTATCAATTGTAGCCGCGGAATTGTAACACGGCGTTATAACAGTTATGGATGGCTTGATCGTCATCTTCTAAATATAAGTTTCCCAAGTTCTTGACGAAAGCGCCCTAGCCTCACCCGGAGGTTTCCCAGGAATACATGCCATGGCCGAATCTCACGGTGATGGCAATGGGCAAAAAATGTCAGCTTATCCCATTCCGGGTGTTCTCTGAGGGGTTCGGGATGAATCAGTTCGCCCTTTGGCTCCGGGTTGGGGGCAGATAAAACCGGGACAACTTGATCGCAGTTGGTGGCTTCCTGACCGAAACCAATGTTAGTTACCAGATTGATCGTTGGTTGAAGGCAGGTCCAATTGTTGGCAAAGTGGGTGAAAGTCCATGGATAATCCCATGACGAGGTCGAGGATCCTTCCGCATGGATTCGGGAAAAAATTTGATGCCAGTATCGGTCAGCGATGGGAAATATTCGTGAACGGGAACTTGTATTGCTCTCCCATTCGGGAAACGAAGTTGCCTCTAAATCCAGCTGTTTCCAGCGATGCCTCCATGTTGCCCAACCCCAAGGTACAAAATGGCGGCTTGTGAAGTAGCTGAAACATTTTCCAGAACGACCCCAAAGGAAGTTGGAACCAATAATCGACGCAACAGTATCATGGTCAGAGAATCGATATAAAAGCACCTCGCAGAAATCAAAAAAGGCTAGGTTCGGGAGGGTGTCATCTTCAAGAATGATCGCTTGCTCTTCCTTCGCAAAAACCGCATCGAGGCCCGTGACAACTCGATCGCGACAGCCTAGATTGGTGTCCGAGTAGATTCGGGTAACGGTGCAAGGCCAATCGACTATTTCGACTGCTGAACGGGCAGCAGCAACCTTCTCCGCTTCTTCTGGTATTTCTCTCCGAGCGCCATCGGCGATGACATACAAACGTGGTGGACGGGCTTGCCGAATGCGCTCGAACACCCTCTGGGTGCAGTCTGGCCTGCGAAATATGATGAAGGCAACGGCTGTATTCATTGGTCATTATTGGAAAGGAGATACTTTTCGAAACGCTTAACCAGTGTTTCATTTGCAGACTCAGTAGTGAAATACTTTTCGAAAGCGGTTCGGTTCAGCTTCCCTAACCGTTTAGTCTCTCCATGGTTTTCAAGCAGGCTCGTAATTGCTTGGGAAAAACGATCGGGGCAGGATTCTATAATGACGCCGTATGCTGTCAAGAACTCGATTCCGAGGAGTCCTTGGGGAGTGGTGACAACGGGTATACCGAACTGAAGTGCTTCGATGATCTTGGTCTTTACACCTGTGCCTTTCAGGATTGGAACGATAGCTATCTGTGTATGTTGATAGAATTCAGCTGGATCCAGGCATCCGCCGATAAGTTGTGTGCCCGTAGGCAGTTGCTCGCTATCGAGGTTTTTGCAGATTTGCCCTCCAATCGACAGCTGGGCTGACTTGGCACGCTGCAGGACGAGCGGCCAGACGGTATTCAGAAGCCAGTTGAGTCCGTCGATGTTGGGTTGATACCCGGAAGCAAAGACAAGGCTGCCGAGCGAGGAGTCCTTTTTATCGAACTTTTTGGATGGGAAGGAAGGCAAGCTGATAATAGGGTCCTTCACAGTCGTGAATTGCCTAAAGATAGTGGCATCGTGCTCACTTATGGCTATGAGGGTATCGCTTTTGTTTAGATAGGAAGCCTCTGTTTTTGCATCCAGTCGTTCCAACAGGGGATATCTGGGATCCCCCACTGAGATATGCTTGTGCCAGACATCATGGGTCAACGTCACTTTCAAGGAATTTGGGAAAAAGTCTAAAGCAGGCGTCATCCAGAAGTAGTTGACGATGACGATGGCGTAGTCTTCGACTGCTGCCCAACGTTTGATGGTCTGCTTCATTGCGGTCGTCAACTCATAGGGGGGCGGCGGCTCAGGAAGCGGACTTGTTTTTAGCCCAAATTTGGATGCGATCTTTTTTATCAATGCCGGAAAGGCTACGGTGGAGCGGCCTAGCTTAAAGTAATCTGGGTGGACATGGCGGTATGCAAGGTTATCGGGAAGCTTCCAGTCGCGATAGGATCGATTGGGATCGGCTACGAGCACGTCCACGGAGAAGCGTGTGGAGAGTGCTTCAAGGATTCCCCTTGCGTAATTCAGCGCACCTCCGCCGATCCATTCAGGGTAGCTGGAGGTTATAAAAAGGATACGGGAGACCTGAGTCATGGATGCGGTCGTTTATCCTCCCAAAAATGCCGGTGAATACATTTTGAAACTTCTTTTCTGAGTGCTGGAATCAGATCTCGCAGAAAGGGACGTATTTTGCGGATGTGAAAGCGACAGTGACTTAGGGGGTAAGGGCTGTGTAGCCTCTCAATGGAGGACATGAACAAGGGGTTGGAGGGTTCCGGTCTTGCCGCGGCGGCACAGCAAGGGGGATATCCAGATTCGTTGAGAAATTCGCCAAATTCCTGATCAATTTTGGAATGCGTATTTGGGTGGAGCAAACGGGGCCATCGTTCGCGAGAGGATACATTAACGCTGCGTTGTCTATTAACGTCTCTGGACCCGGCTTCATGCTCAGGGAGGATCTCCTGAGGTGATATTTCGGAACCTGGATTGCTGACCGGTTCGGGCTCAAGCTGAAGCCAATCAAAGACCTGCCTCATCCTTTCGTCCGGATCCGAAACCAGGTCTTCATACTTGATTCGATAGTAGGCTTTCCCTGCATCCTTAATTCGTTTGATCTGTGTTTCAAAATAACGCCAGCGCTGGAGTACATTCCAGAATGTGAGCAGCCCATGGCCCTCCGCCATTACTTTGGCGACCCCAGGTTTCGAAAATGCCTCGATGGTCGATAAAGCAACATCCCGTCCATCTCTGGTTATGTGGAGAAAATATGCATCTGGAAAATAATCCAAGAGAAAATCCGGAAAGCCCGCATCGTCAGGTGTCTTGACCGCAATGAATTCGATGCTCGGCTTCTGGAGGGTCAAATCGGTTGTTAGAGTAGCGTCGAGCAGTTTGCGAAGCGCAGCTTTTATCGCTATTGGATCGGCTTGGATGAGTTGTTTCGAACCTTTGGGGTTGTTCAACAGGAAGTCTTCAAGGTGTCGGATGGACACGTCCGTGTATCCGCCCGCGATCCAAGGGGTTTCGGGAAGGGCGAAGATCCGGGAATGTCTGCCCAGCAGCACCCGCAGAAGTGTTGTGCCTGAGCGAGGAGCACCGACAATTACGATCTGTTTGTAGCCGGGCATCGAACTAGTGTTTTTGCAGCTCAACCATCTGATTTAGTCTGGATGAGGTATTCATGAGGAGGCTTTCGTAGGACCCGCTTTCAACGATTTCGCCAGCCTCCAGCACATAGACCTGATCCGCTCCTTTTATCGTCGAAAGGCGGTGTGCGATGATCACTATGGTCGTCTGGCCTTTAAGGTTGTCGATGCTTTGTTGAATCGCTTGCTCCGACTCAGAGTCGAGGGCACTGGTTGCTTCATCCAGGATCAGCAAGCTGGGTACTTTGAAAAGTTCACGGGCAATGAAAAGCCGCTGCTTCTGTCCTCCGGACAAGCGTACACCCCGGTCGCCTACCCGGGTGTGGTAGCCCTCCGGCAAGGTCTCTATAAAACTATGAATATTGGCTTTTTCGGCGGCCTTCAGCACACGTTCGCGAAAGGCCGGATCGGTGTCGAACGATCCTTGCCAGAGACCAATATTGTTACTGATGGTATCGTCGAAGATGACCGTATCCTGAGAGACATATCCGATCTGCTTTCGCCAAGAAGGCTTTAGGATATCCGCATGAGGATGGCCGTCGATCGTCAGTGAGCCTTTTGTTGGTTTAAGTAGGAGTGTCAGCAAGTCGACCAGTGTTGACTTGCCCGCGCCAGAAGGGCCGATGAGGGCAACCGTATGTCGGGCCGGAACGCTGAGTGAAATGTTCCTAAGGATGGGACTGGAGCTGCCGCTGTATTGAAAGGAGACATCCTTTAACTGGATGCCCTCCTTCAGTTTGTCCATGGTATGTGAACCATCGGGCTCTTGTGCGTTTGCTACTTCGGCAAATTCCTTTTCGACCATTTCAACGCTGCCGATGTCGTGAAGAAAATTCTGGATGCTTCCCTGAAACACCATGATGGAACCCATGGCTCTGTAGAGCAGGATCAGAGATACAAAAATCGGAGCTAAAGGAGCTTCGAGAAAAGCAATCTGGATAATGAGTATGATCAGTATCAACCCTATAGAGATGGGTTCTCGAAAAGCTGCGGTGAAGGCCTGCAAGAATCCTTGATTGCGCTGGTAGCGTGCGAGCAGCGCAATGGATCGATTGACAAAATTGGCCATTGGTTTCAGGGACCCTGTCGATGCGGCATACTTGAAGCTTTGGATCGATTGAACGGTCAACTTGTTTAGTTCCCGCCGTTCATTGGCGGTTCTGCGCGAAAGTTCTCTTGTGTAATTATTTAGCGCGCGAAAGAGAAACAATACGATGCCGCCCGCTACGCAGGCCATGAGTGCAAAGTGCCAGTTGATGAAAAATGCGAATACAATATAGCCGATCGTTGTGACGGCGCTGATAGCCAATGTTTTATACGCCCCGAAGGAGTTGATCAACTGGGGTATCTGTCCGTTCAGGATACTGGTAAAGTGTCCCGTGTTTCGGGCCGTGTAGTAACTGTAGTCCATCGTCGAATAGTACTTAAACATCCGCGCAGTTACTTCACTCCGCAACTGGGCTGTCAGATGGGTTCCGTATCCGTCCGAGAGGAGGCGAATGCATGCTTTCAAGCCAATCAGAAATGCAATAAACAGAATGATCCCCGTTGTGGAACCGCTGATCCCGATGGCACTGACCAGTTGATTGATTAGACCGTGCAGTCCGCTTGTGGAGGCCTCAGTGTCGAAGCTGGGATCGAGGCTTGCCAGTAAAGGTATTACCAGCGTGATTCCAATCCCCTCGACAAGGGTCGCCAAAAAAGACAGGACGAATACGAGAATGATTCTTCGGCCGATGTATTTTTTGTAGACACCGTAGTATCGAATCAATGTGACAGGGTTAATCATTTTATAACTGTATCTTCTTCTGGGCTTGTAGCTACCTGCAGGTCAGCCCAAACACGCTGCCGCCCTTGGTCGCGATCTGCAAAATTGCGGAAAAACCAATCGGTGGGGTGTTTGAAAATGGACTGAGGGAATCAAGGTTTTCCGCCGGCTAGCCGCAGGATGAGCGGGAGGAGCCGGGAGGCTTTGCGATTCCAGTTGCGCAGGTGGGCGAGACGGTTTTCGAGCCGTGGGTCGACCGGGTCCTGGGTCTTGAAAAGGGTTTCGAGGTTGTCGAGGTGTGTCGTGCTCTCCTGCAGGTGAGGGAGGGCGGTTTCGCCGAGCAGGCCGGTGATCAGGCGGCGCATGCTCATCTCGGGCTGATAAAAGGTCTTTCGCTCCATGGGTTGGGGAACGGTTACAATGGCATTCATGCGCTGCAGGAAACGCAGTCCGGTGCTGGCGGAACTCTTGGAAAGGTTCAGGCGGCGGACAATGGTCTCAAAGGCAATAGGCTCGGGAGACGCAAAGATCAGGCCAAATATCTCGGCCGTCGATTTGGCAATGCCAAAGGCCTGGGCAATACGGACAAAAAATAGAATCAACTCCCGCTCAATCGCTGTGAGGGGCAGGTATTCGGTCCCGGAACCGGTTTCACTGAGGGCAGGCATGGTCGTCAGTTTGATTGGTTCGGAAATTACCGAACTGAAACAGGGGTGTCGAGGGAAATCGGTGTAGCGAAACTGCGATAGCGTTTCGTAGGGAGTGGCTGGAGAGGGTCGTTCGAAGAGCTATCGCTTCTTCGCCACGTTATTTCAGGTTGAGCAATTGCTCGATGAACCCCTTCGAGGCGGTGACTTGGTCGCGTTGGAGGCGGGGGCTGAGTTCGAGGACGACGATGTGCTCGTCGCGGATGAAGTCCTTGAGCATTTGCCAGTCGATGACTCCGGAGCCGATGGTTTGGTGGTCCTTGCCCTCGGGGCTGACGTCGTGGAGGTGGAAGCCGAACTGACGGGCAGAGTTTTCGTTGAGCAGCTCGCGGTGGGGGATCACGCCCATCATGTCCTTGAGCTGGGCGTGGCCGGCGTCGTGCCAGTAGCCACAGATTTCGGGTTTGCCGAGTTCCTGCAACAGGCCGACCATTTCCAGGTCCATGGGCAATTCAGTGAGGCCCTCGCGGTTTTCAATGCCCAGGCGCACGCCTTTTGCTTTGGCGGCGGGCAGGATGCGGCGATAGTTGTCGATCAGGCGCTGCAGAAAGCGGCCTTCCTTGCGGCGGACCTTGTCGAGGGTTTTACGCAGAATCTTCGGGTAATTGGGGTCTTGCGCCAGGTGCTCCAATCCGCGGCCCTCGCGGTAGCGGTCGTAAGCGTCTTCCGGATCGTTGAACCAGAAACGCACACTGCCTGAGTGAATAACCATCAGGTCCGCACCGACCTGGTGCGCAAAGTCGATGGTTTTTAGCGTGTGGCGCAGCCACTGGGACTGTTCCTGACGACTGGAGCCAGTCGGCTCATAAAGATTGGGCGCGGCTCCCATAACGCCAGGGGGAAGGGGGCAGAAATTATGGACGGAAGAGACTTTGACGACTCCCTGTTCAACGGCCTGCAGAATCCCCGGCACCAGAGACATGCGGATCCCGTGTGACAGCTCCATATACTCGAATCCCAGGTCCGCAATCTCCTGTGCCATCTCGAGTCCGTCCGAGTGGCGGTGGGAATTCCAGCAGCTGGAGAGCGATA
>JAFIGG010000139.1 GCA_020831485.1 Opitutales bacterium
GGGCTTGTCGATTTATTCACGATCCGGTGAAAAATTGAAATTATGTGTTTGTTCTAAAGGCGCTGGTTTAATGCAATAGTGGCCGTTATGGTTATTTGGTCCGAAGCACCGCGCCCGCGCTGCCAAATCGAACTGATCGCCCCCAGTCTGGATGAGCAGATTGGGAAGACCGCCGGGGTGCGGTTTCTGGATGCTCTGCTGCGTGAAGTGGATTGGAAGCCGTGGGAAGAGTATTACCATCAAAGTGGGCCGGGGCGTCCCACGCATCATCCCCGGGTCATGTGCGCAGCGATCCTTTACGGGTTGATTCGCGGGATGCATTCCACGCGCATGCTGGAGTATGCCACGCAGTATAATCTGGATTTTCAATGGTTGTTGGATGGGCGCACGATAGATCATTCAACCTTTGCGAAGTTCCGCACGCTGCATGGAGAGCGGATCAAAGGGTTGTTCCGGCAGATCAACCGCAAGGCCGCGCAGCTAAAGCGCCTGAGTCTGGAGGAAGTGATTGTGGATGGAACCCGTATCCGTGCTGACAGTGACCGGCATGGTGGCCGAAGTGCCGGGGCTTTGCAACGGCGCTTGGCGGCATTGGAGGGTAAGATCGCAGCTGCCTTGGAGGGCCTGGAAAAAGCGCAGGAACAGGGCCGCAGCGATGAAGCTGCGCGTTTTGAGCGTGAAAAGGACGTGCTGGAGGCGCGCAAGAAGCGCGATCAGAAGGCCTTGGCGGTAGCCCGTCAGCGCGACGTAGTGAAAAAATCCCGGGAGGGTTCGAAGACTCCGGCAGTGCGGGTACCTGTAACGGATCCTGATGCGCATATATTGCCCAACAAAGAAGGCGGCTTTGCGCCCAATTACACTCCGGTGATAGCGGTGGAAGCGCAGACGGGCTTGATCGTTGCCGAGCAGATCAATGCCGGCAACGCAGAATCGGGCTGCATGGAGGGGCTTGTTGAAGAGATGGAGGGAAGCCTTGGGGCGAAGCCCCAGCGGATGCTCGCTGACGAAGCTTTTGGAGGAGGCCATGACCTGCAAAGCTTAAAGGACAAAGGCATTGAAGCCTACATCCCATTGGGTAAAGACCCTCAAGGCAATCCGGCCTTGCGGGCTTGCCTGGGGCAGGCCGTCAGTCCGGCGGACTGGGACCGCCTCCCTTACCGGGCCGGGAAACTGGCAAAATCGGCGTTTGTGTACAAGGCCTCGGAGGATGCCTATTACTGCCCGATGGGCCATGCGTTGCCAGCTTATCGGCGGCAAAGCCGCCGTGGAAACCAGGGACGGAAAGTGTCCAAGATCGAATATAAAGGAGCGCCCTGTCAGGACTGTCCGTTGGCCAGTCGGTGCCTCTCAGGCAAGGCCCGTTCACGGGCCATCCTAAGGGATGAATATGAGGCCTGCCGCGAAGAGGTTAGGGATCGAATGAACAGCCCTGCGGGACGAGAGATCTATCAGCGTCGCGCACCTCGGGTGGAAGGTGCTTTTGGGACGATAAAGGCCGCCATGGGAATGCGCCGGTTTAATCGCAGGAGCCTGCAGAAAGTCCGCCAGGACTGGACCTGGACCTGCCTTGCGTTTAATCTGAAAAAGATGATGGGATGGATGGGCGATAACGCCGAAATGAATAGTTTTGCCACCTTGTACAAGCTTCTCAGGCAATATTTAGCGGCCAAATTGCTTCAATGGGCTATCTCTGCCCGCTACGAAGTCAAAATCGCAAAAGCCGCCTGAGATCCAACGGCATT
>JAFIGG010000140.1 GCA_020831485.1 Opitutales bacterium
CGTGATTTCGACCGTTTCCCAGGTGTAAAATGGATCAATCCGATAGAGGGGAGGAACAGATGGGACGGAGCGTAGCGTAGATGGCGAAGCAAATCGGAGATCGTGCGTGTTTACGGCTTGCTGGAGGTTGGGGTTTGTGGACATCATTGGCGGATGAAGGCTGGTTCAGGTTCTGTTGCGCTGTTATTGGTTTGCGCTTTTGTGGGGTTGTTTTGGGTCCATTCGGGGGCTCGGGGGGGAGAGGAGTTGCTGCCGGTTTCGGTTGCGCCTCATCTTGAGGCGAGCTGGCAGGCAGGGGTGGCTTCGGCGGTGATCACTCCGGAGCGATTCATCTGGATGGGAGGCTATGCGGCGCGGGACCGCCCTGCAGAGGGCACGGGCCTGGACCTCTTTGCCAAGGCGCTTGCGCTGGAGGATGAGGAGGGAAGCCGCGTGGTGGTTGTCAGCATGGAAGTCATTGGTGTCAGCAAAGGCATGCGCCTGCGCATTGCTGCCGAGGTTGAGCGACTCTATGGTCTGGGTCCGGAAGCGCTGTTACTGAATGCCTCGCACACTCACAGTGGGCCTGAAATCTACCGCCTGGCCGATACGCCGGACGAGGCTGCTCTGGAGGATCCGAAGACCCGTGATGCCTGGCAGTTTACGAGTGGATTGGAAAAACGCGTTGTCGCCCTTGTAGGCGAGGCGATCGCTGAGCTCGCGCCTGCCCGGCTGACCTGGAACGAGGCGCGCTGTGGCTTCGCAATGAACCGGCGGCGCGATTACAGTTTGCCCGATGGACACCCGAACGCGACCCGTGGACCCAACCCGGCCGGGCCTGTCGACCACGCAGTGCCGGCGCTGAGGGTAGAGGCAGAGGACGGTCGTCTGCGGGCTGTCCTCTTCGGCTACGCTTGCCACAACACCAGTCTCAGCGGCTACGAATGGTCGGGCGACTACGCTGGCTACGCCCAGGCTTTTCTGCAGGCGGAGCGCCCGGGTTTTAAGGCTATCTTCCTGACGGGCTGCGCCGGCGATCAAAATCCATATCCCCGCCGCTCGGGCGTTGTCCCGGGAGTCAGCGAGCTTGAACTGGCACAGCAGCACGGTCGCACTCTGGCCAACGCCGTGGAGGTGGCGATTAGCGCCAACCCCATCCCCGTGACCGGTCCTTTGGGTCTTGCATACGGCGAAGTGAGTCTGGACTTTGAGGATCCGGAGCGCCCCGCACACGACTACCCGGTGCAAGTGCTGCGCTTCGGCGAATCCCTGGTGCTCGTCGCCCTCGGCGCAGAGGTGGTGGTCGACTACTCCCTGCGCCTCAAGCGCGAACTCGGCGAGTTGGCCAGCGGCGCCGGCATCTGGGTTGCAGCCTACAGCAATGATTACACCGGCTACATCCCGAGCGTCCGAATCCAAAACGAGGGTGGCTACGAAACCATTAGCGGATACGCCCTGAGCACCGAGGAGCGCATCGTATCCAAAGTTCACGAGCTGTTTGCCGATTGAGGAGCTGAGGGGGTGAGGAGCTGAGGAGCTTGGGAGCTAAGGGGCTAAGGAGGTAGGGCGGCCTCGCCGAGGCAGCCGTTCATCGTATTAGTTGAAGATTCCTACGAGCGCAGCGAGGAACCCAGGAAACACGTAAATCCGCACGAAGCGCGAGAGCGCGAAGATGGTGAACCCGCTAGGGTTTGCCCTGAAGATGACATGAAGAGTGCCAGTTGAGAAAAAATCCCTCAAACTGGCACCCTTATG
>JAFIGG010000141.1 GCA_020831485.1 Opitutales bacterium
GTAGGCGCAGCGGTCCCCGCTGCGCAGGAAGTGGTTGGAAGCATCGTTCCGCGCTCGGGACGAGTGCGGCTACGGGAAGCCCGTGCGTCACTCAGTCAATTAAGAATTACGAATCACGAATTGCGAATTCCTAATGAAGAGCGTTGGATTTTGGGGCTATGTGCCGCACGTAGCTGCACTGGTCCCCACTGCACAATCCAAACCAACACATTCCATCATCAATTACGCATTTGCAGCTTCGCTGCAAATCGCTAGCAATCGTAGTCAATGACATTTGATCAGGCATTTCAGGAGTATCGGGAGCGGGTGGAACGGGCGCTGCGGGATTGGTTTCCGGCGGGGGCTTCGGAGCCGGAGGTATTGCATGAGGCGATGGGGCATGCGCTGGAGGCGGGGGGGAAGCGGCTGCGGCCGGTTTTGATCCTGGCAGCGGCGGACTTGTTTCCGTGCCGCGCCGCGCCGGAGGCGGCGGCGGCGGCGATGGAGATGCTGCATACCTATACTCTGGTGCACGATGATTTGCCTTGTATGGACGACAGTCCGCTGCGGCGCGGTCAGCCCTCGGTGCATGCGAAATACGGTGAGACCGTGGCGGTGCTGGCAGGGGATGCTCTGTTGACGGAGGCCTTTGCGGTGCTCGGGCGGGGCTATGCGGAGCAGCCGGAGGTCGGTCTGCGGCTGGTTGCCATCCTTGCCGGGGCAGGCGGTAGTCTGCGCCTGATCGGCGGTCAGACCGCGGATACTTTGTGGGAAGGACGGCGGGTCTCGGCGGAAGAGCTGGACCGGATTCACTTGAATAAAACCTCTGCCTTGTTCAGTGCCGCCCTGCAAATGGGTCTGACCACGACCGAAGCCGATGCCGCCACCGTCGCCCTCGGCGGCCGCATCGGCGAAGACCTCGGCCTGGCCTTTCAGATTATCGACGACATTCTCGACGCCACCAGCGACGCCGCCACCCTCGGCAAACAAGTCGGCGGTGATGCCGCCAAAGGCAAAAACACCTATGTCCAACTCCACGGCATCGACGCCTCCCGTCAACGCGCACGCAGCCTCACCCGCAGCGCCCTCGAGCAGTGCCAGGCACTATCCGCCGATACCGCATTTCTTGAACAATTGATTCAGGAGATGGAAGGGCGGATAGCGTAAATTCCTCGCGGGGCGAGGAATTTACTTAATTCGTAATTCGTAATTCGTAATGAGGGGCTAAGGGGCTAAGGGGCTAAGGGGCTGAGGAGGTAGGGCGGCCTCGCCGAGGCAGCCGTTCATCGTATTAGTTGAAGATTCCTACGAGCGCAGCGAGGAACACGGGAAACACTTAAATCCGTAAACACCGAGCGATGAATTGAGGACATATTACCCGGCAAGGAACCTTGCAGCGTAACAAGTCACCCAAAACCAACGCACTTTGTTTGTTCCCTCGACCGCCCAAAGGGCACGAAGGCTGGTTATGCGTCCGGCTTCGTTGGAGCTACGCCGTGACAAGGGTTCTTGGTTCTTGGTTTTTCGGTTTTAGATGCTTTCAGACGGGCTGCCAGTGCGTATCAATCGAACCACTATCGTGTGTTCGCTACAGCCTCACAGCCCACAACCCTCAGTCCCTCAGCCCCTCAGCCCCTCAGCCCCTCACCCCCCTCAGTTCCTCACCACGAATTACGAATCAGGAATCGGCGGCTTTGCGCCGATTCCTTGACAAAATCCATTT
>JAFIGG010000077.1 GCA_020831485.1 Opitutales bacterium
AAGGGTGCCAGTTTGAGGGATTTTTTCTCAACTGGCACTCTTCATGTCATCTACCCACTGCCCCACATTCGGCCTAAAGGGCCTGTTGATTTATTGCGTTTTCAACGATAAGGATAAATAGTAACAAACACTTGAAGCCGCACGTTCGCGCAGGTGGGCTTTTTGCGGGCCGACAGGAGTGTCAGTATACCCTTGATATCATTGCAGACGCCGAAGCTGCGAATTTATCGACAAGCCCTAAAGACCGGGCTCCAACATTCCACAAATCCATCACTCCCCCCATCCAATCTTCCACCCCTCCACCAATCCAATCTTCCACCCCATCCATCAACACAAGCCCATGGCCTGCAACTGCTGGAACGGCTTGTGTGGCCATTCGCGGTTGGCGATGGGGCTGGCGGGGCTGGGGTGAAGGAGGGTGCCAAGCTGTGCTTGGAGTGGGTAGGTTTTCAGCGTCTGCTCGGCGCGTTTGCGGGCAAAGCCGCCGATGCCGACCAGTAACCCGGGCTTGAGGGCTTCGATAACCCGCGCGAGGTGCAGGTCGCAGACGAGTTCAATGGCCTTGCGCTCGGCCGCCGGCAGCTTGTCAGGGGTCAGGTTTGCCCCACTCTCGGCCATGAAAACGAGGGGGCAGTAGTTGACGACAAAATGCTTGGCGAAAAAGGACTCCGCACTGCCAAAGGTATCGGCAAACAATCCCCACAGTCGCCGTCCACTGACCTCCGAGCGGTCGCAGGCCAGGCCCTCAATGGGACGCTTGGGATGCTCGACGGGCGGTTTTTCAACCGTTCCGCTGAGGCCCATCCAATCCCTCACGGCTGGAATCTCACCAAACGGCACCCCTGTCTGCGCCATGCCCCAGGGGCCCGGGTTCATCCCCAGAAACAGTGCCTTACAGCCGGATTGCGGCGCGTAGCTCTGAACATAACGGGAATGCACTTCCCAGGCGTAAACCAGCGGATTGTAAACACAGGCCACCGGGTCCGCGAATTCGAGCTTCGCCAAGTCGTCCACCATCACCTGAGCCGCCTCCAGGAGCGCATCGGATACACTGTTTGCCATGCCCTCAATTCAGCAAGGAAGGACGACGGTATCAAATACCAAATAGACTGAATCCAAACCAAAAAAGTGGTGCCTGGCACCAATACTGGGGGATCTTTATCGATTTTTAAGGATTGCTTTCAGCGGGGAGGCGAATTGCACTTCAGGCTTTGTGTGCCCATGCCCGAATTACCGGATATTCAACCTTTTAAAAGACGTTTGGCCGAGCTGGATGCCCGAATGGCAGATCCAGACTTCTACAACGATGCCCGCAAGGCCGCATCCCTGTCCAGGGAACAGCAAACGCTGAGCCACCTGACCGACAAGTATGCCGCCTATGCCAAGGCGAGCGAGGACCTGGCTGAAAATCAGGCTCTGCTCGACGACGATTCGGCCGACCCTGACCTGCAGGAACTGGCCGCCGAAGAAGTGCCGCAACTCAAGCAACAGCAAAAACAGCTCTATAAAGAGATACTCGCCTTGATGATCCCGCCGGACCCCAGCGACTCGCGCAACACGATTGTGGAAATCCGCGCGGGTACGGGAGGCGACGAGGCGGCGCTGTTCGCCGGCGACCTCTTCCGGATGTACAACCGCTACGCGGAAAACCGGGGCTGGAAGGTCGAGCTGATGAACGTCAGCGAATCCGAAGTGGGTGGATTCAAAGAAATCGGATTCCTGATCAGCGGCACCGATGTTTACCGCCAGCTCAAATTTGAAGCGGGTGTGCACCGGGTGCAACGGGTTCCGGTTACCGAATCCGGCGGCCGCATTCACACCTCGGCGGCCACGGTCGCAGTCTTGCCTGAAGCCGAGGAGGTGGACGTCGCGATCGACCCGTCCGAACTTGAAATAACCGTTGCCCGCGCCAGTGGCCCGGGTGGCCAGGGGGTCAACACCACCGACTCAGCGGTGCAAATCCTGCACAAGCCGACGGGCATGATCGTCAAATGCGCCGACGAACGTTCGCAGCTGAAAAACAAAAACAAAGCAATGAAGGTGCTGCGCTCGCGCCTGCTAGAGGCGCGCCAGCGCGAGGAGGCCGCCAAATACGCAGCCAACCGCAAGAATCAGGTCGGCAGTGGCGACCGCTCGGAACGAATCCGAACTTACAATTTCCCCCAGGGTCGACTGACGGATCACCGCATCAACCTGACGGTCTACAACCTGCCTGAAATCGTCGAGGGTGCCCTCGACGAGGTCATTGGCGCCCTGCAGGAGGCCGACCAAAAGGTCCGGATCGAAGAACTATTGGAACGCCGCTGATGCTGACGGTTATCGATATTCTCAAACGCACGACCGAGCACTTTCAAAAGGCCGGCCTGGAAAAGTCCAAGGTCGATGCCGAATGGGTTCTGGCTCATGGTCTGGGCTGCAAACGCCTGGAGCTCTACCTGCAATTCGAGCGACCGCTGAGCAGTGAGGAACTCGAACCGATGCGGGAAATGGTGCGCCGCCGGGCCAAACGGGAACCGCTGCAATACATCCTGGGTGAAACCGGCTTTCACGAACTGCAACTTAAGGTCCGGCCGGGGGCACTGATTCCGCGTCCGGAATCCGAAGAACTGGTCGAACTGCTGCTGAACCTGGCAAAAACCACGCCGCCCCAGCGCATCATTGACCTTGGTACCGGCAGCGGCGCCATTGCCCTGGCGCTGGCCAAGCAACTGCAGAATGCTGAAATATTGGCTACGGATGCTTCCGCCGAAGCACTCGAACTGGCCCGGGAAAACGCTGTCCACTGTCAACTGGACGGGCGGGTTCAATTTACGGACAGCAACTGGCTCGATGGGATTGAAGGCAATTTCGATTGGATCGTCTCCAACCCACCCTACCTAACAGAAGCCGAGTGGAACGAGGCTGCGCCCGAAGTCCGTGAGTTCGAACCGAAATCCGCCCTGGTGGCCGATGAGGATGGACTGGCCGATTTATACCAGATCCTGAGCCAGGCACTGCCCCGCCTAAACTCAGGTGGTCTGGTGGCCTGCGAAACGGGCATTGCCCAACACCCTCAACTGGCCGAACGAGCCAAACAGCTGGGCTACGCACGCTGGGAAAGCCGACCCGATTTCAGCGGCAGAGACCGCTTCTTCATCGCCTGGAAATAAAAACCAGACGCCCAATCAACGGGACTGATTGGCCCGAACCAATAGCGCTATTCCCGCCGACTGACAGACAAAATTCGGCATCCAGACGAGAATATCCGGACGTATCTCCGGACTGTCTTCGGTCCAGCCAATGATGATCATCGCCAGGTAATAACTCAATGCGATCATCAGCGCCAGGCCCATGTTGGCATAGGTTTCCGTACGCCGGGCCTGAATCCCCAGGGGAACTCCCAGCAAAGAAAGGGAAAAGATACTGAAGGCCATGGCCAGATTCCGGCTCATGTGATACTGCACACGGATCTGCTCCCGATAAAGCAGATCCGCATCTTCCTCGCCGACCGCCCGGTGCAGGCGATCGCTCCTGTAGTCCTGGCGCAGTTCGACCAGCTGTGGGAAAGTGAGGGTCGATATTCTTCGCGGTCGCGGGCCACCTCCCAGCAGGTTGTCCAGCGGTAATCGAATTCGAGCATCGTTGAACGAAAGGGTCGGCAGAATCCGCTGCACGTTGTCCGGATCGTCTTCATCCCGCAATTCGGTAAAACCATTGCGGATGGTCATGATCAGGGAATCCTGTGCCTCGTCGTAGCTGAATCGGCCTTCCTCGGCACGCAGCAGGCGCACGGCCCGTCGTTGCTCATCCAATTCCCAAACCCAGAGGTGACGCAGTGTTTCCTCCCGCCGCTCCTCAACATAAATGATGTAGCCCGGAAATTCGTGGATAAAGGTGTTCGGAATAATAAAGCGCAGAGGATCCGTGCGCACAATGTCATCCAGGATTGCCCGATAAGCCGCGCGCGATTCCGGCGCATGGTAGCCATTGATCCAGACGGCAGCAAAACTGCCCAACAGCGCGATGAATACAACCGGAGCGGAAATCGACCAGATCGACAAACCGGCTGCGCGCATGGCGGTCAGTTCATGATTCGCCGACAAGCGTCCGAAAACCACCAGCACTCCGATCAACATTCCCAGCGGCATGGCGAAGGAGACCGCGTAAGGCATCAGCAGCATCAGCAGGTCGAAAAAGATCGAAAAGGTAATGCGCCCGTCGGCCAACAAGCCAAGGATGTCGCGCATCGCATTTCCGGTAATCAGAATAAACACAAACAGGCCCACCCCGCCGAGGCAGGCGCCAAATACCGCCAGAAAGATGTATCGCTGCAGCCGGTTCACTTATTCAATGGCATCGTAAGCAGCACCCAGACGTTGTAAACCTTTCTCCATCCATTCCGACGGACAGCCGAAATTAAATCGCACAAATCCCGGCGTGCCAAACAGAGCTCCGTCACTGAGTCCGATGCCATGGGACTCAAACCATGCAGCGGGCTTATCCAAGCCCAGGTCGCGCACATCCAGCCAGGCCAGGTAGGTGGCTTCCATCGGCACCATCTTGACCCGCGGCATGCGCTCGGCGACAAATGCGTAGAGCCGGTCCCGGTTGCGGCGCAGCACTTCAATCAGTTCCTTGCGCCAGGCTTCTCCACCCCGGTAAGCCGCCTCACAGCCAACATAGCCAAAGCAATTGATCTCCGTGATCATTCCCCGGGAGGCGCGCTGGAAGCGCATCCGCAGGCGCGGATTCGGGATAATGATGAAACTCGTCGAAAGACCCGGGATATTATAGGTCTTGCTCGGTGCCATCAACGTCAGGCTGCGCTTCACCGCCCGCTCGCCAAAGGACAGAATGGAGTGGTGCTTCAATTCGGGTTCGAGGATCAGGTCGCAGTGGATCTCATCGGAAACCAGAATCAAGTCGTGCCGCTCGCTGAAATCGACCAGCTGCTCCAACTCCTCACGACTGAAGACACGCCCGACTGGGTTGTGCGGATTGCACAACAGCAGCAAACGCGTGTTGGGCTTCACAGCGGCCTCCATCTTTTCCCAGTCAAAGGTATAGCGTCCGTCGTCCAGCTTCAATGGCAGCGCAATGAGTTCCTTGTCCTGCCATTCCGGCGCCGTCAGAAACGGCGGATAGACAGGCGTAAAGGTCAGCACGCCGTCACCTGGCGATTCAAAGGCACGCGATGCGGTGTTCAGTGCAGGAACCAGGCCCGGCATCCAGACAATCCACTCGCGCTGAATCTCCAGCCCGTGGGCATCGCGCATGTAATCGATCACGCTGTCTTCAGCCGACTTATAGGGAACGGTGTAACCGAAGAGGCCATGGTCGACCCGCGCGCGCAGGGCCTCTTCAATGCAGGGCGGGGAGCGAAAATCCATATCCGCCACCCAAAACGGCAGGATGTCCTTGCCGGCGTATTTGTTCCATTTGAGGCTACCGGTTCCGGACCGGTCAATCGAGCTGCTAAAGTCAAAGGTCATTGATCCCTGAAAATCATCTCCCCATCGCCGGGGCTCAATCTCAAAATAGCGTGCGGCCCCTCAATCTGAGTTAATCGAATCCATTGACAGACTTCGCGGGGCCGCTTTCTCTAACTCCTCAATGGCCAATGTATCGACCACCAACCGTTACCAGACGGTGCTCTTCGACCTCGATGGCACCTTGATCGACCATTTCCAGGTCATTTACCGCTGCTATCAGTACGCAATGGACAAGCTGGGGCTCGAACCGGTGGATTTCGATACCGTGCTGCACGCCGTCGGCGGTTCCATCCCGATTACCTTCGGCAAGCTGGTCCCGGAAGACTGCGTCGAGCCGGGGGTCGCCCATTTTCGCGAACACTTCGACCGTATCTGGCATGAGGAAATCAACATCCTGCCGGGGACGGAATGGCTGCTGCAACACCTCAAGGCGCAGGGTGTGCAAATGGCAGTATTCACCAACAAGGATGGCAGCTTCGCACGCAAGATCATCGATCACGTTGGCCTGTCCGACTATTTCGACCTGGTCATCGGCGCCCGCGACACCGATTGGCGCAAGCCACAGCCGGAGTTCACCCGCCATGTGCTCAATGAGCTCGACTCAGCGGCCAACGAAAGCTGCATGGTGGGCGACTCCCCCTACGACGCGCAGGCGGCGGAGGTGCTGGACATGGACCGCTACCTGGTGGCCACTGGCTCACACAGCCTTGAGCAACTCAAAACCGTCGGCGCACAAGGCGCATTCACTTCCCTCTACGGGCTCGGTGCCACCGTTTTCAACCTGCGGGTTCCGGCGGAAGCCCACGCCTCTGAATGAGCGCTGGCGCGGAGACATCGCTGAGGGGGGTCCTCGAGCGAATTATCTTCTCCAATGCGGAAACCCAATTCTGCGTCGGCGAACTCCGTCCGGACAAACAACGCTCCAGCGTCACGATTGCCGGCGTCCTGCCCCAGGTGCAGTGCGGCGAGACCCTGGAGCTGCAGGGCTGCTGGGAAACCCACCGCCAGCACGGTGAACAATTCAAGGTCAGCAGCTGCCGCTCGACCCTGCCGGCTACGGTCTATGGCATCCGCAAATACCTGGGCAGCGGCCTGGTTCCTGGCATCGGCAAGGTCTACGCTGATAAAATCGTCGATACCTTCGGGGCCAAAACGCTGGATATCATCAGCGAGGATTCGGGGCGCCTGCGCGAAGTCCCGGGCATCGGCCCCAAGCGGGCACGCGAGATCAAGGCATCCTGGGACAGCCAGCAGGCCTACCGCAGCCTCATGATTTTCCTTCAGACCTACGGCGTCGGCGTGCGCAACTGCCTGCGTCTAATTAAAAAATACGGCGGCGAGGCGGAAGCGATCCTGCGCAACGAACCGTACCGGGTCGCCCGCGAGATCGACGGCATTGGATTCAAAACCGCCGACCAGATCGCCCGCAACCTGGGCTTTGGCAACGCTTCGCCAGACCGGATAGACGCAGGAGTGGTTCACCTGCTGAAGGAAATGGAAAAAGAAGGCCACACCGGCCTGCCTCAGGCAGACCTGATCGAACGCTCTGCGGAATTGCTTGAGGTCGATCCGGAGGCGGTGGCGGCCCGGATTCCCGAACTGGAACGCTCCGGCGAACTCTCCGCCCACCCCAAAGAGGGCGAATTCTGGCAGCTGCGCTACCTGGCGCGGGCCGAGGAACGTATCGGCCAGGCGGTAAAAAGGCTGTGCAGCAATACAGGTCAGCTGCCACCGATTCACATCGACCGGGCCATTGCCTGGGCTGAGGAACAATCGGGTTTTGGCTTCGCCCCGGAACAGGCGCAGGCCATCCGCATGGCGCTGGAGAGCAAGCTGAGCATCCTTACCGGCGGTCCCGGAACGGGAAAAACCACGATTTTGCAGGCCCTGGTGCGTATTCTGAAGGCCAAGAAGACACGGATTCTGCTCGCCGCGCCCACCGGGCGCGCGGCTCAGCGAATGACCGAAACCACCGGCCACCGCGCCAGCACTCTGCACCGCTTGCTGAAATTCGATCCGGCGGTCGGCAGCTTCACGATGAACGAGGACCGGCCGCTGAATGCCGACTTCATCATCATCGACGAGGTCAGCATGCTCGACACCCTGCTGGCCGCGAACCTCTTCCGGGCGATCCCAACCTCCGCCCATGTGCTGCTGGTGGGCGACCGCTACCAACTGCCGAGCGTCGGCGCCGGCCAGGTGCTCAAGGACCTCATGGACAGCGGCCACTACCCGACGACCGTGCTCCAGCAGATCTTTCGCCAACGCAAGCAGTCGGGCATCGTGCTCGCCGCACACGCCATCCTCGATGGCCAGCGCAACATCCCTGCCAAGGCCGCCGCCAGTCCGCAGGAGCTCGATAAGCGCCTCGACTTCTGCTACATCCCCAGCACCGATCCCGACCAGTGCATGCGCCACGTTCTGACCCTGCTGCAGCAACCGCAGCTCTGTGGCGCGCGATTAAACGATCCGCTGATGGACATCCAGATTCTCGCGCCCATGCACAGGGGCAGCGTCGGTATCGCCGCCCTTAACAACGAAGCGCAGAAAGCCCTGAACCCTTCAGGCCACGGAATCCAGCTCGGAGCGACCACCTATCGGGTGGGCGATAAAATCATCCAGATGCGCAACAACTATGACCTGGGCATCTTCAACGGCGACATGGGCCGCATCGTCCACGTCGACGCCGGTGCCGGCGAGGTCCAGGCCGACTTCGAAGGCCGCGAGGTCCTCTACCAGCGCTCCGACCTCACCGACGTCAACCTCGCCTACGCGATCAGCATTCACAAATCCCAGGGCAGCGAGTTCCCGGTCGTTATCATTCCCCTGCTGAAGCAGCATTTCCTCCTCCTCCAGCGCAACCTCATCTACACCGCCCTCACCCGCGGCCGCCGCAAAGTCATCCTCATCGGCGACCCCGCAGCCTACGCTATGGCCGTGCAAAACGCCGACAGCCAACAGCGCTACACTGGGTTAAGTTTGCAGTGAGATTCAAAAATCTACGCATCAAGCATTTCATTTAGATGGAAAATGAATACATAATCCTATGTGACGAATCAGATCAGAATGGTTCTTTTTACTCCAATTTTTTCGGTGGTGTAATCGTTGGAGGCTCTGCTTGGCAAAGAGTCTCAACCCGACTCCTCCGTGCGAAATCAACCGCCGGCATTCAGTCTGAGGTTAAATGGTCGAAGGTCAGTCCATACGACGTGGCCCGCTATCAGCTACTCATCAATGAGTTTTTTAACATCATAGCGGAAGGTCAGGTTCGCATGCGAATTATGTTCCGCCAGAATATCCATGAGCCCACCAATCTGACACTCGAACACAAAAAGAACGAGTATTTCATTTTGTATTATCAATTCCTCAAACATGGCTTCGGTCTCCGCTATATACCACCTCATCCAAATGGGGTTCGCCTGCGCTTTTATCTCGATCAATTGCCGGATCAGTCGCGCGAAAAGCTCGCTCAGTTTCGTGGTTTTATAGCCGCAATTGGTGCCAACAGTCAGATTCGAAAAGCTGGACTAAGCATCCGTGAAAGCGATGTTACTGAAGTTGATTCCAAACAACACATTCTGCTCCAATGCGCAGATGTCGTACTCGGTGCCATGTCATTTCGGCTCAACGAAAAACATAAGGCGATACCTTATGGGGAAAAGCACCGTGGCAAGCGGACGGTTGCAAAAGAGCAGTTGTACAAGTTTATTCGCCGCGAGATCTGTAGAATCACAGGTAAACAGTATTTCAATGTCGGAATTTCTACGGCACTGAGCGAATACCCCGCAGGTTATTGGAAAGACCCCTACCTACATTGGAATTTCAGGCCAAAACACCACAGGGTCGAAACAGCCAAAGGAAAACAAGCCCAACAAAAACGCCCCATTTGACCTACATCAGCTCTGACGCGCTGCGTCAGCATTCGGTTCAAACAGGGCGGATTTTCCAATAATATGCCGCTTCCTGATAAGAAAATCAAGAAAAACTAGAACCTTACCCATCTCAACCGAGCAAACCTAAGCGATCCTGCACCAGGGTCAGTGCGGCAACGACTGCGGTTTCGACGCGTAGGACGCGGTCGCTGAGGCGGATGGATTGAAAGGATTGATCCTTGAACCATTGTTGCTCGGGACAGGTCCAGCCGCGCTCGGGTCCGATGGCCAGAACGACTGCGGGGCTCTCTTCGCTAAACAGGCTCCAAGCCTTTGCTTCGGCATAGACGTCCAGCGCGATCCGTGTTGCGGGTTCCGGCAGGCTCTTCAAGGCCGCATTGAGGTCGTCGTGCAAATGCAATTCAGGAATCCGGGTGTCGAAGGCCTGCTCCGCGCCGGCGATCAGGTAGGAACGCCATTGCTCATCCTTCCACAGGCGGCTCTGCCGGTAGGCAGGGTCACTGCGGGACGCCGACGCAATGTGCAGCGCCGCAACGCCCAAAGTCGCAGCTTCCTGCAAAATCCGCCGCATCGTCTGCGGCCGCGACATCCCCACCAGCAAATGAATCGGTGGCAAGGTATCCGGTGTCGCGCCCCACTCTACCGACAACGTCAGCGCATCGGAATTCAGCTCGACCACCTTTCCCTTCCCCGCAGGCCCATTCACCACTCCAACATCCAGCACATCCCCGACTTTCGCCCGCAGCACTCCACGCGCATGCGCCAAGCGGGGATCTCCACTCGCCAGACGATAGCTTTCAGCCTGAGTCTCAAACAGAATACGGTTCATTGAATCAGCCTGCAGAGTGCTGAATACAGCCCCGGTCAGGCGACCTAAAAATCAACGCAATGCTTTGGGCGTAATTCTCATTCATCTATAATATTGTTATAATTAAATATTTACTTGTTAAGTAACCAATCAAATCCTGAACCTACAATGGATAATTTCGATTTGATCATGCTCGGATTTTTCACGCTGTTCGCCCTAGTGGTAATTGGACAGGCGCTCTACAGCGTTCTCGCACGCCAACCCATCCGAAAATGGATCCAAAAGATCGACTCGACTGAAGCAGCTGATGAGCAATTCGGAAAGCTAAGGAGCTTAATCTGGACGATGAGCTTCACCTTGCCAATAGTTTTCCTCGCGGGATGGCTCGACGTGACCGATAGCGAGAAGACCATATTTTTCGTGATAGTGGGAATCCTTCTCCTATCGATAGTGGATTCTGCCAGACAAATAGACTCCATCCGCTTCATTCGTGAACTCCGGGCAAAGGAAGAACAGGATGCGGAATCCACAAAGCCGTAGAGCCCCGGTCGCCAGGCTAAAGCCGTGGCGCTACTGATCGCCTTGCAACGGAATCCAATTCGAAGGTAACTTTTTCGATTCGTCGAAACGGCGGCGAAAGACCGGTAGCCGCACGAGCAGCACGACCGCCAATACTAGCCACACAGGGAAAAACAAACCGGTAGCAAGGCTGGTCTGACTGATGTCGAAGGCCTTGTGAAAAGCAATACTTCCCATCGGACAGCTGACCAGCAGAAAAATCTGTGCTTGTCTATGTGCCTGTCGATTCAATTTTAAATACAGGAGAATTCCCGCGATGACGGTGGCAAACAGTGCCATAAAAAGGTATGCCCAGATCGCCAGATCCGGATCCAGCATCAACCAGAAATGGTAGACCGCACCCAACCCCAGAACCCAGATGCGCATGCTTTTTATTCCCCGGTAATAGATTCGGGTTTCCGCAGTCGGCGCATCCGGTCGGTCGAGGCCTAAATACTCTTTGACTTCCATGTCCCGGACGAGGGCGTCCGGGCCCCCGAAGCCTAAACAATCCACAATTTCATCAATCCAAACATCCCAATCCACCTTCGGCCCAAAGGCCGGGCTCCAACACCGAACCATTCCAACCGATCCACCGATCCACCGATCCATCATTCCATCATTCCGCCATCTAGCTTCTACATCCCGACGACGCTGGTCACCTCGGGTTCCGGCTGGCGGACTTCGTGGTAGGACAGAAAGGACTGGGATCCCGTTTTACCCATGTAGCGTTCGAGGGCGTTGACGGGGGTTGCTCGCAAATCCACGAGGACGAGGCCATCGATGCAGTCGTTGAAATCGGGGTCGACGTTGAAACTGAGCATGGTGGCCTTGAGCTTCAGGTAGTGACGCAGGAGCACGGGCACGCCGCGCACCTCACGCTCAATTTCGGAAACCAATGCGGAGACGTCCTCGATATCCCGAACCGATTGGCTGAAGGAGCTTCGGTCGAGAGATCCAAAAAACCGCGAGCGGGGTGGTTTACGGGCTTTGACTTTGTTGGCCAGAGCGGGGTCCAGATTGGTCTCCTTGAGGTAATGCACGATCAGGTTCTTGGACAGGCTCTGGTATTCACGGCTGATGCTGACTGGGCCAAAGAGGATGGCGTAGCGGGGATAGCGGGCAATGTATTCTCCAATTCCTCGCCAGATGAGGCCGAGGGTCATGTGCTTGCGTTGATAGGCCTCGACAATGAATGACCGTCCCAATTCCAGCGCCGGATTCAAGTGCCGCAACACTTCCGAGCGGTAGCGGAAGAGGGTCGCCGTATAGAGGCCACGCTTACCCTGAATTGGCAGGATTTCATCCGTCGGCCCCAGCCGGTAGGCACCGACCAATTCGGATTGGGCATGATTCCATAGAAAGAGGTGCAGGTAGCTTTGATCGAAAGGATCGAGGTCGACGGCTTTACCGGTGCCCTCTCCCACTGCTCGAAAGGTCAATTCACGCAGGCGACCGATCTCCATCAACAGGCGTGGTATCTGATGGGCACGGCCGTAATAGACGGCGTATTCTTTATGTTCAGTGAGCTTTTGCGCAGCCGGCAAGCGATCAATCTCGGCCTGCAGAGCCTCCGGTGGTTGTGCGGCGGCAATGGCTTTGCCCTCGGAATGACGACGATGAAAGCGCTGGCGAAAAGAAACCCGCTCCGCGACTTTCCGGCTCTGCAGTATATAGCTGCAGAGCCGCAGGTAGTCCATCATCTGGCGGTCACTACTAAAGCGGTCCAGTCGGGCAGCGCTGATGGGACGGCCAACCCGGATTTCAATTTCCGAACCCCTGCGGGCCATCATCTCCCTTGGCAGGAGCAAAGTCCGCAGCCGTGGGTGCAGGCAGCCAGCGAGCTGAAAAAGCCAGCTGTTGCGTCCAGGGATGTACAAAGGCACGACCGTCGCCTTGCTGCGGCGGATCAGTATGGCAAGGTTCTCCGCCCATTGTGGATCCGTAACCTGGCGCTTGCGCAGATGCAGGTGGGAAACCGTTCCAGCGGGCCAGGTGGCCAACAAACCGCCTTGCTTAAGCCAACTCAGGCACTCGCGCAGGCCTTTGAGGTTGCGGCTCTTGGAACCTTCCCCTCCAAAAGGATCTACCTGAATGACGTGTGGCCCCATGCCTTCCAGACGGCCGAGCATGAAATTCACCATCAATTTGCTGTCGGGACGCACGCGTTGCAGCAGGGCGCCGGCCGCTATGCCATCCAGCCCACCGAAGGGATGGTTACAGACAACAATAACCGGCCCTTCCTTTGGAATGCGTTCGAGGTCCCGCTCGCTGACTTGGAGGCGGGCATTCACGACATCCATCGCCGTTTCAAAAAAGGCCTGCTCAGAGTTGAGCCGCTGCCGCAGGGCCTGATAGGTGCGGTCCAGACAATTCACTTTCAGGAATGGCTCCGTGAGCCAGCAAAGGCCACGGGCAAGGCCACGAAGCCAGCGATTACCAATCGCATCGGCAGGGTTCAACGACTCAAAAGCTTTGGGGCAAAACTCGTCTTGCGAGCGCATAAAGAAATAAAATGATCCTTTGAAGCAAAGAATCGAGCGGAATCGGATGCCGTCGGTGTTAATTTCAGGTGACATCGTGACCATTTCGTTGCGGAATGAAGCCCTTCAGTATCGTTGAAGCGGAGCACCTATGTCCTTCTCATCTATCACAAGCCTGCAAAACCCACGCATAAAGAACCTGGTACGCCTGCGCGAAGGCACCCATCGCCGGCGCCAACAACGTTTTTTGATCGAAGGAAAGCGCGAGCTTGAACGGGCAATGGCCTCTGGCTGGGAACTGGAAGCAGTCTATTTTGCCGAGGACTTTTTCCGCGATGAACAAGACTACGCCCTGCTCGACAGGGTGGCCAAATCCGGAACGGAGGCGGTCAAGCTGGATGGCGATGTCTTCCGCAAGGCGGCCTACCGCGAGCACCCGGATGGATGGCTGGCCAGTGCGGCCATGCGGGAAAGCTCATTGGATGACCTGCCATTGAGCAGCTGTCCACTCCTGCTGGT
>JAFIGG010000008.1 GCA_020831485.1 Opitutales bacterium
CGAAAGCTGGTCGATGCTGCCGGTTACCGCTTCGACATCGATGGTTCCCGGGGCGTTGGCGATGACGACGTTGCCAGTGGTGGCGAAGCTTACGTCGCGACCGGCGATGATGGAGATGTTGCCGCTGTCGCTGAGGATGCGGGCGTTGACAGTGATGTCGGTGGAGAGGTCGAGGGCTTCGATCAGCACGTTGCCGCTGCCGTTGGCCGAGACCGCTGCATCGGCGATGCCGCCTACCCCTTCGTTCAGGGTAATGTTACCGCTTAGGGTTTGCAGGATGATGTTGCCGTTGCCAGCGGTTACCAGGTCGGAAAGGGATTCTACGGTGGTGTCGCTGGTGGTAGCATCACCGGCGACGCGGTGGGTGCTGAAAGTGGAAACGGTGTCAACGGCAATGTCGGTGGACTCGACGATGTGGATGCTGCTGCCGATTCCGCCGGCGGTCGTAACCGCGCTCATGGTGGACAGTTCGGTCTCGATCGCATTATCTGTATCTTCACCGACGATGCCGATGGAAGTCTTGGCTTCGAGGCGAGCACCGTTGGCGTAGAGGTTGATGGCAGTTTCGGCGCGGTCCTTGTTGTCGAGAATCGATCCGGCGGTGGCGGTGATGGCGATGTTACCCCAGCTGGACTGGTCATCCAAAGTATTGTCGGCGCGGTCGCTGTTGAGGCGGGCGTCGATGACACCGATCTTCACATCAATGGCGCTCTTGAGCATGATGTTGCTGCCGTCGGTCTGCAGAGCGAGGGTCGAAAGCTGGTCGATGCTGCCGGTTACCGCTTCGACATCGATGGTTCCCGGGGCGCCGGCGATGACCACATTGGCGGTGGTGGCGAAGGTTACGTCCTGACCAGCGATGATCGAGATGTTGCCGCTGTCACTGAGGATGCTGGCATTTACCGTGATGTCGGCGTCAAGAGCCAGTGTTTCGAAAAGAATATTTCCGCTGCCATGGGCGGTAATCGGTCCATTGACGGTCAAATTACCTGCGTTCACGGTCACGATGATATCCCCATTGCCACCCTGGGTTGTCAAACCGGTCGGAGCAATTTCGAGGGTGTCCACTTCGCGCAGCACCATGCGTCCGCTAGTGGTGTTGGTTGCGGTTACAGAGCCAACATCGAGATTGATGTCCTCAACGCCGACATCACCAATGCCATTGACTGCCAGCAAGGTGGCAAGACCGGTGGTGCGAATGTTCGGTTCTTCAAGTAGCGTATTGTCGCGAATCCGGTCTCCAGAATCGACAGTAACATTGCCGCCAGCGGTGCTTTCCAGGAGGGAAAGGAAGATGTCTCCGGCAGCGGTGTAGGTGATTGTGCCCGTTACCGTTTGCGTGGTGGTTCCGTCCAGCATGGTGACATTGCCGTCTTTTGCTTCCACCGAAATCGTTCCGGTTTCGTTGGTGAGGATATCGGCATTCTGATCGATGAAGGTGGCGGCCTCCACCACAATGCTACCGCCTTGGGATTGGATGCCGATGCCGTTATCGTTGACTCCATCATTGATGGTGATCGATCCGGTTTCGGATAGGATGAGGATGTCTCCATCGGCACGGATATCGCTGATGGGTTGATCGCTTCCGGGAGCCATTGAACCGTAGGAGGTTAAGCCGGATGCGTAAAGAACGTCCATGACCCCGACAACGGCGACGGTATCGATGGTCAGGGAGCCGAGGTTGGTAATCTGAATCGGCCCTTCTACGGTGTAGGCGGCGATGGTGGAAACATCGATCCGCATCGGATCGGCGGCGTTGCCAATTCCGGCCTGGGCCCGCAAACGAAGATTCTGGGCAACGATATCGCGAAGGTTTTCATGGCCACCGCTGGTGATCGCTCCGTTGACAACCGCTACTTCAACGGTGGCGGTGCCGGCATGGATTCCGGTGATTTGAGCGTTGTTGCCGGATTCGACGATGATGTTTTGATTTTCGGTGACCAGGGCCCCGAAGGTATCCACAGCATCGTTGTGGACGAGAATTTCAGCCGTAGCCGAAGGGGCGACGACGAGGATGGTGCCGATTTGATCGGCACTGACGGGTGCGGAGAATTCAATCCGATCGTTGGCACGAAGGGTGATATGTCCGTTGGTCGCTGTGATTGCGGCATTAACTATCAGTTCGGTGCCCACGGCCATTCCGCGGAGGGCAATGTGTCCATAATCGGTGCCGGTATTGGCGGCTGCGGTGCGAACTTCGCCATCTACGCCAATCCGGTTGGCCAGCGTCAGAATCCGGATGTCGCCGCCAATGGCATTGTTGACCACACCGCCGAGGGTCAGCTCTTCATCATTGGTTAGAGTGAAGCCGGTTTCTTCCTGGATGATGATATCGCCAGAACCGGTGTTGAGGGCGGTCAGGCCGGCAACGCTGGTATTAAGATCCTGTTCCTGGGTGGCATTTGCGCCAATTCCGGTGGCAGCCTTCAAATGTGCGGTTCCGCCAGTAACGAGGTTGGCTTCTTCCAGAGCGGTGTTATCCCGGATGGTTCCGGTTTCGGCATGGAGGAAGAGATCACCCGTGGTGCTTTGGATCTGCGAAACATCTATATGGGTAAGTGCGTGGAGGTCGATGTCCCCGTCCTCATTGACGATGGTCGAGCCATCGGTCATGAGGATATAACCGTTTGTTGCGGTAAGGGAAATTTCTGCATCCCCGGCGGTAACAACGTCAACGTTAGCTGCTGCGAGAACAATGTTGCGGTTGGCGGTCAGAGTAATGTCTCCTGTGCCGCCGAGGATATCCGCATTATTTTGAGCAATGATGTCCCGGTCGTTGCCGTTGGCTACGAGAATGACTTCACCGCTGCCGACGGCGTTGATTGCGGATTCGCTGGCATTGGCATCGGTGAGCGTGATGGTTCCATCCACTGTGGTCAGGGCAATGTCTCCATCGTTTCCGGTGACCAGATCGGATTGACTGGTTTCGGTGACTTCGGCGGTGGTGGCATCGGTCAGGACTTGCTGAACGGTGACTTCCACATCGCGGACGATCACACTGGTTGCGTTGTTCAGGTAGAGTCCTTTTTCATCCGCCGAGTTGCTTTTGGCGTGTGCGGTCAGATGATCCACTGTGGTCAAAATCGGTGCGTCAGCCGTGCCGATTGCCTTTCCGGCCTGGAGGCGCAGATCGGTGGCGGTGGCATTCATGGACGTGCCATCCGCGCTGAAGATAGAACCCTCGTAGGAGCGGCTGGATACATGGCTGGCCGTCAGCAGGCCTAAGGTGGCATCCCCGCCCGTACGGGCGATGATGGAGGAATTGGTTGCCGTGACTACCGCATCCGCATCCATGGTAAAATGGCCTTCTTCGGCCGAGATGTAAACGGTGCCCGGCGCTCCGGTGGTGACATTGGCATTTTGGGCGATGGAACCTTCGGCGTAGAGGGTGATGTGGCCGGTAGTAGAGAGGACGTTGCCATTGATGGTGAGGTCGGCGGTTGCCCCGGTCGCCCGGATGAGAATGTTCCCGGATTGATTGGCAACAACGGCTCCGCCATTTTCATTACCGTCATTGAGGGTTATGGAGCCTTCCGCGCGCAAGACGATGGACCCATTATCACCGGTGCGCAAATCCGCGAGCGGGGTAGAATCAGCTAATTCAGTCTGTTCATTATCGGCATCGACAAGCTGCACTTCAACCGGGGCAATTTCCGTGATCACCAAGTCCCCGATCTGTGCCAGATAAATACCTTTGGAGCTGATATGATTCGATTTGGCGGATGCGGCCAGATTATCAACGGCGAGGGTCAGCGGATTCAGAGCAGTGCCGATGGCGCGGTCGGCTTCCATCCGCAGATCCTTTGCGGAGACGTTCAAGGTGGATCCGGTTGCATTGAAAATGGAGTGGCTTTGCGACACGATCGAAACCCGGCCCAGATTGCCCGCATTGATGTTGCCGAGGTGGATATCGCCCTCGGCCTGGATCCTAATCGAGGAATCGGTCGCGGTGACGGTTGCGGATCCGTTCATGCTCAGATCACCGGTTTCAGCGACCATTGAGATCGTACCCGCCGTAGCGGTGGAAACGGATACACCCGCTGCAAGGGTCATATTGTTTTTGGCAAAGAGGGTAATGTGGCCGGTAGCGCTGCTGAGCGCTGCACTGATCACCATGGAACCGTCCAAGGCTTCCAGAAGGATGTTCCCGCTGCCGTTGGCGCTGACTGGATTGTTGACGGTCAAATTGCCGTCTTGCAGGGAGATAAGGATCGGTCCGTTTCCGGCGGTGGTCACCGAGCCGGCAATTAGGAGGCCATTGCGCTCGTCGATGTGAATGCCGCCGGAAACCGTGGTTTTCGCCGTCAAGCTGGCGACGAGGGTATCGAGATCCGCGTCGCCCGGTCCGCCGATGCCCGTACCGGCAGTCATAATCAGCTTGGTGGACCCACCGAGGATGTTGAGATCTTCGGTTGAAAGATTGTCGGTAATTTTGCCTGAGGTGGCGGTCAGGTCGACCGTTCCGTCGGCATGGATGACACTAAGTGCAATGTTTGTGCCTGCGATGAGCGTTACGTCGCCAGTGGCGCTGCCATCGACGGCGGTGGTTGTCACTCCATCCTGCATGGTGATGCTGCCTGTGTCAGCCGTTAGGTCGACTGGTCCAGTGGCGCTGGTTATATCACTGTTTTGAAGGATATTCCTGGGGGCAGTAAGCTCGACAATGCTTGCCGCCATCAAAGCATCGTTGATCGTCAAGTCGCTGGTCGCGCCGGTCAGGGAAATGCTGATATTGCCATTGCCAGCAACTACGCCACCGCTGGCACTGCGGATGGTCAAACTGCCTTTGTTGACGAGGGAGATATTCCCGTTTGCGCTTTTCAGACCTTCGAGGGACTTATCGGCAGCGCCGAAGAAAACATTGGAGTCGATGGCGGCTATATTGTTGCGAGAATTGATGGAAACCTGGCGAATTTCACTGACCTCGGTGTTCAGCGCGATACTACCCTCCGCATCCACTGCCAATGAATTGGCAGACAAGGTACTAAGCTCATTGAGGCCGTCAATCGAACCCGCTGGAGAGTATAATTTGATCGCTGAATCACCACCTGCGGCAGAGATGGTGGTATCCCAGAAGATCATATTACCGGCCTGAGATCCAGTAACCAGCTCAATAATACCGTTGGCAACGGTGTTCGTCGTCGCCAGGAGTCCGGTGTTGCTGCCATAACCGTTAACGACAATATTACCAAAATCATTTAGTGAATCGCCATCAGCATCAAAGCCTGCAGCGATCGAAATGCGGTTATTGGCATAGACCGGCGCATTGACAACAACATCTGCCTGCGACTCGATACGAATCCAATCGGTGCGCACGGTGCTCTCTCTGCCGATGACGGCATTAACTGTTACCCCGTTACCAAACGGGTCGTTCGCCTTAAGTAGAAGATAATCAACGCCGGTTGTTGCAAATTCAATCTCCTCTTCCACCACGACGCTTCCACCATGAATTTGGAAAGTGTTGCGCAAGGATGAAGTCTGACTCACGAGCAAGGTTCCAACGCGAACAGTTCCCATTCCGGTGTTCAAGTGACCTATCACGACTCTGTCCCAATTGGTCGCCATGGCACGAATGTCCTGGTCCGATATATCCAGAGTGCCACTATTGGAGACGGGAGATCCGATGTCTATAGACGTCGCCGCAGAGGGGCTGTAGGGAGCCAAGGTCAAGACAGACCCTGTCGTTCCGTTGATGCTGCCCGTGTTACTACCGAAGTTGATCTGATTTGAAAACAGAGTCATATTGCCGGTGATCGTCACGGTATTCGCCATGATTATCCCGATTGCACTCTTTATATAGATATCGTTCGCGGTGATCTGCTGACTAAAGGTAGCAGTTCCACTGGCGTTGGAGACGGTCAGATTACGGACATTCACGCTGCCGCTGAAGGTAGAGTTTCTGGTTTTCACGATATGGAAGTCGGAGTTACCAGACTCCACCGACAAAGTTTCGCCGATGGCAATATCTGCGGTATTCGAAGTCTCGAGAGTAATGTTTTTACCTGAAGTCAGCGACCTTTTGAAATTGATCCCACCGGAAACAGTCTCGATGTCCACTCTACCACCAATTTGTGCATCGCGGTCAACCGTTACCCGATCGAGTCCGGTGAGCGTGAGGTTCCCGCCGACAGTGAGTGAATCATTGAAATCGATTATGTAGTCAGTGGCTGGGATATTTCCGACAATGATTACAGTGAAGTCATCCCCAACGAGCACGGTATCTTCCAGACTGATTCGTTGCGCGTTCAATACGACGTTGTCGGCTACTGTCAGTTCATCACGGAAGCGAATCTGATCGGTGGTATTGATCGATACGTCCTTATTGGCAATTAATTCGCGTCTGAAGGTCGTCGAGCCATTACCAGCAATCTGGGTAAAATTACGAACAACCACATCATCATCAAAGTTGAGATTGTTCACTTGGTGAATGGTAACATCTGAGTTGCCGTTATTAACTGTCAGCGTGCGACCGAAATTGATGTTCTGAGTCACCGGAGCCGTCAGTTCCACAAAACCGCCACTTGTGACATCGCCGCTGAAGGTCATACTGCCATTCGTGGTAACAATAGTAATGGTGCCGGCAACATTAAGGTCTCCATTAAAATTCAGCTGATCCACATCGGATACAATCAGGTTACCGCCAATGTTCACATTACCATTGAAGGTGACGGAGGTACCGCCCGTGATTCGAAGATCACGTGTTATATCGACACTCGTCATATTGATCGAACTGGAGGAATTCAAAGTTAAGTCACGCAGCGGCTTTATGGAATCTCCAAAGGCCAGTGTGCTTACGATCGCTCCACCCGCATTGAGGGTCAGATCATCATCTCCACCTCCGTTGCCTTTGGCTTTCAATCCCGGTGCTCCAAAGGTTATCTGCCCGTCTGATTGCACGACCCGCGTGCCGTCGACCTCTACCGTATCGTTGAAGGAAATGGATTCCGAATCCGTGATATTGGCCGACAAGGTTACGGTGTTGCCATCGCCGAAGAATACCAGGTTTTTAGCCGAAATATCGTTACGAACATGAATGGTATCGCCACGCAGGAAAACACTTGGAGCGCTAAACTTAATCGCTGTACCGTTGCCATCGCCCAGCACGAGGTGGTTCGTCAGCTCTTCTGCCCCGATGAACACCGTTCGTGGCGTAAGCAGTCGATCCATTTCATTCTGGTCAAGAATCATACCGGAGTTTGCCTCTGGATTATTTCCAATCCATGCGAGGTTGGGAACGATTACAATCGGCAAACGTTTATCTGTGGTCGCAATGAAGATATTATCGGATGTCGTAACGGTATTGAGAATTTCAAGCTGATTGCCTGAGAAAAAGACCGGCTTATCAAAAGCATTTACGGGTATGTGGACCTCTGCTCTTCCCAATAGACTGATGAGGTCAAGCTTTCCAATCGACGAGTCTCCGCCGACAACAATATCGTCAAGCTCAATCAAAGCTGCATTCTGCAAATTCGTGCTATTAAGTGTGACGGAGCGAACATTCGTAAATATCGATAGTGGACTTACATGAAAGGCACCAACCGTATCGTGGCCGATCTGATTGAATGCAGAAATATTCAGTGAACCGTTTCGGGATGCGATCAGGGCACCGTTTCCTTGGCGAATTGTCGTTCCGTTTGCCAGGAAAAGGGTTTCCTCAAAGCTCTGTGCGCCGGCAATTGTAATTTCCAGTGTATCCGAATTGATAGACCCGGCATTAAAACGGCTGTTGCGCAGTGCCCAATCAAGATTAAGTGGAAAACTTCCGGCCTCGAAGGTTCCATCGTCCCGAAGCCAGCCTTTGGCGTCTGTCAGCACAGACCCCTTTTGAGCGATAAGCGTGATATCGCCGGAGCCATCCCCCACCCTTGTGCTGCCCGCAGAGCTGTAAATGCCTTCGTGCAGTTTTATGTCGCCTTTAGCCACATTAAGGGTAACAGGTCCGTTGTTGCGAGCTATCAAATCATGATGGATAGTGATGCCTTCTTCCGTCTGAAAATCAATCAAGCCGGCATTCACATACCCGTCCCAGGTGAGGAATTTGGATTGGATGGTAAATTCTTTTTCAAGATCGATCTTCTTTGCTCCGATCCCTCCGTTACCCGTTATTTGAACATCCGCAATGAGCGCGTTGATATTGATTGCGGCAACGTTATGGTAATCATGAGCATATCTCACGACATTGCCACTCTGCGAGATTTTGGAATCACCGGCAGTGTGGGAGACAGTCAGGGTTGCGGCCAAAGGTGTTGAAACGTTTAGCACATCGTAATCGGTGTTATTGACCTGATCGTCAATAATGACATCACCTGCCAATGCTCCCAAAAGAATATTGTAGGTGTCATCACCAGAATTCCCCCTTAGAGTAATGTCGTTGTTGTTGGTTGCAGTGACATTAAATGTATCATTGCCCGATCCACCCACAAAAACTTCGATCCGCTGGTCGCTGTCTATAATCGAGTTTGATCCGGCGGTGACAACATTACGACCCGAAGCCCCCAGATCGAAGGTGATATTGGCAGTCACTGCCGAAAGATCAATGGTATCAACATCGGTTGTGGAATCTGTCTCTACGATAAAATTATTCCCGAAATCGCCTGTGAATATGTAAGTATCATTGCCTGACCCCCCGTTAAGAACGTTGTTGCCTGATCCAACGTAAATGATGTCATCACCGGAACCAGCATTTATCGAGTCATTACCGTCGCCACCATAAATGATGTCATTGCCAGCATTAGTGGAAATGGAGTTATTGCCCCCGCCAGCATGAACGATATCGTTTCCAGCACCAGTAACAATGGTGTCATTACCAGGGCCGCCGTATATTAAAGCGTCACCGCTTATGTTCACGAGAATCGTGTTGTTACCCCCGCTCACATGAATTTCTACAGGCATAGTGCCGGTTCCAGTAATGGAGATGAAATCATTCCCGTTACCAAAGCTCGCAAAAATCTTGTTTACACCGCTGTATGTCTGATCGAGGCCGATCGCACCGACATGCACAGTAGATCCGCTGGTGCGTAATGTGTAATGATTCGAGTAGCTTGTATTCAGTGTAAGCACACCTCCGCTGACACTTGCCAAAGCCGGTGGAGCCTGGCCACCAATAGTGAATGAAAACAACTCTTCGCCGTCCGTTCCGGCTGATTTAGTGACCATTTTGGGCATTTGCTCGTAGCCAATCAAATCCCCAAATTCATCGAAGATCGGCTTACTCAGGTCATCCACGAAAAGCTTATTTCCGTTCGCGTCCTCATCCTGAACCTCCCGGCTTACGGAACTAGAACCCAAGGCGACGGAAATCTTCACCTGGCCCGTGTTAATATTCACATCAACGGATCCGCCGATGGATGCAGAGATGCCCTCCCAACCCCAGATCGGAATATAAACTTCGACAGATCCACCCGCAGACAGGGATCCAAAGATCCCGGAATTGCTGACTGTTAGCGTAACATCGAAATGGAAGCTGGCACGAATGAGACCAAGATTCACGGATTCATTCACTCCAGCTTGCATGGTGATGGAAAACTGTCCGTCTGATTGAGCATAACCAAAGACACTGAAATTGAAAGGACCCCATCCAAGGCTGCTAGTGAAATCGAACCGCAGGATATTTCCACTGTAGGTAATCGAAGCATTCACGTTCATCTCGAAGATCCATGCACTTACACTGCCGACAAGGTCGACTTTGTATGTGCTGGTGCGCGTATCGAGTTCCAACGTAAAGTTCGCACTAAGTTGGAATCCAGCAATCGACAGAACGTTGGCCCCAAGCCCAATGTTGGCTGCAAAGTAGGGCGAAGCAACTCCAATCACAGCGTTACCATTGACCGAAAGCTTTCCAAAGCCGAGCATATCCAGAGTAGCCCGGACATCGACTGCAAGCGTGCTCGCACCAAGCTCAATGGTGGCAGCACCATCCATGGTGAATGGACCCACGCCTATGGCTCCCCCAAAGCTGACGATAATCGTTTGTGCCGCTACATTCTCATTCCTGAATCCTGCTACAGCTCCGGACCCCGAATGCACATTCAGCACCCGTATTGGCTGGGTCGAGGTGGTGGTGTTGATCGCAATTTGGAAACGTCCTTCAAAATTCACCACCCCAAAGCCCAATGAGGCTCCGGAAGTTGCCCCCAACTGCAAGCTTCCGACAATTCCAGCTGCGCTAATGTCAAGTGAGCCGCTGGCATTTAACGTTCCCAGGGGTTTGATTTCGACGGAGCCATTCACATCAAAGCTGAAGCCGACTCCATCCACTTTGATGGAAAGATAACCGTTTATATTGACGAGATTGATCAGCGACAATTGTCCGGCGAAGAGGATCTCTGCGCTGCGCGCCGCCACTGTATTGAAGCCGAATGTTCTGTTTAGCGGCGAAGTATTGACTTTAAGGGTGTAGATGCCTCCCAACTCAAAACCGACTCCAGCGAAAGCACCGGAGGATACGGTCAGCGACATGGCAGCTGCAAAGCCTGCATCGTCACCGAAGTAAATCCCGGCCCCACCATCTACTTTGAGTGTATTTCCGATGATATCTATAGCCGCATCAATTGTGACCTCAAGATTCCCGTTCCCTGTGACGAGGAAGCCGAAATTACCATGAAGTTTGAAGGAGTTAAGAATCTCCAGCATTCCAAAGGCTTGAATCATCAGATAGGGAGTTGCTGACCCTCCTTTCATCGGCGGCGCACCAGGAATCACGAGGATGCGATTGCCGGCACCATCCGTGGATTCATCAGGCACCGAAATAAAGCCATCGGGAATCACATAACTGATGTTTTGACTGCTTGTATTAAAGGTGACTGAGAAATCTGCATTCAAGTTAATGCCCACGTCGGCGCCCAAACCAAGGTCGAGAGAGGCGTCCAGTTTCATCGCGGCACCATCTCCATTAACGATGAACAGCCCTGTTGTGCTTAAACTGACGAAGGGAGAAGATTCCGGCCCGATAAAGAGCTGCCCATTGACAAATGCCTGCAGATGGTTGGAGCTCAACTCAAAGTCGAGGTCACCGTTGATTCCAAACCATGATTCACCCCCTGTTTCGACACCGATTCGAACTGATCCGAAGGCCTTTATCAGCAAGGAATTAAAATCAAGGATTACGCTATCCGCGCCGGCGGGAACGGCAAAGCCATCACCATCGACAACTGAATCGCCGGTCCAATCCTGGTCTGGGAAACTCGCCAGGAAGTCAATGACTTCAAGATCGAGCACGATCCCGGCAGATAGATTCACGGCGATCTCCAAATTAGAAGCCTCAGCCGTTATTCCCGGAACGCCCACCAGTCCAATACTCTCCACGGTGGCTTTCGCCGACAGGAATTGCCGCAAATCGAACAGATTGGTTGGCGAGCCCATGAGGATCCCGATATCCACATTATTCATTACCAGGCCAACTGCGGACGTATTGATCTGATCAAACTCATTGATCAATAGATCACCATTGGTGTCGCTCCGGTAGGGCCCATTGAATCCCATGAAGGCGTTGATATTGGCAGCCCCCAGAGTAACGGTTTCAATTTCCACCACGTCGCCATTGGTCAGTTGCACGGTTTCCTTTGGTCCCTTGGCAAAGGTAAAGCCACCGGTCAACTGAATTGCACCTCCGATAGTGGCTTCGGCATAATCGATGGAGGCTTCTATCAGGAAGGAATCAAAATCCAGATAGATGGAATCGCCACCAGTCTTAACCTCAAACCCACGAGGTTCACCGAATTTGCCATCATTATCCAGATCCTTACCGGCTGGTTCTGCCTCCAAACCCTCTGAAGCCGCGAAGTCAATGTAGGGAGTAAGTCCTGGCACGGTAACCGTCGACATATTCATCCGCAGATTGAGGTTATAGGCATTCATCTCAAGCAACCCCTGCCCTCCAGAAAAACCAACCGAATCGGCTTTGAGGTCCAGCGCAAAAAAGACTGGATCCGGAGCTAAGCCTGCCAATCCGAGTATCGGTGATGTTGGCTGGAAGAGCGCCAATCCAAAATGCATATCATCGATGAAGAACCCAAGTGCGCTTTCATTAACCGAGTCGTCAGCGGTGATACGACCGTCACCGTCAGTATCCTGATAGTATCCACCAATTCCGACAAAGCCGAACACATCGGTAGCCCGGAAAATATAGGAAGCCATCTCATGGGTTTCTGCCGATGCACCCGTTTTGCCCAATTTAACGTTCAGATCATGGGTAGCCCCTAGTTCAAAAGCAAAGCTACCATAAAGACTCGCAAAACCACCGAGCTCAATCTCGGCATAGCCGATTTCAAGTCCGACAATAAGGTCGGTGAAGCCAATAAATATGGGGTCGCCTCCGGTTGAAACTTCGAAACCAAGATCGGGGATACCGTCCCCAGTCCTATCCTCAGTTCCAAATGATTCTATAAAGTTGATTGAGGGCAAATTGGCCAAGGTGTTGCCGGTCAAGGTGGCAAATAGTGGAGTCCCCATATTCACACTCAAACTCACGTCCTCCACCGAGATGTTAAAAACATCGCCAAATCCATAGGTGCCTACCGAGCCAACCTCGACATCCATCGCGACGAAAGTCGGCAAGGTCAGCCTAAGAAAATCAAGAATGGCAACCTGAGATGGTGGAAGCACGCCAGCTAACACCGCAGCGGGGGGCAGATTATTCCGAAAAACGGCCATTCCAAAATCGAGGTCTTCCAAGCCAAAGCCAATCAAATCCTGAGAGTCGAGAGGCGCATCAAAGTCGGGTGTGCCGAGGCCAACAAATCCGGAAATATCGGAGCCGCCAATCGTCATCGAACGGAACTCCAGTCCGGATATCGTGGAGAAATCACCGGCGATATTCGCTCCGAGTAAACCCGACAGCGTATTGATAACATCGTTACGACTTAATGAACCCAGAAGGTTACCAAAATTCGACCCCATGCCGGTGTTGAATGTCAGCGCATGAATCCCACCGTATTGGAATGAGAAGCTTCCCCTAAAGTGGATGAAATCGGCCAGTGCGATGTAGCCCTGCTCGAGTTCCACTGCAATGAATGAATCGGGTCCATAGTCCAGATAGACCGGATCACCACCAGTTGCCAGCTCAAATCCAGCAGGCACGTCCATTAGACCACCTTCGCCCGTATCTATAGTGTGGGCGGGGAATGATGACTTAAAGTCAATTACCGGCATGCCAATAACGGGTTCGCCAAACCAACCAGTGCTGGCATTGACCTTCAGGCTGAGCCCATTTGCGCTAATGGTCATGATATCACCAAAACCATGCGTTGAAAAGGACTCCACTTCCGCACTCAAAGCGGCAAACACCGGCAGCCCCAGAATAGGCAGCCTGGAGGCAAACAGCCCCAGCCCGATATCAAGGTTTTGCATACCAAAGCCCAGCAGGTCCTGATCCGCGAAGGCCGTATCAAAGTCCGGGTCGCCGATACCCACAAAAACACTGACATTACTTGCCCCCATAGTCATTGCGTTGACCTCCAGGCCATCAATCCTGGAGAAGTTTTCACCAACAGTCACCCCGTCCATCGAGTCCAGTATGTTTACCACTGAATCGAGGCCCAAAGGCCCCAGGGCGTTAGCGTAGCTCGCTGGCACTCCTGTATCAATCGACACCCGGTGGCTAGTCCCCATCTCGAATGCAAAAGTACCTTGCATGTGTACGAAGCTAAACAAGGACATTCGTGCATCAGCGACCGAAAGCTTAAGCCGGCTCCCCCCGTCCAAGGCCAGGTAGGCCGAATCAACATCACCTACGGCCTTTATCTCGAATCCAGCTGGGTGGCTCTTACCGTTACCATTGACATCGATCCCCTGATTCTCCGCCGGGAAGGATGCGGCCAGATCAACCGTCGGCGTGTACAAGGTACCCAGCCACGGAGTTCCGGTATGAACTTCCAAATTAATATCACTGGCACTCAAAGACATTATCGGATCAAAGCCGACCAATGCGATATTCTTGATACTCGCTTGAGCCGATAGAAAAACCGGCAAGCCCGGAATACTGGAAATAAAGCTGGCGAGCTCTATATTTACGCCCTGCACGCCAAACCCATACAATCCATCCTGCTCAGAAAGAGGAGTTTCGGAATTAAAGTCAGGGTCACCGTAGCCGATGAAACCGTTCATGTTGATGGCCCGGAAACTTAAAGAGCGCACATCCAGTCCGGTGATCGTCTGTAAGTCACTGCTGATCGAAGCACCCCCGAGCTCAGCAGCAGCATTCAGTAGATCACCAAGACCACCCGTGATGTCACTCAGACCAGCTGGCAAACCCGTGTCCACAGTAACCTGGTGGGTAGGCCCAAACTCGAACATCATTCCGCCGTTTAGCTTGATAACATCCAGGATTGAGATCTCAATTTGACCGATTCCCAACAGGTATCTTTCCTGTCCGTCAAATTGCAGATAAAAGGCATCTTCTCCGGTAAGGATTTCCATCCCGGGAAGGTCGTTCAAACGATCAAAGTCATCTTCCTCGACAGGGAAACTTGAAAGGAAATCGATCGCAGGGACATAAAGTGTGCCCAGCCAAGGGATGCCGGTATTGAATCCGAGGACAATGTTCTCGGCCGACATTGTGAAGAAGTCTCCAAAACCAAGCGTTGTAACCGCTTTTGCCTCCGCATAGCCAGCAATGTGAACCAGGGGTGGGAAAAGTACTGCTCCAAATATGCCGAAGCCAAAGTTCAGGTCTTGCAGCCCAAATCCGTACAGATCCTGCTCTGTCAAATCCTTGTCGAAATCCGGGTCCCCGTAGCCGACAAAGGCATTCACATTGACACCGGAGAAGGTAATCCCGCGGTAATCCAAGCCTTCGATAGTCGAGAAATTTTCGCCAATTGTCACGCCACCGAAGTCGGCAATGGTATCCGCTACTTCCTGCAGACCTATCGAATTCAGTGCCGTCCCAATCGATTCGGGGATGTTGGTATTGATATTGAGCTTTTTCTGGTCAAATAGCTCAAAAGCAAAGCTCCCCGACAAATGAACGGTCTTGGCGACCCTAAAAACAGCATTGGTGATCGTGCCTTTGATCGTGAGTTCGGACGCAGTAATTTTGACCGATGAGTTAGTGCCCGTCTTCAAATCAAAGCCCGCTTCTGCCGGTCCGTCTCCATCGGGATCTGCCGGGAAGGTTAATGGAAAATTCAACGAAGGAAGGATTGTCATCACCCCGAAAGGCCCGGCGGGAATGAAGATCGGTGGCGAACTCAGGTTGAATTCGAGACGGATCGAGTCCGCACTCAACTCGACATAATCACCAGTGCCGACAAGTCCTACATTGTCTGCATTGAGGAATCCTGCTACAAACCGTGGACGCCCAGCCTCAGCCACGAGTTTTGCAATTTGCCCTAGCACCCGACCTATTGTGGCTCCGGTCGTCCCTCCACCTTTGGCGCCTGCAGAGCCGCCCGAAGCAGCGCCCCCAGCACCAGCCGCGCCGCCCGTAGCAGCACCACCAGCAGTTGCACCCGCAGCACCTCCGGCCGGGGCACCCGCAGCAGCTCCAACCCCCCAGGCAGCAGCACCGGCAGTGCCCCCTCCAGCGGCGCCCGCGCTTCCGCCTGTGGCAGCCCCTGGGGCAGCACCTGCAACTCCAGTAGTACCACCGGCTGCACCGGCACCACCGGCACCACCGCCGACGGCACCAATAGCGCGACCAATCCATTCCGCAAGTTTCTGGAGCACTTCCCCAAGCACATCGAAAACAGGATTCGTAGAATCGAAAATCCCCATTCCGAAGCTGACGTTGTCAGCAACCATCCCAACCGCATCCTCATTAACAGGATCGTTTTCGTCGATCACCAGGTCACCATTACTGTCGGGGCGATAGGGACCGTTCATCCCTATAAAAGCATTGAGGTTTTCCCCGCCCAGAGTAAATGTACTTACGTCCATGAGGAACGTCCTAAAGCTCGGATCGAGCCCCAAAGACTCGACAAGATTCAGCACTTCATCCGGCATGGCAGCAAGAAACTCATCCGCCAGATCCCCCAGTATATTGCTGATGAAGGATGGTAAACCGGTGTTAACCGTTGCCATAAATGCCGGACCATAAACAAAAGCCAGAGAACCGCTGAGGTGAATCGCCTCTGAGATGGTTAACATTGCTTTTCCGATGGATGCTTCGACACGGAATTCGCCATCAAAATCCAAATAGATGGGTTCTCCACCGGTCAAAACCTCGAACCCAGGCGGGATTTCTTCACCATTGGAACCAGATGTTTCTCCCGGGAATGTCTTGGCAAAATCAATAATCGGTCGACCGAAAGGCGGGAAGCTCCTTATCCAAGGCGAGCCGTAGTTGAACTTGATTTCAACATCCTGGACGACAGCAGTCGTCTCTGGTATGCCAACTAGTCTTGCATCGCCCACAAAAGCTTTGATAGCGATGAATTTCGGTAGCGGCAAGAGCCTGACCAGAGGCAGTGTCGAAGTGAACAATCCAAAACCAAAATCCACTCCCTGAACGCTCAAGCCAACAGCGTTGTCATTTACCTCGTCATTTTCATCGATAACACCATCGCCGTTAGTGTCCTCAAAATACGGACCATTGTAACCAAGGAAGACGTGCGCATCTTTGACCGCGACAGTCAGTGACTTCATTTCCAACGGTAACTCACTCGCCAAGTTGACGATGTCATTGATGATCTCAGCATCCAGTAAATCCGCAGCCAATTCCCCGAAGGCTTCCATGAAATTGACAATGTCACCAGGAAACCCGGGATTTACGATTGCGGTAAAAGTCGGCCCATACTCGAAACCAAACGAGCCTGAGATGTGTAAAAGACCGGCAATGTCCACCACGCCTTTTCCTACAGAGAAGGCATATCTCTGATTGCCATCGAGATCAATATAGTAAGGAGCGTTCTCTGTGCCGACGTTCAAACCGGCAGGCGTAATTTCACCATCCTCGTTGACGTATCCTCCGGGGAACGATTCCAGGTAGTTCACAACCGGAGTGCCCAAGGCCTTGACCTTACCCCAGGCCGATCCGGTATTGACGCGGATTTGAATGTCTCTTGCCGACATTTCAAAGCCCGGAACACCGACAAAGGCAGCTTCAGCGATGTCGGCCTGAAAAGCGAAATGTTTGGGCATGAGTGCTTTCAAGGCTTTGAACGGGGCCAAAGTCGACTGCATCATGGAAAAGCCGAAATTGAAATTTTGCAGAACAATTCCGATTGCATCTTCGTTGATCTCGCTTTCCGCAAGTGTCCCATCGGGATTGAAATCAATCCTTCCGCTACCATTTCCATCTTTCCAATAGGGACCATTAATACCGACAAAGCCGAAAACCTCACTGGCCGAAACGGTCAACATTTCCATTTCGATGTTTTCCAGTTTTGAAAGATCGCCCATATCACCGAGCCCGAGAATGTCATTCAGCTCATCCTTTATGCTATCGGGAATGAAGTCGGCCCCAAGGCTGATGAGATTTGTAATATCTCCGGGGAAACCAGTCGATAAGGTCACGTTGGTCGTTGGGCCTTTCTGGAAGGAGAAATTGCCGATCAAGTGAACAAACTGAGCTAATTGGATGACGCCATTCTCAACGGTGACACCTACGCGGGAATCGCCGTCAAAATCCAAAGGAACGGGTTCCTCTCCGGCGGGAACCATGAACGCGCCGTCATTTGCACCGGGTTCGGTTTCAAAGGATTTCTGAAAATCGATAATGGGCCTCGCTATCCCTCCAGGCCACGGCGTCGAGTAATTGAGGACAAAATCAATCTTTTCGGCACCAAGTGAGAAGATGTCATCGCCACCAACAAACTGGAAAGATTGGATCGACGCTTTTGCGGCCTTGAAAATGGGCAGTCCTTTAATCGGCAAAGTCGATTTAAACATGCCGAAGGCCAGATCAACGTCGGCGACAGCAAAGCCCGTCAGCCCCTGCTGACTCAAATCCTCGGTAAAGTCAGGCTCTCCAATACCAATGAAACCGCTAAGATTGGATGCGGCGACGGTCATTACCGAAACCTCAAGGCCGCTGATTGAATTCAAATCAGGTGCGACTTCAACTCCGGTGGCATCTCCCAAGAGACCCAAAGCTTCCTCCAGAAGCGGAGTTTGCGAAAGGATAGAGGTAATGTTGCCGGGAAGACCTGAAGATACCGTTACGGTTTCGGTCGTACCCCACTGGAATTCAAAGCTGCCGTTGAGATAGACAAAATTCAGCAGCTTCAGGGACGCATGCCCGAGTCTGACGCCAACCAGATAATCTTCGTAATCCAAGGTCACCGGATTGAAGCCACTGGTGTCCGTCTCAATCCGATAGCCGGCGTCAATTACGCCGTTCCCGTTCAGGTCTGTATCCGGCTCAATGAAATCGGCAAAATTGATGGAGCTGAAACCCGTCACCCCTTTGATCAACTGACCACCGGTATTGATCCTGATTTCGAGATCGCTGGCAATCAGTTCGAGGAAACCTTCAGGGATCGCACCTCCGCCAAACTCACCACTCTGAGCCGTAATTTTGGCAGAGACAAAGGGTTTTATCTTTTCAGTCAGCGTGGGTGTAAAGTAAGCCAAGCCCATATTGACGCCCTGGACCGAGAATCCAATAACATTGTCTTGCTCACTTAAAGGCGTATCGAAATCGTAACTTCCCCCAACAACGATACCCGCAAAGATCTTGCCGCTGCCGAGACCAAACTTCACCGCTCTGGTTTCCAGACCACTTACCGTTGCAAAATTTTCTCCGATCGTCATCCCCGTCAGACTCTCGAGTTTCTGCAAATAGGGAGAGAACTTGATCGCCAGGCTAGTGGTTTGTTGATCGATCTTAAGCTCGATTGTTGTCAGCGTTGGATTGAGCGTATTTTCAATTTTTTCTCTGCGTGCCTCCAATTCCTGACCTGCAGAATCCATCGCGATTCGAATAACTGGCTGTAAGGACGAAACAATCAAATCGACAGCCATGTTGACCGATTCCTCCTGAATCCTGCTGAAACCGTCTTTCAGGATATTACCGAATGGATTGATCAAATTTTCGACAATAGTATTGATCGGAGTTGGGAAAGGATCAGTCACCCCGCCGATCAAGCTGTCAATGAGAGGATCCAGAACGGACGAATCGACCAAACCGAGCAAGCGACTTCTGACCATATCAACGATGAGATTCTCTATTTCGTCCACCGCCGCATCCATGTTGTCCAAGATGAGATCGATCAGATCCTCACGAATGAATTCAATGCTTGCTTTGACGGTATCGAGTGTGTCGGTCAGCAAGCCGATCACCTGAGTCTCAATATTCTCCAGTTCACCGGAAAGATCGTTTAAGAGTTCGCGCACATCACCGAGTAGTGGTTCCGCTATCTGGCCAATATTGCCCGAAAGGCCGGTGTTTATGGTTACCTCCTCAATCTCACCCATTTCGAAATTCATACTCGCTTCAACCACGAGGAATTCGGAGATCGAGAGTTTTGCCAAATCGGTAGAAGCTCGGATGATCCTGTTATCGAAATCCAATTCGGCCACTTCCGATCCAGTTTTCACACCGTAGAAACCATCCTCAAACTGGCTGAAATCGATGACGGGGTTCTCCGAACCTTGGCTACCGCCTGAGGCAAGATTGAGCTCTATAACTATATTGGGGATGTTGACATTGAGAATGTCAGTCCCCACGAAACCTACTTCGTCCGCCGATGCTTTGAGCCCGACGTAATTGATTTTCAGTGTTTCATCGACTGGCTTCATCCAAGTCATGGCCAGATTGACATTGGTGGCATTGAAACCAATGGCATCTTCATTGATTTCGTCCGCATCGGTGACAACACCATCGCCATTGGTATCGCTACGATACGGGCCATGCATCCCAAAAAATGCACGCCCATTTTCGATTCCTATATCGATCGGGTTGACCGGGATCGGGAGTCCATTTTCAAGGACTGCTTCAACTGTTGCCCCCTTCTCAAAGCTGAAACCACCCTCTACCAACAGGAAGTCGGAGACCCGCATGAGCGCATAGCCAGCCCGAGCGTAAAGTTGCTGTTGTGAGAAATCGAAAGTTACACTGCCTGATGGGGAACCAAAATCAAATGATCCGTCCGGAAATGCGGAAAAATCGATAACCCGTTGATCCTGCTTGTTGTCTTTATTGCTTACCAGATTGACCCCGATACTCATATCGCGGACCTCAAGATCCATAAAGTCCAATCCGACCACGCCCGCCCGGGTTGCTTCGGCAACTGCGGTCGTATAAGTGACCTTCTTGAAATCCTTCGGTTTAGTAACCATCAACCCAAAGGTCGCACCCTCCATGGCTATGCCGAGAGCATCTTGATTGCGGGCATCACGGGCATCGATCACGCCATCCCCGTTGCTGTCTTCAAAATAATTTCCATATCCAACAAACACATCCAGGCTGTGCCCACTGAATCCGTATGCTTTCGAGGTCATCGTGCTACCATCGGAAATGGGCGCCTGAAACTCATCGATGTAGGTGAAAGACATGCCGCCCGAGAAATAGACAAAGTTGGCAATCGAGAATAAGGCGTCATCGATGGAAACACGAGTTAGGCGGCTAACGAAGTCAAAATCGATTGTGCGTCCATTGCCAAGATCAACGGAGTAAAACCCTTCCTCCAAGGAGGAGAAATCCACCGCGGGTCTCGGCGGCGAAGTCGAACCACCGGCACCTGTTGTTTTACCCTCGGAACCCGCATTTACTTCGATTCTGTAACCACTGGCACTGAGTTTGATAGGGCTATCAATTTCTTCTAACCCGGTCAGTTTGACTTCCTGAGCGAAAGCACTTAAAGCGTAATAACTCCCTCTGTCAGTGGAATCAGTGGGCCTGAACAGGGAGAGGGCGAAGTTAATGTCATCAAAGACCAAACCAAAAGCATCTTCGCTCGGCGTGTCATTCTCATCGATAACACCGTCTCCATTACTATCCACGAAATAAGGTCCGTCGCCAACAAAGATCCGGACACCGCCAGCGGCGATACTGGCAACCGAAAGTTCCTTCTCCTCGCCGGTGGTCAAACTCGCAGTGAGGCCATCATGCTTAAGATAGCTGAAGGAACCCTGCACAAAAATAAAATCGGAAATGCGGAGAAGTCCGTTGGCAATATTCATGCCGATCCGATTACTGTCGAAATCCATTTCCACGACCGAAGAGCCGGTATTAACTCCGTAGAAGCCGTCATCCATTTGTGAAAAGTCGACCACAGCTCGATCGTCGGCATCAGTTGGATTCGACACACGGTTCATTTCAACGACTGCTCCGGACGCAGAGAGATCCAATGCATCGATACCAACAAAGCCAATTTCGTCGGCACTGATTTTGAGGGAGGAGTATCTTATGTTCTTCAGCGCTTCATCGGTTGGACGCATCGAGAGGTAAGCGAACGAGACGTTGTCAACTGCCATGCCGATTGCATCCGGGTCGCGGATGTCGTTTTCATCGATCACTCCATCACCATTGCTATCGATAAAATAGTTTCCGTAACCAACAAAGACATTGATACTGCCGCCGGCCAGAGCCAGACCGCTGACTTCCCGCTCCGTCTGGTCATCATCGTTCAGTGTTACCTCAAAAGCTGCCACCTTCGTCATCGCGAAGGAGCCAGAAATGTGGATAAAGTTTTCGATTGAGAACAGTGCTTGCGCAATCGACAGCTGCATAGTGCTAGTCGAGAAATCAAAGTTCAACCCGCCATCACCAACTGGCACCGCCATTTCACCCGCAGGAGATGCAGAAAAATCAATCGCGGGTTGTGCGTCCGGATCATTTTGGTCACTGCCACTATTGACCTCAATCCGATAGCCCGAGGCCGAAAGCGCGGCGGCTCCATCGCCGTCAAGCCCCAAACCGACCAAGCCGGCAGAATCAGCATCTATTTTTACGGCATAGTAGGATTTTCCATTCTTGATGGTGGGCGAGAACAGCCCGATAGCGACGGCAACATTCTGCATGGCAAACCCGATGGCATTTTCGTCTGGCGTGTCTTGCCCGTCGATAAAGTAAGGACCAGCTCCAACAAAAACATTCAAATTGTCGGCTCCAATGAAACTTGCCGTCACTTCTTCACTCTCCCCGTCCACCAGAGTGACCGTCTCCTTGCCCAGACGAAGGAAATAGAAATCCCCGCTGACCGAAACAAAATCTGACACCCGCAGAAGTGCATCCTGCATTTGTAGGCCGACAAGATCAGTATGGAAGTCGATCAGAATGGGCGAACCCGGTGTCTGGATCTCATAAGCACCGCTTTCAAAACTGCCTGCGAAGTCAACTACCGGATTTACTCCTTCAAGACCCGCCCAGGCACTGCCGGAATTCATCACCACACCGGCTTTGCCAATATTGAACTCGAAAAAGCCCCAATCGATGTTAAAGAAGTTATCAATGGATGCTTTCATTGCCGTCATGGCCGGAACCACTCCGTCGGGATCGGCTTCGCTATCTGCAAAAACAAAAGCGAGGGCAAAATCTATACCTGAAAAGGAAAATCCGAGCGCACTATCATCGACCGAATCACTTGCGTCGATGAAGCCGTCGCCGTTGGTGTCTTCGAAATACGAACCCGGTCCCACGAAAACTTCTCCATTGGCCACCGCGACGGCTGAAATCAAAACCGACAGATCCTCAATACGGCCACTTTCTTCATCAAAGCCTTCAATCAGCTCCAGGCTGGTGCGCAGATCGGGATTCGCATCCAGGTGGTCAGCGTTCAGCCCCGTCAATATGTTGACCTCCGCTTTTACAGCCTCAAAAGAAAAACTACCCTGCAGCTGCACAAATCCGAAAAGGTCGAAAGTCGCGTTGGCCGCATAGACCTCTTTTTCAAAGTAGTGGCTGTTTAGCCACTCACCCAGAACATGCGCATCCGCTTCCGTTTGGGCATACAGATTGGCGATACCCCCGAGAACGCGCTTCACAGTCAAAGTAATAGCTGAGTCGCTTTGCTCTATCTCAAAATAGAGATCCGCCGAAATACTCAGTAACCCCTCCGCCGAATCAAACCGGCCTTCAATCGAATCGGCCGTCAAAACCGTAAAGCTATCTCCCACGGACGGGACAAAGCCGTCGATCAATTGAACTTCCAATAGACCACCGAGCTGGGCTGTGCCGGTGACCTGAACTTTGTCGTGTTGCGTTCCGGGATTGGCGCCGCCAATCTCGATGGTGATGGTCCCGGAACTGTTGTCCAGATTGCCATCAACAGTGATGATTCCGGGGCTGTTGCCCGGAGCCAAAATACCCTGGTTTGTCAGAGAACCTTTGACGGTTCCCGTCCCGGAGAGGGTCTCTCCGGAGGAAATAGAATAGCTTAACTCATCCGAGGGTGGTCCCTGAGCTGAGTGCAGGGTCAATTTCAAACGTTCCGCCATCACGGTAGAAGCCGTGTTGGAAATAAAAATCGTATCGGCTGAATCCGACTCCGGCGAAGAATAAGAAACGCTGGATTCCTCCGTGGAAACCTCTGCATTATTCGCCTTGAGGGTCAGGATAGCGGATTCTGTCGCGCCCTCTGGAGTGCCCTCTGCCTCGCCTTCTACGCCTTCCTGGAGAGTAGACTGCGAAGGAGTTTCCTCACCGGAATAAATCAATTCCTCCAAGGTTGAAGCATCGATATCATCATCCGTGAACGCCAGGCTCGAGCCCTCTGCTGCTACTGACTCGTTGCCTCCATCCACCATTAACACCTCCCAAACGGCAGGGATCTCTTCATGGGGTTCGGCCCACAACTCTCCATCCATCACTGAGGCGGATAGCAATATGCGGGCTTCTAGAACCTCGACAGTAAACTGTGGTTTTTTAGTCAACACGGCAACAGATGCACCTTTAACAGGGCTATTCACCCTAATTTGGTCAAGGAAATAATCTTATTTTACTCTTATTTAATTCTTACTTTGTCGCGTAGAACACCTAATTTTGGACTAATTTAAGCCCCACAATTAAGAGTAGTGGGTTGCTTCAGAGGAGCCACCGATAGCATACTTTTGCCCTGTAATCATGACGGATAATTGCGAATCGGGAAGAGGCACATTCTTCATCAGGTCACCAAAACCACCCCAAAAGCGTGCTTCGCGCGAGCCGGTTGAGGGGCAGTATGGCAGCGCAGCGTCGGCTGATAGCAGTAAAAAAACTACTGCCCCCGTCAGCCATCCCTCTTCGGAGGAGAAAGGTATCCCCCTAACCTGCGTTCACAACCCCGCAGCCTGGCGGACCGGAACTTCAAGCTTACGGCTCGCTGCATCGGCGAGCTGGAGATAGTGGAAGCAGGTGCGGCGTCCCCAGACAATCGCCGCAATCCGGTTATCCACTCCCACTTTATTGAAGATCGAACGGATGTGGTCCTTGACGGTGTAAACCTGAATCGACAGCACAAGCGCTATCTCAGGATTGCTCTTGCCTTGATCCATCCAGTACAGCGCCTCCGCCTCGCGCGGGGTCAACCCGGCTTGGACCAGCAAATCAATATTCAGCGGAGCCTCCATTAACTCGGCCTGGGAGGCAGCCAGCTGGTAGGCCGACGCCAACTGCCGCTGAGCGACCTCGAGCAGCCGCAGCTCAGGCTCCGAAAAATCGATTTTGCCGACGCGCTCAATGCCAAAGTACATGACATGGTCCGGTCTGGTGGGGACATACACGGCGCAGTGATTGTCAATTCCAAGCGGTTGATACACCTCTTGGTAGATATCCAGATTGCGAAACTCCTGCTCTCTAAAAAAATGCCTGCGGCAGAAGGGGCGGCCATTGTTCACCTTTGGATCCCAGGAGTACATCTCATACTTGCTCATCAATGCGCCAAGCGCCTCCATGGCCCTTGGAATATCCGGGTGGTCGTTATCAAAAACGATGCCCAAATTTTCGTTCTGAACATCCAATTCGCCGCAAGCCACAAACTCCCCTGGAACCAGAGCCTGTAAAAATTGAAACCCGCGGTCCGCATAATTACCCAAACAAAGCCCCGGAGCGTAAAGCCCCTGACATGCATTACTGAACTGTTTCAAATGATTATCCGACACGGCAAAAACGAACTATACGCTATACAAAGGAAAGCAGCAGATATTTCAAGCACACTTTGTAAACACCCATTGAACTTGCCACAGATTCAGGAACGCTTTTTCCTCAGAATTCTCCCATAAACCAACTACCATTATGAACCTCCTATACTTGAAAACCATGTCTACCCCAAGGCGTCACCGCTCCCTGTTTGCCTTTATGCTTTCAGGGCTCACGCTCACAGCCACAGCCTTTGGCCAACAGGGAGACGTTACCCATGTGCACGACCCTGCAATCATCAAGGAAAACGGCACTTACTATATCTTCAGCACCGGCCACGGAGTGCCCATCCGCAGCTCCAGCGATCTCAAAAACTGGGAGCTGAGCGGGCGCATCTTCGAAAACGAAGCGGTCCCCGAATGGACCGCCGAGATGATTCCCGGCACACGTTTCCCCTGGGCGCCGGACGTATCTTACTTCAACGGCCGCTTTCACGTATACTACAGTATTTCAACCTTTGGCAGCCAGCGGTCGGTCATCGGCCTTGCCACCTCTCCGACCCTCGATCCGGAAAGTCCGGACTACCAATGGACCGATCACGGGATGGTGATCGACTCGAAGCCCGAGCGGGACAGTTTCAACGCTATTGACGCCAATCTGATTATGGACTCGGACGGCAATCCCTGGCTCAACTGGGGATCCTTCCATTGGCGCGACACCACCCCGGGAGGCATCATGATCCAGGCCCTGGATAAGGAGTCCGGAAAGCCCAAAGAAGGTTCTGAAGCGATCCATATCGCCGGTCGACCCGAGCAGAGGTCCATCGAAGCCCCCTTTATCATCCGCGCAAACGATGCCTACTATCTCTTTGTTTCCTTTGACCATTGCTGCCGGGGGGTCGACAGCACCTATCGCATCATGGTTGGGCGCTCCGAATCCATCACCGGCCCCTATGTCGATCATGAGGGCCGCCCGATGACGGAAGGTAATGCCTATGAGGTCTTGGCCGGTGATGGCAATCGGGTTATCGGACCGGGCCACAATTCGGTGCTCAAAGACGGCGACCGGCACTACCTGGTGCACCATTTCTACGACGCTGAGAACGAGGGGATTCCTACCCTTCAAATCCGCCCAATGAGCTGGGATGACGAAGGTTGGCCAATCGCAGGAGAACCGCTCTAAGCCTTACTCGTTCTGCATCGCCACGATGCGCTCGGTGAAACCTTTCCAGGAATAGGGCAGCACGCTGCTACGGATATCCGCATCCAGCTCAAAGGCCTTATCGACGCGCTCGACAATGGCCTCGACCGGCTCCTCGACATTGAACAGGAATCCATTTTTCTCATCCTCAATCAAATCCGGGGCAAATCCCGTGCGGGAGGAAACCGGGACCGCATTGCACATCATGGCCTCCAGCAGCGGAATAGGCCCTCCCTCCAGGCGGGAAGGCATTACAAAGACATCCATCTGAGCGTAATACTTCGGGTAGTCCGAGTAAGCTGCCTCCACATACTGCAGGTTAGGCATGCCGCACAGCTCGGCAAAGCGGGGGTAATTGGTCCACATGCGCTCCTTGGTACGCATTCCATCCGCCTGTGGTCCAATCAGGAGAAACTCTCTGTGCGGCATCCGCCGGACCAGCTCCAGTATGATCTCAGGAGACTTGCGCGGATAATAGGCGGAACAAAACCCAACTTTTCCTCCGCCCCGAACGTGCCCTCTGAATCGATCCGGCTCCGCACCGCCAAGAACAACTTTGGCAACCTCAGGCCGAACTCCGTAGCGCAACATTTCATCCCTGTGCAGGCTGCAGGTAAAGATGACACGATGGCACAAGTTCAATGCATCCACCAAATCGCAAAGCGGAATCTCTTCCTTGCTGGGATGGGTGTACCAGACATACAATTCCCGCTCTTTCATCCAGGGAAACTGTTTCAGACAAGTGAGCAGGAGCTGGAAGTGGGAAAACCAATAACGCTTGGAGTCAGGCATGTCGCCCGTAAACGAGCGGTTTTTTCGTGTCCAGGCCCAGCAGGTCGATCCCGGATAATGGCTCTCAACACGCTTACAAATGGTCTCGAGAACCCAGCCCCGATTGTATTCGCTGATCACAAAACAAAGCTCGGACTCACCCTCCTGTTTAGCCCGCTTCCGCCTCTCTGAGGCGACGACGCCTTGACCATTGGTGAAAACTGGTGGCCAGGCAGGCGTTGATTCCAAACGCTCAAAAAGGCGTCGCTGGCGTTCATCCCATGTATAGCGGCGGGCCGCCAGACGGTTCTGCTCGTAGCCTTCAAGCCTACGGGGAAAGCGTTCAAGAGCTGATTTCAAGCCGCTGACCAACCCTTCTGTGTCGCCTATGTCGGTCCACTCCACAGCGAGGTCGTCGCGGTTGAAAAAGGACGACAACATTGGCATCCGCGCGGACACCACCGGAATCCCGGCGGCCAGATACTCAAAAAACTTCAACGGCGAAGTGATCTGGGCAACGTCCGGATCGGCATAGGGCAAAAGCAATAAATCCGCAGCCTGCAGGCGACAGGTCAGCTCGGAGTGCTCCAGATAACCGGCAAATTCGATGTTTTTGAGGCCAGCCATTTGCTGTTTGCGCTGATAGCTCTTCACCTGGCGCTCACGCCCTCCACAGACCATGAAATAGGTGTCAGGCATGGATTGCGCGGCCTCGAGCAGCATATCCACTCCGCGAAACCGGTACAGTCCGCCCGAATAGACCAGCAACCTCCGGTAACCGTTCTGAATGTAGCGCGCCCGCACCAATTCAGCAGCCTGAGGATTCCGTTCAAAGGATTTCCGATTCAAGCCGCTGGGCAAAAGCATGACTTTTTCCAGCGGCATGCCACGCTCACACATGCGTTCCCGCGCTTCGTCCGAAATGGCGACGGCCAATAAAAAATAGGGTGACCGCGTAATAGCCTGGGGATAGCGACTGACCTTAACGTGAAAGCTCTCCGCATGGTCTTCAAAAATGGTCGGAATACCCTGCGACACCGCCAACTCGACCAGAGTCCAGTCCCGCGTATGCAGACAACCGGCAACCGAAAGCAACTGTCGAATCAATTGCTTGCGCGCACCATAGCGGGAGATCGGATTGACCGCATCCAGTGCACGCGGCCCGTGGAGGAACAAGCGGGGACTAAAAATTCTGAATGCTTCAGTAACATCGTAAAACTGCCTGAACCGCTCCGGTGGACGTGTCCAGACCGGATCCCTCTTCAACTGCAATGGATTGAAACTGCGCTGCAGAGCACCGCACAAAGCCGAGGGGAAACCGAGCCGATGCGTGGCATCGGCCGTATTTGCCGCCCAAATCAATCGCGCACGGCCAGGCTCATAAAGAGGATCACCCAAGCGCGGTATGATCAAATAATGCTTATTGCTGCTCAAGCCCTTCATTGCACGCGATGGCACCCATAGCTCCAATGGACCCCCAGTATCCAGGAGGGTTCCATGAAAGGCGGGCTGAAATGGTCATTCCGCCTGCGCATCCATTTGAATTGAGCTGCTTCGTGCATGCTATAGATCCCGAATTCGATCGCGCACAGTGGGCAATTTTTACGCCGAACCCAAGCCTGCAAACCAGCCAACGCATCAATTTTATAATAATTTTACAACCAAGACTGGCAAACCTTCACGGCCGAAGTGTCAACCGATGGCGGGCGCGGCCTGGCAATAGGGGCAGAGGTTCTCCCACGAGCCACTCCTCATGTCCGGACCGATAAAAAGGCGACAGAAAGTGTTCCGAGGCACCTCCGGGCATGTTGAATAAGCCGGCCGCCTCATAGCCGGGCGACACCGTCAGGCGTTGCGACTGGCCGAGGGCCTGATGCTGCGTGCGGATGCTGAACCGGTCACCCGGAATCGGAGCCTCCTCCATGTCCAGAAGCCGCGCGAGCAGAGGGAAGGCCCCACTCAAGGGATGCTTGATCTGGACGCGGTTGAAAGCGCCCCAATTTGCAGCATCCAGACTGCCGTATTCCATCTCCAACCGCTCAGCGCTCTCATCGAGCGCTCGCAGGATTTCGGAGCGCCAACTCGATACCTGAGGATCACTGGCACCGGAGGGCTGTTCCGTCACCAGGCGAAAGACGGGTTCTTCCCATCGATAAAAGCGAAAATCGAGTCCTGGGTCCAGGCGCCTGAGGGGCTCGAACAAACGCCGAAGCACCTGCTGGCCGACGCGCTCTCTCGCAGACCAGACCAATAGATACGCGGATGAATCCACCGTAGCCCCTCCACGCCAATCCAACAGGGTCTGGCGGATTCGGTTTCGCGAGGGGCGCTCGTGCAGGGCTCGCTCATCCAGGGTCTCGAGAAACAGCCGATGCCAGCGTTCCATGACCACCGAACGGAGGTCCAGCTGCAGCTCCGCAGATGAACGCTCATCCCAGTCATCCCGTTCCAGCAAACGCTCTCGAATCATCCAGGAGCGGCCATCAACATGAAAGCCTCCTTCTCCTAAGGAAGTATAATCCAGTTCGGTGCTGACGACTGAATTTGCAGTCCACACCCGTGCATTCGCTGGATCCTGAATCCCCGGCAGGTTGTCCTCGTGAAATCCGTCCCACAGATCATCCAGCTCCGCTGAACGATGGGGAAAGCGACCACCTTCAACCCTGCGCTCGGGCACTCCGCCGATAAGTCTCCAGCCGATGTGTCCGGCGGCATCGACAAGGACGAGGTTCTGCACCGGCATGCGCACCTCGTCCGCACGTGCAAAGGCCTCCTCGAGACCAGAGGCACCTTCAAGATCCCAGAGCCGCAGGTTCAGAAAACCGGACCGGTGACCGGCCCAGGCCAATGCATAGCTTTTCCCAGACGCAGAGGATTCGCTCAGAATTGGGCCCCAGCGCGTCAAACGCACCGGCAGCAAATCAGCGCTGCGGCCGGCTATTTCAATGCGTTCCGTTTCGATCTCAATGCGCTCCCAACCTTCCATTGAAAGGTATTCCTGACGATCGCCATTTAACTCGAGTTCGACCAGATCGGTCTGGTCAATGTAGGCATTGGTAAATCCCCAGGCGATGCTGCCGTTGCTACCAGCTATCATCAATGGCATTCCCGGAAGGGTCAGGCCAACCGCCTCGACCGCATCCCCACCCTGTCCATAACTCCAGTAGGCGTAGTACCAGGTATTCGGCAACTGATGCCGCAGGTGCATATCAAAACTGATCAACGGGCGCCCATGCCGGGTTCCGGCTGGCCCTATCGCCCAGGCATTGCTGCCAACAGGCAAACCCTCTTCAATCGGCGCTGCGCCAAGCGAATTCTCAGCGCCCATAAGCCATTCACGCCAACTGCCGTTGGAAGGCATGGCGGGCTCCAGCGGAAGTTCCCCAAGCATGGGCGCCGACAAGGCTGAAGGATGCTCCATCAGGTAGTCAAATACCGACTCCGGCATGTGCTCCCGGGCAAGCCCATGCAGGCGGTCCAAGTCCCCTCTGTAATCCTGCAAGTCCATTGCCATCGCCATACCGACCAGCAGGCTATCAATCGGCTCCCAAGGCCGCGGACGTGAGCGCAGAACCAGATAAGGCCAGGGCCAGGTCATCAATGCTTCCAAGCCCGCATTCACTCCATGGCTGTAGGCCTGCAGTAAAACTCGGTCCTCATCGACGAGCCCATCCAAAGTCCTCTGCAGGCGACTGCGAGCCTGATGCAGACGCCGCTCGCGGTCAAAATCCAAAACCCCTTCGCCGAACAACTCCGCCAACTCCCCCGCCGCACTGCGCCGGGTCAGGTCCATTTGGAAAAATCTGTCCTGCGCATGCAGAAACCCAAGCGCTCGAGTCAAATCGAGGCGGTTTTCCGCGACCAGGCGGACACGCCCGAAGGCATCTCGCTCCACCTCAACCGGCGCCGACAAGTCCGGCAATACCCGCTCACCATCCAACTGCGCCAGACTGCCACGCACAAGGAACCAGCCCGCCAGCAAAAAGCTGAAAAGCAGGACAAGAAGCGCCGAGAGGATCCATCCAAAGCATTTGAGCCCGCTACGCATAGTGCAGGAGACTGAAGGCTCTGCCTCAAAAACTCAAGGCGAGATAACGCACCTCAGAACTCAGCACAGAGGTCAGTCCCTCTGAGCCGGCAAGACCAGTACTTTGACAGCGTCTTCCTCCCGCAAGTATTTGCGCGCCAACTCGGCCACAGCATCAGCATCAATATTGTCCCAGAAGGGCAGGATCGTGCGTGACCACTCGAGCTGTTCCGGACGTAGCTGACTGCCGGCGACAACGGAATTCAACCAGTATCGATTGTCACGGCGCTGCTGGCGAATCGAGGTCTTCTGCGGCTCGATGGTGCGCAGCAACTCATCTTCAGAAAATCCGTTTTCAGCGAGGTCGGCACCGAGTTCGATAACCAGGTCCGCGATGAAATCCGCCTGCGCGGGATCCACACCAACGAAGCCCCGCATGTAGCCGTAGCCCGGGAATGTCCGGTAGCCTCGGTTAAAGGCAAAGGGACTGTATGCCTCCCCGATCTCCTCGCGGATCTTACGCCGCAGGCGATCGCTCAGGATGCTTCCAAGCACCGAAAGGTTGCGGGCTGTTTCAATTTCCAATGCGTCTGTTGTCGGCCAATGAACCGCCACCATGCCCTGGGGCAGGTCGCCGTAAAAATGAAAAACCTGCCGTCCTGCACCACGTGGAAACTCGATCTCACGGCCTTCCGCATGCTCCTCTGGCCATTCCATACGTTCCGGCAAAGCTCCGAGTGTCTCAGCCACGACAGACAGTACCTGATCGTGATCCTCGACATCGCCAACGATGGACAATTCGACAAAGCCGGACTTCAGCGGCGCTTCCAGAAAGGCAGCCACCGCAGCCAGATCGACAGCCTCAAGGGACTCCCGATCGGGATACCCGAAGCGGGGATCTCCTCCCGCGAGAAAGCGGGGCACCTGATTCTGCATCACGGCCTGCGGATTGACCCGAAGTTGATTGTAGAGCGAATCATACTGCCGCCGGGCAACACGCTCGGCCTCGGGGCGATAGCCGGGATCCGACAGGTAAGCGGTCAAAAGCTGCATTTGCAGACGAAAATCGTCAGGGCTGGTTCGCCCAGACAAAACAAAGGCCTCTTCATCAACCGAAAACCCAGTCGATACGGTATGCCCAGCCATCAGTTGCTGCAGCTCCTCGCGGTCGTGCTCGCCCAGTCCACCCTCGATAAACATGCTGCTGGCAGCAACGGCAAGGCTCGCTTGCTCTGGATCCACCTCAAGCAAGCCCGAGCCAAAGCGCAAGTGCACGTGAATGGTGCCCGCATCGTAAGGGGTAGACATCACATTCACCCGGACTCGGTTGTCCAGCGTGGCCTGAGTCAACTCAAGGTCTTCAATAAACTCCCGTTCAACCACTTGACCGGGTTCACCGAAATAGGTGTAGGCAAACTCCAGCTCGCCCCGCTCATCCGGTGCCAGAACTTCCTTCTCAAGGGCAGCTTCATAGACCTCGCGACCCCTTTTACTGAGGTCTCCGGCAACGTAAATCAAGCGGTCTTCGCTGTCCCAGGCCTTCGCAAAGGCACGATTCAAGTCTTCGACCGTCAAGGCATCCATCAAGGGCAGTAACTGGTCCCTTACTTGTTCCGGATGCATGAACACCTCGCCGTCGATGATTGCCCGGTTAATTGCATCCGCAATGCTGCGCGAGCGGCGGGTTGAAGCCTGGCGCACAGCATCTTCCAACTGGCTGCGCGCGCGTGCCCGCACCTCGTTCAGCTCCGATTGGGTGAAGCCAAATTCCAGTGCCCTGATCAGTTCGACGGTGATGCGGTCAAGGGCGGCCTCCCAGTCCTCCGGACGGGTCGCCGCGTACATCCCCGCATAGCCGACAAAATCCATCCAATCGTAGGCGTAAGCCGAAGCGCCCATGAAGGGGGCATCCTCTTCGATCCGCATGATCACTTCGAAGCGCCGGTTCAAAATTTCAGTAGCCAGATTTAAAATCAGTTCTTCACGCCGACCTTCCAGAGTATCGGGAGAAGGCTCATGCGGCTTCATGCTGAACAGGTGAACCTGAGTAAACGGCAGCTGTGCGTCATCGTAAAAACGACTCTCGACACCGCGTGATGGCAGGCGCCCCAGGGCAGGATCCGGACGCCGTTGCTCCGGCGCTTCCATGCTGCCGAAATGCTCCTCGAGATAGGGCAGCAAGGTTTCCTTGTCGATGGCCCCGACGGCAATGATGGCCATCCGATCGACGGTGTACCAGTCTTCATAAAAACGGACAAACTCGTCCCGGTCGGCGTAACGAATCACCGACTCAATGCCGATCGGAATGCGATCGGGAAACAGAGCTTCCGGAAATGTGAACTTGAGCCGATCGTCCGATGTAGCAGTTTGCGGCGTCTTGCGATCACGCTTCTCACTCAAAATAACGCCTCGTTCGGTCTCGATTTCCTCCTCCAGAAACAGCATGCGGTCGGCGTAATCCCGCAACAGCAAGAAGGAGTCGTGCATCAGATCTGGATTGTTGTTGGGCAACTCCAGCTTGTAAACCGTCTCCTTCCACCAGGTATGGGCATTGGTATCGGCCCCAAAATCCATGCCCAGACGTTGAAAATACTCCACCATCTCGCCGGCGGAATAATTTTCGGTGCCATTGAATGCCATGTGCTCTATAAAGTGCGCCAGGCCGCGCTGTGACTCGGTCTCGTGCAAGGATCCTGCCTCCACGACCAGCCGCAGACTAACTCGTTCCGGCGGCTCCTCCCACGGCAGCACCACGAAGCGCAGGCCATTTGAAAGCACACCCCATTCTACCTCGGGATCGGGCGCCAGATCGCTCTGCTCGTGGGCCCAGGGCGGCGTCGGCTGAGCGAACGCCGGGATGGCTATTGCCAAAACGAGGCCCAATGAGGCCCATTGAAAACGATTACGTAAAGAGGAGAGATACACCATAGGGACGAATAAGTTCTTGTTGATCCGGATTACATGGTTTGGATTGCTGACAATGATTTGGCTCTACCGCATTTTGTTCCCACCCTTGATGCTGCTGGCATTGCCCCGGTATTTCTACCGAATGTGGAAACGTGGCGGATACCGCAACGGCTTCAGCAACCGATTCGGCAGGATGCAGAACATTCCGCCGAAACCGCCTGGAGTCAAACGGATTTGGATTCAGGCAGTCAGCGTCGGCGAAACCCTGGCAATACAGCCGCTGCTGAAGTCCCTGCACGACCAGGGACATCAGGTTTTTCTGACCGTTACCACCAGCACAGCCCTGCAACTCGCGCAGGATCGCCTGCGCGACCGCTGTGCCTGGATCGGTGTGTTTCCAACCGACTTCTATTTCTTCAGCCGCGCAGCCTGGAATAGCCTGCAACCGGACCTCGTCCTGCTGACCGAAACCGAGCTGTGGCCGGAACATTTGCGACAGGCCCGGATCCGCAAAGTCCCGGTCCTGCTGATCAACGCCCGCCTTTCAGATCGCTCTTTCAGCCGATTCCAACGCTTCCAGGGCCTCGCACGGCCTTTGTTCGGCAATCTCAACGGGGTCCTGGCCAGCACGAGCCAGGATCTGCAACGCTTCGAAACCCTCGGCTGGGGCGAGCACCGTGAACTGACCGGCAACCTGAAATTCGATGTCGCCGTGCAAACACCGCCTGAAGCGCAGCTCCAGGCACTCAGGGACGAGCTCCTCCAGACGAAAGCTGAATCCGGCACTGTCTGGATCCTCGGTGCCTCGACCTGGCCGGGAGAGGAGCGGGCCTTGGTCCAGGCCTGTAAACGCATTCGCGCAGAGGGCAGCGGTGACGTGCAACTGATCCTTACGCCGCGCCACGCCGAGCGTCGTGACGACATCGAGCGCGAACTGAAGGAGGAAAAGGTTCCCTTTCAGTTCCGCAGCCGCAAGCGTGAACGCAGTGCCGAAAACTGGGTGTATGTCGCCGACACGACCGGCGAATTGCGGGCACTGGTCGAACTCGCGGACATCGCATTTGTTGGCAAGTCCATGCCACCGCACCGCGAAGGCCAAACTCCGATCGAAGCTGCCGCCGCCGGCAAAGCGATTGTAATGGGGCCGGGCATGAGCAATTTTCGGGAAGCGTCTCAGTCTATTTCCAGTGCCGGTGCGGCCCGGATAGTCGACACAGTAGGAGAACTTTATCAGGTTCTGAAAGAATTGGTTGAAAATCCGACGGCACGGGAAAGTATGGGATTGGCTGGGAAAAGCCTGTTTCGCGCCAACGCCGGAGCTACGGAAAAAGTCCTCGATGCCATCAATGCCCGCCTGCGATCCTGAATAAACTGCGGCATGCGTACATTAAAAGGGCGGAAACCCTTTCGGATTTCCGCCCCAGTTATTTTCGATTTAGGATCAGTTATGCCTTAGCGAAGGACACCCGTCAGAGCGGATGAGCCGAACCGGGGATAGCTCCGAACCGTTGCGAGACGATCCGAAAACGAACCCAAGTAACGGCTGCGACGCCGCCAGGTTCCCTTTGCTGCGGACTTTGTAGTAGTACTGTTCATTATTTTTATTTATGTTAAGGTCCTCAGGCAGGGCCGTCGGACAGGTTAACAAAGTCTAAAAGTCTTTCCTGAACAGTGATTTGAAGTGACTAATAAAGAACTATGCGTTGAATGATCGCCACAACCCCCGCTTTGTCAAGCGCTGCTACTCAACCTTATTAAGAATTTACACGACTGTAACACATGTCTGCAAAAGTGTCCCGGAAAGTCGTCTGTCTCGGAGTCGCTGCCTTTCTAAGCGTCTATGGACTGCTTTGGTGGGCGGCGAGCTCTCAGCGCGAGCGCCTGCCCGACTTCAGTCAGTATGTTACTGCCGAGGAACGAAAAGCGGCCTTCACGGGATTTTTGGCTCCTTTGATTAACAATGTTCAAGCTGAAATCCTGAGTGAGCGCCGCTCGGTGCTGGACATTGAACAAGCCTTCAAAGACAACGGCAATCTCAACGAGATGCAGTGGTTTCAGCTGCGTCAGCTCAGCGGAAAATATCTGCGCATCGAAAATCCGGATCGGGCCGACTCAGCGGAGCTCATCGCAGACCTGCGCCTCCGCGTCGATATCATCCCAACCGACCTGACCCTGGCTCAAGCCGCCCTCGAAAGCGGCTGGGGCAGCTCCTATTTCGCCCGTCAGGGCAATAACCTGTTCGGTATGCGTTGCTTCCGTCCGGGTTGCGGCATGCGTCCCCGCTGGAGCCTGGTCCAGCTTCCCTACGGCTACAGCCGCTACGCTAGCCCACGGGAATCAATCGAAGCCTACATGCTGAACCTCAACCGCCACGAGGCCTATCAGGACCTCCGTCGGGAACGCTCCCTCCAGCGGGCGCGAGGCACCTGGCCCAACAGCCGCACATTGAGCGGAACTTTGGACAACTACGCCGAGGATCCAAACTACATCCGGTCGATTCGCCGCATCCTCAACGATAACCCCGAGTGGACCGAGCTCATGGCGATCGGACACGATCCTGACTGAGGCGAAATCACTGTGCGCTCGAAAGCGACAATCGCGCAGTTTCCTATTGGCTTCAATCACCGTAGGCTCTAACTAACACCAACGATGGAGTGGATTGCTGCACTGATTATTGGAATTTTGCTGGGCTTGGTGACAGGCGGGCTGCTGGGCACATTTCGCGCTGCGGGCAAAGCCCGGGTGGAAAAAGAGCAACTGCAAAGCCGGCTGGCACATTCGGAAGCCATGCGAGAGGCGGAGGCGGCCAACGCCGAGCAGCGGATCCGGGAGCTCAAGGAACTCAAAGCCCAGTTTGAGCAGACCTTCAAGGCGCTGTCGATGGACGCGCTCAAAAGCAACAACTCGCACTTTCTCGAATTGGCACGGGCCTCCTTTTCCACCTTGCGCGAAGGTGCCAAAGGCGACCTCGAGAAACGTCAGCAAGCGATTCAGGAACTGCTGAATCCTGTTAAACAGCTGATGGAACAGGTGGACACCAAAATGCAGGCGATGGAGAAGTCGCGGGTGGGCGCCTACTCCGGTTTGCAGGAGCAAGTGCGCAACCTCATCGAGACCCAGAATCTACTCAAACGCGAAACCGGCCAGCTGGTGCAGGCACTGCGCTCGCCAGGCGTGCGCGGCCGCTGGGGTGAGATGCAGCTGAAACGCGCGGTTGAATTTGCCGGCATGTTGAACCGTGTCGACTTCCTCGAACAGGTGTCGACGGCCACCGAAAATGGGGCTCTGCGGCCTGATATGGTGATTCAATTGCCCAACGAGAAAACTATCGTGGTCGATGCCAAAGTTCCGCTCGAAGCTTATCTGGACGCCATGGAGCAAAGCGACGATGCCAGCCGAAAAAGCAAACTCGAAGGCCATGTGCGGCAAATTCGCCAGCATATCCGCGCCCTTGGCAGCAAACAGTACTGGCAGCAGTTCAGCACCAGCCCTGAATTTGTGGTGCTCTTTTTGCCGGGTGAATCCTTTTTCAGCGCCGCCCTCGAACAGGACCCAACTCTAATCGAAACCGGTGCCGCGGACAAAGTCATCCTGGCCACTCCAACGACACTGATAGCACTCCTGAAAACAGTTGCCTCCGGCTGGCGCGAAGCCGCAGTAGCCGAGCAGGCGCGGGCGATCAGCGATTTGGGTCGCGAACTCTACGACCGTATCTGCACCCAAACCGAGCACATGACCAAACTCGGCAAAGCCATTGAGCGCAGTGTCGACGCTTACAACCAATCCGTCCGCTCGCTGGAATCCCGGGTGCTGGTCTCCGCCCGCAAATTCGAAGCCTTGCCAATCGGCAGCAGCAAGCAGCTACCGGAGATCAGTCAGGTCGAAAAAGCGCCCCAGCCCCCGGCCATCAACGAAAACGAAAAATAACTGGCTTAACAGCTCTGAGCGCGTAAATTTGAACGCAAACCCACATATTTAAATCCATATACTATCCGTCATGAAGCGCACTTTATCTATAAACCCCAAGAACCGCCTCAACCGCAGTGGTTTTTCTCTGGTCGAAATGTTGATTGTTATCGCTTTGATAGCCGTCATCGGAACATTGCTGATCGGTCGGATTGGTTCCCTGTTTGAAGGCTCTCAGGAAGACGTGGCCCGTCAATTCGTGACCAACTCGATGACGGCCCCGCTTCTTCAATACCGAATCCACATGGGGTCCTACCCCTCCACAGATCAGGGTCTGGAAGCCCTGCTGACTGCTCCTTCGGAACGCAGCGAGCGTTGGCGTGGACCTTACATTGACCGGCTGCCTGAAGACCCCTGGGGCCGATCCTACCAGTATCGCTACCCGGGAACCCGAAATACAGATAGCTATGATCTGTGGTCAATGGGCTCCCGAAACAGCGAAGAGACCATTATCGGGAACTGGTAATCCACCGGATTTCCAACAGAACGTGCATGCAAGGTGGTGGCCGCGCGGGGTTTTCCCTTATTGAATTCATCATCGTCATCGGCCTGATCGCGCTGGTGGGTGGCCTCGTCATTACCGGAGCCGGCAGTGTGCTGCGAGGCCTGGGCGAGCGGCCGGTCGACGAAATCCTTACCTTCGCAGTCCGCGAAGCGCGCTATCAGGCGGCCATGCAAAAAGAGCCCATGCGCCTGCGTTACGACACAGAACGAGCCCGTTTTGTAGTCGAATCTGAAACTGGACAAGCGGTTAAAACGTTTCCAACTGGTTATGACCCGGAGAACGTTGATGTCCGCTTTTACCAGATACTGCCCTATCGCGGCACCTCGCGGTCCGGTTTTCTCAACCTCAGCCCGCTGGATGCTCCACGCTTTCGACCGGACCGTTCAGCAACGCCTTTTGAAGCAGAAATCCGCGTTTACGACAGCACCAGCCGCCACCGCTATGACCCCTTTTCGGATATCGAACTGAGCCGCGACGACGATTGATGCCCTCACACCTATGCAGTCCAAGGCCTCCCTCAAGGGAGAGCGGCTTTTCACTGGTGGAGATCATCATCGCCATCGCCATCGCCGGCATGGCATTTGCGGTGCTCACCCAGACCTTTGTCTATACGCTGCAGGCCATCCAGGGCGTTCGCGATATGCCCAACCAACAACCGGACTTGCGCTTCGTCCGCAGCCTAATCATTCTCGAAACCGACCGCGATACCTTTGAAAACGGCGACGAGATCGAAACGCTGGAACTGGGGACCGTGCGCTGGGAAGGCTTTGTCGAAGAAACCACTGTGGTGGATCTATTTCGGGTGGAATTGACCATGGAGATCGATCCCCCCGACGGCGATCGCCGCACCAAACGCGAGACCCTTTACCTGCTGCGCCCAACCTGGTCGGACCCGGCCGAACGCTCCATTCTTCTCGAAGATGCACGCCGCGAAATTGAAAGTGAACGTGCTTTCAGCAACTGGTAACTTTTTCAACCTTGATTTACGCACCAACAGTCCACAATGAAGCCGCTCCGCCCAAGCATGTGCGTGGAGGCTTCACGCTGTTCGAAATGCTCGCTTCGCTGGCGATCATTGGACTGTTCATGACCCTTCTGTCCTTCCATCTGGTAAGCCTCAGCTCGATCTGGCTAAGCAGCAATGAAGATGAATTCTTCGACCAGCATGTGGACGGTGTGCAGCTCTTCCTTTCAAGCGCTCTGGAGCAATCCGAAGGGCTCGAGTCCAACGCTCTCGAGGGCAGCGCCACCGGCCAAACCACTGCCTCTGCCGATGCCTCGCTCTCTCCCGTGCGATGGTCCCGGCCACCCCACTGGAGCAACCTCGACGATCCTTTACTCGGCTTCAGCCAGACCGAGGCGCCGGCCCTCTTCGTCCGCGAAGGGCAGCACCTTCCAGCGATCCGGGCCTGGCTGTATTTCGACGAACGCGAAGGCCTGTCGATTCTCTGGCATTCCGAGTTGGAGGCTGAGCCACCTGAACGGGTCGAAGACCTCTACCTGACCCCCGTATCGCGCTTCATCACCCGCATGGAGTATGCTTACTACGATCTCGAAAACGACCGCTGGGAAATCGAGAGCCGCCCCGAAACAACCGGAGACGGCACGCATATTCTACCGCAGTTCCTCCGCTTTACCTTTGAATACCAGGGCGAATCCAAACAGCGCATGGTCTACATCCCACAGGCCGTAACCCACGTCCCACTCTTTTAATGCTCCAGCAAGACATCAGACAGCTGCAAATGCATGCGCGGCCAACAATCGGCCAAAGATCAGGCACCGTACTGGTCGCCGTACTGCTACTGGTCGTGCTACTGTCCTTCATTGTTGTTGCCTTCATGGAAGACGCCACCTCGCGGATCAAATACTACGGGCTGTTCCATCACCAGGATGACCTCCGCGTCGACGCCTATTCAGCCCTTGAAACCAGCCTCGCCGTCATCAACCAGTTCCGCGAAATCGACGGCGAAATATGGGGGCCGGCTCAAGGCTGGTCCGACCCACTCGAATACGCGGGCTTCAACACAGGAAACGGCACCCGGATCAACGTCCGTATTCTCGACGAAAGCGGACGCCTCGGACTGCAGTCCCTCGACGAATTCACCCTGCGGCTGATCTTTCAGGAACTGGATTTTGACATTCGCGAATCCCAGGAACTAAGCGACGCCCTGCTCGATTGGATGGACCCCAGCGAAACCCGTCGCCTCAGCGGATTCGGCCTGAGCGATTACCGCAACCTTGATCCGCCTTACTCGCCCGCCAACCGCCCCATTCGCAGTTGGGACGAATTGCCGCTAATTCATGGCTTCCGGGAGGCCTTCTGGTCTGAAGACGGACGACCGCTCAGCCGTTTGCGCCAATTCAGGGAGGCCATCTCCCTCTACTACAATGGCCCCATTAACTTGAATGCCGCCTCTCCGCTGGTGCTGAGAGTATTGGAGGCGCAGGGGCGCCTCGACCGCTACATATACGAAAACTATCGCACAGGTATTGGCTCCGGCTACCGCGACACCGGGATTCCACGCGTCATCCGCGATGCAAACGAAGCTGGCTACCTCGGCGAGGGAGATGGCGAAGGCGGCGGCCCAGTAGGCGTCACCGCCGGCATGCTTCGGGTCGAGGTCGAAGCCATCCGTGGGGAAGCCCGCTTTCTGATTTCAACGCTCGTGTCTTGGAGCGGCTCCAATCCCGCAGGCGGCTCCGGCCAAGGCAACGGTAATGGCTCCGCGCTTGCCGGCGCAGCAAATCTGGGCTATCCCTTTCAAATCCACGCTCTATTCGAGAACCGCAAATTATGATCGACACTGAATCAGGGGGCTCCGTTATATGGCTGCCTACCCTTTACACCCGCTCACATCTCTAATGGCATCCATAGGAGACATCATCCAAACCCAATGGCAACAGCTGAAGGACCGCATCCCCCAGCGGGATATCTGTCTGGCGCCCGCCGATGCCTTTTTCTGTGAGTGCATCGAGATTCCGGAAGACGTTTCACGCGGTGAAATTCAGGCTTTTGCAGAGCTGTCGCTCGAAGGCGCTTCGCCCTTCCCTCTTGAACAGATGGCGTGGGGATTTCTGCATGCAGCGGACAGTCCCCATCTGCTGGTGTATGCAACCCCGAAAAACCGTCTGTCGCGGGTAGGCCTTTCCGAACTTGAAAAGTGGCATCATGTTTTTCCTGGTTTTGCCTCTCTCTTCGGGAAAACCTGGGACCGCCCGGTCATCGTCTTTCTCAGCCAGACCGGTTCAATTTCAGCGCTCTACTACGAGGCCAAACAATCCGTCCCCTGTCGGGTGGTAAGTCGCCCCGTCGGAGCCGACCTCCTGACGGACGAGTCGATCCTCAAAGCCCAGAAAAAGCTCCTCGACCAACTGCCGGAAGTGGATGAATTCGAAATCGAATCGGGGGTCTACGTCGGCGACGGCAGCTACGTACATAGTGACCACAGCTGCAGCTTTAAGCACCGCTACCTGAAAGACGGCCAGGAATCGGATATCCTCCACAATTTTCATTTGGCCGAAAGTGAATTGTGGCCATTGGACATTCGAGATCCCGAATTTGCCCAAAAAGAGGGAAAATCGCGCGCACTTGGCAAACGCCTGTGGACGGCTTTGATCGCCGCCTCCGCTACCGCCGCGCTGCTTATAATTGCCCAGGTCGCATTCTTTGCACTCGAAAGTTGGAGCAGTCTGCGCGAGCGTCAGATCCTCAGCCTCGCACCGGCTGTCAGCCGTGTCGAGCACACCCAGACCCTGGTCGACCGCCTCACCCGCAGTGTCGAGCAGGATATCCACCCTTTCTATATGCTGCAGACGATCAACAGCGAACGGCCACCATCGGTGTTCTTCAGCAAAGTGGGTGCCCGCGCCTACAACCGACTTGAAGTCGAGGGCGAGAGCACCGAGGGAGTATCCACGGTCAACCGCTACGCCGACGAGCTTGTGGCATCGTCTGCTATCAATGACGTCATCAACAATTCCCAGACCCGTGTCGGACGCACCAGCTTCGAGCTCGTGATCACTTTTGACCGCGATTCCACTCGGGGCGAAGTCGAAATCCCACAACTTGAAGAACCGGAAGACGCTGAAGAGGGCAACGGCGACGAGCTCGCCCAAAACACGCAACCATGATACGCCAATTCTTTTTCAGTCTGAGTCTGCGCGAGCGACTGCTCCTCACCGTCTTCATCTGGGTGCTGGTGCTGGCTTGGCTGCTCAGCTTGCTGGACAGCTATGGTGAAACCAGCCGTGAGTTTCGTAGCAACAAACAGACGCTCAAGGATTTCGAACAAATCCTGGAACAGAGCGATGTCGTCGAAGAGATGCTAAAAGAGGCCCGCACAGGCTTGGATTCTTCCCGCACCTTTTCCGGCTCCCAACTGGTCGGTCACCTCGACCGTCTGGCGCGCGAGGCGGATCTCAGCAGTTTCGACCTGAATGTTCCCTCAACTCAGGAAACCGACCTGTTCAGTTTTCACACGGTTCGCCTGAACATCAAGAACACGCGGATTGAGGATCTCATAGCCTTTGACCGCCGGATCAAGGAAGATACACCCTACATCGCGCTCACCCGATTTGAACTGGTGGCCAACCGCCGCGACCCCCGATACCTTGACGCCATTTTCGAATTGGCGTCGTTTGAATTGAAAGAAGATGCACTTAATGATTAAGCCGTTCAAACTTTCCCTGTTCCTCTGCGCAATTGCAGTTTTGCCCTGGATGAGTCACGCACAGGTGACCGCCAACGACTCCGACATTGTCGACGAGGATGATCCCCGAATGCAGGAAACCGTTGGGACCATTCGCATTCCCGAAATGGGAACCAACGATGTGCTCGAACTGTTGCAGGAATACACCGGCAAACCAATTCTGCGACAGCAGAACCTGCCGGCCACGCGAATCACCTTCTTTAGTCAGGGCCCACTTACTCGTGGAGAAGCGATTCTCGCCATAGAGAGTTTGCTGGCGCTAAACGGGATCGCAGTAACACCGCTGGGTGAGCGGTTCATCAAGGCGGTACCCGTCTCCATGATCACTGCCCAGGGAGCTCCCATCTGGGAGGGCACGACACAGAATGCCATCCCGACCCAGAAGATCTACGAAAAGGTTTTCCGCCTCGACTTTCTGACTCCAGAGGAAGCGGTCCGCTACGTCGACCCACTGATGTCCCAGGGAGCTCCGCTCGCATTCGACAAAAGTGGCTTCCTTCTGATCACGGATGCCTTGATCAATCTTCAACGCATTGAACGCATTCTTCGGATCATTGACACCCCAGCAGCCCTGACCTCGCGCATGCTGTTCTTTCAGTTGGAAAATACCGAAGCCCAGAATGTGCTGCGTCGACTGGAGCAAATGAAACAGGGTGCTCTTCGTCGCCAACTCGAGAACAATACCACCTTCGATGCCGACGAGCGCACCAACCAGATCATTGCCTTCACCCACCCAAGTAATGAAGCGCTGATTACCGAGCTGGTCGAAAAACTCGATGTCAATGTCGCCCCCCTCACCTCCACCCGGGTTTTCTATATTCGCTACGCGGATGCAACGGAAGTGGTCAATATTATGGACCAAATTGTGACTGGCCAAACACGTGCCCGGGATCAGGCGGGAGCAAGCCGCACAGGAACTCGCTCGGCATCGGGAGATCAACAGCAGCGCCAGCGCACCACACAACAAGGCTCAGCCGCCTCCCGCGATGGCACCAACCTCCAGTTCAGCGACTACTTAACAATTGTACCCGATGAGCGGGCCAACACAATTGTCGCCAGTGGCACGCAGAGTGATCTGACTTTTCTCGAGCAATTGATTGAAGAAATTGACAGCCTGCTGGCTCAAGTTCGAATCGAGGTAGTCATCACCGAAGTTCGCCTGACGGACGACGACACGCGGGGTATAGACTCCTTTGGTTTTCGCTACAATGTGGTCACCCCCGGAAGCAGCAGCAGTGCGCCGGTTTTTGGCATCGACGACGGCCAAACCAATGTTGACCAACGCGTAGCGCTCCCAGGTAATTTTTATGGAGCGACTATCCCCGGAGTCACCTGGGGACCAGATGGATTCGGCATCGAAGCAATCCTCAACGCGGCACGCACCCTCAGCAATGTAAGCGTGCTGTCCACGCCTACGATTGTCACCACGCACAACAAGGAAGCCAAGGTCTCCGTTGGGGAACTGCGGCCGGTGCTGATCGGCACCACCGAGAGTGGTGTCTCCGGAACCATCACCAACAATATCCAATTTCAGGATATTAAGCTGGAACTGACTGTCACACCGTTGATCGGAGTCGATGGGGTCATCCAGATGGAAGTCAGTCAATCCATCCAGAGCGTCATCGACAATATAACCATTGGCAACGAAAGTCGGCCGGTCATTGGAACACGCATGGCGGAATCCTATGTCAGCGTCGGCGACGGCGAACTGGTTGTGCTTGGAGGTTTGCAGGCGCTGGACACCAGTCGTCAGGAATCCCGAATGGCTCTTCTGGGCCGCCTGCCGGTTCTCGGCAATCTCTTCACCCGCACCCAGGACTCGCGTATTCGCAACGAATTGTTGATTTTCATCCGCCCCACCATTGTTCGCACGACGACCCAGGCAAACCGGGATGCGGAACAACTGGTAGATGTGATATCATCGCGCGACGATATCCGCCGCTATTTGGACACCGGAACCTTCCGCATGGAAACCGAGGACGATTACAATGAGGAAGACGACGAGGATTCGGACTCCAACATCCGGGATCGCCGTCGCCCATCCAGTTCACCACGCCGCTGAGCCATGCCGCTTTCCGCTTTAAACCCGTTTCAGGATAGACTCGGCCCGGATCAGGTCGAGATGCTCGAAAACGCTCCCATACACCAGCGGGTTCCGCTGCTGGCCCAGTATTTGCGCAGCAGTGAGCAGGAAGTCCTGAAAGAGCTGTCGGAACGGTTCAAGCTTCCGATCCTCGAACAGTTCGAGATCCCGGATGATGCCTCCGAACGTGTTCCCCTGCGCCTGATGCATGAATACCAGTGCCTGCCTTTGCAAAACGGCGTCGGCAAGGCGGATGGAGAGGAGCCTGAGGGTGAATCCGACCAAATTCATTTGATCACGGTCTGGCCTCCCGAGGCCCGAATGAACGATTGGATTTTCGCTGTTTCCGGTAAAGAACCGATTTGGACTCTGGGCCCGTCGGCCCGTATCAACGACACCCTTACCCAGCGCTTCGGGGTCGGAGCGGATTCCCTCAGCGACTCCGATATCGCAACCGAAGACAGTGGTCGTCTGGAGGAAATTGAGGAGGACGAAAACGCTGCGCTGGTTCGATTTGTCAATGAGATCATCGCCAAGGCCATCGATGACCGGGCCACCGATATTCATTTCGAACCGCTGAAGGAATCACTGCAAATCCGCTACCGGATCGACGGCGAACTGGTGCCGATTCGCCTGCCCGACAACCTGATCCGCTTCCAGGGGGCGATTATTTCCCGCCTGAAAATTATGGCGAAGCTCAATATCTCGGAAAAGCGGCGTCCCCAGGACGGCCGCATCGTCTACAAAGGCAAGCACTCCGAGTTGGATATCCGTATTTCGACGATGCCAACCATGTATGGCGAAAGTATCTCCCTGCGCCTGTTGAATCAGAAAAACCAGCCGCTCTCCATGGAGGAACTGGGCATGCTGCCAGGCGATCAGTCAAAGATCAAACGAGTGCTGGAACTGCCCTATGGCATCATCCTCGTAACCGGGCCCACCGGTTCGGGTAAATCGACCTCGCTGACAGCATTTATCCGCGAAATCAACTCCCCGGGACGTCGTATCATTACGGTCGAAGATCCGGTGGAGTATGAAGTGGAGGGCGTCAACCAAACCCAGGTCCATTCCGATATTGGATTCACTTTCGCCAGCGCGCTGCGCCATATTCTGCGTCAGGATCCCGACGTGATCATGGTGGGTGAGATCCGCGATTCTGAAACTGCCGACATCGGTATCCGCGCCGCACTGACCGGTCACCTTGTGCTGAGCACGCTGCACACGAACGATGCACCGGGTGCCCTGACCCGCTTGATCGACATGGAGATCGAACCCTTTTTGATCGCTTCTGCAGTCGAGATGATCATTGCCCAGCGCCTCGTGCGCCGTCTCTGCCCCAAGTGCTCGCGACCGGCAAACCACAGTGAATCCTATATCCGCGAGTGCCTGCACGCCCTGGGGATCGAGGCTACCCCTGAGCGCCTCAATGCAAAGATCATGGAACCGGTCGGCTGTGAATCCTGCCGGGGCCTCGGATTCCGCGGACGGGTCGGCATTTTCGAAATTCTGCGAGTGGATGACACCGTTCACGAGCTAATCGTGCACAAGGCCTCAGCGCGGGAAATCCGCGAAGAAGCATTGAAACACGGCATGACTACTCTGCAAAGCAGTGGCTGGGAACAGGTCTGCCGGGGGCGAACCTCGCTGAATGAAATCATGCGCTACAGCCACATCGAAGACGAATCTACTGACGCCGACTTCTGAGTCCTGATAATCCATGCCCGTTTTCGCCTACAAAGCAATCAACCCGGCTGGCAAAAGTGTCAGCGGAGAAGTCGATGCAAGGGACCGCAAGCACCTCCTGCAAATGCTGTCCAAACAGGGGCTGCGCGCAACTTCGGTGGAGTCCAAGGGTGAGTCGGTCACAGCGGATGCGGACATCGAAAACGAAGACTTTTTCAAACAGGGCCTCAACCTGGCCCGCTGGCTGCCATTTCGAAAGCCCAAGGGTGCGCTGGCACTGGAGTTTCTGAAGAGACTCCTGGTTCTGCTCACATCCGGCATGTCTCTGGGGGATGCGGTCAGCCTTTTGAGTCAACGGCTCAGCGAGCCATTCCTGCAAAAGCTCTGCTCACGTGTATGGAAAAAGCTGAGCGAAGGCCATTCCCTGGGATCTGCCCTGCGGGATGAAAAGGACCTTTTTGCCCCGTCCACCCTTCACCTGGTCGAGGCCGGCGAAAGCAGCGGTAATCTCATCCCGGTTCTGAAACGCATTGTCGCTTATCTGGAAGAGTCTCGAACCGTCCGCAAGCAGTTGATCAGCAGCCTAATGTATCCAGTGTTCATTCTTTTCGTGGCAATCATTGTGGTCATTATAATGCTCACATTTCTACTGCCGCGAATCCAGGAAATGCTCGACCAACTGGGCGGTGACTTGCCGGGAATTACGCAGCTGCTTTTGGACACCTCCGAATTCACAATCCGTTACGGCCCCTTCATCGCTGCAGGAATCCTATTTGCAATCCTTGGCCTGCGGCAATGGCGTCGCACCGAAAAAGGGGCTTACCGAACCGACTATTGGTTGCTCAAACTGCCGCTTATTGGCCGCATTTATCTGTATTCCAATATTTATATGACCACCAATTTGCTGAGCACCCTGCTCGGCAGCGGGGTCAACACAACGGAATCCCTGCGCCTTGTGGAGCGCACGATTGCCAACAGGATTCTCAAAGCTAAATTTGCCAGTGCCCGCAAGCAGATTCAGGAAGGGGTGTCTATGGCCAGCGCGATCCACCGCGTTCGCTACATGCCGGACCTGGCAATGGATATTCTAACGGTGGGAGAAAATACCGGCAACATCGTGTCGAGCCTGCAGGACATCAATGCGATCTACCGCGAAGAGCTGTCCAAATCGCTGAACCTGATGACAGTCAGCACAGTCGCGATCGCCTTGGGCGGCGCCATCAGTCTGGTTGCGGTGATCGCGATCAGTGTTGTGTTCGCGATTCTGAGTGTGGGTCAATCGATTCAGCTGTAAGAGCCATCCCCAATGCCCCTAATGTGCAGCGGGGACCGCCGCACCTACGTAGCCGCGCTCGTCCCGAGTGCGGAAGTCCGGGCATAAAAAAGCCCGCTCTGCAAGAGAGCGGGCTGAAATTAATAGAAAGCTTGTCGAAGCCTCTTTACTTCTTGGCCTTGATCGCGGCCTGAGCGGCAGCGAGGCGGGCGACAGGAACACGCGGCGGGGAGCAGCTGACGTAGTCGAGGCCAACATTGTGGAAGAAGCCGATCGAGGCCGGGTCGCCTCCGTGTTCACCGCAGATACCAAGCTTGATATCCTTGCGGGTTGAACGGCCCTTCTTAACGGCCATATCGACCAAGCTGCCAACACCCGTTTGATCCAGCGATGCAAAAGGATTCTGGGTGAAGATTTCCTTGTCGCGATAGCTGTCGAAGAAGGAACCCATATCGTCGCGGCTGAGGCCAAGAGTGGTCTGGGTCAGGTCATTCGTTCCAAAGCTGAAGAACTCCGCGTCTTCGGCGATCTGCTCGGCGACCAGTGCAGCACGTGGAATTTCGATCATCGTGCCCACCTGGTAGTCGAACTTCTTGCCCTTTTCCTTCATCACTTCCTCGGCGACCTTGTGCACAATGGCAACCTGGTCCGCCAGCTCGGCTTTGAATCCAACCAGAGGGATCATGACTTCGGGCTTCACACCACCCACATCCGCAGCGGCCTCAAAAATCGCACGGGCCTGCATTTCGGTGATTTCCGGATAAGTCACACCGAGGCGGCAGCCACGGTGACCGAGCATCGGATTTTCTTCGTGCAGGGAGCGAACACGCTCGTTGATCGTTTCCTGGGAAACGCCCAGACGCTCAGCCAACTCGCGGCGAGTGGTGTCGTCGTGGGGCAGGAACTCGTGCAAGGGCGGGTCAAGCAAACGAATCGTGACCGGGCGGCCTTCCATAGCCGTGAACAAACCGGCAAAGTCTTCGCGCTGGAATGGCAGCAACTTGGCGAGGGCCTCACGGCGCTCTTCCTCGTCACTGGCCAGGATCATCTGGCGCATATAGCCGATACGGTCGCCTTCAAAGAACATGTGTTCGGTGCGGCAGAGGCCAATGCCTTCAGCTCCGAGTACAACGGCATTGCGGGCCATATCCGGTGTGTCCGCATTGGTACGGATTCCGAGGCGGCGGTATTTGTCTGCCCAGCCCATGACTGTGTTAAACAGCTCGTAGGTGTAGCTCTCCTTACCATCGAGTTTGCCCTCGAGCACGCGCTTGACTTCCGAATCGGTCGTCTTGATGCGGCCTTCGAAGATCTCACCGGTGGTGCCGTCGATGGAAATGAAATCGCCCTCCTGGAGAATCACATTGCCAGCCTTCAAAGTCCGCTTGGCGTAATCAATCTTGACATCGCTGGCCCCGCAAATGCAGACCTTGCCCAACTGACGGGCAACCAGTGCGGCGTGCGAGCTAACCCCACCACGGGAGGTCAGGATGCCTTCCGACAGCAACATACCCTTGAGGTCTTCCGGAGAAGTTTCCACGCGGCACAATACCACTTTGTTGCCCTTCCGCGCCTCGCGCTCAGCAGCACTGGCCGTAAAGGCGATGTGCCCGGAGGCAGCACCGGGACCCGCTGGCAAGCCGTGGCCAATCACATTGGCAGACTTCATGGCAGCCGGATCAAACACTGGAACCAAGAGCGAATCGATGGACTCAGCCGGAATCTTGGTCACACCGGTTTCGGCGCTCATCAAACCTTCCTTCTCCATCTCGACCGCGATGCGGACTGCGGCAAGACCCGTGCGCTTACCGTTACGGGTCTGCAGCATATAAAGCTTTTTATTTTCTACCGTGAACTCGAAGTCCTGCATATCGCGGAAGTGGTCTTCCAGCTTGGCGCGAACTGCTTCGAGTTCGTGGAAAGCCTTCGGCATTTCCTTTTCGAGCTCTGCAATCGGCTTTGGCGTGCGCACACCGGCAACAACGTCTTCACCCTGAGCGTTGATCAGGTATTCGCCGTAGAAAACCTTTTCTCCATTGGCCGGGTCGCGGGTAAAGGCAACACCTGTGGCTGAATCTTCGCCCATGTTACCAAACACCATGGTCTGAATATTCACAGCTGTGCCCCACTCGGAGGGGATGTTGTATTTCTGGCGATAAACAATCGCGCGCTCGTTCTGCCAGGAGTTGAACACGGCACTAACAGCTCCCCAGAGTTGTTCGTAGACATCCTGTGGGAAGGTCGAGCCCGTCCGGTCCTTAATCAGCTCCTGATAGCGCTTGATGAGCTCCTTAAGGTTATCCGGGGTGAGGTTGGAATCCTCCTCGACACCCAGTTCCTTCTTCAACTCATCCATAACCGCCTCAAAAGGCTCATGTTCGCTCTCGTCACGCGGCTGCACGCCCATCACCACGTCGCCATACATCTGGATAAAGCGGCGGTAGCAATCGTAGGCAAAACGCGGGTTGTCGGACAGCTTGGCAAGGCCCTCAACCGTCTCGTCGTTCAAGCCGAGATTCAAAATGGTATCCATCATGCCCGGCATGGACTCGCGGGCACCCGAGCGAACCGAGAACAACAGGGGGTTCTTGGGATCACCGAAAGTGCGCTCTTCCTGAGCCTCAATCTGCTTAACCGCAGCCTCGACCTGGGCATCAACCCCTGCAGGATACTGGCGATTGTTCTTATAAAACAACTTACAGACCTCTGTGGTAATGGTAAAGCCGGGAGGCACTGGCAGCCCAATGGCAGCCATTTCGGCCAAATTGGCACCTTTACCACCGAGCAAATTGCGCATTTTGGTGTTACCGTCGGTTTGTTTACCGAAGGCATAGACGTGTTTTTCAGCAGAGGCGCTAGAGCCTCCGTTATCTTGGTTGCTGGTATTGGCAGACATACTCGTTATTTTGACTAATGATGATAATGAAATTTTTCGCGCTACAATTCTAACGACGGAAAAACGCTGGAAACTAATGCCTGAAGCAGGACTGTCAACGAGTAAGCGCCAAGAACAGCTCCATACAAGCCCGGACAATTTAACTCGACCTGGAGCGCACAATTCACCACCACAGACAAAGCGCCAATTTCCTAACCATGACCATCGCAACCGATCCAGACACCGAAGAAGACCAGGCAGAAAGGGGAGGAATGTCCTTTTTCGATCACCTCGAAGATCTACGCTGGACAATCGGCAAGTGCTTCATCGCTTTTTTTGTAGCGGCGGTCCTGGTGGGTGTCTTTCTGGCCCAGTTTTCGGGCCTTTTGCAGTGGCCTTATCAGTTTGCCATTTCGGGACGCGAGATGCAGATGGAAGGCCTGATCAACACCTCAATACTGGGAGTGTTCTCGGTCATTTTCTACCTCCTGATCGGCGGTGGGTTCTCCCTCAGTCTGCCATTCATGCTGTATTTTGTCGCCCAGTTTGTCGCTCCAGGCTTGACCGAGAAGGAGATGAAATTGCTCAAGCCTTTCTGTGTCATGGCCTTTGCGCTATTTTTGATCGGCGTACTCTTCAGCTTTTTCATCCTCGCTCCAGCGGCGATGCGGGCCTCTATCGTTTTCAATGAACTGCTTGGTTTCACTCCACTGTGGACCGCCTCCAGCTACTATGCCCTGCTGACATGGATGGTGCTGGGCATCGGCATCGCCTTCCAGTTTCCGCTGGTACTGATGATTCTGATATTCATCGGGATCCTAAGTGTTCAGCAGCTCGAAGCCTTCCGGCGCTACAGCATTGTCGTTTTTCTGATCGTCGCAGCTCTGGTTACCCCAACGACAGACCCCTTCACTTTCCTGATTCTGGCAATTCCGATGTCGATCCTCTACGAGGGTGCAATTGTCGGTGGTCGTCGAATTGAACGCAACCGCGCCCGGCAGCGGGAAATTGACGAAATTGACGAATATTAAATTGCGGTCTGCCCTGAATACCTTTCCTTGAACCCATGAAGTTTGGGGTCATCGGTTCAGTGCTGGCAATTGGCATTTTTTTTACCCTTACAGCTTATTCGGATACCGACACCGAAATCCAATCCGACCCTGAAAACGACAGCCCGTTCATGCGCCAAGTCTGGGAACAGCCTTTTCTGGTTGCGAATGAATTCTTTGGCACCGTTCTGCCGGGAACGCTTGAAAAATACAACTTGAGCATGACCTTTCGCCCGCGAGGTGGCGACTTTGCCCAACGCGATTTCATCCGCTGGCCAATAGGCGTGCGCTACGGATTCACCGAGACCCTCGAGGGTCAGGCGGGGTTGAGTCCCTTTACTCCCAATCCCTTTCGTGGACTGAGGAACCACCGCACGGGCCTGGGGGAATATCGCCTGGGGCTCCGCCAGTCCATCACACCCTGGCGGCCGTTCTGGAATCAGGCTATGGTTGGTCTGGAGTTTCGCAGTCCGCTGGGAAGGCCTCCGATCGAATTGATTGATGGCTATGCGCACGTGCAACCCTTCATCACCATGACGCGGCCGAGCCGGCTACTGCCCAATACGCTCTTTTACCTGACCTTGAGCCACGACCACTCCATCTCCGCACCCTTCCGTAGTTCCGAGGTAGACGATGAAGTGATCCGCCAGCACATTTCCGAAATCACTCCAGGATTTCTCTACAAACCGGGCGAGTGGGGCTATTTTATCGATTACACAACGCGCTGGATCAACGAACCGAGCCAAACCCGGCATGCACACAAATACCAGGTGGGCGTGGTCTGGGATCCTCCGAGAGCCCAGACGATCCGACTGGGACTGCCACGTGGATCCTGGCAGTTTGAGCTTGGTTATGCTCTGACAGACGAGCAGCAGCGCAGCTTTCGACATTCCGTTCAGTTTCGGGCCCGTTGGGAGGGTGACTTGAAGGAGATTCGCCGCTGGAGCAACTCAATCTTCAACGGCAGCAATGGAAACGATCGCGAACCTTCCGCAAGTCCCTGATCCAAGCCTGTAACTGTTGGTCCGGATTGAATCGGGCCAGAGCGAGCTCAGCCCCTTCCGCTCCCATTTTGCGACACCCCTCCGGATCGCAGACCATCTCTTCCAGCTTATCGCGGTAACTGCCGTCCGCATCCGCCGGCAGTATCCAGCCACTTCTGCCCGAGTACACGCATTCTGCGACACCCCGGTAGTCCAATGCCAACACGGGCAATCGATTCGCCTGCGCTTCAATTAGAAAATTCGGTAATGCATCTTCGACCGAATAGGATACCGCTATATCTGCAGCCGCGTAAAAAGCATTTACGTGGTGCTGGTAGCCGGCAAACCAGATCCGCTCACTCAGGCCCAATGATCGCACGCGACGCTCGCAGGCGACCTTGCTGCGCCCCTCCCCGACAAACCACAATTGCCAGTCATGCCCGGGATGCTCTCCATGCCAGCGCGCAACTTGATCGATCAATTGAAGGTGCCGTTTTCCTCCACGAAAGGTCGCTACGTTTAGAAATACGCGGGCGGATTGCCCGATGCCACGCTCATTCCGCAAGTCCTCACGCATTACCTGCTGACCCGCCGCAGGCGTAGGCATCCGACTAAGTGGATTGTGATGCACATAAACCCGCTGCGGGTCCAACCCCCTGCGGGTTAGTTCCGCCTTCCACCAGTGGCAGTTCACGAACAGGGCCACCACCTTTTTCCAGGATGCCCGCTGCAAAGGCAGAATGGACTTGCCGGTGCGCAGGCTGCCGACCACAGGTATCCGGGCCAATCGATCCTGCAACCAGCCGGCATAACAATTCGCGGTCCTGCCCATGCAAATGATGATTCCTGGTTGAATCTCCCTAACCACCCTTAGAAGCCCGGGCGCCCACAGCGGCAGGTGAATATCCCGCTTTTGCAGAATCCGACAGGGAATGCCCAGCTGCTCTGGTTCATCGGCAAGGCGACCTCCAGGACTAAATAACAACAAACGGGCATCCTCACCAAGTACTTTCAATGCCGCTGCCAGCAACAGCGATTGCCGCTCGGTGCCGCCATTGCGCAATTGATCCTGAATAATTAAAATCGGCGCTTTCACTGATGATAATACCGTCGAACCAGCCGTCGCATCCAGGACGCCGGCAGCAAACGGGCCGCCAGAGGTGCCCAGAAGGCCTGAACAGCGGAACCCATCTTCCAACTACCTGAGTGACCCTTTTGTAAGCGCCGCTCCAGACAACGGACCAAACGCTTCGGATCCGGCGCAGCGGACATCGTTTCCTCAATTCTAGCCCATGCTTTTTCTTCTTCTTTGGAAGTATCGATAGGCTGCGTTACATGCTGATTGAAGTTCGTGCGGAAATCCCCCAGGCAACAATTCAGGATCTGTGGACCGCCCTGCCCCTCCTCCACCAGCAAACTTTCGACAAACTGACTCAGGCCCGCTTTGGCAGCATTGTAGACCGGAAAGCCCGGAATCGGAAATTGCCCGGCCAGGGAGTTGATAAAAACACAGGCCCCGCCCGGCTTGCGACTCAATGCCGGCCACAGACCTCTGCTGAGCTGAATCACCGAGCCCAACATCAATTGCAACTGCCGCTCAATACCCGCTTCGGACTGGTTGGGGAAGAAGCCAAAATCGGCAGAGCCCGCATTCAGGATCACCAGGTCGACTTCGCTCAACCAATCCTGATGCTCCCCCAGAAAAGCGTCGACCCCAGCCGAGCTTGAAAAATCCGCACTCAGGAGTTCCGGAGAATCGGGGGATGGAAAGCGCGTGGTCCCGCGAACCTCAAGGCCTTCGGATTGAAGCCATTTCAAGAGTGTCCGGCCAATCCCCACCCTGCCCCCTGTAATGAGGGCCCGTCTGAACCGTTGCTGAAGCGCTGCTGCCATTTCAAATGTCGTATTCAACCCGAGCCTGAGCAGGCACTTGCACAAGTTTGCGATCGGGCAAGATACAGGCTGTAAGACAGTTGCCATAAGCGCAACCCGTATCGATTCCGATGGCAAACGCGTCTATTTCCGGATCGGGCCGCGGCGTGTGCCCGTAGATCACCAGCTCCGGCCCCTGCCAGGTCTGTCCCCAGGGCTGACCCAGCGGATCTTCGCTGCGCTTGGCGGGCTTGCCCTTCGCCGTGATGACCTGAATGCGACTGACCACGTCGACCTTTTGCTTCCACCAGGGCATACCGGGTAAAAAACCACCGTGCGCGACGATGACATTCCATTCGGGAAAAAAGAGCGTTGTCGGCATCGCCTCCATGTAACGCCAGTGCCGCTTCTTCAATTGCGCCATCGTGTCGGCATCGTAGGCCTTCAATTCGGCCTTCTTCGGATTCTTGCGGGCGCGCAGGAGACGCAACTCATGATTTCCCATCACCGAACGCAAGCGGTGCTGGATCGCAAAGTCGATGACCCCGGCACTGTCCGGGCCGCGGTTGACAAGATCGCCGACCAGGATGATCCTGTCTTCCGGCCGAGGCTGAATTTGCCGAATCAGCGACTGCAGCTCACTGAGACAGCCATGAACATCTCCGATCACTATCAGGCGACCGGATACCTCCCGATAACTGGAAGCTTCATGCATGATGGCTGTGTTGTGGCATTAAGGGCTGGCTGGCAAACCGAACTTTTCCCGATTGGGTATTTTATTGTTTCCAGTGCGCCAGCCATTCGCATTGAATGAGAACCCATGGAACTGAATTTTCGGCCAGTCGGTAAAACATCCCAGCACAGCGAGCGCACTTTTAAGCCCGGCGACCGGGTATTGAGCTATCTATACCGCTCTGAAAACGGACTGGTGGACCGGGTCGACATCCACGAGGAAGAGGAGGAACAGTTCGAACTGCCCGGGCCGCTGATCTGTCGCTGGGAGCAGTACATTCGCGAGCACGATGTCAGCGAAGCCGAACTGCGTAAACAGCAGACCCAAACCACGGAAGAGTTGTTCCTGACCCTGGCGCAGGAAGGCGCACTTGAGGATGCCCTGCCCGAGCAGCAACTGCTCGGCTACTTCCTCGCCATCCAGCTCGAACGCAAAAGGGTGCTCCGGGCCGCCGGACGCGAACGCTACCTGCACATCAAAAGCAAAGTCGAATACCGCGTGCCCAACGTTGAAATCGATCCCACACTGTTGCTGAACATTCAGGAACAACTGGGTGGAATGATTCGTTAGTGGCTCGAGCAAAAAAAAGCGCCTCCCGGAAACCGGCAGGCGCTGAAAGTTGCAATTGTTTCAAACCGTTGCTTAGCGGGTCGCTTCGTCGAGGATATCGCCGAGGCTGGTCAGCTCGTCGCCACCCATCGAATCGAAGGCAGCAGACTCTGCGGCCAACTGATCTTCGCTGTAGTTGGCAGCCTTGATACTGAGGCCAATGCGACGCTCGTCGCGATCGATCTTGATCACACGGGCGGTGATCTCTTCGTCGACCTTGAGCACGTCCTTGATCTTTTCGATACGCTCTTCGCTGATCTGGCTGATGTGCACCAAACCGTCGATACCTTCCTTCAGTTCAATGAAGGCACCGTAGCTGGTGATCTTGTTGACCTTGCCCTTGACCACGTCGCCGATCTTGTAGTGCGTGTCGATTTCGTCCCAAGGATCGGACATCAGCTGCTTCATGCCGAGGCTGATGCGCTGCTGGCTCGGATCCACGTCGAGAACGATGGCGTCGATTTCGTCGCCCTTCTTGACCGCTTCGGACGGGTGATTGACCTTGCGGGTCCAGGACATGTCGGAAACGTGAACCATACCGTCAATACCTTCTTCGAGCTCGATGAAGGCACCATAGCTGGTGAGATTCCGCACCTTGCCGCGCACACGGGCACCGACCGGGTAGTTATGGCGAACCATATCCCACGGATTCGGATCGAGCTGACGAACAGAGAGGCTGATCTTCTGGTCATCCTTCTGGATGCCGAGCACAACCGCTTCGATTTCATCGCCCACCTTGAGCATTTCAGACGGCTTGTTGATGCGCTTGACCCAGGACAATTCGGTGACGTGCACCAAACCTTCGACACCTTCTTCGAGTTCGACGAAGGCACCGTAGGGAACCAGGTTGACCACCTTGCCACGAACGCGGGCATTAACCGGGTAACGGCTTTCGATGCCTTCCCAGGGGTTGGTGGTGGTCTGCTTCAGGCCGAGGGAAACTCGCTCGCGATCGCGATCGACTTCGATGATCATGACGTCGATCTCTTCGCCCACCTTCAGCATTTCGCTTGGGTGGCTGATACGACCCCAGGACATATCCGTGATGTGGAGCAGGCCGTCGAGGCCGTCCAGGTCGATGAACGCACCGTAATCGGTGATGTTCTTGACCGCACCACGGCGAACGTCGCCAGGCTTGATCTCTTCCAACAGTGTGCGGCGCTTTTCCTGACGTTGTTCTTCGATCAGCTCACGGCGGGAAACCACAATGTTGCGGCGCTCAGTGTTGATCTTGAGAACTTTGAAGTCATAGGTCTGGCCGACATACTGGTCCAAATTCTTGGGCGGTTGGATATCGATTTGCGAGGCAGGGAGAAAAGCGTCGACGCCAATGTTGACGACGAGACCGCCCTTGACCTTGGTCTTCACACGACCGCTGACGATCGTGCCTTCTTCGCACTTGGAGAGAATATTCTCCCAGTTCTTCTTCTGTTGAGCCTTGTCGTAAGAGATGACCGGATTGCCGTCACGGTCTTCAAGGCGCTCGAGGAAGACTTCGATTTCTTCCCCAATCTGCAGTTCGCCCACATCCAGGAATTCATAGGCGGGAACAATGCCTTCGGCTTTTCCGCCGATATCGAGAACCACTTCATTTTCGCGGATCTCGTTAATGATGCCTTTGATGATCTGGCCTTCCTGCAGGCTTTCAAACTGGCTTTGCGCCAGCAGTTCTTCCATTAAGGATGACATAATTGGTTAGATGGTTGATTCAAACTCCAATAAAGGAGGGTTGAGGGTTATGGATTAAAAAACGGTCGCCCGCCTCAGTGCGAAAGCGCCCGTTTAAAAAAGAACCATCGAAAATCGCAAAGGACTGGGCAAAGATCAAGCCTTAGTTTTTGGAATAGCCAGTTGCTGACTGAGAAACTCAATGAGCCGGGCCGCTATTTTGACTTTTGGCGCCGGCCCAAGCTGCAGGCGCTCGCCGGATCGACCAAAGAGGTAAAGGGTATTGCTGTCCTTCTCGAAGGCGCTGTCCGGGCCGCCTATTTGATTGGCGGCGATCCAGTCGGCATTCTTCTGCGTCAACTTACGCAGGGCGTATTCCTCTAGATTGTTGGTTTCAGCGGCAAAACCCAGAATCAACTGGTTCTTCTTGCGCTTCGAGATGGTGGCCAGCACATCCACCACAGGATCCATCTCGATAACCATTTCCAGCTCGTGTTTCTTGATCTTATGATCGGCCTGGGCACGGGGTTTGAAGTCAACAATCGCCGCCGTCATGATCAGGACATCGCAGTCATCAAAACGGGCATCCATGGCCTCGAACATATCCTGACCAGTCACCACCTGCTGCACCCGCACCCCCTCCGGAGCGGGCAGGGACACGGGCCCGGAAACCAGCTCAACCTCCCAGCCAATCTGTTGCGCCGCTGCAGCCAGCGCATATCCCATCTTGCCCGAAGAGGGATTCGTCACAAAACGAACCGGATCAAAGAACTCTCGGGTGGGGCCTGCGGAAACCAGGCAGCGAATCGGTCTTGCCTTCATGCCTTAAAGCTAAAGCATCTGCCGGCACGCATGGAAAGCGAAAACCCAAATCAACGGCCTCAGCAGGAAAGCCTGTTCACCAGCATCTTCTTCAACATTCTGGCACCGGTGCTCCTGCTTACGCAGGGCGATCGCCTGATCGCGGAGCCTGCGTATGTGCTGATCATAGCGCTCGCCTTCCCGGTCATTTATTTCATCTATGACCTGCGCCGACGCGGCAAAAAAAACCTTATTTCGGTTATTGGTTTCGTCAGCGTTTTACTGACGGGCGGCGTCGGTCTGCTGGAGTTGCCGCGCTTCTGGTTCATCGTCAAGGAAACCGCAATCCCGGCATTGATCGGGCTGGCGATCATCGGCTCACTGAAAACGCGTTTCCCTCTGGTCCGCACCTTTCTGTTCAGTCCTCAGGTTTTCGATGTGGACCGTATCCAGCAAGCCCTGAGCGAGCGCAACAACCAGCCGCAGATGGACCGGGCTCTCGCACTCTCAACCTGGATGCTGGCGAGTTCTTTTTTTGTCAGCGCGGTGCTCAATTATTTTGTCGCCAACTACTTCATTCAAACCGAACCAAGCGTCGACAAGGCTCAGTTCAACGCCGAGGTCGGCGCAATGACGGGTTGGAGTTTTCTGATCATCGCCCTGCCCTGCACCGTGATCATGATGGCGGTGCTGTTTTACCTGATTCGCCAGATCAAACAACTGACGGGGCTTGAAGTCGACGATCTGGTTGCCGCTGCCCACAAGCAGCCCGACTCCATCAACTGAACCACTCGCGGGCCAGTTCGATGCGCCGCGCACTCTCGGGCAGATCATTTGTGTCCAGCCAGGACTCAACCTGACGCAGCCGTGGCACCAGCCCACGCCGATTGGCGATCTGGATGTTGAGCCCGGGACGGGCATTCATCTCGAGAATCAAAGGGCCTTTGTCGCGGTCGACCACGATGTCCACACCCAGATAGCCCAGACCCGTTGCTTCGTAGCAGCGACAGGCAATGCTCAACAATTCGTCCCAATCCGGCACCTGGAACTGATTCAAAGACAAGCCGGTGTCCGGGTGTTTGTCGATCAGGTGGTTGTACTGCACTGCCTGCAATGGCCTTCCATCCGCCAGGTCCAGACCAACCCCAATTGCGCCCTGGTGCAGATTGGCCTTGCCGTCGGACTCAGCCGTGGAAAGCCGCAGCATGCCCATAACCGGGAAACCCTGAAAAACCAGAATCCGGATATCCGGGACCCCTTGATAGCTCATGGCTTCAAACAGCGGGTCTGGCTGAATTCGGTATTCAACCATGGCCGTGTCCAGGCGGCCTCCCAAACTGTGCAAGCCACTCAGTATATTCGCCAGGTAGCGCTCCATCTGACTGCGCAGCAATACCGCACCACTCGCCTTGAGGTACTGTTCTCCCTCTCGTCCTGAAACGACCAAAATTCCGTTGCCACCCGAACCTTGGGCGGGCTTCACCACAAAGTCGGCGTAATCGCCGAGCAGTTGATGGAAGTGTTTTACTTCGTGATTATAGCGTATGACCCCGTACAGGGGAGGTGTCTTCAAACCCGCGTTGAGAGCAATCTTTTTGGTCTCCAGCTTGTCGTCGACCATCGGATAAAGCTCACGGGCATTGTATTTCTGAATGAAATTAAAATTCCGGCTATTCAGGCCGAGAATCCCAGCCTGCGAAAGAAGCTTCGGTGCCCGTAACCAATTTAACAGCATCAGGATTTAGGCAAAAAGGATTGGAAGCGGCGCAGCTCCGTGAGGCGGTAGCCGCTGTACTGGCCGAGCAGCAGAATAACCGCGAGGACGACCAGCAGAAGTTCGGGAAAGGTATAGGTCAGGTGGCGGATTTCCGCAGCGCTCATCACTAGAAAAGCGGCCACCGCAACAAACAGACTTCCGGACATTTGAATCAACGCAGCCTCACCCCCTTCTTCCTCCCAGAGGATGGATAGGCGCTCAATTGTCCAGGCAATGATAATCATGGGGAAGAAGGTCACCTTCAGTCCCTCAGCCAGATTCATGTGGTGACTGACAATACTCATCCCTGCCATCAGTAATATGACAACAATCACCACCGCACTGATCCGCGGTACGACCAGCAGGTTCAGGTGAGACAACAGCGAGCGGATTCCCAACCCGGCTCCCACCACCACAAGAAATAGCAGCAAGCCGGGCAGCAGACGGGTCTCCTGGAAGGCCATCGCAATCAGAATCGGCATAAATGTGCCCGAAGTCGGAATCCCCACGATATTGCGCAAAAGCACGATGACCAGCGCACCGAAAGGAATCAGCAATAGCCGTTTAAACACGTTCTGATCCTCGATCGGCAAACTGTATATCGAGTAATCCAGCAAAGCATGATCCTGCTCCTCAAGCCGTTGAAAGGCCAGAGTCTCAGCGGGTCTGGTGTCCCGCAGCACGGAAAAACGCACCTGCGAACCGCGCCCGCCTTCGAGGTCGAGCAGCGATTGCCCTCCCCTTTGCCAACGGAAGAAAAACTCCGGCACACCTGGATTGCCAGTCAAAGGATCGATAAATACCCAGCGCTGGTCATGATAAACCTCAATACCTTCAACAACAGGCTGAAACCGCCGCCCGTCAGCCAGGTAGACTCCTCTGATCAATCGGGTCGGAATCCCCTCGGTCCGCAACAGATCCAGGACCAGTCGACTGCGCCGATCTTCGGCCGAATACCGCGACAGCAAGAGACTGACACTCTGGTCATCCTGACCATTCCGCAGCAAACGCACCAACTGCATGGCGAAGGACTCCGTATCGGCTGATATACGCCTGACCCTGTCCAACACCTCATCGACCGCAAGGCGATCCGCGCTTTCCCAGAAAGGCGCCGGATCTGATACCGGCAAAATACTCAGCTCACGCTCACGCATAGCTGCTGCTTCGGCGCTGGGACGCCGCACGATCTGCGTCCGGTAATACAAGCGCTGGGATCCATCCGCCTCACGCTTGGTCCACTCAGCCCGCTCGCGCCCATCCGCGCCAACGGTTCGAAAGAAGCCATAACCAAGCGAGGAGAAACTCTCATCAATCCGCTGGAACTCCGGAGAACCACTGGGCAAGGCCAATGTCGCCCGCACAGGCCGCCCGTCCGCCTGAAAGGAAATCTCCGCTTCAATCGTCCACACCGTTTCAGCAGAACGGGGACTCAGAGGGAAGCCATAGCTCCGGTGTTTGTGAATAGCCAAGCCAAGCCCGACCGCCGTCAGCAGAAGCGCCAGCACCCACACCTGCAGACGCGGTGAGAAGCGCCGTTGTCGAATGACCTTGAGCGCCTTACTCATTTAGAACACGGGTGGCCCGCCAGGAAGGTTTCGTCCGAATCAATGAGACCCAAGCCCTTCAGGTAATTACGCCCAATCAGGATTTGGTAAACAAAGTTACTGCGGTCTGCCAAGCTGAACTCAACCTCCTGGTGAATCTCGCCCAGTTTCACTTCCATTTTAACGACCGGACGGCGCTGAGGATCGTCTCCATGCTGCACGATTCGGAGCCAGCGACTGACAGGGCGCTCGATATCGACCATCTCGCCTGACTCGGGGTGCTCAATCTTGAACCGGACCCAGTCATCTCCATCGCGCTCGAATTCGGTCAGATCCTGAGCGTTCATCGAGGATGTTCTCGCTCCGGAATCCAGCTTGGCCTTGATCTGGACGCGCTGCGGAAGAACACAAACCCATTCGACCCAGCCAAATACATAGCGTTCACCGACATCGCGGATACGAATGCCTTCGGATGGATCCCACTCAACCACTTCGTCCTGTTCGCGGACTTCCTCCGCTTCGGCAACAGAGTCAGCTTTCTCCCCGGAACCGTTTCCATTCGGCACGGTCGCACAGCCAGCGGCAAAAACAATCATCAGGAGCCAGGTCAATTGACCCCTGCCCGCACGACCGAAAAGTGAAGTGGACATTTTCTGTAAAGCCATTTGGGGGCACGATGGGGCAAAAGTATCGGGAGTCAATTTCCCATGCTGTGTTCCAGGGAAGAATTATTCCCTGGATTCTAGCGAAATTATCTACAGCAATCGTTGCAAAATCCAGGGATAAAGGCATCACTGACACTGTGCCGATCTTGTCAAAGCTGAGCTCCCGCACCCTTTTTGAAATCGGGCAGGACGCCATCTTCATCGCAGATGCGAAATCCGGGACCATTCTCGAAGCCAATCGAAACGCCCAACAGCTGTGCGGTGCTGAATTGCATGAACTTCAGAAGCGGCAGCTAGTGGATTTGCACAGCCCCTCGAGCCGGGAGCAATTGCGGGCCCGCATCGACGAACGGCGCCCGCCAGACGACGATGACCCGGAGATACTTGAGATTGAAAACAGCTCCGGATTCACTGCCGTTTGCGAAGTTCAGCTGCACTGGGTGGAACAGCAAGACCAATGCTTTCTGATTGAGATAGCGCGGGACGTCACCGAACGGGTCCGGGCCTCCGAGGAGATCAACCTGCGCAATGTCGCCATCGCCAGTTTCTCCGGTGGGGTTACCATCGCCGACGCCCGCCAGCCGGACCTGCCTCTGATCTACATCAACCGTGGCTTCGAGGAGTTAACGGGCTTCAAAGCCAAGGATGCCATCGGCCGCAGTTGTCGTTTTCTACAAGGGGCAGACCGGAACCAGGAGGGCCTGGACACCCTGCGTGCTGCTCTCAAGGCGGGCGAATCCTGCGTCGTTCGCCTGCGCAACTATCGCAAGGATGGCAGCCTCTTTCACAACGAGCTCCACCTTTCGCCGGTGCGCAACGAGCAGGGTGAGCTGACGCATTTTGTCGGTTTGCAGATCGATGTCAGCGAACGGGTCCGCAACCGCGACCTGATCACCCGCAGTGAACGGCGCTACCGCCTGCTGACAGACAGCATCGAAGATTTAATCACCCGCCGGACACAGGACGGATTGCTCGAGTTTGTCTCCTCCGCCGCCGAAACCATGCTGGGCCTACAACCCGAAGAGTGGGTTGGCAAAGACTACCTCGAGTGCGTCCATCCAGACGACAGGAAGGCCTGCGCACATCAGGCACAGCGCATTTTCGAGACTGGAGAGGCTTCCACAATGCGGCTCAGGCTCCGCCACGCGGATGGAGAATATGTCTGGATCGAATCCAGGGAGAGCCTCGGCGAGCCCTTGGAAGATGGAAGCGAACCGCTGCTCGTCAGCGTCAGCCGCGACATTACCCGGCAGAAACAGGCTGAAGAGGAAGTTCGCCAGGCACTCGAAAAAGAACGGGAGCTCAACGAGATCAAGACCCGGTTCATTTCGATGGTCAGCCACGAATTCCGCACGCCGATGACCAGCATCAAGGCCTCCACCACCTTGCTGAGGGATTTTGGCGACCGCTTGCCGGAGGAGAAAAAGTTGCGCCACCATCAAAACATTGCCTCCGCCCTGAAGCGCATGAACCAGATGCTCGACGACGTGCTGTTTGTCGGCCGCTCCGAATCCGGCCATGTGCGATTCTCACCAAAGCCTCTCAAAATCCACGCCTACTGCCAGGAGTTGATCGAATCCCTCGAACTGCCAGGCGACTCGCCGCGCATCGCATTCCACTCAGAACTGGCCGAAGACGCCCGCTTCGCGCTCGACGAGAATCTGCTGAATCACATTTTTCAAAACTTGCTGGGCAACGCTCTGAAATACTCCGGGGCCGAAAAACAGGTGCTGTTTTCCGTCAGCCGCAACGATGACGCCCTCGAGTTCAACATCCGCGATGAAGGTATCGGCATCCCCGAGGCAGCCCGCAAACGCCTGTTTGAGGCTTTTTACAGAGCCGCCAATGTGGGTGTCACCCAAGGCACCGGCCTGGGCTTAAGCATAGCCCAGCGCTCGATTGCCCTCCATGGCGGTTCCCTGCATTATTCCAGCGAAGAAGGCGTCGGCACAACGTTCACGGTCCGCCTGCCAATCACCAATCCATCCGGCTCTAAACCAAACCAGTTAAAAATATGACGACTATTCTCATCATGGAAGACGACGCCGGCGTTCGCCTGCCACTCGAAGACCTGCTCGAGGCACACGGCTACTCGGTGCTGTCTGCCGAAAACGGCCGCGAGGGCATCGAAATGGCAAAAAAACACCGTCCCGACCTCATATTGTCCGATATTATGATGCCGGATATCGACGGCTATGCCGCCTTTGAGGCGATCCAGAGCGATCCGCTTACTGCAGTGATTCCCTTTATCTTCCTGACGGCAAAAACCGATCCCAGCGATATTCGGGAAGGATTGGGCCTGGGTGCGGATGACTACATCACCAAACCTTTTGAATCCAAGGAATTACTGGACTCCGTGCGCATTCGCCTCGACAAATATGAGCGGATCTCCAGTGCCGCCCTGCAGATGCAGGAAAATGAGGAACTGGATCAGATATTCATCAAGGATGGCGACAATTGCTGGTTTGTTGAACACAGCCAACTGCGCCTGCTCGAAAGTGAAGACAATTATGTGCGCTTCCTGTTCGACGACCAAAAGCCTTTGATCAACCGTACCCTGAATCAGCTCGAGGAACGCTTACCCAAACGCCTGTTCTTTCGCGCCAATCGCAAGCAGATCATCAACCTGAAGTGGATTCAGAGCATCCAGCCCTGGTTCAACAGCGGCCTGCTTGTCACCCTCAAGGACGGCACCAAAGTACAGATGTCCCGCCGCGCCGCCCAGACCTTCCGGGCCAAGATGGGGATCTAATCAGAATCAGTGCCGGAAGTGGCGGATACCGGTAAACACCATCGCCATATCGCGCTCATTCGCAGCCTCAATCACGGCTTCATCCCGCATCGATCCACCCGGCTGAATAGCTGCCGTGGCCCCGGCCTCTGCAGCGGCAACCAGGCCGTCAGGGAATGGGAAGAACGCATCCGAAGCGATGACAGAACCTTGCAAGGGTAATTTCGCTTCGCCAGCCTTCCAAACCGCAATCCGCGAACTGTCGACCCGCGACATCTGACCGGCACCGATGCCAATGGTCTGCTCACCCTTGCTGTAGACAATGGCATTGGATTTCACGTGCTTCACGACCTTCCAGCCAAACAGCATTGAAGCCCATTCCTCATCGGTGGGCTGACGCCTGCTGACAACCTTGCAGTCCGCTGGCCGGATTTTGCGCTGGTCGCGGTCCTGAATCAGAAATCCACCCACAGCGGAACGAATGTCCAGCAGCGACTCCGCACCGACACCCGCGCGGTTCACCATCAAGCGCAGGTTCTTCTTGCGGCTGAAAACATCCACCGCATCGTCGGAAAAATGCGGCGCGATGATCACCTCGCAGAAAATCTCACGAATTGCGTTCGCCAACTCCTCATCGACAGTCTGGTTCACCACGATGATACCACCAAAAGGTGCTTGGCGATCAGTCTCAAACGCACGCTCCCAGGCGGTCAGCAAATCGTCCGCACTGGCCACCCCACAGGGGTTGGTATGTTTTAAAATAGCCACCGTCGGCTTTTCAAACTCACCGATCAGGTAGGTCGCTGCCGAAATATCGATGATGTTATTGAAACTCAGCTCCTTGCCCTGCAACTGCTCAAAGACATCGAAAAAGCGCCCGTAAAGCGCCGCTTTCTGGTGCGGATTCTCGCCGTAGCGAAGGTTCATCGCCTTGTCTCCCTGCAAGCGATAGACCATCGGCAGGCCAAGTGAGGAAAAATCTGGTGTTTCAGAATCCGACTGAGATTCCAGATAATCAGCGATCGCGGCATCGTAGGCGCTGGTGCGGCGATAGACCTTGGTTGCCAACTGGCGTCGTAAATCCGACAATGCGGCCTTGTCGTCCATAGCCTTCAAAACCCGATCATAGTCGGCAGGGTCGACAACCACAGTCACTGAATCCTGATTTTTCGCCGCACTGCGCAGCATCGAAGGTCCGCCGATGTCGATTTGCTCAATTGCTTCCGCACGGCTCACTGAAGGACGGGCTACCGTTTCCTCAAAGGGATAAAGGTTCACCACCACCAAATCAATCAACTCAATCCCGTGGGCCCTGGCCTGCTCCAGGTGTTCGGGCACATCGCGGCGGCACAGCAATCCGCCGTGAACTTTCGGGTGCAGCGTCTTTACGCGCCCTTCCATCATTTCAGGAAAACCGGTGTAATCGCTGACATCGGTCACTTCGAGTCCAGCCCCGCGCAATGCCCGGGCAGTGCCTCCGGTCGACAGCAGCTGGTAGCCATGGCGAGTCACCAGCTGGTGGGCAAAGTCGACCAGGCCGGTTTTATCACTGACAGACAAGAGCGCGTACTTCTTCATAAGCCAAGGGATGACAAAGCCCGTGCCCACGCTGGCAAGAATAAAACCCGCCAAAGCCTGCCGGACTGACAAATTCCGTTGATTTTGCCCCCCAAATCCACCCTTATGAGCGAATCGAACGCCGTATTGACAGTAATCAGCTGCTGTATCGTGCCCGCCGCATTGTGGAGACCACAGCCGGCGGCCGCACGGATTGGATCAACCCCGCCTGCATGCTCCTGCTTGCGCTGATCGGGGTCGCGTTCATCTACTCTTCACAAGCCTACTCCGGCAACGACTTCTGGGTCCGCCAACTGGTCTGGATCGGCCTCGGCGGCGTCATCTATGTGGTGCTCGGTCGAATTGACTATTCGATCTACCTCGCCAACGCCTTTTGGCTCTACCTCATCGCCATCTTTCTGCTGCTGCTGATTTACACACCCGTCGGCATGGAACGGGAGGGAGCCCGCCGCTGGCTGAATTTCATTGTTCTGGCCTATCAACCGGCGGAAGCGGCCAAGGTCTGCACCCTTATCATGCTCGCCAGCGTCCTCGCCCGCTCCGAGCTCGGGACCATCCGCCAGTCCCTGTGGACGCTGACCAAAGTGTTCGGCATAACATTGCTTCCTCTGTTCTTGATTTTTACCCAGCCGGACCTAGGCTCTTGCCTGATACTTCCCCCTATGATGTTGACTCTCTTGTATATATCGAGGCTATCCGAACGTTTTTTCATCGGTGTGCTTGCGGTTGTCATCATGGGAACAAGCGTCGTTGGCTTTGATCTTTATCAATACTCACAATTTCTTAAAAACGAACAATTAACCGCCCTGGAAGCCCGGGGCAAATATCAGGAAACATCTATATTCCCGCTGCGTGACTACCAACGCGAGCGGATCATGACCTTTGTCGCTCCCGAAGTGGTCGACCCCCGGGGGACCGGGTCCGCCTGGAATTCCGTCCAGGCGCAGCAAGCTGTCGGCACCGGAGGGCTTACCGGCAAGGGTTGGGGAAATGGACTTCAGGCTCGCCTGGGGTACCTGCCCCGTTCAGTTGCACACAATGACTTTATCTTCGCCGTTCTGGCCGAAGAAGCAGGTTTTATTGGAGGAATATTCGTTATTGGCATCTTCGCGATTCTCCTGGCAAACGGGGTCCGCATTGCCGGAGTCGCACGCGACCGTTTTGGCACCCTGCTGGTAGCAGGTGTCACCGTCATTTTCCTCATTCATGTATTCATCAATGTTGGCATGACGATCGGTCTAACGCCCATAACGGGTCTACCTCTGCCTTTCATCAGTTATGGAGGCTCATTCATTTTGAGTTGCTGCATTTTGCAAGGTCTTATTCAAAGCGTTAACCGTCACCGACGGAGGTTTGATTGAGATGATTAATTGCAGACACAGCAACCGCCGGGGAGGAGAAAACCCTGGCTTCAGCGGACCGCAGAATGAATGGTGCCTCAACTCACACCCATTCGCGTATCCGCATGAAACCACTTGAATCCGCACCAAAAACAAATCTTTCCCCTGAACAGGAAGCCGAGCTAAAGCTGCCCCCAATCGAGGGCCCGGTCGAGCCGGTGGATCCCAAAACCATCCAGCAAGCCGTCGAAGAGCGATCCAAGGATCGCCCGCTTCTACAGAAAATTGCCGCGCGCCTGCGCAAGGAGAACGAACCCTACCGCGAGATCATCATTAACGCCGAGCCGCTGGAAAAGCGGGTCGCTGTGCTCAACAACGGCATTCTCGAAAAGTTCGATCTTGAACGCGCGGGCGACGACCGTCTGGTCGGCGCCATCTTCAAGGGCAAGATCCAGAACCTGGAACAGGGCCTGAAAGCCGCCTTTGTCGACATCGGCATGCCCAAGAATGCCTTTCTGCACTACTGGGACATCCTCCCGCAGGCCGACAGCTCGGTGGACATCGTTCGCGATACCCGCACCGACGAGCAGCGCAACAAAAAGGACAAGATTACGGTCAAGGACATACCCCGGCTCTACCCGGTCGGCGCCGAAATTGTTGTCCAAATCACCAAGAGTACCATTGGGTCCAAAGGACCGCGCACCACCACCAACATCGCCCTCCCCGGTCGCTTCCTGGTTCTGATGCCTTTCGGCGGCCAGTGTGGGGTCTCACGCAAGATTGAGGACGACAAGGAGCGCAAGCGCCTCAAAGACATCCTCCGCAAGCTTTCCATTCCCGAGGGCATGGGCGTCATCATCCGCACCGCGGGCGAAGGCAAACGCTGGACCTATTTTGTCCGCGACCTGACCATCCTCCTGAACCAGTGGAAGGAGATCCAGGCACGCATGGACAGCACCAAAGAGCCGACTTGCCTCTACAAAGAGCCGGACATCATCGAACGCACGATGCGCGACTTCCTCACGGAAAACGTCGACCGCGTATTGATCGATAACGAAGAGGACGGCCAGCGCATGATGGATCTGGTGGGGCGCGTTTCGAAACGCTCCCAGGGCAAAATCGCGATCTTCAAAGAGAACATCCCTATTTTCGAGCGCTTCAACATCGAACGCCAGATCGAGCAAACCTTCCAGCGCAAGGTGCCTCTGCCCAGCGGTGGCGAGGTGGTGATCGAAGAGACCGAAGCGCTTGTCGCCGTCGACGTGAACACGGGCTCGCACAAGCAGAAGGCGGACAACAATAACTTTATCCTGCAGGTGAACCTGGAGGCCGCCACCGAAGTGGCACGCCAGATCAGCCTGCGCAACATCGGGGGCCTGATCATCATCGACTTCATCGACATGAAGCAGCGCAAAGACCGCAATGCGGTCTACAAGCGCATGAAGCAGGAAATGAGCCGCGACAAGGCGAAGTGCCATGTGCTCCAGATCTCCCAGCTCGGCATCATGCAGATGACCCGCCAGCGCCACAAGGAATCGGTTTCTTCCGGCCTCTACACCACCTGTCCCTACTGCTCGGGCCGCGGCGCTGTCAAAAGTGCCCGCACCATGAGCGTCGAGATCCAGCGCCGACTCACGAGCGTTATCCGCCGCCTCAAAACCCGGATCGATGCCTCCGATGATCCCTACTGGCTGCGCATTTTCTGCCACCCACACTCGCTCGAGCGCCTGCGCCACGAGGACGAACCGGTGCTTGCAGACATCGAAGACACCTACGGCGTCAAACTCAGCTTCCGAGCGGACCCCGCCTACCACGTCGAGAACTTCAAAATCGTCGATGCCTCAACCGGCCAGGAACTGAGGTAACGCCTCCCTCGCCAGAAAAACCATTTTCCAAAGCGGGCAGTCGCAAGACTGTCCGCTTTTTTTTTGGGGAGGCGATTACAATTACGAATTAAAGAGGGCATCCTGCGGATCCTATTGGAGGGCTCCGCTCCGTCGGAGCTCAGGTCCTGAAAATGGTTCGACCATTAAATTATTTCCGCTTCGCTCCGTAATTCCCTCATCATCTCAAATTTCAAATCTGAAATCCTCTCCCACGCGCCCTCGGGACGAGCGCGCCTACAGCCAGACAGGCCCACAGCCCACCGCCTCACAGCCCACCGCCGTACAGAATCCATTGACTTTGTGATGCAGATGTCCTACATTTCACCTATGACTAACTCAGCAACCATCCATGCGCGCATAGATCCTGCAACCAAAGAGCAGAGCGAGAACGTTTTGAAGGAAATCGGCATGAGCCCCACCGATGCGGTTCGGTTGCTCTATCGTCAAATCGCGTTAAGAAAAGAGTTTCCTTTGGAATTAAGAGTTCCCAACCAGCTTACCGCAGACACTTTGGATCAAACAGATCAAGGGAAGGGTTTGGAGACTTTCGACTCTCTGGAGGCCTTTAAGTCCAGTTGGAAATAGCCGTGCGAATTACCCAGACATCCCAATACAAAAAGGATTTCAAGAAGCAGTTAAAACGAGGCAAGGATCCGGAAAAGCTTTTTTCCTTCCTGGAAATTCTTGTAGAAGGCAAAGAGATACCTGATAGCTACAAAGACCATCCGCTTAGGGGACGTTGGGCGGAGCGCAGAGATTGCCATCTTGAGCCTGACTGGATTCTTATTTACCTGCCAAAAGCGGAGGAAATTATCCTCGAAAGAACCGGTTCGCACAGCGACCTTTTCTGATCAGGCCCAGGGGGAATGACCTTCGATTTTTCAGCCTGTTGATCCTGTCCAAAATTCCGCCGCGACTCAAGCAGCGTAACCGTCCGGTCCGATTTGAACCGCTAATAAACGCTAATTCAAACTAATGCTTAGGTCCGGTTCCTGGTCACCGCAGGATTCCCAGGCCCCGACCGATACCACTGACCCCGGTTTGATTAGTGTCCATGAGTGAAGATTAGTGGTTCTTAAACAGCGCACTCGGGACGAGCGCGCCTACATCGCCGCAGCAACAAACCCAATATTCCACCGCCCGACAATCCCACAACCTCACAGCCTCACCGCCCACAAAATCCCCCGGGCATTGGCCTTCGCGCTCTTCGAGCTTGTAGGACCTATCCCCATGAATTTCAGGCTTTTTGATTCCTTCCGAGAAGGGGTCTATAAAACTCGTCGGAGGAAGGACTCGAAAAAGCCTTTCGGAGGTGTCACTCTGAGAGGTGCCAGGATGGGTTGCAGCGGAGGCATCCACTGCAACCCGGTTGCGGGTGAGATCAATTCGTGCTCAGAACCACCTTTGGGTGAGTTCATCGTAGAGCGGCGATCCCCCGCAGCCTCCTGGCTTTATATCAAACAGTTGACTGAGCCCTGCCTGAAAACAGCGAGCTCACCTCTACAAGAGAGATTCAACATTACAGGATAAAAGCCATGAATCAACACACAATTGTCGCAGTCGATATCGCCAAGGATTCCCTTCAGGTTCTCATTGGCGAGGAGAACATCAACATTGCATTCAGTGACAAAGAACTGGCTGCTCTAAAGAAGAAAATGACTGGTCTGGAGAAACCAATGGTCGTCTGCGAGGCAACCGGCGGATACGAACGCAAACTACTGGAGTTTTGTCACAACAATGCCATTGCAGTGTGCCTGGTAAACCCTGCTCGGGTGCGGGCTTTCGCTCACAGCGAAGGCCTCAGAGCAAAGTCAGATCCAATTGATGCAAAGATGCTTAGGCGATTTGCCCAGGGAAAGGAGCTCAGGCCTACGGTGGCTCCCAGCGAGGAATGTCAGGAACTGGCAGACTTGCTGGACCGGCGTGCTCAATTGACGGGTGCATTGGCCAGCGAGAAGAACCGGGCGCAAAAATGCGCCCCATCAATGAAGCCATCCATCAAGCGTTCGATTCGCTTTCATGAGAAAGAAATCAGCAAGATTGATGAAGCCATCGACGGGCTGATAAAGAACAACGATAGGCTCAGTAAAGCTCACAAAACAATGCAATCAATCAAAGGAGTCGGTAAGATCACCTCCTGGACCATTGCCGCCTTCCTCAGCGAGATAACTGAAGTGAATCGCAATCAGGTCGTGGCGCTGGCTGGCATCGCGCCATACGACAAAGACAGTGGAAAACGAAAGGGTAAACGTCAGATCCAAGCAGGTCGGGCTAAAGTGCGCAGGGCTCTATACATGGCAGCGCAGACAGCCGCCCAACACAACCCAGTGATCCGAACATACGTCGAAGGGCTCAAAGCACGTGGGAAACCATACAAATGTGCGATCGTAGCCGCGATGAGAAAGCTCCTCATACACATCCAATCAGAACTCAAAAAACACGAATTTTGCCTTGCATGAAGACACAGTTGCTCTA
>JAFIGG010000078.1 GCA_020831485.1 Opitutales bacterium
GCAACGGGCCCGGGCAGTGAAAGAGTGAAGGCTTTTAATCTGAATACGGATCTTTTTGGAGTTATGACAGGTGCGTTGGGCCTGGATGCCTGATTCATGAGTTTACTTGAATTTGCCTTACTGGTCCCGGTCTCGCTGTTTGCGATCATCAATCCGCTCTCGTCGGTTCCGGCCTTCCTCAGCATTACGCCGAATGATACGCGTGAGGAGCGCCTGCGCATGGCGCGTTTCGCCTGCATGCTGGCCTGCGGGCTTGCCCTCAGTTTTGCCCTGACAGGGCAGTTCATCCTTTCCTTTCTGGGAATATCGATTCCAGCGCTGCAAATTGCAGGTGGTCTGGTTTTGTTGACGATCGCTTTCGACATGCTTCGCGCCACTAATGATGATCGTCGCTTGACCAGTGAGGAAAGCCAGATTGCCCGCAAACAGGACGATGTCGCGGTCACCCCGCTTGCAGTTCCTCTTCTGTGTGGGCCAGGAGCCATTTCAGCGGTGATTATACTGCAGACTCAGGCTGTGGATTGGAGTTACAATGTCGCTATGGTGCTGGGGGTGCTTTTGGTCTATTTGGCTTGTTACCTGATCCTTCATGCCGCGGCGCACGGTGCCGCGCGTTTGAACCCGATTTCCCTGCGGGTCTTAAAGCGGATCATGGGGCTGCTTTTTGCCTCGGTCGCAGTGCAATTCATTATTAATGGTGTCGGCGACTTGCCTTTTGTTGCCGGCTGAGGCTTTTCCGCTTGGCTTCCGCTTATTTTTTCCGCTGGGCCTGGCGATAGCGATTGCCGCTCTTGCGTGATTTGCGGCTGCCTGTGGGCTCTTCTCCCCGCAGGGTCTGAATTTGGTCCCTGAGCAATGCGGCCTTCTCGAATTCGAGCTTTCGTGCAGCTTCCAGCATTTCTTCTTCGAGCTGGGCAATTACCAGTGCCCGATCGGCGTCGCCCGCCGCTTCCTTGACTGATACCGGATCCGGTGCCGCCGTTTTGCGGCCATAGTGCAGGCTTTTCTGCACTGCCCGTTTGATGCTTGTGGGGGTGATACCGTGCTCCTGATTGTAGGCCATCTGGCGATTCCGGCGGAGTTCAGTGATTCGCAGGGTTTCTTTCAGCGAGTCATTCATTCGGTCGGCATAAAGAATCACACGGCCCTTTTCATGCCTGGCCGCTCTGCCGGCGGTCTGGATCAAACTAGTGGCGCTGCGCAGAAAGCCTTCCTTGTCCGCATCCAGAATGGCAACCAATGCAACTTCCGGCAGGTCCAGGCCTTCGCGCAGCAGATTGACGCCGATCAGAATATCAAATTCGCCTGCCCGGAGATTGCGCAGGATTTCAACCCGCTCGATGGCATCGATATCACTGTGGAGGTATTCCACCTTGAGGTCACGCTCGCGCAGGAACTGCGTCAGGTCTTCGGACATGCGCTTCGTCAGCGTGGTCACGAGCACGCGTTCCCCTTTGCTGACGGCATCGATGGCCGACTCGATCAAATCTTCAACCTGGCCTTTGATCGGCCGGATCTCCATGACCGGATCCAGCAATCCGGTAGGGCGGATGATCTGCTCTGCGACCACGTTCGACATTTCCAGGTTCTTCGGCGACGGCGTGGCGGATACGAATAATGTCTGCGAGGTGATCTGGCTGAATTCTTCGAACTGGAGCGGCCGGTTGTCGAGGGCACTCGGTAGACGAAAGCCGTATTCAACCAGGCGTTCCTTGCGGGATCGGTCGCCAGCATACATGCCGCCGATCTGGGGTACGGTCACGTGGCTTTCATCGACAATCGTTAGGAAGTTGTCGGGAAAGAAATCCAGCAGGCAAAAGGGCCGGTCTCCCGGCTCGCGCCCGGAAAGATGGCGCGAGTAGTTTTCAATGCCCTGGCAAAATCCAAGTTCCTGAAGCATCTCCAGATCGTACTCGGTGCGCATGCGGATGCGTTGAGCTTCAATCAGGCGGTTGCCCGCTTCCAGCTCTTTAACCCGCTCTTCCAGCTCGCCGCGAATGTGCTTCACCGCCCGGTCGATCTTCTCCTTGGGCGTTATAAACTGGTTGGCAGGGTAGAGGTGGAAGCTGTCGAAGGACTGGCTGGTTTCTCCGGTCAACGGGTCCAGCGAGCGGATCCGTTCGATCTCGTCCCCCCAGAATTCAATGCGGATCGCCGATTCCATATAGGCAGGGAAAATGTCGACGGTTTCGCCGCGGACACGGAATTTGCCCCGACCAAATTCGACGTCATTGCGTTCGTAAAGATTTTCTACCAGACGTTGCAGCAGTGCGTCTCTGGAAAGTTCGACACCGGTTTGCAGAGGGATCATCATCTCTTTGAAATCCTCCGGCGAACCGAGGCCGTAGATGCAGGAAACCGAGGCGACCACGATAACATCCTGACGACTGATCAGGGCACTGGTGGCGGCAATGCGAAGTCGGTCGATCTCCTCATTGATGGAGGAATCCTTTTCAATGAAGGTATCGGTAGCCGGGATGTAAGCCTCCGGCTGATAGTAATCGTAGTAGCTGACAAAGTATTCGACGGCGTTGTTTGGGAAAAAGGATTTGAATTCACTGTAAAGCTGCGCGGCAAGGGTCTTATTGTGGGAGAGAATGAGGGTAGGGCGCTGCAGTTGATGAATGATGTTGGCCATCGTGAAGGTTTTTCCCGAACCTGTGACTCCCCAGAGAGTCTGATACCGGTTTCCGCCACGAATGGAATTTACCAGCTTCTGTATCGCGGCAGGCTGGTCGCCAGTGGGCTCGAAATTGGACTGAAGCTCGAAACGCATGCTGCCAATAACTGATGGACCGATTCGCTCGAAACGCAACCCTGCAGGCTGGCCCGGACGCCGCCCCTGATTGACCTTGAAGTCTGCTCAGCCTGCGACAATCTGTGGTTCAACAAATAACACTTACATGCCAGTTCCACTTCTCGACATACAGCGGCAGCACGCGCCGCTGGCACCCGAATTCAACGAAGCATTCAATCGGATTCTCGAATCCGGTGCCTTCATCCTCGGCAAGGAGGTTCAAGCCTTTGAGGCTTCGATGGCGGAGTATATTGGTGTCAAGCACGCGATCGGCGTCAGCTCCGGTACGGATGCGCTGCTGGTTGCACTGATGGCATTGGATATTGGTCAGGGCGACGAGGTTTTGTGCCCGGCCTTCACCTTTTTCGGGACAGCCGGGTCCATTGCCCGTCTCGGTGCCACGCCCGTCTGGGTGGATGTTGATCGGGAGTCCTTCAATATCGATCTCGAGGATGCCGCCCGCAAACTGAGTGCGAAGACCAAAGCGATGATGCCGGTTCACCTTTTTGGGCAAGCCTGTGACATGGATGCCATGACGACCTTTGCCAAGGAGCACGGGCTGGCCGTTATTGAAGATGCCGCCCAAGCCATCGGTGCTGAGTTCAAGGGCAAGCAGGTGGGTGGCTTCACAGAACTGGGGGCCTTCAGCTTCTATCCAACAAAGAATTTGGGAGGCCTGGGGGATGGTGGCCTGGTAACGACAAACGATGATGTGTTGGCGGAAAAGGTCATCAAACTGCGCAACCATGGTATGCACCCAAAGTATGTGCATCAACTGATCGGCGGCAATTTTCGTCTGGATGCTTTGCAGGCGGCTTTTCTGGATATTAAATTGAAGTATCTGGACAAATGGCATGAGGCCCGCGGTCAACATGCCGCTGCTTATCGGGAAGCACTGAAGGACTGTGGTGCTTTCGAGCTGCCGGCGATCCTTCCCTATCGCCGCCATGTCTGGAACCAGTTCACCTTGAAGGTGCTCGATGGCCGCCGGGACGAATTGCGAAACTACCTCAATGCAAAGGGAATTGGCAGCGAGATCTATTACCCTATTGCCTTGGATCAACAGGCTTGTTTCAGCAGCAACTGCAGGGGTGGGGGATCGATTCGCGTCTCGCACGAGCTGGCGGCATCCGTCCTGAGCATTCCTGTCTTCCCGGAATTGACGGTTGCTGAACGTGACGAAGTGATCGAAGCCCTGAAGCAGTTTTAGTGGTCGCACACTAGACACGATCCTGCGCGTATCCCCAGGCTGGCTGAAAGCCTGGGGATACGGTGGACGTGCGATTCGCCACAGTAGCCCTTCGCTTCAGCGGAGGGACCCGCGCCTCCAGCCAGTAACACCCAACGCACATAAGAACCAAGATCAAGAATGGTGATGCCAGAAATCCCCCTTCTCTTGATCTTTTTCCTGGGTCTTGATCTCAAATCTCAGAGCTGATCATTCTACGGTTGACAGAATTCCTCAAACTGGTATGACCTCATACCTCTGTTGCTGTCTCTCTTATGCGAACACGTTCAACCCGAGTCGAGCTGGTCTGCCGTGAATTGGCCGACCGAATACTGTCCGGCGAATATCCGGTCGGCAGTTGGCTGCCTGCCGAACGCAAGCTGTCGGAGCTAATGGGAGTGAGCCGTACGGTCATGCGCGAGGCGACACGGCAGCTGCAAAGCGAGGGCCTTATTCGTATTCAGCATGGCAAAGGTATTTCAGTGGTGAATGAGGCCCATGGATCTTTTGAAAAAACCATCAGCCGCATGGTACCGGATGATGTCGGTCGCTTGCAGCAGTTGGTAGAAGCCCGCATGATCCTCGAGCCGGAAGTTGCTGCGCTGGCAGCTGAGCGGCGGACCAAGGTCCAGTTGCGAAAGCTCAAGAAGATTCAATCGGAATTTGAAGCTGTCGAATCCGTGAAAGAGGGAGTCGAGGCGGACCTTCGCTTTCACACTCAGCTGGCTGAAGCCGCGGACAACCATGTGATTCAGATTATGCTCGATGCCTGTGCTCAAGTGAGCCGAACCAGTCGCTCACTGACCCTGACCAACTATCCGTTGGCGACGGCGGTAAAGCACCATCAGGGGATACTGGATGCGGTCGAGGCCGGGGATGGTAAGCTGGCTCGCCGCAGGATGCGCCGTCACATTCAGCATGCATCTTCGGACCTGAAAACGTTAATTCAGGAGAAGGAGAAGTGAAAGCACTCCTGTATCCAGAACTGGATCAGCTGGAGTTTGTTGCTTTGGAGCAACCCACGCCAACAGAGGATGAAGTTCTGATCAAAGTGGCGGCCTGTGGCATCTGCGGGAGTGAACTGGAGACCTTTAAGAACCAGAGCCCAAGGCGAAAACCTCCATTGATTATGGGCCACGAATTTTGCGGCACCATTGTTTCTGTTGGTGCGCAGGTTGATGTCTGGAAGGCGGGCGATGCAGTGGTCGCCCATGCCATTGTGCATTGTGGCGACTGTGACTGTTGCGGCCGTGGTGATGATCACCTTTGTCGCAACCGTGAGGTCTTTGGCATGCACCGCCCCGGTGCGTTCGCAGGTTATGTTTGCGTCCCCCAAAAGGTGCTCCTGCCTTGGCCATCGAACCTGGCGGCAGCAGAGGCATGCCTGGCCGAACCACTCGCAAACGGAGTGCATGTGGCGGATCTTTTGAAGCCGTATGCTCCCGCGAAGTGTTTGGTGGTGGGTGCAGGACCCATTGGCCTGATGTGCCTGCAGGCCCTAAGGGTGTCACTGGGTGCCGAAGTTTGCGTTTCGGATCTGAGTGAAGAACGCCTCGAGGTTGCCAGGCGTTTGGGGGCAGCGCGCACCCTTCAACCTGATTGTGTGGAAGCGTCCGTCGATGAATGGAGTGCCGGCGAAGGCCTGGATTGTATTGTGGATGCGGTGGGTTCCGCCGCGACCAAGCGTCAGTCGCTGTCTTTGTTGAGGCCGGGTGGGGTTGCAGTCTGGCTGGGCTTGCATCAGGACCGCATCGAGCTCGACAGCTACGGGCTGACTCTGCCCGAAGTTGCGGTCTTGGGCAGTTACTCTGCGCGCCTTGACGAACTGAGGGTGGCTCTGGGATGGATGGCAAAGGGGAGGGTCGATGTTCGATCCTGGGTGGATATTTACCCCTTGGCGGATGGAGTGCATGCCTTCCGTCGTATGATGGATGCGCAGGGAGAGGCCATTAAGGCGGTTTTAACACCCGAACATTCCGATCTATGAGGGTATTGATTACAGATTACGGGTTTCAGCATATTGAAACCGAACGAAAGATTATTGAATCGGCAGGACATGAGTTGCTCACGGCCCAATGCCGCACTGAAGATGAATTGATCGAGGCGGCCAGAGCTTGTCAGGCCCTGCTGGTTCAGTGGGCACCTGTTGGCAAGCGTGTCGTAGAGACTCTCAAGGATTGCAGGCTGGTGGTCCGCTACGGGATTGGGGTCGATAACCTGGACCTTCCAGCCTTGAAGTCGGCGGGGATAAGTGTCTGCAATGTGCCCGACTATTGCATCGATGAGGTGGCCGATCACAGTATGGCTCTGGCGCTTGCGCTGTTGCGTCAGATTCCACAAACCCATGCCCGTGTGATGCAGGGAGACTGGAAGATCACACCGCCTGCCCGCATTCCTTCCTTCAAGAACGCTACTTTTGCGACTGCTGGGTATGGACGCATTGCCCGTTCGGTGCTGAATCGTGCGCGGGCCTTTGGCTTTCAGCCAGCGGCGTACGATCCCTATGTTTCTGAGGAATCGATGGCGTCCGAGGGAGTGCAGGTTTTGTCTCTGGATGCTCTTTTCAGTGAAAGTGATGTGATTTCCCTGCACTTGCCGCTGGGACCGGAAACGCAGCATTTTGTATCGGCCGCCCGCCTGCGGCAAATGAAGTCGACGACTGTTTTGATTAACACCGCCCGGGGTGGACTGGTGGATACCCGGGCATTGGCCGGGGCTTTAAACAGTGGTCAGCTAGGAGGAGCCGGGCTGGATGTTTTTGAAGCGGAACCGCTGGAGCAGGGGCACCCTTTACGATCCGCTGCGAACGCCTTGCTCACTTCGCATACGGCCTGGAACAGCGATGCAAGCGTCGCGGAATTGCAACGCAAAGCGGCCGAGGAGGTTGTGCGCGGTCTAGCCGGAGAAAGTTTGAAAAACCCACTATAAACCCTAGAACATTTTTATGAGAATCATTCGTTATCAAGATCACGACGGAAACTTCGGCTATGCGGCTGAACAGCAAGATGGCAGCGCCGTTGCTATTGAAGGAGATATCTTTGGCATTCACAGTGTCACCGACCGCAAGGTCGAGGTTGCCAAGCTACTGGCACCCTGTGTGCCGCCATCGATTTTTTGTATTGGCCTGAATTACCGCAAGCATGCGGAAGAAACAAAGGCGCAGATCCCGGAGCGCCCGATTCTGTTCATGAAAGGACTCAATACATTGCAGAACCCCGGCGATCCCATCCTGCTTCCGACCGGCTTGAAAAGTGACCGGGTCGACTACGAATGCGAGCTTGCCATCGTTATCGGCAAGGCTGCCAAAAACGTCAGCCGGGAAGAAGCATTGGATTATGTGCTGGGTTATACCTGCGCCAACGATGTCAGTGCCCGCGATTGGCAGATCAAGTGGGGAGGCAGCCAGTGGTGCCGGGGCAAGACCTTTGATACTTTTTGTCCGTTGGGCCCGGCGATCGTGACCAAGGAGGCCATCCCCGACCCGAACAATCTGGCAATCAAAACCATCGTCAGTGGTGAAGTCCTGCAGGATTGGACTACCAAAGACATGATTTTTGATGTCGCAACGATCATCGAGTTCATGAGCGGCAGCACGACATTGCTGCCGGGGACCATCATTCTGACCGGGACGCCCCAGGGTGTTGGCATGGCGCGCGATCCAAAGCGCTGGCTGAAGCATGGAGATACGGTGACAATCGAAATTGAGAAGATTGGTAGATTGGAAAACCCGGTTTTTGATGAACAGTAAAGACGCTTGGGCTTAAACGATGGCCCAGGCGGGAAAGGAGCGATAGGATGAGAGGATTGGCAGGAAAAGTTGTAGTTATTACCGGAGGCTTTGGTGACTTGGGTTGGGCGAGTGCTGTGCGCCTTAAGGAGGAAGGCTGTAAGGTCGCTTTGCTTGACCTGAAGGTGGATGACTCGGACAAGGCGAAGGGGGCCGGGATGCTGGCCATCGCCGTGGACATAACCGATGAAGAGCAGGTAAGGGCAGCTTTTGAAACTGTCCGCCAACGCCTCGGTCTGGTTGAAGTGCTGGTAAACACGGCTGCGCGCTTTATATTTAAAGGCGTCGATGCGAGTGTTGAAGACTGGATAGAGATCTGCCGGGTAAATCTGGGTGGGACTTCGCTGGTCGCTAAGCATGCGGTCATGCAGATGAAGGAGCTGGGCAAGGGTAGCATTATTAACTTTTCCAGCGTTAGCGGGTTTGTAGGACAGCCTGAATTCGCGACCTACAATGCGACCAAGTTTGGCTTGCGGGGGCTGACCAAGTGCTGGGCTCAGGATCTGGCGCCTTATAATATCCGGGTGAATACCGTTTGCCCAGGATACATTTATACCAGCGCCTTTATCAATTCCTGTAAGGACTTGGGGCGGGATATTGAAGAGGAAGATAGACGCGCCGGAGCCATGCATCTGCTGAACCGTCAGGGACAGCCGCAAGAAGTGGCGGGACCCGTCGCCTTTCTGGCGAGTGACGATGCTTCCTTTATGACTGGCAGTGACCTGGTTGTGGATGGCGGCTACCTCGCCCGTTGAACAACCGGAACCTTATTCCAAAACCGCAACTCCATTGAATGTATGAAACTTATTGACCTCTCTCATCCACTTGAACACGGCCAGCAAACCTTCCCGATGGACCCAAAGCTGTCCATCATGGCCCATGGCACGACAAAAACACTTTCCTATAACATTTCCCATATTTCGATGAGTTCTCATCAGGGAACCCATTTGGACGCCATGTATCATTTTCTGGATGATGGACGAACTCTAGACCAGATGCCCTTGGACTGGTTTTATGGCCCGGCAAGCGTATTGCGTATTCCAAAGCAGGCCGGTGACGAAATCACTGTGGAGGACTTCAAGGCGCATGAGGCCCAGCTGAAAGTGGGCGCAAAGGTCATCATTGAGACTGGCTGGTCCCGTCAGTTTGGCGCGGATAATTTCTTCACTGAATTCCCATCCATTACCCAGGATGCAGCGCGCTACCTTGCCGGTCGCAAATTACGTTTGATTGGCATGGATATGCCGACACCGAGTAAGGATTATTATGAAGTTCACCACATCCTGTTGGCGAAAGATGTCGAAATGGTGATCGTTGAGAGCCTGACCAACCTGGATCAGCTGCCGGATGCCTTCACCTTTATTGGATTCCCCCTGAATTTCAAAGGGCGCGACGGATCACCGATCCGGGCTGTGGGATTGGTCAATGATTGAAACTAATGGTCGCACCACTAGCCGCTGACGGCTTTGAGGGCAGCCTTGAGGTCCTCGATACGGGTAGGCTTGCTGACGTAGTCATTCATTCCCGCTGCCAGACAGCGATCCCGGTCTCCCTGCATCACATTGGCTGTCATCGCAATGATTTTGAGATCTTTGTAGTTGGGGTTCTGGCGCAGCTGCCGTGTCGCCTCAAAGCCATCAACTTCCGGCATGTTGCAGTCCATCAGGACCACGTCATATGTGTCCTGTTTCAAAGCTTCGATGGCTTCCCGACCATTGTTCGCCAAAGCAACAGTGTGTCCCAACTTCTTCAGCTGAATCGTCGCAACCCGCTGGTTCACAGGGCTGTCTTCGGCGACCAGTACTTTAAGCTGTTTGGTGCCTGAGTTATCCTTGCCGGAGAATGGGTCGGATATGGGTTCTGACTGTTTCTCCTCGCAGAACAGGGCTCGATAGACTGTATTTTGAAACTCCTGTTGGCGAAGTGGTTTCAGTATGCTGTAGCTTATGCCCAAGGAACGCATTTCGGATTCGCTGAGTCTGCGATCCAAAGATGTCAGCAGAATCTTTGGGATCAAACTCAGCCGCGGATCGGCCTGTAGCTCGCTGGCCAGTGTCAGTCCATCCTTATGTGGCATCTGGTAATCCAGCAGTATCAGCTTATAGGGCTCTGCGGTCTGTCCGGGGGCTTTGAGCTTTTTAAGTGCTGCCTCGGCGGAGTCTACAGTATCCAGCTGGATTCCCCATCCATTGGCGTTGTGCTGGAGGATTTTTCGCCCAACTTCGTTGTCATCAATGCCAAGCACCTTGACTTTATTTAGCCGATGAAGTTTCAGCATTGGAATTACCGGCTGTTCATTTGGGTCCCGTTGAAGCGAAATCTCAAACCAGAATGTAGAACCCGCGCCCAGTTTGCTTCGGACGCCTATTCGACCGTTCATCAATTCCACGATCTGCTTGCAGATGGCCAATCCTAGGCCCGTCCCTCCGTATTTGCGGGTGGTGGTATTGTCTGCCTGACTGAAGGGTTGGAAAAGTAGGGCCATCGCCTCTTCTTCGATGCCAATGCCGGTGTCGGAGATTTCAAAACATAACAGTAGCTCATCACTTGAAATGGACTCATACTCCAGACTTAAGATGACGTTGCCGTTGCTGGTGAATTTAATTGCGTTGCCGAGCAGGTTCATGAGCACCTGGCGAATACGGTCTGGATCTCCAATGAATGTAGTCGGCAGGTCATGCGGGAGGAAAGCACCGATTTCAAGGAGTTTCGCATGCGCTCGGGGAGCTAGCAGGGAAAGGGTGCTCTCGATAGTCTCACGTAGGTTGAACCGCAAATGCTCAAACTGGAGTTTTCCGGCTTCTATTTTTGAAAAATCGAGAATGTCATTGAGAACGGTGAGCAAGGCTTCAGCGCTGTCGCGAATGGTTTCGGTAAAGTCTCTCTGCTCGTTGTTCAAGGGCGTGTCCAAAAGAAAGTTGGTCATTCCGATGACGCCGTTCATCGGTGTGCGGATTTCGTGGCTCATGTTGGCCAGAAATGCACTCTTGGAACGAGCCGTCGCTTCCGCCTCATCCCTGGCTCGCTGCAGCTCCTCTTCGATGCGTTTGTTGCGACTGATATCGCGCACAATACTGAGGACGCCTGCGGGTTCACCCATGTCGAAGAGCATCCTGGAGCGACTTTCTATCCAGATAATGTCGTCGGCACGGTTACGTAATTGCCCTCGAAAAGCCATTACGCCATCGGTTGGATGGTTCTCCGGGAGCAGGTTTGCAGAGCTTGGATCGTCGTCGCCAAAATGGAGTAATGTATGCACGTTGACATGACCCACGGCTTCAATCGCGGCGAACCCTGTCATGCGTTCGCCGGCCGGATTGATTGAAGCGATGACGCCATCCATATTGAAGGTGAAAATCGCATCGCTGGCATTCTCTACGATGTTGCGGTAGCGTAGTTGGAGTTGGATCTGGCGCTCATAGTAATTGCGGATCTCTGTAGTTTGGGAGAAGACCCGGCGCCTGAGGGCCACAACCCAGAGGATGCCGCCCAATGAGAACAGACCCAGAAATCCAGCCAAAGCGGTGATGCGCGCAGTAGTCCACCATGACGGACGCACCAGCACCTGAAGGTCGTTTTCATCTCTGACCCCGATACGGAATGCCCTAGGTGTCATGTTTTCGTCGAGGAGCAGGTCGTAAACCCCTTGAAGGCGAATCTCTGTACCTGGTGACCAGTCGTTTGGATCGGATTCAGGCCAACTGAGAATTGCCTCGAACAGTGAACCTTCGCTCTGCAGTGTTAACCTCGTCCAATCGTTGTAGACTTTGCTGCTTTCAATGACCATTCCTTTGACTTCCACCAACAGTAGATCCAGACTGGGATCCACCGGTAGCGGCCCTTCAATCCTGTGTATGCTGGGTTCGCTGGCAGTCTCCGCTCCTCTATAAACTGCCTCGTTAAGCAGTATCCGGTTGCCTCGTCTGCCTGGAAGTCCGACGACTTCCGCGAACTGGCCGGGTTGCATAGGTTCATCGAGCCTGCTAAAGACCATCACGCTTTGTTCGCCGGACTGAAGCACTAGAAACTGGCCGGGGAATTGAATGGTAACGGTGCCGGACACCCGGATAAAGCGGTCTCTTCCAACGAGAGGGTTGAACAGGTGCAGCTGCTCTATGGGGGTTTCCTTCAAACTGAATGGATCCTCTGGCCAGGGTCGGATGACCTGTGTATGTGCTGGGCTTGGAACCAGCACGCGTACGCCTGTCAACTGACCCCTGTCATTGTAGAGTGCGGTCTTTACTCCCCAAACCTGAACCACTGATCCGGTCAGTGATAGGGTTGGCTCAGCTGATTCGTATTCGGGAATCACGACAATTGCTTCGAAGGTCCCGGTTGCGGTAGTCAATTCGAGGCGGACTCCCCAGCGATGCGGTTTGGCTTTACGGACGAAACCCTGCATGCCGACCCATTGGGCTTCTTCGGTTCCACTTAGAGCCTGAGTCAGGGCTAGACTGGGAGATATGGGTAAACTGTTAAACCCTGTGAGTGTCAATTGCTCGGCTTCGACAAAAGGTGCAAATCCGCCAGCCTTAGTGAAGCCGCGAACCTGTGCAATTCTGCCCAAGCTGGGGTTCGGCGCGTCTGCGGGAAGCTGAACCCGAAGACCTGCACTGGCATCCTGCAGGTAAATAAAGTCCGCATCCGGATGGCTCCAGGTGACTACGCCCTGAAGCAGGACAGGGTGATTTCTGGATGCTTCGTCCGGGGCCATCAGTAGAACCTGGTCCGCAAAGCGATAAATAGTGGTTTCACGGCTTCTCTGGCGGAGCTCCGCTGCTCGCTCTGAATCTGGAATCAAACGAAAGATGGCATCGTGCAGTGTCCATTGACCGTGTTTTTGAATGGGGTAACCAATTGCTTCGACGATGTCTCCTAGTCGCACTGGGATCCTCTGGAAGCTCGGGATTAAGAGCTGCCCTGCTTCATCACGGATGGTAATGGCCGTGTTGGGTTCAACTTCATGGATGGTTCCGGCCACCCTCAATCGTTTGTCAGCAGACTGATCAGCTAGATCCTCGATATTAACCTGAGGCAACTCAAATCGCGGGTCTTCATCTACCCAGTTTAGAAAACGAATATGACGCTCACTGGGAATCCAAAGTGCGACTTCCCGCAGCTCGCCTGAAGGTGTCCTGTGGGGCACAGCCAGAGCCTCCAATTCGATGATCGCGTTCTCAAGAAAAGGTAACTTATCAGCATTAGCGACACCTCTGGCATAGAAGGGAAAGCCGTTGGAGGACATGCGCAGCCCGTAGTGGTTATCATCGATTTGGGTCTGGCGGTAGACGTAGCCGCGGACGGTCACATAGGCGGTATCTCTATTGGTAAGCTGTTCGACAGGCTTGGTTACATCGATGGTTCCCGAGAACTCCTGGGGTCCAAGTTTCTCGACGCTGACGCGTTCAGCCTGAAACCCATCCGCCGGAATGAGCGTCCCGCTTACCCGAATACGCTTCCCGGAATAGGATTCTTCCAGAAAAGCATTTGATTCCTGCACATAGTG
>JAFIGG010000079.1 GCA_020831485.1 Opitutales bacterium
TAGTAGCGCCCGAGGAACAATAATCACCGTCCAACCGTTGGAGAACAGGCTTTAGGGCTTGTCGATAAATTCGCAGCTTCGGCGTCTGCAATGATATCAAGGGTATACTGACACTCCTGTCGGCCCGCAAAAAGCCCACCTGCGCGAACGTGCGGCTTCAAGTGTTTGTTGCTATTTCTCCTTATCGTTGAAAACGCAATAAATCAACAGGCCCTTTAGCCTGAACCCAGCGCCAAAGCCAAAACACCGGCTAGCTCATGCCCGGCTGTTCGGCCTGAAGGCCGGGCTCCAACCAACCATCCAACACTCCACAATTCCATCCATCCACCACTCCACCCATCCACCATTCCACCCATCCGGCAGAAGGCCGCCCCCCACTTCCCGGAAATTAACATTGCCCTGTTTCCACGGGTCGTTTGTCTTTTCCTGAATGAGTTCGGTCGACAGCGAAGTTCACGATATTTTCATCAAAACGGGGGCCCTGCTTGAGGGGCACTTCATTCTCCGGTCCGGCTTGCGCAGTGGGCATTTTTTCCAGTGCGCACGGGTCGGTGAGCACCTCGACCGGATCACCCGGCTCGCGGAGCTGTTGATCGCGAAGCTTCCGGAGGAAGCCCATGAAGCCGAGACCGTCATAGCTCCGGCCATGGGGGGCCTCGTGATTGGTCAGGAAGTAGCCCGCCAACTGGGCAAGCGCTACCTCTTCGCCGAAAAGGAACACGACCGCCTGGCCCTGCGCCGCAACTTCAAAATCCGCAACGGCGAACCGATCCTGGTAGTCGAAGATGTGATCACCCGCGGGGGCCGCGTGCGTGAAACCCTCGATCTCATCGACAGCCGCGGCGGTAAGCCCGTGACCGTGGCCGTTATGGTCGACCGCAGCGCCGGCGCCGCCAAATTCCCGGTGCCGCTGATTTCACTGCTGGAAATGAATTACCCGACCTACGAGCCGGACAAGCTGCCGCCGGAGCTGCGCAACATTCCCGCGGTCAAACCCGGATCCTGAACGCCGTCTCAAGCCTCTCTTTTTCGAACGCCTCCGACTTGCAACCAGTCAAAGTGGGCGTAATCTCTACACTGACCAAAGCGATATGAATACCATGCAAGCATTTCTCATCCTCATTGTGCCGACCATTATCCTGGGCATCTACGCCCAGTTCAAGGTCCAGAACACCTACCGCAAGTGGTCCCAAGTGGGATCCCGCAGTGGGATTACAGGCCGCGAAGCCGCCGCCTACGTGCTGCGCAAAGCAGGTATCTCCGACGTCGACATCACCTCGACCCAGGGGCACCTGACGGACCACTACGACCCGACCCACAAGCGTCTGGTTCTGAGTGAGGAAAATTACCATGGCAACAGCCTCGCCGCCCTCGGCGTAGCCGCCCACGAAGCCGGCCACGCCGTCCAGCACGCCACCGGCTACAGCATGCTGAAACTGCGCATGAGCCTGGTGCCAGTCACCATGTTCGCCTCCAAGATGCTGCCCTTCGTCATAATCGGTGGCTTTTTCTTCGGCATGCTGGGCCTGATCAAGCTCGGTGTTCTGGTCTACCTCGTATTGACCGTCTTTCAGTTGGTCACCCTGCCGGTCGAATTCGACGCCAGCAAACGCGCCAAGGCCGAACTCGTCAGCACCGGTATTCTCCAGCAGGACGAAATGGTCGGCGTCAACAAGACCCTCGACGCCGCAGCCCTCACCTACGTCGCCGCCTTCATCAGCTCGCTGGCGAATTTGCTCTACCTGCTGGCGATTCTGCGGAGGTAAAAGGTTCGCCCCGGTAGGGCGGTTTCGCCGAAACCGCCGCGGTTAGTCAGTAGCTACCGCCTTCGGCCAGCGGCCGTCTCGGCGAGACGGCCCTACCTTGCCACGGCGTAGAGCAACAAAGACGGGCCTTACCACATCCGATTCCCTGGTAGGGCGGTTTCGCCGAAACCGCCGCGATTAGTCCAAAAACTTCCTATTATCGTACCAACTACCCGATCCGTTCCGCCAACCAGCTCTCTACCTGGTCGAGCGCGATCCGGACCTGTTCGGTGGTATCGCGATCGCGGATGGTCACGCACTGGTCCTTCTCGATGGTATCGAAATCGACGGTGATGCCGTAGGGGGTGCCGATTTCGTCCTGACGACGGTAGCGGCGGCCGATGGCGCCGGAGACGTCCCAGCCGATGTTCCAGCGGCGGCGTAACTGTTCGTAGAGCTTGCGGGCGGTTTCGACCAGCTCGGGCTTGTTTTTCAACAGTGGGAAAACTGCGGCTTTGTAGGGAGCGATCTGCGGAGCGAAGCGCAGGAAGGTGCGCTTTTCCGGGGCGCCTTTGTCGTTCGGCACTTCGTCCTCAGTGTAGGCCGCGGTCAGAATCGCCAGGATGGTGCGGTCGACGCCCAGTGATGGCTCGACCACGTGCGGGATGTATTTCTCCTTGCGGGCTTCGTCGAAGAACTCCATCGACTTGCCGCTGTGCTGCTGGTGCTGGGTCAGGTCAAAATTACCCCGGCAGGCAATGCCCCACAATTCCTGGGTGCCAAAGGGGAACTTAAAGGTCAGGTCGGTGGTGCCCTTCGAATAATGCGAAAGCTTTTCCGCCGGGTGCACGTCCTCGCCAACCATGTCGGCGGGAATGCCCACGCTGACCAACCAGTTTTTGCACCAGTCGATCCAATAGCGGTAGACCTCCGGCCAAGTCGCATCGTCGGGATTGATAAAGTATTCCAACTCCATCTGCTCAAACTCGCGCGAGCGGAAGATGAAATTGCGCGGTGTGATTTCGTTGCGGAAGGCCTTCCCGATCTGGGCAATGCCAAAGGGGATCTTTACCCGTCCGGTGTCCACCACGTTGCGGTAATTCTGGAAAATCCCCTGGGCCGTTTCCGGACGCAGGTAGGAAACCGCCGAGGCATCCGCCAGCGGGCCCACTTTGGTCTCAAACATCAGGTTGAACTGACGTGGCTCCATCAGCGAACCCGGCTTGCCCGTCGCCGGGCTCGGGATCAAAGCGTATTCCTCCGGCAGCGCTTCGGTGTATTCCTGCAGAACCACCGGGTCCAGATTGCCCTGACGCCCCAGCTTGCGCTTCAGCTCGCTGGCCTTTTCGTCGGCCTGGGCCTGCATGTCGTCAGCTTCCTCCACCGAAACATAGCCGATGGTCTCGCCATCCACCCGCACCGGCGCAAAAAACAACTGGTCCGCACGGTAGCGCTTTTTCGACTCCTTGCAGTCCACCATCGGGTCGGCAAAACCATCGACGTGACCCGATGCCTTCCAGATCTGCGGGTGCATGATGATGCTCGAATCCAGCCCGAGCACATCGTCGCGCTCGTGCACCAGGGCCTTCCACCAGGCGTCCTTGACGTTGCGCTTCAATTCGGCGCCAAGTGGACCGTAGTCGAAGAAGCCGGCATAACCGCCGTAGATTTCACTGGACTGAAAAATGAATCCACGCCGTTTGCAGAGCGTGACCAAAGACTCCATTGAGGGAATCGTGCGATTGGATGGGTTTTCCGACATAGCCGCTGAAGATGTTGAGGGTTATAAGATCCGTCAAGATTGAGCCGACTCCACGTCGGTGAATTCAGGCGATTCGATCGCCGCACGCAGGCGCAACAGCACACGATCGCGACCCAGCACCACCAGCATCGGCACGAAATCCGGTCCGCCGGTGCAGCCACTGACCGCAAAGCGAATCACCGGCCACCAGGGAAAGGGCTTGTCCATGCCGTGCGTTTCCGCCAGACGGGCAAAGGCCTGCTCCAACCCCGCTTGCGTCCAATCCGCTTTGGGAACGTCCTGCAGAACCGCCAGGGCCTGCTGCAGCTTCTCGATGGTCGCCGGTTTGCCGGCGAATTTTTTCAGCCCTTTCGGGTCGAGGGGGAAATCCTCGGTAAAGAAATAGATCGAGAAGTTGGGCAAGTCTTCGAGGCTGTTGATCTTGTCCTGACAGATGGTCAGCACGCGCTGCAGGTAATCCTCGTCGAGGTCCTCACTGCACCAGGGGCGATCGGTCAATACCGGCCGGGCAAACCAGGCGTAGGTCTCAACCGGCAGGCTCTTGAGGTATTCGAAATTGATGTGCGACATCTTCTGCTCGTCGAAGCGGGCCGCACCCTTCTGCACATCGGCCACGTCGAACAACTCGATCAGTTCACCGATCTCAAGGACCTCGCGGTCGTCCTTCGGATTCCAGCCCAGCAGAGCAATGGCGTTGCGCACCGCCGCCGGAATGAAGTGACGCTTCTGGTACTCCTCGACCAGCGATCCCTTGTCGCGCTTGCTCATCTTGCCCTTGCCCTGCGACGGGTCCTTCAGAATCAGCGGAAGGTGGGCGAAATACGGCACCGGCGCGCCAAAGGCTTTGAACAGCTCGACGTGTTTGCTGGTGTTGCTCAAATGATCCTCCCCGCGGATGACGTGGGTGATTTTCATTTCAATGTCGTCGACCACATTCACGAAGTGGAAAGTCGGTGAACCATCCGAACGGCAGAGCACAAAGTCGCGCGACTCCGCGCGCACCACGTCTCCGCGAATCAGGTCCTTGATTGTCACCGCCTCCGAGCGCACCTTTTCCACTTCCTGCTCCAGGTAGCTGTCATACTCCGTATAGCGCTCACCGAGCAGGCGAAACCAGACCGCCCCATCCTTCTCATAGGCGCGTCCGGATTCCAACAGCTTGTCGAGATACTTGCGGTAGATATCGCCGCGCTGACTCTGATAGTAGGGACCATAATCGCCCCCGACCTCAGGCCCTTCGTCCCAATCCATACCAAGCCAGCGCATGCCCGCCAACAGCACATTCAGCGCCTCTTCAGTATTGCGGGCGGCATCGGTATCCTCAATCCGCAGGATGAACTGACCACCGGTGTGACGGGCGTACAGCCAGTTGAACAATGCCGTGCGGGCACTGCCAATGTGGAAAAACCCTGTGGGACTTGGAGCAAATCGAACGCGAACGGTAGACATAATTCTTTCTAACTTGGACAAGCCGCTGCTCTTCGACAACTGAAAAGGCTGGGACGCCGAATGCTTGCAATAGCGAACATCCTTCTCAGGATGGGCACAATGATATCTGCTGAAATCGGGCGCTACAACACTCTGCCGGTCCTGCGCGACGCGGGCTTCGGCCTCTACCTTGATGGCGGGGTGCTCGGCGATATCCTGCTGCCCAAGCGCTACATTCCGGAAGGCACGGAGATCGGCGATGCCATCGAAGTCTTCATCTATCGCGATTCCGAAGACCGCATCATCGCCACCACCGAAACGCCCCTGGCCCAGGCCGGCGACTTTGCCGCGCTCAAAGCGGTAGCTGTCAACAACACCGGAGCCTTCATGGACTGGGGCCTGGAAAAGGACCTGCTGGTTCCCTACCGCGAGCAGCGCGACCCCATCCGCATCGGCCGAAGCTACCTGGTCTATGTCTACCTCGACCCAGTCAGCGAGCGCATCGTGGCCTCAACCCGTCTGCGCCGCTACCTGAGTCAGGAAGCCCCTGATTACAAGCCAGGCGAACGCGTCCGGCTGAGGGTCTGGCAGGACACCCGACTTGGCTTTGATGTGCTCGTCAATGACCAGCACTCCGGCGTGCTCTACCGCAACGAAGTTTTCCAAAAACTCCAGGTCGGAGAAGTCGTCGACGGCTTCATCAAACAGGTGCGCCTCGACGGCAAAATCGACTGCAGCCTAAAGGCACCTGTGGTCGAACGCATCGACCCGCTGGCCGAAAAAATCCTCGAAGCGCTGAAAGCCGCCGGCGGCAGCATTCCCTACACGGATAAAAGTCCTCCGGAGGCGATCTACCGCAAGTTTGGCTGCAGCAAACGGGACTTCAAGATGTCCGTGGGCCGCCTCTACAAACAGCGCCTGGTGGCCCTCGAGGGCCACGCCACCCGACTGATTGGCAAGGACGACGCCTAGCCCCCCATTCCATCAGAATCGCCGACTCAGTTGAGTCGTCCAGTGACGCCGACTCGCGCGCACGCCGGGGTAGTATTCAAAATTGTCGTTGGTCAGGTTCTCCGCGACCAGGGACCACTCCCATTGCTCAGCGGCATCGAGCACCCAGTTGAGACCGGCATTGACCGCAAAGCCCCGGTCGGAACCCTGGCGCAGGCTATTAGCCGCCTGTAAGCGCCACTCGGCATCCAGCTGCACGCTGAAGCGCTCGTGCAAGGGAACGCGTCCGCTGAAAGTGATGCGGTGGCGGGCGTAGTTCAGCGCGTAGTAACTAGCATCGACGGCCGCGCTGCCATAATCCGGACTCTTGTCCAGCCAGGCATAGCCCACAGACAAAATACTGCCGCGCACACGGTAATCCACCAGCGCTTCGAAGCCCCAGACATCAAGGTCAACCGCATTGGCCTGACGAAAACCGGGTTGGTCACTGCTAAAGGTCCAGTCGACCAAGGCATCGTCCCAGCGGCGAAAGCCCACCACCCGCAGGGCCGCAGGCCCCACAGCTGTGGACCAGCCCGCCTCCAGCGTCCGGGCGCGTTCGCGACCCAGATCCGGGTTGCCTCCAAAAGCCCCCTGCGGAGCAGAGTTCAAAGCTGTGTAACCCGGCAACTGAGTGGCCTCGGTGGCCTCGACATAGAGCTGCCAGTGACGGCCGTTGCCGGTCTGGTCCAGCTGCATCCGCAGAAAGGGCGAAACGTTGCTGCCGTCCCGGTTCGAGCGGTCCACGGCAAGGCCGGCGAGACCCTGGGCGGACAAAGTGGATGAAAGAAGCCAGTCCTGTTCATAAGCGGCGGACAAACGCGTATAAGTGCGCGAATTGAAATGCCCATGCACCAGCGAAGTGCTGCGGCTAATTTCGTCCGCCATCAGGGTTCCGCTCAGCTGAATCCGCTGGGCCTCCGACAAAGGCAGGCTGCCATTGGCCTGCAAACCACCGACCCGGGTTTCGTGTTGAAAGAAGGTGTTCGGTTGATCGCGGTTGAACTGGTAATCATCGACCAGCCGCCGCCAGAACCCACCAAACTCCCAAAGGCTACCGTTGTCGGCCTCCTGCGCATGCTGGAAACCGAGCAAGGTCACCTGATAATGATCGGTCTCGTTCAAGCTGCGGACCGTCGTGTAGAGCCCCGGCCAGCCATAAAACTTGTCCATATAACCGGCAAAAAAATCGGTCTGAGAGCGCTCGCCCCGGTGCTGAATGCGCCCACTGTAGCGCTCGAATTCATAGTCCCCACGCGGAACCGAGCCATCGCCCTTGGCCAAGGATGCCGACACCTGCCCGTACCAGCCATCGCCCCAGGGCGAATCCGCCAAGCGAACCCCCGCCATCACTCCGACCTGGCGGTGCTCATCCGAGCCAATGCCACCACTGACGCGGCCCCCCGCCTCAATCGGCGCCCATTCATAGCGCACCGTGGCCAGCGAAGCATTGAATCCGCGCGCCGCATTGTCGGCGCCCAGATACAAAAAAGGACCGGACAAAAAAGCCGGATCGACCGGCAGCTCCGCCGAATAGTGCCCCGTCTGCGGATCCAGCAAAGTCAGGTTGCCCAACTGAAAGCCAGTGCTTTCAAAAATGCCTCCCCGCACCGTCACATCCGCCTGCCGCTCAGGCCCACCCCGCGAATGGATGTCCACCCGCACATCCTGGCGCAAAGCACTGACCGGCTGGTCAAAACCAATCGCCGTCGACTCAATCGCCGCCGGCGCCAGCACCGGAAAAGGCAGCAGGTCCTGAACCGGCTCCTCCGCATAAGCCACCCCTACAGCAGCCACACTCAAAACAGAAATCATACGCAGTTTTAAACTCATCGGCGGCGTATCAAAACACCTCCGTCTAATGCCGCAACTGTTAATTTGATTTTTATTCTGGTTAACATTTAACAGTAGCCCTATACTTCAGTATAGGGACCGCGCCAAATACAGGTCGGACAAATCGGACAAGTCAGACGGGGCAGACGGATCGGACAGATCCCCCACAGCCTCACAGCCCACCGAAAACCGCCTCACCGCCCACCACCCAAAGCCACCATCCATCCAGAAATTCAACCGCCCACCGCCCCCAGCCACCATCCACCCAGCCATCCAACCATCCGCCAATTTCCTATTCGTCTTTTAGTCTGAATTACCCATTATGAACCTCCAGTTCTTAACCACTTTCTAGACTAAACTCTCTAACTTCAGATGACTTCTTCAGGCTCAAGTTCGCCAGCCACCGCTGGCGAAAACCCGCGAATCGTCGCTATTGGCGCTTCTGCGGGAGGTTTGAGTGCTCTGGAAGCTTTGTTCAAGGCCATGCCCAATCAGACGGGGCTGGCTTTTGTGGTCATTCAACACCTTTCACCGGACTTTGAAAGTGTCATGGATTAAATCCTCGCCCGCAGGACATCCATCCCTATCGAGATCATTTCGCAGGACACCATAGTCCGCAAAGACCACATTTATCTGATGCCACCGGGCAAAACGGTGAGTCTCGACAATGGCAAACTCAGGCTGACCAGCACAGCCGGCAACCAGCACCTGGAACGGCCGATATCACGCTTCTTTTCCTCGCTGGCCAAAAACTCCGGGGAACATCCGGTCGCGATCATCCTGTCCGGCTCGGGTGCCGATGGCAGCGAAGGGGTTCGCGACATTCACCACTGCGGAGGACTGGTGCTGGTGCAGGAGCCCGACAGCGCACAGTTCGAAAGCATGCCGCAGGCGACGATCGAAACCGAATGCTTCCACCAGATACTGGTTCCCGAGGACATGCCGGATGCGCTGTTGTCGTTCATCCGGAAGCCTCAGCCGGACACAGTGGACAAAAACGCCCCACTGCAACCGGACGCTGACAGCGAACAAAGCTACAATACCATTTTCAGCCTTTTGAAAAACAGCTGCGGCATCGATTTCCACCAGTATAAGTTCCAGACCATTCAGCGCCGGATTCAACGTCGAATGAAACTGCTGAAGGTCGCCGAATTGCAAGACTACTCCAGCCTGCTCGGCAAGGATGCGGAAGAAGTCGACAACCTGTATCGAGACTTGCTGATCGGAGTCACCGAATTCCACCGCGACTCGAAAATTTTCAATGCCCTGGCAAAAGAGGTCATCCTCCCCATGCTCAGCCAGAGCACCGAACGCGAAATTCGGGTGTGGTCAGCTGGTTGCGCCGGCGGACAGGAAGCCTACTCCATCGCAATGCTTCTGGATGAGGCCATTCGGACATCCGCGACTACGCATAAGTTTCTGATCTTCGCCACGGACATGCACCGCGATTCGCTGGAGAAAGCTTCTGCGGGCATTTATACCGAAGAGGAAACAAAGAGTTTGGATCCCAAAAGGCGCAAAGACTATTTAATGCCCCTGACCGACGGCACCTATCGCATTCATCCGGATCTACGCAAATCCATCGTATTCAGCCAACACAACCTGCTGAAAGATCCTCCGTTCACTCGCCTGGATTTGGTCGTCTGTCGCAATTTATTGATATACCTGAAACCCGCAGCCCAGGAACAGGCAATCGGCACCTTTCATTTTGGTCTGAAAAAAGGCGGCATCCTCATGCTTGGAAGCAGCGAAAACATTCGCAGCTTTGGCGACGATTTCGAGGAACTGAAAAGCCACCAGAAACTGTTCCGCAAAATTTCCGAAAGGCGCCATCCGGCCTACCGGGAAAGCTCCAAGCTGAAAAACTTACCAGCAATGCATACGCCCATTTCTCGGAACGAGAATGCGGTGCTGCCAAAGGCCCTACTCAATGCTTACGACCAACTGCTGAACAAACACCTTCCCCCGGGCTTTATCCTTTCGCCGGCCTTTGACATCCTCCACTACTACGGCGATGTCAGCAAATACCTCAGCAGCCCGAGCGGCCGCACCCAGGACCGCCTGCTCAATCGGGTCCGTGGGGATCTTCACCTCGCTTTGTCGACCCTGCTGCCAAAAACGCTCAAGGCAGGCGAACGCCGCGAGGCGAAGCATATTCGGGTGGATTGCGACAATGGCGAAACGCTGACGGTGGATGTCGCAATTGACCCCCTCTTCGCTGAAGGCGGAACGCCCCTGCTGCATTTGCTTATCACCCCGTCCCGGACAAAAAGAAAAGGCGTCGAAGATACCTCTGCGCCGGTTCTTTCCAAAAGTACAAACGTAAAAAGCAGCAAGGCCCTTCAAGCGGCGCCTTACGACATCGCCAATCTGCGCGACCAGCGAATCGCCGAACTGGAACTGGAACTGGAAAGAAACAGGGAGAACCTGCAGACCGCCATTGAAGAGTTGCAGGCCACCAATGAAGAACTGCTGACGGCCAACGAGGAACTCCAGTCGACCAACGAAGAACTACACTCCGTCAATGAAGAACTGCACTCGGTCAATGCCGAGTTTGAGCGTAACAACAAGGAGCTCAAGGAAATAAACGAAGACCACATCAATCTGCTCAACGGCCTGGATGTCGGAACGGTCTTCCTCGATAGAGAGCTCCGAATCCGCAAGTTCAACCCGGCAATCGAATCGATCTTCGGCCTAGTCCCTCACGATGTGGGCCGGCCCATTTCCCATATCGCATACGAACTCGAGAACCGCGACCAGTTGACCCAAAGCATTCAGCAGGTTTTGGAAACCGGCAAAGCGGTGCGACGGGAAATATCCACCGCAAAACAGCGCTGGTTCCTGAAACGCATTCTACCTATCCGCCTGAACGAACACTCGCCGATTGAAGGTGTCGTCATAACCTTTACTGACATCACTGAAATCAAGCTGATGCAGAGCCGCCTGGACATCGCGATCAAGGCTTCAAAACTCGTCTGGTGGGAATGGGATATAAACACAAAGGTCTTAAACACCCACACCGTAGGCTGGTGCATTCTCGGCTATGAACTGGATTGCCTCACCCCCTCCGCCGAAGCCTGGCTGGAACTGGTGCACCCGGATGACCTCGAAAAGGTTAAAAAATCCCTCGACGCAACCTTTAGAGGTGAAACCAAACTGTGGGAATGCGAACACCGCTTCAAAACCAAATCCGGCGAATGGTTATGGGTTTCCAACAAGGGCCGGGTCCAGGAATGGGATAGCGCTGGCAATCCCAGGCGAATGCTGGGCACTACGCAGGACATCCAAGCAACCAAAACCGCTGAACGCCTCTTGCTGGAACGCAATGAAGCACTGGAAATCGCTACTGCCAATGCCAGGATCCTCGCCCACGAGGCACAGGTAGCCAATCAGGCGAAGGCAGACTTTCTCGCCAACATGAGCCATGAAATCCGCACCCCGATGAACGGCATCATTGGCATGGGGCATTTGCTCATGAATACGAGCTTGAACGAGGACCAAAACTACTTTGTCGACACCATCAACAACTGCGGTGCATCGCTGTTGGAGATCATTGATGAAATCCTCGACTTCGCCATTATCGAATCCAAAAAGGTGGAGTTGGAAAAGGCACCCTTTTTCCTCAGCGAGTCGCTCAAAAACCTCAACGCCCTGATGACCACAAAGGCCGCCAGTAAGGGCCTGACCTTCGAGTACAAGGTTGCCGATAATCTGCCGGATGTTTTGATAGGAGACAAAGGCAGGCTGCGCCAGGTCCTGACCAACCTTATCGACAACGCCATCAAATTCAGCGACCGCGGAGAGGTTTCCTTAAATATTACCGGAGACAAACTGACAAATCAGCAGGCCGTGCTGCACTTTTCGGTTCGCGACAATGGCGTCGGTATACCCAAGGAAAAGCAAAAGAGCATTTTCGAGCGTTTCGAACAGGCCGACGTCTCCATGAGCCGCCGCTTCGGCGGCGCTGGGCTTGGTCTGGCAATTTGCCGACACCTGGTCGAAATGATGCAGGGCACGATGCATGTGGACAGCGAACCGGGCAAAGGCTCCACCTTTCATTTTACCGCCCAGTTCAAGCTGCCGGACCTTTCCAGTATCGAAGCTGCAAAGGATCTCCTGCCCCCAAAGGCATCCCTGCAAATTGAAGACCTTGGTCTGGAGAAAAAAATCCTGCTGGTCGAAGACAATCTGGTCAACCAACGCGTCGCCCAAATGATCCTGCAGAAGCTCGGGCTTCAGGTCAGCATCGCCAGCAACGGCGAACAGGCCCTGCAATTGCTCGGCAAAGAATCCTTTGACCTGGTCCTAATGGACATTCAGATGCCCGGTATGGACGGCTTGGATACAACCCGCGCCATCCGCCAGGGCGATGTCCCCGTAGTCGACAAACAAATCCCCATCATCGCCATGACCGCCCATTCACTCGAACAGGACCGAAAAAACTGCATGGACTCCGGAATGAACGACTACCTGAGCAAACCCGTGAACCCCATCCAGCTCCGCGAACGCCTGCAACACTGGCTGGTCAACCAAGACCAATAGAAACATTCCCAGGAGTTGGACGCCCTCGTCCACCTCAGAAAAGCACCCTTCGAATCACCCCCGTTGGAGAACAGCCTTTAGCCTGAACCCAGCACCCCAAGCAGAACACCCGCAACTCATGCCCCTCCCTTCGGCCTAAAGGGCTTGTCGATTTATTCGCTGCTATCGGCGTCCGCAATCAAATCAAGGGTATACTGACACTCCCGTCGGGTCGCGAAAAGCCCACCTGCGCGAACGTGCGGCTTCAAGTGTTTGTTGCTATTTCTCCTTATCGTAGAAAACGCAATAAATCAACAGGCCCTAAAGGCCGGGCTCCAACCATTCCACCCTTCCATCACTCCAACATTCCACCCA
>JAFIGG010000142.1 GCA_020831485.1 Opitutales bacterium
CGAAGCGCTGTCGCAGCTTCGCTGGTATGAAGAGTGTCAAGTCGAGACGTATCCTATTTTGTTGTTTAAATCATCTAGTCCTTATTGTTGCCCCGAGTCGGGGGGTGCGGGGGGCGACGGCGAGCGCCCCCGGCGTGGGGTTGCAAGTGCTTTTGCCTTTAAAGCTGCTTTGACCTCGTGGCACCGGGATTTCCCCGTATGCTCCTTCTGGTATCGGTGCGCCAGCTGCTTTGCTGGGTCACATTATCATCTATGCGATTTACGAGGGCCAAACAAGCGGGCTCAATCTACAAGACGGATTCCTTGCGGATTTCCAGCGAAGCGCCCGAGCGCCGCGACAGCTTGGCTTTAAAAATGGTTTAATTCAGCTCTTTCTCATGGGCTGCTGTGATTGGAAGGTTTCTTTTGCTTTGTTCATCAAGCCTCCTTGCGCCGCAAACCAAGGGCCTCCGGAGTGGTCTGGCCGGTGGCCAGGCGCCACAAGTCAATGGCCAGCTGCCGGGCGAGCGCCACGATAGCTCGTTTACGTTGACCCGCTTGACGCCGGTCCTTGCCCTCGAAGGCATCCTGTAGCTTTTTGAGCTTCCAGTAGCCGGGCTGGTAACGTTTAATCCGCCAGGCCAGCTCAACCAGGGCCCAACGCAGGCGAGGATTGCCATGTTTGTTCACCGAGCCGTAATGCCCCTGCCCATTGCTAATATGCACACTGGGACACAGCCCGGTATAACCGGCCACATTGCGACGGTTGTTAAATCGGTTCCAGTCGCAGATCTCGCGCTGGATCTGCTGGTAACACAAGGGGCCAAGACCCACAAAGTTCCACTCGGGCAGCTCCAGACTCTTCAGCTCTTCGCAGCGTTTTTGCTCCTCTTGGTCCACTTTCTCAATACAGCGCCGCAGCGGTTCCAGCAGATCCACCAACCAGTCCTCAAGATCCTCTTTGAGAGTCTCCCATACCGCGTCCTTCCACCAATTGGAACTGACCTTGATGCCTTGCTGCAGCAACAGGCTTTTGCCTTGTTTCTGGATGCGCTGACGGGTGTCTTTGAGCTGCTCTCTGAGCCTGAGTTCGCAACGCTTCTGCTCCTGCTCACGGGTCGGAACACGGACCACTGAAAAGGCCTTCCGGTTACCCAGGGTATACTCCCGTAAGCGCCGCAGCAACTGCAACGCATCGGCCTTGTCGGTCTTAACTCTTCGGCGTTTGCTGTCCAGGTTTTCAGGAGCCACCACCAGGCACTCGATTGCGTGTTCGCGCAAAAAGCGCGCCAAACCAAACCCAAAGGGTCCTGCCTCGTAGCAACAGGCCAACCGCCGCGCTCGGTCGCGCTGCTTGAGCACCCACTGGCGAAAACGATGCGGATCCATCATTTGCCCCGGTTCGGGCTGGCTGCTGTCAAACTGAGCCCGCAGGGCTATCCGGTCGGCGTGCACATCCAATGCTATCAAGAGCACTTCTGCCTTGGCAGAACCGCGCGTTTCTTCTACGTTAACGGTCTTTGTTTTGTTATTCATAAGGGTGCCAGTTTGAGGGATTTTTTCTCAACTGGCACTCTTCATGTCATCT
>JAFIGG010000009.1 GCA_020831485.1 Opitutales bacterium
AGCTTACCGCGCCGCACCTTGCCCGAGGCTATGCCTGGGCTAGGTCGCCGCAGACGCGGGCCGCAGTCCATCGCTTAGGAGTCAGTGGGGTCCAGCAGGTACAAGGGCTTGCTGGGCAGGTCGCATTCCCGTCGGTGAGGACCTTGGGTGTGTCTGGAGTATCGGGTGGAGTTTCAGGTGGGTTTCGATCAAATTACGATGTTACGTATGGATTCGAGGGGCTTTCAGGAGTGGAAATGGGGATTTTGGCTCCGGTGAGCATACCTTTTCTCTTCATGGATGCTCTTGTGTATGAGACAACCCGATGATTCCGAAGAGTGACTTATTATCTGAAAGTCTATTCTTTAACTTGTTCCACATGGGTGAAGTTGGCTGCTTACATGGCTGTCATGTTTGAAGTGGCTGGGATCCTGTTCGCCTTGTTGCACTGGAATTTTGGGGCACACGCAACATATACAATTTCATTCTATAGTACGCAATCGCTGAGTACTGCGGTTGCTGTTCTGATTTTGGCATCAATTGGACAGGTTGCTCTTGCTTTAGTTCTTTCGGTTATGGCTTATCCCCTGATAGCCTGCATTCTTTCCAAGCTAAAAGGAGTGAAGCTTTTGGTTTGGGTTCCAACTACTCAGGCTTCTGAAGAGGCTGAGTCGTCGACAGTTGAGATTCGGATCAATGGAGCTCGGTTTGTTGGCCTTGTTCTTCTGTTGGCTGCTGGATGCATCGTCGTGTACGCTTTAACTGGATTGCTGGGTAACCTATTCGGTTGGATAACCGGAGAGGTATGGAGGTATTATTACGCTCCTGTTTTTCGAATCGTATATTTGCCAGGAATCGCCTTTATCATAGATTCAATGTTCCCCAAGCTTCCTTCGCTATTCGGAGGCATTCGCTTGCGGGGGAATATGGTTTTGATTAATCCCAGGATAAGAAAGGAGCCTGTTTCAACGACGCTGCTTGGTTCTGAGAAGCTGCGTCAGCTCTATGATGCTTGGAAAAGCTTTTGGGAGCTGGGGAGGAAGGGATGAGGGAGATGGATGGAGTGTCGGAATGTTGGATTGATGAAATGTTGGAGCGCGGCCTTTAGGCCGAAGTGGGAGTGTTGATAGGGTCGATGTGGTGGCTGGAGTTGCGGGGGGCAAGCTAAAGCTTGTGCTCCAACGGGAGGGATGGTGGCGCTGGACGGACGAGGGCGTCCGTCTCTCCGGGAGAGGGTGCTTCTTTTCATTGTCTTGACCTTCATCAAGGTCTTGTTTCCTCTGATCTGCTAATCTCTCTTCACCATGAATCAACGGATCCAGAGTTCAGGCATTCATTCCGGCAGGCGCGTGCGTTTGGTGGTGTTGCTGTTTGGTTGGATGTTGGCGACGGGGACGATTCTGGATGTGGTGCAGGTGTTTGCCTGGAGCCGGATGTGGGTGGATAATGTGCAGACTCAATCGGTGGGGGAGGCCTTTGCGCGAACCTTTTCTGAGGAAGGTATGTGCCCCTTGTGTCATTCGGTGCAGGCAGTGAAGCGTGATCAGGCGGAGAGGTTTCCGTATGCCGTCAACTTGTTGGAACGCAATCCGGTGCTGCCTGTGGAAGGCTTTTCCATTGCATTGGTGTTGCCGGATGTATTTGAACGCTGGCCGAAAGTTTTGGACGAAGAGGGCCTCGTGATGGCGATGCGCCCACCGGCACCGCCTCCGCGAATTCAGGTGTCCTGAAGCAACTGAAGATTGAATACACCAACTGCTGGGACAGTTGGTGATCCTCACTGACACCTGAATTTTGATTTTGAAATGAAACCTGTTTGCGCGTACGCGCGTACCTTTAAACCGGCCCTTGTGGCCGCTGCATTCACGCTGCCTTTTTCGGCATCCTACGGCCTGGAGGTGATTGATTTGCCGCCGTTGACGGTGATCTCCCAGCCGGGAGCTGTGCCCCTGATGACGGAAATCGATCCGAAGGCCCCGGCACAGCCGATACCCGCCCAGGATGGCGCGGAGATTCTTCGCACCATTCCCGGCTTCAATGTTATTCGCAAAGGGGGCACCGACGGCGATCCGGTCATCCGTGGCATGGCCGGTTCCCGCCTGGGTATTCTGCTCAACGGCGAGAACATTCTCGGCGGTTGTGGCAATCGTATGGACCCGCCGACCGCCTATGTATTTCCTTCCAGCTACGACGCCGTCACTGTATTGAAAGGTCCACAATCCGTGCTCTATGGACCGGGCAATTCGGCCGGGGTGGTTCTGTTTGAGAGGAACCCACAGTATTACAGCGAGGCCACCTTCGGAGCCAACGCCGCGCTTACACTAGGCTCCTGGGATCGGAACGATCAGTTTATCGACCTGAGGGCCGGTAATTCGTTGGGCTATGTGCAGGTTACCGGCAACCGGACTGCCTCGGGGGACTATAAAGACGGCGCTGGCCGCCGTGTGCATTCGCAGTATGAGCGCTGGAGTCTGCAGTCGACCGTGGGATGGACTCCGGATGCAGAGACTGCTTTGGAGCTGACCACCACCCTGAGCGATGGCGAGGCCGCCTACGCCGATCGCATGATGGACGGCAGTAAGTTTGCCCGCCGTCACCTCGGCTTGCGTTTTCGTCGCAGTGGCCTCGCCGGGATCGTCGAATCGGTGGACGCGAACGTCTTTGTGAACGATGTCGACCACGTAATGGACAACTACAGTCTGCGGGAATTCAACCCGACAATGATGATGCCCAATCCAATGGCTTCGAACCCGGATCGCCTCACCTGGGGAGGCCGGGTTAACACGCATCTGGACGTGGATGCTCTGGAGCGGCTGGTCATTGGCAGTGATTATCAAGCGAACCGCCACCGCACCCGCAGGAGCATGAATGAGCCCATGAACTCTTACCGTAATAGTCCAAGGGTCGAAGACGCGGAGTTTGAGGTGGGTGGATTATATGGCGAACTCACACGCAGCCTCGCTCAACGCAAGCGCATCCTCGCCGGGGCACGCCTCGACTTTTGGCAAGCAAAGGACCTGCGCGAAAGCGTTTCCATCGGCATGATGGGCAGCGAGCCGAACCCGACCGCCGGGCAGCGCCGCCGGGACACTTTACCCAGTGCCTTTGTCCGCTATGAGCAGGAAGTCGCCCACGGCCTCACCGCCTTTGCCGGCCTTGGCCACGCGCAGCGCTTTCCCGATTATTGGGAGCTGTTCAACAAGGAGGCAGAGGATGGACTGAGTGCCTTTCAGTCCGCTGCTGAAAAGACCACACAAGTGGACCTGGGCCTGACCTATCAATCCAGTCAGCTCGCGGTTTCCTTGTCTGCTTTTGTCGGTCGCATCGACGACTACCTGCTGATCGAAAGCAGCTTTGCCAAGCCCGCAGGCATGATGGGCAGCCGCGATGCCACTGTGACCCGCAATGTCGATGCCACCACCCTGGGCGGGGAATTGAGCCTTGTCTACCGTTTCGCCGAGCACTGGCAGGTCGACGGCAGCGTCGCCTCGGTGCGCGGACGCAACCGCAGCGACGGCCTGCCCCTTGCTCAGCAACCGCCCTTGGAGGGCAAACTTGGATTGACCTACAGTGAGGGTCGCTTTTCGGTCGGTGGCCTGCTGAGGGCTGTCTCGGCCCAAGACCGGGTGGCCATCAACCAGGGCAATATCGTTGGCCAGGATCTCGGTCGCAGCCCCGGTTTTGCCGTATTTGCCCTCAACGCTTCCTGGGCCTTCAGCGCCAACAGCCGCCTCGTCGGCGGTGTCGACAACCTCTTCGACCGCGAATACGCCGAGCACCTTAGCCGTGGCGGCAGCATGGTAGCCGGCTTCCCGCCCCCGACCACCCGCATCAACGAACCCGGCCGCACTGCATGGCTGAAATGGGATCTGCGGTTTTAGTCTGGGAGCGGGCGCGCCCCGCGCCCGTAGCGTGGCCTTGGACTGGACGGACGAGGCGTCCGTCCCCCTGAAACCGCCGCTACGCACCTTACCATAAACCCGCGACACCATTTATCAGGTGGTCGTCAGCTCGCATCTTCGGAGCTCTTCCCCATTCCCCGGGGAAGAGCTCTCTTTATCATCCTATGAAAGCAAAAGCCGTCGTTTTTACCGCTCCGAATCAAGTGACTTTTCAAGAGGTCGATTGCCCCGACCCCGGTCCGCAGAGTGTGGTCGTCAACGTGACCCATTCCTGGATCAGCAACGGGACCGAGGGCTCCTACCTGCGTGGAGAGCGGATTGAAGGGGATACGCCCTGGCGTCCCGGGGACCCGCATCCTTTCCCTGTTGCGGCGGGTTACCAGAAAGTTGGTGTCGTGGACTGGGTCGGCGAGGAAGTGACAGACCTGAAAAAAGGCGATGCAGTCTTTGTTTCTGTGAGCCAGATCAACGATATGTTCGAGCCGCGCGGCGGACACGTTTCGCCATCGGTTTCCGGGCGCGGTGCGGTGATCAAAATTCCGGAAGGCATCAGCCCACTGGCCTATTCAGGGCTGGTGTTGACTCAGGTAGGCTACAATTGCGGCGCACGTCCACAGCTGCAGCCTGGCGATGGTGCGGTGGTGATCGGCGATGGACTGGTTGGGCAGTGGGCGGCGCAGATGCTCGCTCACCGGGGGGCACAGGTGATACTCGTAGGACGCCATCCGGACCGTCTGGCTTATTTCAAGCAGGGCGAGACTTTACTTGAAGCCGATGGAGCATGGCGCGAAAAGGTCCGCGAACGCTTTAAAGAGGGCATTCAGGTGGGCGTTGACACCGTTGGCTCGATCGCGGTGATGAACGATTTGCAGATACTTATGAAGCGCTACGCGCACCTGGTGTCCGCCGGGTTTTATGGCCCGAACGATGCCTTTGAACTCCAACCGCCACGCTACCGGGAAATTTCCATCGACCTGGTCTCCGGGGCCACTCAGGAGCGGCTTGAAAAAACCATGGAGCTGGTCCATCAAAGGGCCCTCGATACACTTTCGCTGATCACCCATCACTTCCCGGTGGAACAAGCGACGGAGGCTTGGGATTTGATTGAATCGAAACGCGAGACCGTGCTGGGTGTGGTTTTGGATTGGTGAACGCCGAGGAGATTAAATGAAAGCTATTCAATACGTCGAAGCAGGTAGGCCCGAATGGGTGGAAGTTCCGGATCCGGAAGCCGGCAAGGGCCAGGTCGTTGTCGCGGTTCGGGGTGTGACCACCTGTCCGCATTGGGATCTGCACATCATGGCCGGCAAGTCGATGGCTCCCGGAGGGGTGGTGAACTATCCCTACCCGGTTGGACAGCCGGGGCACGAAGCCATGGGCGAAGTCACGGCCGTCGGGCCCGGCGTCGAGGATCTTAAAGTCGGCGATACCGTTGCCTTCTGGCAGGACCAGGGCGCCGGCAGGTCCGGCTGTTATGCGGAACAGGTGCTTGCGGAAGCGAACAACCTGTTGAAGGTTTCCCCGGCCTACGAACCTCAGCAAATCGCTTCCTTGGAGCTGGCCATGTGCGTGCAGGTTTCTTTCGACCAGGTTCTCAACATCACGGCGATTGAAGGCAAGCGTATGGCGATCAGTGGCCTCGGCCCAGCGGGTCTGGTAGCGCTGCAGATGGCAAAAGCCTATGGTGCGGCGGAGGTTATTGCCTTCGATCCCCTTTCTTCACGGCGCGAATTGGCGCTTGAGCTCGGAGCAACCCGGGTGCTGAACCCTTTGGATGAAAAAGCCTGGCCGCAGGATCGTTTCAGTCCGGACGCTCTGGACCTTGCGATTGACTGCACGGGACTGAACTCGGCAGTCCAGTATCTGATGCACCGGACCCGATCCGTCGTGGCCTTGTTCGGGGTCCTGCGCGAAGAGGTGCAGTTTGGCTTCCGGCACTGGTGCCGCGGCCTACACCTCGTCGGTTACGGCGACCACAACCGCGCCGCCGCCGAGCGTGCGCTCGCGCTGATCGACACAGGCAAACTCCGGTTGGATCCACTGGTCAGCAAAACCTTGCCCCTCACCGCCTACGCAGAAGGAGTTGAACTCCTGAAAGCCCAACAAGCCATCAAGGTCTGCTTCATCCCCTGACCCAATCCCATAACATTCCCATTTCCCCCATGATTTCCATACCATCCCATTCCCTCAAGCCCATCCGAGCCCTAGCGCTAGTCCTAGCCCTCGCCTCAGGCACCTTTGTCTCAGCCGATCCCTTGCTCAAGAGCGACGCTGAAATCCAAAACGAATTCCGCGACCGAGCGACTTACGTGCTGGACAATGCCATTGAGCGTATCGATCCCAGCGATACGGATGCCGGCGGAATCTATGACCTTGCCGTTGCTCTGAACCGCGGCGAGCACATTGACTGGGCGCGGCAGCGATTGCGCAGCTACAATGAAACGCCGAGTGGCAGCATGTTCTGGATGATTCCGATGGTTCTGCTGATGCAGGCCGATGGCGGCAATCTGACCGAGGAGGATTGGTCCTTTATCCAGGAACTGTGGCGGACTTATTACCCCTATCGGGGCGATACCGAAAATCATTGGCTGATGTATTACACCGGTCTGTATCTCGCCGCTGAGATGTTTCCCGAAGCCGGCACCGATGCCTGGTACAACGGCCGTTCATCCGCCGAGAACATGGCCGAAGCCAAGGAATATATCCTGGATTGGGTTCGGATTACCACCTCCTACGGGCAGGGCGAATACGATTCACCGCGTTACATAGGCGAATACACCCGGCCCATGGCCTTGCTCGCAGGTTGGGCCCGTGATTCGGAGCTTCGGCAGATCGGGCGCATGATGATGGATTACCTGATTTTGGATTTTACGGTTGAAAGCCTTGAAGGCCTGCACGGAGGCGCTCAGAGCCGCGCCTATCCCCGCGAGATCCTCAGACCCGCGCTTTCCGTTTCAATGGCGCATTCCTGGCTGTTTTTTGGTCAGGGTGAATTCTCGCCCAACGCATCTAATACCCTGGTTGCACTGAGCGGTTACACGCCGCCGCCGATCCTTTACCGAATCGCCCATGACCGCAGTGAGGCCTATGTGCACAAAGAGTTGAAGCGTACCCGCTGGCGCCTGCGCAATGTAGGGGCGGATACTTTTGAGGTAGACGGAAAGCGCACCCGACCGGTTTATAAATACAGCTATGTGCATCCGGACTATATTCTAGGCTCGTCTCAGGGCGGACTGCTGCAGCCGATTCAGCAGCGCACCTGGAACCTGATCTGGAGGGAGGATGAGCCGCTGGATAAATCCAATACCTTTTTTGCCCTGCACCCGTATTCCTCGCCCAAGGAAGGCATGATGTATTTTCCCTCGGATTGGGATACCGTCACCGACCTCATCGCCCGCTCAAAAGCGGATTACGATACCGAGGACAAGCTCATCGGCGGCTCGAAATACGAATACATCGTGCAGCACAAATCGGCCTTGATCGGGCTGTATGATATTCCGGAGGGCACTCGCTTTCCCCTGATCAATACTTTCTTTTCACGCGACCTGGAGCACCGCACGGAAGACCCCTCCGGCTGGATCTTTGCCCAGGGTGGACCGGTCTACATTGGCTACTATCCGATGGCTCCCGGTGAATGGAAGCCGGTGGACTGGACTGGCCTGATGGCTGGCGGCGCTGGCGGATGGTTCAGTGCCAACTTTGTCGAATGGTCGGAGGGCAGTGAGTCCTATGTCAGCTACGACCTGAAAAACGGCTACGTTTTGCAGGTGGCCCCCGTTCGTGATTTTGACTCCTTCGAAGACTTTAAACGCGCGGTGCGTGCTTTGCCCCTGGAGACCTCAGTCGAGCCTGTGCCATCAGTTCGCTTCACCTCGCTGGAAGGCGCAGAGCTTGAAGTCCGCTACAAGGAGCCATTGATCGTCGACGGTAAGGCGATCCGCACCGAGGACTGGATGTTGTATGACGGGCCCTTTGCTCGGGCTGAGCGTGAGAGTCAGACCCTCGACATTATCTATGGCAGCGAACGCTACCATCTGGACTTTATCCAGCGCCGCATTGAATCCTCAATTTCTTCCGAACAATGAAATCTATTTACCGATTTATTCTGCCCCTTGGCCTCGCCCTGAGCCTGACATCGCAGGCGGATACAGAGCCCACATTATTCGCCGCGCTGGCAATGACCAAAGCCCAGGAGGCGAGTTCTTTGCCTACCGACTCCGGCTTGTTTATTTACGACCGGCATTCGGACAGCTGGGACACCATTGGCCCCGAAATCCTGTTCATGAACAGCATCGCCGTGGATCCGAAAGATCCCGATACCATTTTTATCGCCTGCGGCAACGGCATCGTCCGCAGTCAGGACGGAGGAAAAAGCTGGCGACAAGTGACGGGCTGGCGCGAGAGCGATGTGATGCGTATCGCGATTGACCCCGAGGACAGCAGCCACATTTATGCGGCCTCTGTCTGGGGCGTGAACGTGAGTCGGGATGGCGGCGAGAGCTGGGAAAATGCCAACCGCGGTCTGCACGAAACTTGGTCGCGACCCATTGTCGTCGACCAGCGCCAGACCCGCCGCGTGCTGGTGGGCACGGAAGCAGGACTTTATGAAAGCAAGGACCGTGCCCGCGAATGGCAGCGGGTCGCTCATTCGCCCTGGGTGCCGGTGTTGGACTTGCAACGCAGTGCGACGGATTTGGATACCTGGCTGATGGCCACTGAAGGTCAGGGCGTTTTTATCTCCCGCGATGACGGGCGGAAGTGGACTTCGGTTGTTCCCGAACTGGCGGAGTCCAATATTTACAGCGTGAGCATCGACCCTGCGGATCCGGATCGCATGATTGCCGGTGGCTGGGATGTCGGCGTATGGGTTTCCTCGGACGGAGGAAAAAGCTGGCAGGGCCGTGGCGAAGGACTGGCCTCGCCTAATGTCACAGCGGTCACCTTTGATGCCCTCGGAAGCGGCCGCATCTGGGCCTCAACCTTTGAAGAAGGGACCTTTTACTCCGACGACCTTGGCCGCAGTTGGCAGCACGACGAGCGACTGGACGGAGCCTACGTCTTTGACCTCAGTTTTGCACCACTGCGTCGTTGACGGCCTCAGTGATCTCTTCCACCGCTTCGTCCAGAGCCTCACTCATAGCTTGGACCATGGCCTCGATGTTTTCAAAGCGCTCCCTTTCGACAGTGCGGCGAAAGCGGTGGGTTTTTCCTCTTTCCTGATCGCTTTCTACCCGCCAGCTCATGTCGAGCACGACGCCCTTATCCTGAATGGCTTCAAATTGAAATACCTGGACCTGCACGCGCGCACTTGGTTCAGCCGGGCGCGGTATGGGATAGTAGCTGACATTGCCGATACCGCTCCGGGCGCTTAGGCGCAGCGCAAGGGTGCGAGCGAGGCCGTCGCTGAACGGTTCGGCCCAGCGTTCCTGTTGGGTCGTTTGCGGCGATCCATCGGCGGAGCGGAAAAAGATGCGTTGGCTGTTAAGATACTCCGGGATGTGCGGACGGCTGATGTGTAGCTGGCTGGAGCTTTCAAATGTGCCCTCGTATGCAGAGGTCACGGAAAACTGATCCAACATGAACCAGCGGGTAGTGTCCGCTTGAGGTTCGAGGCTGACACAGGCGGGAATGGCAAGCAGACTGGCGGTCGCCAGAAGGCCCAGCAGGATTCGACTCTTCATAACTTTGGAGTTCACTATTCGGGTTGAAAGGGATTTTTGTCGCGGCCCGACAGCAGGGAGCGCGGGTTGCGCTCCAGATACTGAATGAACGAGCGCAGGGAGCGGGCCGCGCTGGACCAATCGCGCAGTGTCTGTTCCAGTTCGATTCTGGACTCCGACTGGGGCGACAGAAAGTCATTGCCCAGTGCGGCCAGGTCATCGATGCGCTCAAGTGTATTTCTGGCTGTAGTGGCGAGTTCCTTCAATTCTTCGCCAAACGCATCGGCGTCATAGCTATCGATGACTTCGCCGATGTCTTGGGCCACGATGTCGATCCTGATAGCCGCTGTTGTAACGGCGGCCAGTGCCTCGTTCATATCACCTGAGTCAATGAATTTCCGGACATCCTGCAGAATGTCGACCAGGAGCTGGTTCAGGTCGGCAAAATGGATCGTTTCCAGCGCATCGGCCGCTCCTTCAAGAATGCGATTGAAGTTCTCATTCAGGCGACCGAAATCAACTTGCTCTAAATTGGATATGATGCCGGCGAGGTCGTTGGTTATCTGGTCGGTGGAGGATGGGATCGTCGGGATTTCGACGATGTCTCCCTCCCGGGCAAGGTGGCGAGTGACTTCGCGTTCCGGCATGAAGTCCAGTTCCACAAACTGTTGACCGGTAATGAAACTTTCCAGACTCAGTTGCGCCGCCAGACCACGTTCGAGAGAACGCTGTATTGCCTCCGGACTGAGGATCGAAGCCTCGAGACCGAGGTCTCTTTCAAGGCGTGTCAGGTCAATTGAAATAACAACCGGAATGGCGGTGGAATCTTCGCGTTGCCCGGGGTGGCGGATGGCAACCTGGGCAACCGTTCCGACCGGCACGCCACGAAACTTCACCGCCGAACCAACTTGCAGCCCATTTACCGAATGGTCGAAGAAAAGCAGATAGCGGCCGGTCTGACCAAAAAAGGAGGAAGTGCCCAGCGTCATTACCAGGGCTGCGGCCGCGATAAGAGCTAGGGTGACAAATCCACCGATCAATTTTGGGTTGGGCTTTCTCATGAGTGCGCTGGGTTTGAAAGTTCATCTGCATCGGCACCCCGTCTCAAGAAGAATCGAACACGTTCGGGGCTGGCCGGATCGTTGCGCAGCTTTTTCGGCGGTCCTTCCGCCAGTGCCGTGCGGGTTTCGGCGTCCAGGAAGAGCGCATTGTCTGCGATTGTGAAAATGCTGTCCAATTCGTGGGTCACGACGACGATGGTCGTGCCCAGCGCTTCGCGCAGGTGCAGGATCAGGTCGTCGAGGCGGCGTGCGCTCAGCGGGTCGAGGCCCGCCGAGGGTTCGTCGAAAAAGAGGATTTCCGGATCCAGTGCCATGGCCCGCGCCAAGCCGGCGCGTTTCTGCATGCCGCCACTCAGCTCAGAAGGGTAACGGGCACCAAAGCCCTTGAGGCCGACCAGAGAGAGTTTGTATTCAACCATGTCCGCGATCTCGTTGGCATTCAAGTCGGTGTATTGCTCGAGTGGCAGTGCAACGTTTTCGTACAAAGTCATTGAACTCCACAAGGCGCCACTTTGAAAGAGGATGCCGAAGCGTCGGCGGATGCGTTCCATGGCCGCTTCATGTGGACCCACTTTTTCGCCGCCAATAGTGATTTCACCCGCGCTGGCTGCTTCCATGCCGGCCAGGTGACGCAACAGGGTGCTTTTGCCGCAACCGCTGCCGCCCATGATGACCTTGATCTCACCCGTGTGCACAGTGAAATTGAGATTCTGCATGACCACAAAGGACCCGTAGGCGAGTTTCAGGTCTTTGGCTTCGATCATGATGTCGGTGCTGCTCATATGCCCAGAATGTGGAAGATGACTGCGAACACGGCATCGACGATCACGATCCAGGTGATCGCGGTAACCACGGCGGAGGTCGTGGCTCGGCCGACGGCGGCGGCATCCTTGCCGCAATGGAGGCCACGGTAGCAACCCGCGAAGGCGATAATCACGCCGAAAAATAGAGACTTGAAGACACCCACAAACACATCTGTCAGCGCGACGGCCCTTATGGTTTCATTGATGTAGGTGCTGAAAGTCAGACTGGAGATGGAGACAGATACCACCATGCCGCCGGCGATGGAGATGACATTGGAGAGAATGGTCAGCAGCGGCATCATCAGCACCAGGGCGAGTACCCTCGGCAGGGCCAGAAAAGCGACCGGTTCGATGCCGAAGGTTTTCAGGGCGTCGACCTCTTCATTGACCCGCATGCTGCCAATTTGCGCAGCATAGGCTGCACCGGTACGGCCGGCCATGATCACCCCCGTCATCACAGCGGCCAGTTCCCGGGTCATGACCAGCCCGACCAGGTCGGCGACGTAGATATCGGCGGCAAACTTCTGCAGTTGTATGATGCCTATGAATGCGATGATGAGGCCGGTCAGAAAACTCAGCAGCGCGACAATCGGCAGGGCTTGCACTCCCGCTTGTTGGATTAGAATCCAGAATTCGCGAAAGCGAAAGGGGGTGCGCCCGCGCAGGACTGAGCCCACATCGAGAATCAGCTGTCCCATGAAGTGGGTGTAGCGGCTGATCCCGGCCAGGGTGTCGAGGGTCCAGACGCCGACTTTTTCATTGAGACCAGCGTTGCTTTTTACGGGCTCTTCCACTGCGGCTTCCGGAACCGCTTGAGACAGCTCCAAAAGTTCCTGCACCGCGTCGGGCAATCCGCTGGTGTCAATGGAATGGCCGGCGTCCCGACCCGCCTGGTAAACCCGGGCGAGTGTCATCATCAGGGCGCTGTCCCAGGCTCCTAGATCGCAACAGTCGAAGGCCCAGTTTGTGTGGGTATCAGAAGCCATGAGCTCCTGAAGCATTTGCCTGGCCGTTGGTCGTTCGCTCCGCAGCAACCAGTCGCCGCGTAGCTGTATGGTGCTGCGTTCATTCGGTTCGTGCTGTATCTCGAAAGCGGCGTGGCGGTTGGATTCCATTGGTTAGATAAACATCGTTACAGTAAAGATTGAACAGGCTTCGGGCACTTGTCGAATCTTGTAGGCCGGTTCCCTCAAGGCCTGCCCTGCAGCACAGGACATTGACAGGGACGTTGGCTTGCATAGCTTTTGCTTAGGGCCGGACGGCCTGTCCCTTTCTATGTTTCGTAAACGCATTATTGTAATTTTTTTGACGCTGCTGCTCGCCGGGGCAGGGTCTGTATTGTACTTCAACGCAACGCCAAAAGATAAGTTGGTCAAGGTTCTGCCGAACAATGGCCCCCGGGTGGACCAGCAGGAATTCCGCCGAACTTTGGATAATCTGCTTGAAACTAGCATTACAGAGGGCAACCGAATTGAATTGCTAAAAAACGGTGAAGTTTTCTACCCGCGCAAGCTGGAGGCTATTGCCGCAGCAGAAAGCTCCATCACCATGGAGACCTATGAGTTCTGGGGAGAGGAGGTTGCCTGGGAATTTGCCGAAGCCTTGATGGAGCGGGCCAAGGCGGGGGTTAAGGTGCACTTCATTGCCGACTACATCGGCTCGGTCAATGCCGACAACGGTATCTGGGAGAAGATGGAAGAGGCGGGTGTCGAGGTGGTGCGCTGGCGGCGGCCTTCCTGGTATCAGAGCGGTCGCTTCAATCACCGGACCCACCGCAAGCTGCTGGTGATCGACGGTAAGCTGGGCTACACCGGCGGCGCCAATACGGCGGATCCATGGAAGGGTTCGCCGGAGACCGGTGGCTACAGGGACAACCATTTCGAACTAGAGGGGCCAATCGTCGGCTATCTGCAGGCAACCTTTCTGGAAAACTGGTTGAGCGCCACTGGCGAGCTGTTGCTGGGTGAGGCCTATTTTCCAGAACTCGAGGCCAAGGGTGATCTGGATGCTCAGATGGTGATCAGTTCTCCCCGCGAGGGCAGCAAGCGTATCCGCTTGCTGTTCCTGCTGGCGATTGGGGCGGCCAATGACCATCTGCGGATTGCCGCTGCCTATTTTTACCCGGACATGCAGGTCAAGGAGGCCCTGCTAGCCGCCCGCGAACGTGGCGTGACGATTGATATTCTCAAGCCGGGCGAAGGGGGGGAAGACGATTGGGTACGCTACGCTTCGCGCAACCGCTGGGGAGACCTCCTGCAGGCGGGTGTGCGCATCCACGAGTATCATCCCGTGATGTATCACGCCAAAGCCATTATGGTGGACGAAGAGTGGTCGACCATTGGCTCAGCTAATTTCGACAACCGCTCTTTCCGCATCAACGACGAGGCCAATGTCAACGTCTTCGATGCCGGTTTTACGCGGATGATGAATGAACAATTCGATGCGGATCTGGAAACGGCTGAGTTGGTGACTTTGGAGAGTTGGCAGGCACGCACTTGGCGCGAACGCATGATCGGTTGGCTGGGCAATGCCATCGGGCCACACCTCTGACAGGCAGGTGAATTTGCTTTTGCCTTTGGCGCGGCGGTGGTTCTGATCGGTGGATCATGAAATTGTACCACCGTCTGGGGTTTGTTTGTGCCTGTATGGGTTTGGGATTCAGCACCGCGCCTATGTTCGCAGAGGTGGCCGATGAGCGGCCAAGGGTTTTTATTGCCGGAGATTCCACCGCAGCCGCGGGCTCGGGAGATGAGCAGCGTGGCTGGGCCTGGGCATTTGCGGACTTTTTTGACGCGGAACAGGTTCGCATCGAAAACCGCGCCCGTGGCGGCCGCAGCAGCCGCACTTTTATCACCGAGGGCCATTGGGATGCACTTCTCGAGGACCTGCGTCCGGGCGACTGGGTGTTGATCCAGTTCGGACACAATGACGGCGGAGCCATCAATGAAGAACCGCCGGGTTCGACGCGGCCTTTACGTGCCCGCGGCTCCTTGCCGGGCATCGGCGATGAGCAGGAGGCCATCGACAACCTTGTGACCGGTCAGCACGAAGTGGTTTACACTTTTGGCCATTACCTGCGGCAGATGGTCGAAGCGGTTGAGGCCAAGGGTGCCCATCCGGTTTTGATGTCGCTGACGGTACGCAATATCTGGAATGAGGGCCGTCTGGAGCGGGGTTCCGGTCAATTCGGCTACTGGAGCTACCAGGTTGCCCGTGACGCGGGCATCCCCTTTATCGATGTCAGCAACCGGGCAGCGGACCGCCTGGAACCGATGGGGCCGGATCTGATGGCTTTGCTGTATCCAAGGGACCATACCCACACCGGCGCTGCCGGCGCACGGGTCCATGCGAAAGTTGTTTTAGCAGGGTTGAAAGGATTGCGTCCGACGCCGATTCAGGACGAGTGGTTGAACGACGCCGGTCAGGCGGTTGAAGCCGATGGCCTGAGCTGGCTCGGTTTGCCCTTCCCAGGTAATGCGAATTTGAACAGTGTCTTTCTGATCGGCGATTCGACCGTTCGCAATGGCCGCGGAGACGGCGCCGGCGGCGAGTGGGGATGGGGAGACTTTTTAGGCGAATACCTCGAGTTGGATAACTTGAATCTGGTCAACCGCGCCGTTGGTGGCCTCAGTAGTCGGACCTTCCGCACTGGCGGATTTTGGGAGCCGGTCAAAAACTGGCTCAAACCCGGCGATGTGGTCGTCATTCAGTTTGGTCACAACGACAGTGCCGCCTTGAACGATGACAGCCGTGCCCGCGGCACCATTCGCGGCACGGGGAGTGAATGGGAATTCATCCAGAATCAACTGACCGGTAAACCGGAGGTGGTGTTCAGCTACGGCGAATACCTGCGCCGTTACATTGCCGAGGTGCTGGAGTCCGGGGCGACCCCGGTCGTCTGCTCTCCGGTGCCGCGTAAAGTCTGGGATGACGAGGGCCGCATCGTTCGCCAGCCAGACAGCTATCCAGCTTGGGCCCGGGAGGTCGCCGAATCTGCCGGAGTGGCTTTCATCGACCTGCACGAAATGATCGCCCGCCGCTACGATGAGCTTGGTGCCGATGCCGTGGATCCCCTTTTCGCCGACGCGCGAACCCATACCAGTGAAGCCGGCGCCCGCCTGAATGCCCAGGTCGTTGCCGAGGCCCTGGCTTCGCTGCTGGACGATTGAATGCCAGGTTTTGGATAAGCTGAACTAAACCGGAGCGATTTTAATTGAAACTCTTCTAATAAGTTTTCAAACCCGTTCTCATTATGGCTGAAAAAGCATTTGTATACCAAAAGCCCTTTCCCGTTGCGGCGGATGACACCGAATATCGCAAGGTATCCAGCGAACACGTGCAAGTGGTCGAATTCGATGGCAAACCGCTGTTGAAGGTCGATCCAGAGGCCTTGACCTTGCTCGCGCGGGAGGCGATTCGGGACATTTCCTTCATGCTGCGACCAAAGCACCTGCAGCAGGTGGCGGACATTTTGGAAGATCCGGACGCGAGCGACAATGACCGCTATGTGGCGCTAACCCTGTTGCGCAATGCGGTGGTGGCCTCCAAGGGTTTGCTGCCCTTTTGTCAGGACACCGGAACGGCCACGATTTTGGGCAAAAAAGGACAGCAGATTTGGACCGGAGGAGGCGACGAAGCCGCCCTCTCGCGCGGCGTCTTTGAGACCTATACCCAGGAGAACCTCCGCTATTCGCAGACTATTCCCTTGGACATGTATCGCGAAGTTAATTCAGGAACCAACCTGCCGGCGCAGATTGACCTGATGGCGACGGATGGCATGGCCTACGAATTCCTTTTTATCGCCAAGGGCGGTGGTTCGGCGAACAAGACCGCGCTGTTTCAGGAAACCAAGGCACTGCTGAATCCTACCCGCCTGGAGGAATTCCTGGTTGAAAAAATGCAGAGCTTGGGAACTGCTGCCTGCCCCCCGTACCACGTGGCCTTCGTTGTCGGCGGAACCTCGGCCGAAGCCTGCCTGAAGACCGTCAAACTGGCCTCGACCAAATACCTCGACGGCCTGCCGACCGAAGGCAATGCACTGGGTCAGGCCTTCCGCGATGTAGAGCTGGAGCAGCGACTCCTGTCCGCCGCGCAGCGGCTCGGGCTCGGCGCCCAGTTCGGCGGCAAGTATTTTGCTTTGGATGTGCGCGTGGTGCGCCTCCCGCGCCACGGTGCTTCCTGTCCGGTTGGCATGGCTGTTTCCTGTTCCGCCGATCGCCAGGCGAAGGCCCGCATCGACGCCGAGGGCATCTGGATCGAAAAGCTGGAACCCAATCCGGCTCGCTTCATACCCGAGAAGTATGAACGCCAGACGCGGACTCCGGCGGTCAAGGTCGACCTCAACCGGCCAATGGACGAGATCCTCGCCGAACTCGGCAAATACCCCGTGACCACTCAGCTGTCATTGACCGGGACTCTGATTGTCGCCCGCGACATTGCCCACGCCAAGCTCAAGGAGCGTCTGGATGCCGGCGAAGGCATGCCCGACTACATGAAGAACCATCCTGTCTATTATGCCGGTCCGGCAAAGACACCTCAGGGCATGCCCTCCGGCTCATTTGGCCCGACCACTGCCGGCCGCATGGATGCCTACGTGGATGCCTTTCAGGCTGCCGGCGGTTCGATGATCATGATCGCCAAAGGCAACCGCAGCCAGGCCGTCACCGACGCCTGCAAAAAGCACGGCGGCTTCTACCTCGGATCCATTGGTGGCCCGGCAGCCATCCTGGCTCAGAACAACATCCGCAAAGTTGAGGTTCATGAGTATCCGGAACTCGGCATGGAAGCCGTTTGGAAAATCGAAGTCGAAGACTTTCCGGCCTTCATCCTCGTCGACAATAAAGGCAACGATTTCTTCCGTCAGCTCCCCGGTTGCAGCAAATGCGGCGGATAAAACCGTAGCGAAAGAGCGATAGCCTTTCGGAATCCTGCGGAACCTCCGGCACCCCGTGTAGCGAAAGAGCGATTGCCTTTCGTTCGCCTTTAAGCCGACTTCAACGCCCACGGGAACAGCACGTTGTTCTCCAAATGAATGTGTTGCTGGAGGTCCGCATCGAGGTCCGCGAGTCCGGCAAACAGCGCCCGGTAAGTGTTGCAGGCCTCGACTGGCGGCTCGTAGTTGCGGGTCAGCTCGCGAATGCGCACCAGTGTCTGGTCGGTGGCTGTGTGCTCATTGACCATGGCTTGAATCGGGTCTTCAATCGGCAGGGCTTCGGTGGATCCCTGGGCCTTCTGTTTGATTGCAGGAAACAGTCCGCACTCCTCCTTCTGCGTGTGGTCGACCAGTTCTTCCGCCATTTCGGTGAAAACGTGAAACAGCTCGACCAGGGACGGTGTGTGGCCGCCATGCACATGCGCGACCCGTTGCGACATCGCGTGCAGGCGGGGCAATTCTTCGCGCAGGAAACCGTGGTGGCGTTCGACAATGTATTCGATCAGGGCCGTTGATTCCAGCTCTGCCGGATTGCTTTCCGGGCCTGCCCGCCCCGCCCGCTCGCTTTCAAGCGCCTGGATCACGGAGTCGAGTTCGACCCCCTTGCGCTCACAGGCCTGCTTGAGCGTCAACCCGCCCTGGCAGCAGAAACCAATGTCAAAGGCCTGAAACACCCGGCTCAAACCCGGATGTTCCGCGACCAGTTCACCAACCGTCCGCTCGGCAATCGGTGTGCCTGCGGGAGAAAAGACTGTTTTTGTATGACTCATAATGGAAAATCGCTGTTGCGTTTCGAGTCAGACCATAGCCCATTAGCGCCCCCGCCGCATTGACCTGTGTCAAGGGAAGGAAAAGTGGCCGCATCAGCCCTTCCGCTGCCAGACCTGCCAGTATTCCATGTTTTGATGCATGGGGATGGGACGTTGGCTGAGCCGGGAGTTTTTGAGACTGAAATATGGCAGGAAGGCTGTTTCGCGAAGCGAGGGATCCATCGGATAAGGCGGCGGTTCGGATTCGCTGCCGTAGAGAAAGAATCCCAGCAGGTAGCCCCCCGGTTCGATCCAGTTGGCCATGCTCTGAAGGTAGTCGGGACGCCGACGGGGATGCAGGGCACAGTGGAAGGTGCGTTCGTAAACTATTTGAACGGAGCCCCGGGGCAGGTTCATTTCGAAGAAGTCTCCTTGTTCAATGCATCGACTGGCGGTTTCGCCGATTGTTGACCGGGCCCGGACGATGGCTTCCGGACTTATTTCGATGGCCTTGACCTTGTAGCCGGCATTGCGGAAGGCAGCTATTTCGTAGCCACTGCCGCAGCCTGGAATCAATACACTGGCGTTTGAGCCGGGCTGCTCAGCGAGAAAGTTTGTGAGGTCGGGAGGTACACCTCCGTAATCCCAGGCCATCTTTTGGTCGCGGTAGCGTTGGTTCCAGAATTCGATGGATTCACAGTCATCAGGCATATATCTTGAGTTAATTAGGGCGAGTGCGTAGGTCAAATAGATGAAGTGCTTCAGTGGCGCTGCCTCAGGCAATATCTGGATTGAGCTTTCACTTATTTAGTGTAGGCAACTAATACAATAATGGGCAGAATTTTAGCGAATATTGGACGGCATTTCCGGATTACGGCTCCGCTGTTTGCTGCCGTGGGCATCGCATTTGTCCCAATTGCAGTGGCTGAGCAGGAGATCGAGTCTCCCGAACCCTTGATCATTTCCCAGGATCATTCCTGGCCACCATTCGCTTTTCTGGATGAAAACGGTCAACCTAAGGGTTTGCTCATCGACCTCTGGGAAGCGCTGGCCGAGCCGCTTGGGCGCCCGGTTGAATTTCGTCTGGTCGACTGGCCGGATACCCTGACTGCGGTGCGCGAAGGTGATGCAGATGCACACGGGGGCTTGTTTCCCTCTTCGGAACGGGCGACTTATCTGGATTTTTCTGCCGAGCTAATGGTGCTCAGTGCGTACCTTTTTGTCGCTACAGATTCTCTTGTAATGGATGTCGATGGTCTTGAAGGCCAGCCGGTGGGAGTGACTGCAGACAGTTTTGAGCTGGAATATTTGCGCCGGAACTATCCCTTTCTCGACCTTAGAACTTACCGCAATAACAATGATATGGTGCTGGCTGCTATCCGTGGCGAGTTGAGGGCTTTTGCGGCCGATTATCCGGTAGGCATGTATCTGCTCGACCGGCACCGCAAGCAGACGGATTTCCGTTTGCTGGAGCGATTGTACACGCAGGATTTAGTCGCTGGGGTAAGCAAGGGTGATCTGCACTTACTGGCTCAGATTAACAATGCGCTTGCAAGTTTGAGCGGGGAAGATATCCGCCGGATTTCCCAGCGATGGATGCGCAGTGAACAGGTGGAGGTGCTTCCAACCTGGTTTTGGGCGACTCTGATCGGATCCGTCTTGCTGGCTCTGCTGGGGGCTTACAGCTTTGCTCTGTTGAGACAGCGTCGCCGCCTTGTGAATATGGTGATCGAACGTACACAGGCGCTCAGTCGCAGTGAAAGCCGCTATAAGGATCTTTTTCATCGTTCGCCGGTTGCCTATATGATCCTCGAGGAGGGCGTGTTTACAGACTGTAATCAGGCCGCTGTGGACCTGATGAAAGGCCCCTCTGAGGATTTAATTGGCGTTACACCGCACGCACTTTCGCCGGAGTTTCAACCCGATGGCACATCTTCTGCCGATGCCGCTGCCCGTCGTATCCGCAGTGCCGGGAGTGAGGGCTCGGCCCGTTTTGAATGGCTCATGCAGCGGTTCGACGGTGAAAACCTTTGGGTTGATGTATCGCTGGCGGCGATTCCAAACGGGGATTCAGCTTCGGCCTTTCTGGTCGCCTTGCACGATATCACGGAACGTAAACGGACAGAGGAGGCCTTGAATGCAAATCAGCGGCGCTACGATCAACTTGGGCATCAAAGCCGCACGTTTTTGTGGGAAGTCGACAGCGAGGGTCTGTTTACTTATCTGAGCACAACTGTTGAGTCGGTGATTGGTTACCGACCTGAGGAATTGGTGGGCAAGCTACATTATTTCGATATCTGCCCCGAAACGGACCGGGAATCCCTGATCGGTTTTGGGATGGATGTCTTCAAGCACAGTGAATCGCTGGTGAACCTTGAGAACCGTATTGTTGCCAAGGATGGCCGTGTCGTTACTGTCATGACAAGTGGAGTGCCCTTGTCTGACGCGAACGGAACGCCGATCGGGTTCCGGGGATCGGATACCGACATAACGGACCGCAAAACGATGGAGATCCAATTGCTGAAGGCCAAAGAGAGTGCTGAGGCGGCAAATGCGGCCAAGAGTGAATTTCTGGCTAACATGAGCCATGAAATCCGCACGCCCATGAACGGAGTCATTGGTATGACCAGTTTGCTTCTGGATACGGAGTTGGATGAGCAGCAACGCAGCTACGCGGAAACGGTCCGTACCAGTTCCGAGTCCCTGTTGGGGCTGTTGAACGATATTCTCGATCTTTCCAAAATCGAGGCCCGCAAGCTGGCTCTGGAATCGGTTGACTTTGACCTGGCCCACGTGATCGATGATTCGGCCGCATCCCTGGACGTGCGTGCAAGAGAGAAGGGTCTCAAATTAAGCTATCTGGTGGATGAAGACGTTCCGATGCAATTACATGGAGACCCGGTCAGGCTTTGTCAGGTGCTCAATAATTTGGCTGGAAATGCAGTCAAGTTCACTCAAGAGGGCGAGGTTTCCGTCCGGGTTGCCCTATTCAACAGGACGGATAGCTCCATCGAGCTGCATTTCAGCGTCAGTGACACGGGTATTGGCATTCCGGAATCTCAGCTGGTGCAGATCTTTGAAAAATTCAGCCAGGTCGATGCATCGACAACTCGGAAGTTTGGAGGGACTGGGCTTGGCCTGGCGATTTCCCGCGAGCTGGTTGAGTTGATGGGCGGTGAAATCGGTGTAGAGAGCCATCAAGGGGAAGGGTCTGTATTCTGGTTCTCGGTTCGACTGGGGTATCCGGAGCAGCCAACTGGTGAGCGAAAACTGACCGAGCGTCGGGTTTTGGTGGGCGCTTCGGGCTCGAGCCACGGGCAACGAAAAATAGATGGGGCCGGCCGCTTTACCATTTTGTTGGTTGAGGACAATCCGACGAACCAGGCGGTCGCAGCTGGTGCCTTGCGCCAGTTTGGCTTTCAGGTGGATGTAGCCTCGTCTGGAAAAGAAGGTCTTCAACGCTACCAGCGGGATCCCTACGATCTCATTTTTATGGATGTCCAAATGCCGGAAATGGACGGACTCGAAGCCACGCGGCGCATCCGCGATTGGGAGCGCAGTCGGAAGTCCGGCAAGACGGTGCCCATCATCGCCCTGACCGCCCACGCCATGCAGGGTGACCGCGAGCGTTGTATCGAAGCCGGCATGAACGACCATGTCCCGAAGCCCGTCAGCACAACCGCCCTCCGGGCCGCGCTGGCGCGCTGGCTGCCCATTGATGATGAGGCAAATGAGGTGAAGGATACAGTTTCTCCCGAAAGGACGTCTCAGTCCACTTCGTCTATCGTCTTCGACCATGCGCACTTCCTGCAACGCCTGCGCGGCGACGAGGGGCTGGCGCGTAGTATAGCCGGAGTTTTTCTTGGGGATATTCCCGATCAGCTTGAGTTGCTTGCCAAGCGCATCGACAAAAATGATTTCAAACAGGCTGCCAATCTCGCCCACATGATCCGCGGCGCCGCGATCAATGTCGGCGGCGATCAATTCAGCGCTGCCGCTGGCCAACTGGAAGAAGCCCTGCGCTCAGAAAATCACGAAACGGCCCAAAGCCAACTCAATGAACTCCAGACCGCATTTGAAGACCTGCGGAAGGCAATTGAAGACAGTGGTTTGGCATGAGGGAGGTTGACAGAAATAAGCAAGCCGTGCTGACAAAGCTCAGTCGGAGTGTTCAGCGAATTAACCCGCCTGCATCCCTGTTCAAGGGTGTTTCCATTGCCGACGGCTTTGCCCCGGACAATATAGTGGTCTTCAAGCGCACAGATCCGGCTGAACTGGTCCCCGCCGGCGTCAGCCATAACTACCACCACCGCTTTGTTTTTCTGACTCTTATCCGAGGGGCCGGCCGGGTTCGTGTCGGAAGTCGCTCGCACGCGCTCGTTCCAGGCGAATCCATTTTGATTTTCCCATTTCAATTCCATCATTTCATGGACCTCGATGGCGATGAGATTGAATGGTTGTTTATTACCTTTGAATCACTGGTGGATGTTCGCATCCAAGCCCTGAAGGATACGCCGAAAGTAAATTCGGAACGCTCTATTAAGCTGCTTGAGAGCTTTATTCAGCATTCGTCAGATTTCCGTAGTGGGAAAGTGAATCTATATGACTCCCTTTTGCTGGCTGTGGAATTGGCGGAAATCCTGCAGAGAATGATCAGTTTGAAATCGGTTCCGAAAAACCGTCAGGCTACCCGTTCGAAAGATGAGAATCGTGATCATTTGCTGGAGTCGATCAATGCCTACATCAGAGATCATTTACACTCAAAGTTCACTCTGGACGATTTGGCGGAGGAGCTGAAATATTCTGCCAGCCATTTGAGAGCGGTTTTTCGCGAGAGCATTGGGCTGAGCCTTGGCCGATACATAAGGGAATCACAGCTTTCACATGCTGCGCAGCTTTTACAAACCAGCCAGCTCAGTGTTTCGGAAATTGCGGAACGATGTGGGTTTCAGTCCGTTCATGCCTTTTCCAGAGCATTTAAGTCGACCTACGGAGTAGGGCCTAAAGTCTACAGCCAGGGAAACTGGGACACTAGTCTATGATCTCGACGATCTTGCTTTGGCTGAAGCTTCTGCCGTAGGGATCCTCCGCCCTTACTTCTATGAGGTGGGTTCCTTGGTCCAGCCCATTTGGCATATCCATCGTCCACAAATGGGTTGTTGGCAAGGCGCGTATTCTTTCCGGGATGTGTCCCTGTTCCTGCAGATTCGCGAAGAAGGGAGAGAAGGATCCCGGAGAGTGCTTCATCGGCATCCAGTCGCCCCGGTTAATGCGGGCCTCGACCTTTGACCTTTCGCTGCCGTTAAAGAGGTTTACCTTGATTCTGACTTCATTGAGTTCTGCGAAACCTATTTTACCTTTGGGCTTCTCGATGCGAAGCTGGTAGTCGGAACCAAAGCCTGCAGCCTTGAAAGCCTCGCTGTATATGCCGTTTTCTATGTGCAATTTATGGTAGCCTTTGGGCGTGCCGTCGCGCTGAGTGGAGTTTGGAACCAGATAGTTGTCCTTGCTTCCGGTCCACCAGGAACCCGATGCTGCGGCGATAAGGATCTGATGCGCTTTGTTGGGGTTGTTCCTGCCAAATTCTTCTCCCAGAAAAGTGTGTGAGATAGTGTGAACATGTGCCGCCAGCACCAGAACATTGGAGTAGGGTTCCAGAAGCTTCATCAGTGACTTTGTATCACTTGTATTCAAAGCAAGATGGTTCGGGCGGTTGGGCTCGGTCAGCGGAATATGAGTGAGGATAACGAGTAGCTGTTCCGGTAGAACGTTTTTCAAATCATTCTCAATCCATTCCAACTGTCGTTGGCCGATTCTTCCTTCATAACGGGGTCTTCCTTCTTTGTCTCTTCCCTGGTAGTCAATATTGTCCAGAATAAGGAAATGTGTATCCTTTTCAGCAAATGAAAAATAGGTCGGACCATAGTGCGCTTTGAAGGTTTCCCTGGCGTATCGGTTGTCCTCAGCGTCGAGATTCAGATCATGGTTTCCAATGATATTGATCACAGGAGTGCGTAGGGTCTGCATCATTCGATTGTAGCGGCCGAACATCGAAAGGTCGTCGTACATGATATCTCCTACGACAAAGATATAATCCATCGTCTCCTGTGCAACTTCGGCGAGGATGCTGTCCCGAAAGTAGTCCAATTCCCTGTTGTTTCTCGGTTGGGGGTCTCCGATAAGGATGGAATGGAGAGCCGAATCTGCTGCAGTTGATTTCGCAAGCAGACCAAAATTCAGCTGATCCGGAACGGGCCCTGTTGGTGCAATCCCTTCAAATTCGAGATCGGGTGAACCGCTTGGCCGGTGGATATAGTAGAATTTCGGGAGAAACTGCTCATCGAGGACGAAGTCGTAATTGTACGGCTTGGAAATGAAGACGATGCCTTCTTCTGAAATCGGCAATTCGTAGTAGCCATCTTCATCCGTTAGAACGACATCCAGTTGGTTCGACACGGCAACGTTCGCAATACCCGGGTCACCTGAGCTCCGGTATCCCGTTTCATCCTTATCCAGATATACATATCCGCTTACTGTTTCGCCGGACACGTAAGTATTTAGCAGCGCAGCTGAAAAGGCTGCCAGAGCAAGTTTTCCTGTTTTATAGATCAATCCATTCATAGGCATAGGGAGACAGGCTTATGTCATGGCTAATGCCGCTATGGTCGTAGACGGTGGTTTGTTGCTCAGAGTCTGAATTGTTGGTGATAACCATTTTCTCCTGCTCAGGAAAAACAGCGCAATCGGTCAGGGGATTCGTGCTGAAACCGAAAGTTGCCAAATCTTCCTTCTGACTGGCCCATAACAGGGAACGATAGAGCAATCGGGAATTTTCAAGAGAGTAGGGCAGTTCGGCAAGGTAGACCGAACGACCGCTTCCGAATGTGTTGGTCGCTACCAGAATATGTCCATCATCCACGAGGATTGGTCTGGTTGAAGCGCTTGCGGCAAAGACATTGCTCCTGTGGAGCCCAAGATCAAGCGGTTGCTGGCTGTCGGTCCGAATGAAGTGATCCGACTCGGGCAGTGGCCGTGGACAGGCGGTTTGCGTGCTGAATCCGATTTCTTTATCAACACCAAGAACGTCCGCAAGTTGGAAAACACGACCGTTGTGAATGTGGGCAGAAGGTTCTCTACAGCCTACGAATCCTCCTCCGGCATGAACGAATCTGCGCACTTCGGATATTACCCCGGGCCGCATCCACCACCAACCACCACTCCAGGCAGTGTCTGTGTCCCCATCATTGATCAGCACGTCAATGTCATCGGGTATGCCTTTGTGCTCGACTTCGTCGAAGCTGAGCCAAACCACTTCCACGGGAAGGCCAGCAAGGCACTCCTGGACGTTGGTCCCAGCTACCTGGATGACATCCGGGCGCTTTACCAGAAATTTCTGCGGGATACCGAAGCTGTTGATCCAGGCGCGCTTTTCTCCCCAAGCGTTCAGCACGCCTACCTTCAGAGGTGCTTTCCATGACGGACTCATCTGGCTTTGTTCTTTGAACACCCGGAATTCGTTGCAAATCTGACTGACATGCTCGACGAAATCCGGGAATTTCGCGGCAAGGCTCAGGTAGCCGCCGTATCCAATCCTGTCGACTGGCTGGCGTAACAGAGCGCGGCGAATTTTGATCCAGTTGTCCTGAGATTCGCGAATCGGATCACCATCTGCAGAGAAGACGTCAGGGAAAAAATACGGGTAAAAGCGGAGTTCCTTGATTTGTGGACCCGGTGCATCCGAAACCCTTCTCAGAGCTGCGCCGTCCTCTGCTGCACCGATATGGATGTCTATTCCCATTTTTTGGAAATCCGGGCTATAGGGTTCGACACCGGCCCAATGATCGCCCCAGAAAATTCCAGTCTTTTTCCCGTGGGCCTTGGCCCTGTCAACCATCTCCTTGCCGAAATCGACGACGAATCGGTGAATGAAATCCATCCAGTCGAGGTAGCGTTTGCTCGGTACTCTGGACGTATGGTTGTAGTAACCCTGGTCTACAAAATCTTCAGCCCGCATCCTGTATCCGTATTCGCGGGCAAAGTCTTCCAGCGCTTCGACGCTCAGTGTTTCCTGGTATCCGGTCCAGTCCCGGAACCGGTCAGGTGAACCAGGGCCGTCGCCGGAGTCGACGGCGAAATGGTAGGCGAGAGTAGTCAGACGGACGACATTCGTCTGGGGGTGTGCCTCCAGCCATTTCTCGTAGACACCCATAAGGTGTTCACGGGTTTCACGGTGGTAGGGATCCACGCTCATTACCTTGGGAGTCTTCCAATTGTTGGTAATGTGATTGTGCATCGATGTTGCATCCCAGGTGACAAAAGCAAGAAAGCTGGCAGTGTAGACCTGGAAGGCTTTGGCTTTGTCAATGAGCACAGTGCCGTCTTCAGGATTCAGCGACCAGGAGTCGGCGGGTAGTAGTTCGCCAGTGGTTCGATTGATGACTTCCCAGTATTTTTTGCAGTCGTTAAAGGTGTCCACCCGGTATTTCTCGGGATGAAAGCCTTTCAAGAGTTTTATGGTCAATGGACCCTCTGTGGTCGCCGTGACCGGATCCGACATCAGGTACTTCTGTGGAAGCCGTTCAGGATGCTTGCGAGGCCAATCCTGTTCTGCTCTTACAAGGCAGATCACCGAGTAGATGTCCAGATCAAGGTCCTTGAGCTCTTCTGAAAGCTGTGTGCCGTCTGAATCCCGGATCGCGTCGGCTCCCCATCTCTGGATAAGTTCTTTCACCAGCTGTTCTTTACCGGATTCGACCGGAAGCGTTACGGATCCTGTCGATGTTTGGGATCCAGGATTTACCTGCGGTTTCAGAGTGGGGTTCGAATACTGCATATCTGTACTTACGTTTGAAAGCTTGCGTGCCTGCTTGGCTGGTGAAACTGGAATTGCTCCAAAAGGTTGCAATAAAAAAGGGCGAAAAAGAAGAAAAATCTGTTTATTTGACATTAACGCCTCTTTTGGGCGTGGTGAATCCAGTATTTTGCTCTTAATCGGTTTTGTATAAAAGACTGAGGAAAATGGGCAAAATCAGCCAAAATTGAGAATTTTGTTGACTCTCTTATAGTCGAAAATGTTTAGTATAACCAGATTTCTACGTTTTTCACTTATTGAAACCCTTTCAAAACCTCTGAGTTTGTCATGAATATGCGCCTCTTGAACCGGATTCTTTCCATGGCTGTGGGAACTGCTTGTTCCCTGCCGCTTGGGTTAAACGCACAGGACGATGCCAACGTTTTCGACCTTTCTCCGTTTGAGGTGAGTGTCGATGATTCGAGAGGCTATCGGTCCTTTACTTCGAACAGTGGAACCCGGCTCGCGATGGAGCTGAGGGATCTGCCTATGTCGGTTGATGTCCTGAACAATGAGTTCATTGAGGATACGGGCGCCACCAATCTTGCTGAGGCTTTGCGCTATTCGGCTGGCGTCTTTACCAGTGATACCAGTGGTGCGGCCAGAGCCGGTGCGAATCCCGGGGGCTCCGCCGAATTCTCACCATCTGTTTCGGGTGGCTTCAGTGCATTCTCCAATACGCTGAACATCCGGGGATTCAATATTCCTAACCAACAGCGCCTTGGATTCAGGGTAGGGGGCAATATTGCAGAGTATGGGATCAATCTGGGCGGATTGCTCGATGCGCAGAATATCGAAAGGATTGAGGTTGTAAGGGGGCCGCAGGCTCTGCTTTACGGTGTTAGTGTCATTTCCGGTGTCGCGAATGTAATTCCGAAGCGTCCCTTGAGTGAACAGCGGCAGTCGGTGAATTTCTCATTTGGCAGCGATAACTTTATCCGGACGGGTGTGGATGTTACCGGCCCTACCCAGATAATCAAAGATTTGGATTACAGGGTACTTGCATCTGCCGGAGACCGCGACGACTGGACCGACTACCGCAGCACATCTACCCGCTATGCTGCATTTCAGCTGCAGTATACACCTCGGCCAAGGACGAATTACTTCTTTGAAGTGCAGTATGGCAGGGAGCGCCACGAGGGAATCGGGCCGATGGCCTTTATCGATGCAGGTTCCCAGTTTGAGGATCGCCGCCCAACTGCGGCCCAGTCAATCGTCGAGAACCTGTTCCCAACCATTTACCGCAATAAGTACGGTGAATACTATAACTGGTCCCGGGACAGGGATATTCCTGGCGAAGAATTTCACAGTCAGTTCAATGATGAGTTTGAGTTCGGAGCGATGGGCCCGGAGTTCCGTATCAGTGGACCGGACACATTTTATGAAAGAACAGAGTTCAACCTGCTGTTTGATGCGTCGATTCCCTTGTTCGTTGATGGACTGGATGGGAAGTTTGGCGTTTTCTACAGCCGGCAGGAATCCGATTCACGCAATGTCCATTTGACGACCCAGGTGTATCAGGAGAACAATCCGAACAGGCCGGTCACGCTCCGGACGCCGCATGAGACACTGTTCACCTATGGAACGAACGAAGTTCCTCCCGGTCTGACTCGACCGGAAGAGATCCGCTATCAGAACGCCATGATTGCCAACAACGAGTACCGAGTGGGTCGATACTACTGGTACAACGACATGAATTCAGGCGATACATTGCAGATTCGGCTCGATGTGAATTATGAAATCGAATCACCATTCTGGTTTGGTAGCAGCCGGCAGGCTCGGCACAACTTTCTGGTTGGATATCAGTACACGCTGGATGATATCGATTATTCAGTAGGGCGTCCTCTGAATGCATTCATCGATACTGAAGGGTCCCGGGACGACCAGAGCCCTATCCAGTACCGCAGTATTTTTGATATGAGTCCGATTCGCTTTCAAGGCGAGCCAGTGGCCGCTCCGGGAGCGCTCTATCAGAACACCGAACTCTACTACCACGGCGTTTTCGGTGTCTACCAGGGCCGCTTCTTTGATGAGCGCCTACTGGTTATTCTGGGTGCCCGCCGGGATATCTATAACGGAGAGACCAACGTCTATCGTCGCCCGGGTGACGTTGTTACAACGCCGACGGGTGGAAATCTTCTACAGCCTGCGGACTACTTCCCGGATCCAAATGGTAACTGGTTACGCAGAAGCGACGGAAGCCACCAGTTTGCCCCCGGACAAGGTGCTTTTCGTAAGTCCTACAACAGCGAGAACCGCACTCAAGGTTTTCTTTCCCCGGATCAGGCACTGAATTCAGGAAAGCACTTTGATTCAGCAATTGTGGAAGATACCTTTACTTTTGCACTCAACTACCGGATCAATGACCAACTTTCGGTGTTCGGTCTGCGTGCCGAGGGTATTTCTCCGAACACTGGTCTGGTCGATGGCAATAATGACTTCTTCGATGCAGAGCGCACTGTCAGTTGGGAGCTTGGTTTCAAGTTTGACCTCTGGGAGGACCGCATCGGTGGGCAGATTTCCTTCTACCGGATAGATCGTGAAAACGCCATCTGGCAATTCGAGTACGCCCCTGCTCCCGGTCGCTGGGCAACAGGGAGTATCCCCGCGGTCAGAGGTGCGCCTCCATTTGACCCTCGGCTTGCTTTTGACCGGGATCCATCCGATCCGGGGTACGCTCCGGTAAATTATCCGATTCATCAGTCCTATTTCAGCAATGAGTATGACTGGTTTGACGACCTTGAAGGCTTTCTTCCGAATGGCGCTGTGTTGAGCACTACAACTTTGCCGGACGGCGTCTTTAATTCACAAACTCTGCTGGGTGGTAGTGAAACCTATCACTACATTGACTATAATGCTCTGCAGAATCCTCAAACCCCTCACGAAGTGGCTTTGAGAGAAGCAGCTCTGCAAGCGCTGTCTGATCCTATCGACCAGGAGGGCTTCCCCCCAATAGCGCATGAAATCCGTGGAGCGAGTGTTGAGCTGAATAACACTCCTTCTCAGGGCGGACGCGATCTCAATGGTCGTGACGGAGCCTTTGTTCCTTTCGACGACCGCACCACTGGGATGGATGCGCAGCTTACGTTCCTCGCTACCGCCAACTGGCAGATGCTCTTGAACTACAGTCGTCTCAAGCGGGAAGCAACTTCGACTTTCCGCCTCCTGCCAACTGTATACAACGGCCAGAATGTGGGCACCGAATTCGACGTGTGGGCACAGGTTCTGGGACTGGATGCGTTTTCAGATACTGACTATAGCGACGGTCTGGACCCGTCCACTCACAACTCAGGAGGCATTATGGGCGTAGACTTACTATTTAACCCAAGGCAAAGCTTGAGCTTCTGGAACAAATACACCTTCTCGGAAGGATTTCTTGACGGTTTGTCAATTGGCGGGGGTATCATTTATAATGGCAGCGCTCAAACGTCGATTCCCATTGGCGGTCAGAATATGGTGGAGAACCAGTATCAGACTCCCAGATTACCTTCAAGAACGACCGTTGACACTTACATGGGTTACAGCCGCTATTTTGGCAACTACCGCACGACAATCCGACTGAATATAAATAATTTGTTCAATCACCGGGTCTCTGAGTCGCATGTTAGCTATGATGCCCCCGAAACGATTGCCGGTGTGCAGCACCGACGCTCTGTTGTCTATCATACCCCCCGTAGTTACCGTGTGACTATGGAGGTTGAATTCTAAACCTACTAAAAATCACTAATCCAAAAGGAATACCATGAATATTAAAAACTGTTTCCTAACTCCTGCTGCAATTGTCGCCCTTGGACTGACCAGCTATTCGTATGGCCAGTGGCAGCTGCTGGAAAACTTTGAAGATGAGGACACGAGCCGCTGGGAGGGGGATTCCCAGTTGCTACAGGCTGGAATCCACACCGAATTCCAGGGCGCCTTCGATATTGTTCAAGACCCGATTGGAGGAAACAATTCCCTTGTTGGCGCATTTTCGGGTGGACCGGCTGAAGGAGATAACTTTGGTCTTCCCGGCGCAGTTGCACATTCCTTTGAGCTCCCAGAGCCGATTGAGCCGAACCAGAAGGCCACCATCTATTTTCAGTTGGGGATCAACTCATTCAATTCGGATAATGCTTTTGGCCTTACTCACCGCCCTCAATGGGTTCAGTTCTGGGGCGACATGGAAACGGTAATGCGCTATGAGTGGACGAACGCAACCTTTGATCTCTACAATACAAGTGGTTTTGAGACTTTTGGCTTCCCGGAGTTGAACCTCTGGTATGAGGTTTGGAAAGTTCTCGACCCGGAGAATCTGAGCTATGAGGTTTACATCAAGGGCGGCCAGGATTATCCCGAACAGACAAAAGTAATGACTTTTGACGGCAATGAAACCTTCCTTTTCCGTAATCGTTCGCAGGAAGCCCTCGTTCGCTTTGGCATTATTCACAACATCAATTCGATTGAAGTACCGTTCCCCCGGGATCCGATGTATCTGGATAATATGTATGTGGACTATACAGGAGAGAACCTGACGACTCCCGATGGCCTGGAGCTGATCGCTCCCGAGCAGTGGGCTGGGCTCAATATTGATTCCTTTGGTTATGTAGGGACGGCTAATTATCTGGGCCGCATCTACGTTGGAGAAGAGGGCGATTGGGTCTATGTGGACGACTGGTCCTCGTGGGCCTTCCTCAAAGAGGATGATTTTGACGAATTTTTTGGTACCTGGTTATATGTGCCTGCCTCGCACGGTGATCTGTCGTTGCCATCCGCGCCTGGCCCGGCTGCGACTGGAGACTGGATTGGCAATACCCAGCATGTTGGCGGTGACGTTTACTACGTTTTCGAAACCGAATCCTGGCTCTGGATCCCGCAGGGTGGTCAGTCCGCAAGCGGCGCCTGGGTTTATGCGATTCCCCCATACTTTGAGTTCTGATCTGACTAAGATCTGAAACATAATGGTCTACAGCGAATACCTTTCGCTCGGCCTCTATTTTATCTTCCTGATCGTCATCGGGATCCTCTTCTCCCGCTTTAATCGCAATTTAAGCGATTATGTGCGGGGCGGAGGGATGGCGACTTGGTGGATGGTAGGCACGAGCTCGTTGATGGCAGCCATCAGCGCCTTCACCTTCACCGGAAATGCTTCGGCCGCCTATGAGGCCGGTCCGACATTGTTGATCATCTACGCGGCTAACTGCGCGGGATTTCTCATCGGATTTTTCTTTTTGGCGGCCTGGTTCAGGCAGACGAGGGCGCTGACTCTCGCGGACATTATTCGTGAGCGTTTTGGTGTCGCGGCTGAGCAGTTCAATGTCATCTCGTTTGCATTCCTTGCGCCGGTTGCCGCTGCAATTCAGTTGTGGGCGCTGGCGGTTTTTGCGAGTGCGGTGTTTGGCTTTCCCCTGATTGGAAGCATTCTGGTGATAGGTGCTGTGGTTACCATTTATTCAACGACGGGTGGACGCTGGGGCGTCATGGCCACCGACTTCCTGCAGAGCCTGATACTGATTCCCATCACCCTGCTGCTGGGTTATTTGAGTCTGCGCGCGGTCGGTGGATTTTCCGGGCTAATAGAGATCTTTTCGATGCCCGGTATCAGCGAGGATTTTCGTTTCGTAAAGGAACCCGGGGCGTTTTCGGACGACCGCTTCACTCCAAAGTGGATCGTCGCGATATTTTTGATTCAGCTGAGCGGTTTCATTTCGATTTCCGGTGCTCCCCGCTATTTGTCGGTCAAGGACGGCCGCGAAGGGCGTCGCTCAGCCATGTTGGCATTTGTGCTGATGGCGATAGGGGCCTTTGTCTGGATCATTCCTCCAATGGTTGCGCGGGCCAAGCTTGCCGAGGAGGTCGCGGCGGTGGGACTGGAGAACGTATCGGAGGCATCGTATGCCGTTGCGGCGATGGCCTACCTGCCCAATGGACTCCTGGGGGTAATGATTGTAGCGATGTTTGCTGCGACCATGAGCAGCATGGACACAGGGCTGAATATGGTGACTGGCACCGTGGTTAGGAATTTCTGGCCGTGGGTCCAGCGCATCACAGGTCTGAAACCTATGAGTCCGAGTACAGAGCTGCTGAGCTGCAAGCTCGTCACTGCCGGACTGGGTGTGGCGATTACTGGAATGGCTTTGATGCTTGCAGCGCAAAGGAGCTTCCAGCTGTTCGACGCTTACTTTGTGATCGCAACCATAATCGGATTACCGGTTACCATTCCCTTGGTGGCGGGGCTATTTATTCGCCGTCTGCCATACGTTTCGTATTTTATTATCTCGATTTTGTCAGCCCTTCCGGCGATCTATTCTTTGCTGGATGCGCGCTTCAACGGCAATAACTGGACTGTCCAGGACAGGGCTCTTTGGGTCATTGCTTTTGGTCTCATTGGAGTGCTGATTTCGGTCTTCCTGAAGAGCTGGGAAAAGCCGGAAAACCGGAGCCAGATTGAAGCCCTGTTCCGGCGGATGAAGACGCCGGTTGACCCTTCTGAACACGAGGGACTCGGCACCGACAGTGTTCAACTGATTACAACGGGCAAGACGACGGTTTCGGCGGGTGTCTTTCTCCTGTTGCTGCTGTTGCTGGTTGAATCCCTGCAGGGAGTTCTGGCTGTACTGTTTGTGTCGGGATTTGTCCTGTGTGTGGGCGCTCTGATGCTGTGGGCGGGTCGCCGTTCAGCTGTTGGAAAATTCAATAAAAACCCCGAAGAAAGTTAAAGATTGCATGGGTGATGGTAGAAAATATGGTCTGTGGAACATTATGGAGATGGCACGTCGTTCAGATCCGGCTTTGAGCAGTATCCACGAGAACGTTGTTCAGCTGAAGGAGCCCAAAAACTACTTTCATGGATTGAAGGTAGGCGAATCCTTTACGCCGGATAACATCCTGTTTTTCTGTCATCGAAACCGAAAGGCTTTTGAGCCCGAGGGTGTCAGTAACACCTTTCACCACCGCTTCGTTTTTGTTATGGTGGTGCGCAAAGGTGGACCTGCTCGAATCGGCGACAAAACCTTCTTTCTGGAAGAAGGTGAAGGGGTTCTTATTTTCCCCCATCAGTTTCACCATTTCATGGATGTCGAAGAGGGTGAGCTGGAGTGGCTGTTTATAACTTTTGAATTGAACAATCGCGAGCCGATCAGCGATTTGATGAACACGCCCAGACGCCTGGATCGTGATACCCTCTTCCTTATCGCAGAGACGCTGAACCTCCATCAGGACGTGGTCGCTGGGCGGTCTGAGCTGGTGGCGGGCATCAGCTACCAGCTGTCACAAGTCTTGTTGAAATTGAAGGAGCTGCCGGTTATTCCAGAAGACCGCGTAAACCTGCATGCGACGGATGATACCAGAGATGTGATCCTTGAGAAGATCAACCTGTACGTTTCACAGCACCTGGACCGCCAGTTGACGATCAAAGAACTGGCTGATGAGCTGGGATATTCTGTGAGTTATCTCAGAGCAATATTTCGTGACCGTCTGGGCTTCAGCCTGGGCAAATTTATTCGCATGTCCCGCTTGAGTAAAGCTGCTGAGCTGCTTGAAAACAAGAAACTCAGTATCACCGACGTGGCTGAGCAAAGTGGCTTCGAATCGCTGACAGCTTTTTCAAGGGCGTTCAAGCAAGCCTATGGCATATCGCCAAAGGCCTACAGCAAAGTCGTTGGGAACCGAATCGATTTTAAGCAGAGTGACGATTTGAAGGTTATGGGATCCTGAGTCCCCTCTGAGCCTCTTATAGGAGTATGATATCCTTGCGATGATTGATTAAAGTCGAAAAAGGACTAAAAAAAAGAAAGTAAACAAAAATGATAAATCTATTTCGTGGTCACTTCCAATTTGCTTCAGTTTTCTCAGCGGCCCTTTGTTGTTTTGTTGCTGCCTCTGCAGGTGGTGATGGGCCGAGTTCAATCGACAAAGAATTCAGCATGTTGAAGGACCGGCTCAGCTCACTCTATTTTGCCGAGGTGGATGAAGAGGCTGTGTTCGATTCAATTTCCATGCTTGGGGATGATGGCCGTTTTCTGGATCTGGAATACGATGGGTACGCACCTTTTCGGGAGCATTTGCTGAGAGTCACGGATTGGGCCAGGTATTTTGCCGCTGACGGGACTGGGTCGGCTGAAGTCTATTCCTATATCGAACGGGCTATGAGCTGGTGGTTGACCGAGGATTACATCGATCCGAACTGGTGGTGGACCTACATTGGTTACCCGGAGCTTCTCAGTCCGATTACGGTGCTGGTTGGAGATGAATTGAAGAAAACACAGCCGACTGTTTTCAGGAATTTGGTTGCTTACCACGACCGGTCTTACGTTCACTCGCAGTCGACCCCAAGGGGGGGAGGGGCGAACCTTGCGGACATGAGTTTTTACGCGATGGTCGGTGCGGTTTACTCTGGCAACGCCAGGCGGATGGAGCAGATCCTTGAGCGTGGCTTCAAACCCGTTGTCCGCTGGGTGGGGCAGGAGGAAACCGTGGATGGTTTTCGTCGGGATGGCACGATGCTTGCCCACGGGCCGCAGCTATACAACGCCACTTACGGAAGAGAATTACTGAACTCGGCAAGCCGTGCGATGGTCATCCTGTATGGCAGCCGCTGGGCCTTGCCCTCAGAAATGGTAGAGATCGTTGAGGATCAGGTTTTGCTTGGCATTGAACCATTTACTTATGGCAACTGGTTTGACTACAATGCAGCGGGCAGGGCTGTCAGCCGGCCGGTCAGTGCGAGTCTTGGTATTGGATTTATTCCAGTGGTCGAGCGGCTGCTGCAAATGAATCCGCGTGAACCTGCTCGACTCAAGCGTCTGCTTGAACGCTTGCAGGAGGACCGCTTTGACGGGGAGAACCATTTTTCCGGAACACAAGCTTTCTGGGTGGGAGAGATTCTGACCCATATGCGCTCTGACTACTATTCCTCGGTGCGACTCATCTCGAACCGGACCCGCCGCAACGAAGTCCTCAATGACGAAGGATTGAAAAACCGCTTTTTCGGAGACGGTGTCCAGTTTACATTAGTGCACGGAGACGAGTACGATGACCTGCCAGCGGTATGGGATTACGCCCGTTTGCCCGGCGTAACGGCGCCTCGGGATGTCAGCCTTGAACCCCTTGTTCGTTTGGGTGAGCCGGGAACTGCAGCCTACGCGGGAGTCTTGAGCAGCGGCCGGGAAGGCGTGGCCGCAATGGAGCTGAATACAGCTGGGCTCAAGGGCTGGAAGAGCTGGTTTGTGATGGAGGAGGGAATCGTTGCCCTCGGCAGCAACCTGACAGCCGGTGGCGAAAGTGAGGAGAGCCCCATTGCCACAAGCCTGAATCAGAAGCGTGCGCTGGGTGACATCCTGTCAGGGGATTCATCAGGCCGAACTGACAATTTAGGCTCTCGGCCGGCCCAGCTGAAGCTGGAAGGGGAGGCTGTATGGGTCTGGCATCGAGACATCGGTTACGTTGTTCTTGAACAGGACGGAGTGCTCAAAGTCGACGCAGAGAAGCGCCAGGGTAATTGGAGCTCAATTGGAACCAGTGATGTCCCTGCAGAGGCAACGGTCTTCACTGCATACATTGATCATGGCAGTCGCATTGATAATGCGGGCTATGCCTATATCAACCTCCCGGGCAGCGATGTGGAGCGTACCCGTGCCGTAGCCACATCGCCGTTTGTTGAAATTCTTGAGAGGAATGAACGGGTACACGCGGTTCGACACCTTGAATCCGGGCACCTCTTTGGCGCATTCCTGCAGCAGGGCGCTTTGGAGTTGAATGACTCGCTGCGGATCGATGTCGACCAGCCCTGTTTAGTTCTGCTTGCCAATGAGAACGGCTACGGAGTCGCTTACCTTACGGACCCACTGTTAGCGGCCGGGCAGATTCATCTGAAAATCGGCGATGACTTTAGTAAAGACGTCAGGATGCCCGATGGTGACCGCTTGGGCTCGACCGTCCGTGTTCCCTTGTCAGTTCCATTCGAAGCGCTGAGATGACCATTGAGTGGATCACAATTGGAGCCTATTTCGGCTTCCTTTTGATTCTCGGCTTCTTTTTTTCCAAGCTTAACCGGAATCTGAGTGACTACATCCGTGGCGGTGCTCAGGCCACCTGGTGGCTGGCGGGAACCAGCGCGCTGATGGGTGGTATCAGCGCTTTTACCTTCACGGGTAACGCTGCCGCCGCATTTCAGGCCGGCCCCGTCATGCTCACGGTTTACCTCGGCAATTGCATAGGTCTGCTCCTGTGCTGGCTGTTTGTTGCCGCTCGCTTGCGCCAGACCAGGGCTTATACGACAGCCGACATTATCAGGCAGCGTTTCGGCCCTGAGGCGGAGTCAATTTCGGTGGTTTTCGGGGTCGTTCTTGCCCCGGTCAACGCAGCGATTCAACTGTGGGCCTTGTCGACCTTTCTCAGTGCAGTGTTCGGCCTGCCTATTCTGCCCACGATTGTAACCATTGGCTCGGTTGTTCTGGTTTATTCGACGACGGGTGGACGCTGGGCGGTGATGGCGACCGACTTTCTGCAAAGCCTGATCCTGCTGCCGGTCACACTGCTCCTTGCCTACCTGGCCCTTCGTTACGTTGGAGGCTGGGAGGGCTTTATGGTCTACTGGTCGGACCCATCCATCCAGCAGGATTTCAAATTTATCAAAGAGCCCGGAGAATTTTCGGGCGATCGCTTTACCCTCGGCTGGATCGGCGCGGTTTTGATCCTGCAGGTTTCGACCTTCATCAGCATGAATACGGCGGGTCGCTTTTTGTCCGTGAAAGACGGACGGGAGGCCAGTCGCTCAGCTCTGCTGTCGCTGGTATTGATGACCGCTGGAGCCGTTGTCTGGGTCTTGCCAGCTATTGTCGCCCGTTTCCGTTTCGAGGAAAAAGTCATGGCCGTCGGGCTCGATAACCCGGCAGAAGCCGCATACTCCATAGCCGCGCTTGAGCTGCTGCCCAACGGTCTGGTTGGGCTGATGATCGTGGCTATGCTCGCAGCGACTATGAGCAGCATGGACACCGGCTTGAACTCGATGACCGGAGCGATTGTGCGCAATTTGATTCAACCCGCCCGCCAGCTATACGGGGCGAAGGGGCTTTCCGACAAAGCCAATGTCTGGGTCTGCAGACTGGTGACGACACTGCTGGGTGGCACCATTATCTGTTATGCGATCATAATGGCTACCCAGAACAGTTTTGAGCTCTTCGATGCCTTCCTGATTCTGAACTCGACGATTGGCCTGCCGCTTGGAATCCCCCTTATTGCGGGCCTGTTCATTAAGCGGCTGCCACGATCATCGTATTTTGTGATGATAGGAATCTGCGCGCTGCCGTCCATTTACACTTACTGGGATGGCGCGATAAACGACAATATGTGGAGCATGCAGGAGAGAACTTTCCTCATTTGCGCCGCCGCTTTGCTGTCCCTGCTGGTCTGCATGCCTTTTTACCGCTACAGCGCGGACAGCTACAAGAGCCGGGTGGACAAATTGTTTGTCCTGATGCGAACCCCGGTCGATTTTACCACAGAAATCGGCGAGAGCCGTGACCATCAGCAGCTTCAGGTCCTTGGAACGGCCGCGCTGGTTGCAGGCTTGTTTCTGAGCCTCTTCATATTTTTGCCAAATCCCCTCTGGGGCCGCTTGTCCATTGGATTTGTTGCTGGATTCGTGCTCTTTGTCGGACTCTTCCTTCGCTGGATCGCAGGTCGCCAATTAAGAAAAAATGCAGGTTAAATGGCGAGAATGACAAAAAAGAACAAAAGTGTGCTAAACCGACTTTTTTGCTTGCGCTCAATTTTTGCTCAGCTAAGTTCTGGCTAGTTTCTAACCTCAACTCACTCTTCGTTATGAGATTATCCCCTCTGTATATCCTGTTTATTGCTGTTTCACTTCCCTTGGCCGGATTCGGCCAATCTATCTTTTTTACCGATTTTGAATCCGATGCTGTGGGCGCGACGACGGCGGACGGCGATGTTACAGGGTTCTTTGCGGACCGCCCGGGCGGGATTATCCGCGATAGCTCGGTAAGTGCGCCCTTTGGTTCCGGAAACCAGTACTTTGAATTTTCGGGTGAGAGTTCAAGGGCAATTGTTTCCGGAGCAACAACTCCGGATTTCGAAAATTCTCTCGTGGGACTTTCCGTGAGCTTTTTTGACTCTGGACTCGGCACTGCAGGCTTTGGCACGCGCCTGGGACTTGGAACAGGGCAATATGCGGATACCCAGGACTTGAACGGTCCCGGAAGCCTGTTTTCGGTACGCTTTCGTTCCAGTAACGGAACTGTTAATGCCGACGCCAACACAAGCGTAGTATCTGGGGCGCTCGGGGGATACAGCCTTAATACAGGCTACAGGGTTAACTATATCTTTAATCTGACAGCAGAGTCTCAATTGGTGGAAGGTATCGACGGCAGTACAGTCAATCTTGCGCCGATGCAGGCTGCATTCGGTATGATGAATCTCAACACGAACGACTATTCTAATCTGGTAGTGCTCGAGACAAGTAACTCTATTGATAACACTCTAGCAGTTGTCTTTCGCAACTTTTCGGGTGACGCGACGGTGGCTTACTACGACGATCTGTCCATCTCCAATGTGTCCCCAATCCCTGAGCCTTCCACCTATGCAGCTATTTTTGGCCTTGGTGCTCTGGCCTTCGTATTCTTTCGTCGCCGGGTCTCCAGGCGCCATGATGGCGCAGCCTGAGCTTTGTTTCTTTTCTATAGCCAGTGTTTCAACTGGCCTTACTCTCAACTAATTGTTCATTATGCTACCCCCGCAAAATCGAAAATTTCTGCGCTTTCTTCTTGCCTGTATACTGGGAATATTCGGCGCATCTTCTGTGTTGGCTCAGGACTGGCAGGAACTGCAGGATCGCTTGCTGGATCGCTATCTGGGCCAGGCCAGTGCCACGGATGTGCAGCTGGCTCTGCAGACAATCACTCCGGACGGGTCTTTTGGCGACTTGAATTACTCGCAGTCTGCTTTGGGTGCCTACCGGGAGCACATTTCCAGAGTGATCGATTTGATTGCGGCGGCTTATGCGAATGGACAAGGCAGTCCGGATCCCGATTTGTATGACGCCTCGGTCAGTGCGCTGACTTGGTGGTTGGAAGAAGACTACATCGCTTCGAACTGGTGGAACACTTACATCGGGTTTCCCTCCGATCTGGCTAAAGTGACACCGGTGATTGGCTCCGACTTGGAGAGTTCGGATCCGACAGTTTATGAAATGCTGATCGCTTATCACCGCAGGGTTCACGATTTTCTCCTGGACAGTCCCATGGGGGGCGGGGCCAACTTGTCCGATATGGGCTATTACTCTTTGATTGGGGCGGTTGTTTCCGAAGACAGGGAGTGGCTGGATTCTCTCGTTGAAAATGCCTTTCAAGAGGCCATTCGCGTTGTTGGAAAGGATGAAGAGTTCGAAGGATGGCAGGTGGATGCCTCCATGCATGCCCATGGGCCGCAGTTGCACAACGCTACGTACGGTTCCGAGTTGATGAACTCGGCCAGTCGCACGGTCAGTCTGTTCCGTGGAACGGACCTCGATTTGGGCGAAGAGGCATTGGAGCTGTTGGTATGGCAGCTCCTCGAAGGAGTGCGGCCAATGATTGTTGGCAACTGGTTTGATTACAATGCATCGGGTCGTGGCGTATCCCGTCCGAGCGCATACAGGCGTGCAAGAAATTATCTGGACGCAATCGACATTGTCATCGCGATGGAACCGGAGCAGGTGAACGAACTGCAGGCATTGCGGCATGAGATTTCAGTCGATACCACTGGCGGCGTCTTCACCGATATAGGTATACGTAACTTTTTCAGGAGCGATTTTGTCACTCGAAAAACTCCGCAGCATTATACCTCTGTGCGGATGATCTCTAACCGAACCAATCGAAATGAGACTGGCAATGAGGAAGGCCGCGCGAACCGGTATTTTGGAGATGGAATCCATTTTACGCTTATCCACGGCGATGAATATGACCAGATCCCGGCCATCTGGAACTTTGAGCGCTTGCCTGGCCTCACCGCCCGTCAGTCGGGCAATGTTCGCCCCAACAATATATGGGGTGAGCGGGGTCGGGCGACCTTTGCAGGCAGCCTCAGTGATGGTGCGACCGGACTCGCTGCCATGCGCAAGGACTTTGATACTCTCCAGGGCTGGAAGTCCTGGTTTATACTGGACGAAGGCGTTCTCGCACTGGGCAGTGACTTTCAGATTAATCCACGCTTCCCCGGTGATATTAATACCACTGTGAACCAGACTCGAAAAGTAGGGGATATTCATTACCTTAACGCCTCCGGTCAGCAGATTACGGAATCGGCTGAAGTGGATGCTCAGATCAACGGCGAGAGCTGGGTCTGGCACCGCGATGTGGGTTACTATTTTCCGGATGGCAACGATACCATTTACTTGAGTGCAGAAACCCGTCAGGGTGATTGGTCGGATATCGGCACCAGCCATGGGACGCACACTGACGATGTCTTTGAACTCTATATCAATCATGGTGAGTTTCCCTCCGGTGGAGCATACATATACTGGACTTTTCCGGGAGTGACCGCAGAAGACATGGCCACCCGCGTCGAGAGCTTGCCGGTTACCGTTTTACAGCAGGATGAAATAGCGCACGCCGTGCACCATGCGCGAACCGGCGCCGTATATGCCGCATTTTTTGAGGCGGGAACGATCTCCGTCGATGAGTACCATTCCATTTCTGTCGATAAGCCGGCTCTGGTCATGCTCGCCCAGGATGGCGGTCAGTGGGTTTTGTCGGTTGTCGATCCCAATCAAAGTGAGCAGGAATTGACGGTCGAGCTAGCCGGTTGGCAGTGGTTCGAGGGAGATAATGGCAACCTGCTTGAATCCGTTTCCATGACCCTGCCCGGTGGCGATTATAGCGGAGACGCGGCCCGGAGAGGTTTCGCTATACCTGGCTATCCAAGTTATGAGTTCGATCAAGTTATCGAATTGGTGAGCGGCTGGAGTCTGGTCCCGGGACTTGGCTCCTACAAACATATCTGGGAGGCATGGGTCTATCACAAGGATCTGGGTTTTCTGTTTGTGCAGCCGCAAGCGGACGGCGCTGCCGCAAACTTTCTTTTCCACCCCGACACACAAACCTGGTTCTGGCACAGCCCGGCAAACGAAGGCTGGTTATACAATATGAATAACCACAGCTGGCAGCTTCCTTGAACCTAATCTATTATCCCGAGTTTATCGTGAAACAAATCATCAACAAAATTCTATTCTTCTTTGCAGCGGCAATGTTGTCGCTTCCTTTTACTTCGGCTTTGGCCCAGACAGAGGCTGATATCGACGCCCTTCAGCAGGAATTGCGTGCGCGCTATTTTACACCCGTCAATCCGACCTTTGTCAATCAGGCCAGAGTGCGCCTGACGTCGAACGGCACCTTTTCAGATATAAATTACAGTAGCAACCGCTTGGAAGCATATCAGACTCACTTGGATCGGGTTGGGGTTTTGATTCGCGGCTATACCGCTGGTACTCTTGCGGGTAATTCCGATTTGCTTGCAGATATCGTTTCTTCTCTCGGCTACTGGCTGGAAGAGGACTACCGCGATTCCAACTGGTGGTGGACTTACATTGGTTTCCCGGGGCGACTGATTCCGGTGGCTGTGCTGATCGCCGAGGAAATGCGCGAGACCGATACGGAAGTTTACGATGCTTTAATCGCTTATTTTACGCGGGTATACAATTACTCTCAGACCAATCCTCATGGCGGTGGTGCCAACATGACCGACATGGGATACCGTGCCTTGGTCGGAGCGATAATGGACCGCAATATCGATCAGATCAATTTGGTGATTGAGCGGACTTTTGACCGGGCTTTGCTGTTCATGGGCCGAAACAACAATTGGGACGGTTGGCGCGTTGACGGCTCATTCTATGGCCACGGCGCCCAGTTGCACAATGCAACCTACGGACGGGAAATGGCATTGTCGACTACCCGCGCGGCTACGCTCCTCAAGGACAGCCCCTGGGAGTTTGACCGTGAGGTAGTTGACCTACTTGAGCTTGGCATCCTTGAAGGCGTATTGCCAATGAGTTGGGGCGGTTGGTTCGATTTCAATGCCGCTGGACGTGGCGTCAGTCGTCCGGCAAGCCAGAGCTTTGCGAATGGCTATATCATTATCATCGAAGCCCTGCTTGAACTTGAGCCGAGTGACCCCGAGCGCCTGGAGTTGCTGTTGGATCGTATTCGACTTGGACCCGATCCTGAGCAGAATTTCCGGGGAACACGCAGTTATATCTACACCGATTTCATGACCCACATCCGTCCGGACTACTACACCTCCGTTCGCATGGTGTCTAATCGGACCAAGCGCAATGAAGGTGCACTCAATGGCGAGGGCATGAAGCACCGCTATTTCGGTGATGGCATTCAGTTTACGGTTGTACATGGTGATGAATACTCGACGATTCCTCCTCTGTGGAATTACGCCCGTTTGCCGGGTCTGACCGCGCGTCAGGAAAGTAATTTGACCCCACCAGCCGTTCTGGGAGAGCGTGGCTCTGCTACCTTTGCAAACAGTTTGACCGATGGCCGTACCGGTCTTGCCGCTATGCGCCTGCAGCACCGCGATACCCGTGGCTGGAAGACATGGTTTCTCGTCGAAGAGGGCGTGGTTGCGCTGGGAAGCGGTATTCAAGTGACCTCCGGCAATGCCAATGAGCGGGTTCTCACGACTCTGAATCAGACCCGTCATGGTGGTAATGTCCTTATGGGCACCGATAGCGAGCAGGTTTTGGAACTGCCATTTGAGGAAAATACGGAAAACGCCAACTATGTTTGGCACCGGGATGTCGGTTACCTGATTCTTGGCGACAATGACCCTTTGACGGTCTCTGCGGAGAACGTCACTGGGAACTGGTCTGAAATAGGTGCCAGCAGCGGCTCAGTAAGTGGAGATGTTTTCACACTTTATCTGGACCACGGAGTTCAGCCCCAGAGTGCATCCTACAGCTATATGGTCTTGCCCAATGCTTCATCGGCAAGGACCCGTGCGCTGTCACAGAATCCGCCGGTGGAAATTATCCGTCAGGATGGCGGCGTTCATGCCGTCAGGCACCGCACCACCGGCGCTGTTTATATCGCCTTTCTTCAGGCCGATGAGGTTGGCATTGGCGGTGACGTCACGGTAGCCGCCAGTCATCCGGTTTTGGTCCAGATGGTGCCGGATAAGGGTGAATGGAAAGTGCTCGTTTCGGATCCCCATTTCAACCTGGATTCAGCCACAGTCACCGTCTCCGTCGGAGACTCTGTGACAGAAACGCTGGCGATTGATTTTCCCGATGGGGATTGGATAGGCGCCCCTGCCAAGGCCCGCGCAGCGGTTCCCGCTCCCAAGCGCTCGCTTGAGGGAGAGAGCCAAACCCGTGGCATTTGGAGCAATCTAGGTTTTGGCCAATATGTTCCGGTGAACAGCGAGTGGATTTACCACGCGACGGCGGGATGGGCCTACACTGTTACAGATGCCGACCAAAATCTCTTTTTGAAACCTGCCGAGTCGAATAACTGGATCTGGACCCGCAGTGACCTAGCCGGCTGGGGCTATGATTTTGCTGCCGGAGAATGGCTGCGGTTGGACTGATCATTACCTGAATAAACTATTCCTGAAACTGTTAAACCTTCGAGACTATTGAAAATGAAATACAAAAATAAGTTAAAAATCACAGGAATTACTCCTGTAATCCTCGCTTTTATGTGGGGAACGCCTGCTGTTTCTGCAGATACAGCCGAGGCTGGTGGATCGTTCGAAGTCATTTATTCGACCGATTTTGAATCGGATCCTGTTGGATTCGGAACTGCTGGAACCGAAAACAATGTCGGAGGTTTTCGCAATAATTTCAACGCGGCCGTTGTCCGCGACAGTTCCGAAACGGCTCCCTTTGGTGACGACAATCAGTACCTCCAGTTTGCTGGCGAAGGGGTTTCCGACCTCTGGAATGATAATTACAGTGCCCGCGCCATTTTGACCGGAGCACCTTCCAGTGCCTACACCGAGTCAGTCTTGAGCCTGTCTTTCAGTTTTTACGAAATCGAGAGTCCATCCTGGGGTTCACACATCGGCGTTGGCACGGGCGACAACCCCTGGCAACCCGATCTCGATGGCAATGGCAACTTGTTCTCACTGATCTACCGTGATGGAGATATCACCTTGGGGACAAACACCTCAACTGTCTCTGGAACTCTCCCGACCTACAATCAGGGCGAAGCCTACACGATTGTTTATATCATGAATTGGACCGGTGAAACAGAAACCGTTCCTGCCCCTGATGGCAGCAGCGTCACACTGGATGACGGCCAGGTTGCCTTTTGGCTGATTGATCAGGATAGCGGAACTCCGAGCGATCTCGTGATTCTGCAAGGTAGTTCATTGGCTCCCAAAGATAGCATCTCTCTGGTTTTCCGGAACTTCAGCTCGTCCATGGCCAACCAGAACGTCCTGTTCCTGGATGATATCAGTGTTGCTGGCTACGTTGCGGAAGAGGAGGATGAAGATGGTAATGGAGAGGATCCGGTTGAGGATCCCTTCAGCGTTGTCTTCTCTACCGATTTCGAAGACGATACAGTTGGTGCTGCTACCAGCGGAACCGATAACAATGTCATTGGCTTTCGTAACAACTTCGACGCTGCGATTGTTCGCGACAGTACAGAAATTGCACCCTTTGGCGCGGATAACCAATACCTGCAGTTTGGAGGAGAAGACGTTTCGGACTTTAATGCGGACTCCGGCAATTACAGTGCGCGCGCCATCGTTACGGGCGCACCGTCCTCTGCCTACACGGATGCGGTAGCCAGTATTTCATTTTTGTTTTATGAGACGACTCCCAATTCCTGGGGGACTAATATTGGTGTTGGCACAGGTGAAAACCCGTGGCAACCCGATCTGAATGCGGCTCATGGGTTGTTTAGTCTTCAGTTTCGTGATGGAATTGTCAGCCTCGGCGACAACACTACACTGGTTTCCGGTGATTTCCCAAATTACAATAAAGGGGAGTCCTACGGTGTAGTCTACTACATGAACTGGACCGGTGAAACCGAGACTGTCCCTGCGCCCGATGGAAGCGACGTGACTCTGGAACACAAGCAAGTTGCTTTCTGGATGATTGATATGAGTGACTCCAGTCCATCATCGGTTGTTATCCTCGAGAGTACAGCCAATGATCCGCAGGACAGTGTTTCCCTGGTTTTCCGCAATTTTAACAGTACGGATATCAACCAGAATACCATATATATTGATGATCTATTCATCGAGACCTACGGTCCTGGCGACGGCGACGAAAATGGCGACGAAAACGGCGACGAAAACGGCGACGAAAATGGCGACGAAAACGGGGACGGCGACGAAAATGGTGATGGAAATGGCAATGGCAACGGCGACGAAAACGGCAACGGTGACGAAAATGGCAACGGTGGCGAGAACGGCGACGAAAACGGAGATGAAAATGGCGATGAGAATGGGGACGAGTTCCCCGCCGGAGTCGTTTTTAAGTCCGACTTTGAAGCTGATAGCGTCGGCGATTCCTCGGCGACGGATCCATCTGGCATCGATCCGTTCCGTCCGGGATTTGCTGGTGCTGTTATTCGCGATGATGCCACGGCAACTCCGTTCGGCCCGAACAATCAGTTTGTTGAACTGAGCAAACCGGAGCCTGCAGGAATGCGGGTGGTAGTCCACACCACTTCAGTTCCTACTTCAGCCTATCTGGAGCCGGTAATGGTTGCATTCGATTTGTTTGAGCCTGCCGGTGGATTTGGCAGAATGGTTATGGCGCTGGGAACAGGTGCTCCCTGGGTTCCGGAATACAATTTTGCCAACCAGATTCTGGGCATTGAGATCAACAACGGTTTTCTTTCAGCCGGTGAGCGGACGACCAATGTTTACGGTAGCCTTCCTTCTCTGGATAGAGAAAGCCCCTATCGCATATTCATGATCAATAATTTGTCTGAAGATCCCTACGATTACGAAGACCCAACCGGCTTTCAGGACACCCTGGAACCGGGTGAAATGGAAGTGTGGGTCTACGATTACACCGCTGAAGATTACATTTTTGGCGGTCGCTGGGAAACGACTCGCGATGGCAATTACGGTGGAGATAATGACCTTATTGGCTTCGGATTCCGCCAGTACAGCGGCGATGACAAAACGGTCTATATCGACGACCTTTTGATTGCCTCAGAATTCGACTGGTCTACACGGACGCTCGGAGAGGACATCCCCGCAGATCCCGAAACCTGGCTCGACTACGATATTGGGCCCGGAGGCTGGGTCGATACCGGTGATTGGATGGGGATGGTTTATGTCTCCAACGCTCCCTGGGTCTACAGCAGTCGCTTGCACAATTGGCTGTACATTGACGAATCTACGGCAGAATCTCATGGCGCCTGGGGCTTTATACCCGTTCCGGCCCAGGCAGATTGATTGCTTAACATTATTGATGGTAGAGATCAAAAGGGCCCGCTTAGCAGCGGGTCCTTTTTTGATGAATTCTAAAGTTTGATAAGTTTACTTTGGTATAATCGAAAAAGATAAAAAAGATTGAAAAAAACAAATAAACGATGAATTATTCAGAGATCAGGAGTTCCTATGAAAAAAAACATTGATTCCAAGTCTCCTTTCGAGCGATTGCCTGCGAGCGTGTTCTCAAGTTCCGAGGCCGCAGCTATCCGGGTCGCCAGGGAAATTGCCGACTTGATCCGCGAGCGTCAGGAGCAGGGGCTTAAGGTAGTTCTGGGCCTGGCGACGGGTTCGACGCCGGTTCCCGTCTATCGCGAATGGATTCGGATGCATCGCGAAGAGGGGTTTAGCTTCGCCAATGTGGTGAGCTTTAACCTGGATGAATACTATCCCTTGAGCCGGACCCATCGCGAAAGTTACTGGCGGTTTATGCAGGACCAGTTGTTTGCTCATATTGATATTCCGGAGGAGCAAGTCCATGTTCCGAATGGAGAAGTGGGTCGTGACAAGGCCTTTGAAGACTGCCAGGAGTATGAGCAGCGAATAGCCGATGCAGGGGGTATCGATATACAGATTCTTGGGATTGGCCGAACAGGTCATATCGGTTTCAATGAACCGGGCTCGGGAATTGACAGTAGAACCCGTCTGGTGACTTTGGATGAGCTGACCCGTAGAGATGCGGCACGGGATTTCCTTGGCGAAAATAACGTGCCCCGCTACGCGATCACGATGGGGGTTGGGACCATTATGGAGGCGCGGAAGATTCTCCTGTTAGCCTGGGGTCGGGCCAAGGCTGGAGTGATTCGCAAGGCCTTGGAAGAGGCTCCCACGGACCATATTCCGGCTAGCTACTTGCAGAGTCATCCCAATGCGGAATTTGTGCTGGATGAGGCGGCTGCTTCCTTGCTGACACGCTACACCGAGCCCTGGCGGGTTGGCTTTGTCGACTGGACACCCGAATTGGTGCGGCGTGCGGTTCTGGGGCTATGCCAGAAGGTCGACAAACCAATCCTCAAGCTGGTCGATAAGGATTACAATGAGCACGGTTTGGCAGATCTGCTGACGGTCAAAGGGTCAGCCTATCAGTTGAATATCCACATTTTCAACGTGCTGCAGCACACGATCACGGGTTGGCCCGGTGGTAAGCCGGATGCCGACGATTCTGCCCGTCCAGAGCGCGCCCAGCCGGCGCAAAAGCGCGTGCTTATTCTGGCTTCCGAACCGCAGGAGGACATCCTTGGCCTGGGCGGAACCATCCGTCGTTTATGCGATCAGGGACACGAGGTCACAATTGCCTACGCGACCTCGGGCGATCTGGCGGTTCCGGATCAGGAAGCCAAAGCGGCGCTGGAGCTCCTGCAGGATCTGGGAGACCTGGGCGGGGGTCTGGATGCGGGTAGTATTCAGGAGCAGATAAAGGATCTTGGTAAAAAGGACATACTGGATTTCGACAGCGAAACGGTCCGGGTAGTCAAGGCGGCAATCCGCGAAGGGGAGGCACGGCAATCTGCACGCCAGCTGGGCCTGTCGCAAAAAATACTGCGGTTCTTGCGCATGCCTTTCTATCGAAAGGGTCACTACCGGCGTTTCCGGCTCGAGGAAGAAGACTTTGCGATGTTACAGCAACTCTTGCAGGAGCTGAAACCACACCAGATTTTTGTATCCGGAAGCCATGACGATCCTTCCTCGGTCTCCGGGCTTACCTTCCGGGCGCTGCGTGAAGCGTTTGCACGCTGCAGTGAGTCCGAAGAATGGCCTCAGCATACCTATGTCTGGATGTACCGCGGTTCCGGTGAAGAATGGCCGGTCGACCGGATCGACATGGCGGTTCCTTTGAGTCCGGGAGAATTGAACCGGAAAGTGATCGCCGCCTTGCAGCACCGTTCTCAGCACAGCCAAAGTCCAAATGCCTTGTTGGAGCAAAGCGAATCCTGGCAGCGAACCGAGCACTTGAACCGGCGGACGGCTGAACTTTATGACCGCTTGGGAATGGCGGAGTACGAAGCCATTGAGTGTTTCGTGCGCTGGAGATCCTGAACTTCAACATTCACTGATCATGTCCAATTTACACTTAAATGTAGTTCCGCCTCTGGATCAATCGTTCTTGCCGGCACTTCGATTCGCCCAGGCCTATGAGCAGGCTTTGTTATACCACGGCGAATCCGAAACCGTTGAGCTGCGTCTCGAACGTCCGGATGGCACAGTTTTCGCAAAAAGCCTGGAGGTTCTGCCCGTTGGTATGGAGCCAGCCAAGACTTGGTTGTATGTCGAACGCAGCGTCAAATCCTTGCTCTGGCAAAGGGGAGGCAACCGATTGCATGTTTCCGGCCCAACTGACTTGGTTGAGCGACTGCAGTCCGAGTATTCACCCCGGGGCAAGCGGGCCTTTGACAGCAACTTCATGGGGCAGCAGTTGTTCCAGAGTGCTTTTGAAATCATACCCTGCGCTGTCGATGCGCTGCCCGCTGCGCGTGAGCCTGAACTGCTGCTTGGCGGTCACCTGAATGGCTGCCGTATCGGCTTTGACCTGGGCGGCAGTGACCGAAAATGCGCGGCAGTCATTGATGGCGAGGTAGTCTTTTCCGAGGAGATCGAGTGGGACCCGTATTTTCAAAAGGATCCGGAGTATCACCGGAGTGGTATTCAGGATTCGATTCAGCGCGCGGCTCAACACCTTCCCAGGGTCGATGCCATTGGCGGCAGTGCGGCTGGTGTCTACATCAACAATGAGGTGCTCGCGGGTTCATTGTTCCGGGGCTTGAGCCAGAAGGATTTCGACCGTTCCATCCGCAATCTATTCAAGGGCATTCAAAAGCAATGGCAAGTGCCCCTGGCGATCGTGAATGACGGTGAGGTTACCGCTCTGGCGGCAAGCCTGTCCGGACATTCCGGCGGCATCCTCGGCATTGCCATGGGAACAAGTCTGGCGGCGGGTTACGTTCGGCCGGACGGTTGTTTGACCCCCTGGCTGAATGAATTGGCATTCGTGCCGGTGGATCTCCGCGACAATGGACCTGTCGATGAGTGGTCTGGCGACCACGGCTGCGGGGTTCAGTATTTTTCCCAGCAAGCCGTTGCCCGCCTCGGGCCGCAGGCAGGCATTGAAATGAATCGGGATGAAAAATTCCCTGATTACCTGAAACGGGTACAGGAGCTGATGCAGTCAGGTGATGAACGGTCGGAAAAGATATACCGAACGATTGGTATCAATCTGGGTTACGCTTTGGCGCAATGGGCCCGCTACTATTCATTCGAAAATGTTTTGCTTCTGGGGCGGGTCCTGTCGGGGCCCGGGGGCGAGCGCCTCCAATCTTCAGCCCGTCGTGTGCTCGAAATTGAAGCCCCGGGGCTCGCGGAAGGACTGGGTTTTATCGAAGTCAGCGAAAGAGACAAACGTCATGGTCAGGCCATCGCTGCCGCGAGCCTTCCTCCTCTCAACTAATTATTGTTTATGAAATTGAATCACAAAGACGCGGACTTGTTTGTCCCGGACGGCATGGCTGCTGAATCCGCTATCGCGCGCACAACCCAGCTTGCGATCGGCGCACATCAGGACGATCTCGAAATAATGGCCTACAGCGGCATCGAGGCCTGCTATCAGAACGCGGAGCATTGGTTTGGCGGCATTGTCGTCAGCAATGGTTCCGGCAGTGCCCGGCAGGATGCCTATGCCGATTACACGGATGAAGATATGCGCCAGGTTCGCTATGCGGAGCAACGCAAAGCGGCCATGGTTGGTGAATACAGCTTTGTTGCCCAGCTGGGTTATCCGTCGAGTGAAGTCCGGAGCGCAAACGACAGCCTGGTCAACGATCTCGAATCGATCCTGCTTTTGGCCCAACCGGACACGGTCTATGTGCACAATCCCTGCGACAAGCACCCGACCCATATTGGCACGCTGAAGCAAACGCTTCAGGCGCTGCGCCGGATCCCTGTGGAAAAGCGTCCCAAGGCGCTGTATGGGGTCGAAGTCTGGCGTGATCTGGACTGGATGGACGATGCTGCAAAAGTTGTCCTCCGAACCGACCGTCGGCCCGGTCTGGCTCAGTCTTTGATTGGTCTGTTCGATTCACAGAACACAGGTGGCAAGCGCTACGATCTGGCCGCACCGGGTCGGCGTCTGGCCAATGCAACCTTCTTTGATTCACATTCTGTGGATGCGGTTGAATCAGCCTGCTTTGCGATGGATCTGACTCCATTACTCAAGCAGGATGACCTGAGCCTGTATGACCTCGTGCAAGTGCAGCTTCGCAAGTTTGTCGAATCCGTTGAGCAGAACCTGAGCGCGAAATGAGCCTGCCCCTGCGAAAGTTCGCTGAAATAGGCTGGGTCTTCGGATTGAAGGGAGACCTGGTTTCCGCCGAACCTTACGGCTCTGGTCATATCAACGACACGTATTTACTCGTCTATTCCCAGGCCGGAACTCCTATGCGCTACATCCTGCAACGGATCAATAATGAAGTATTCCACTCCATTCCGAACCTGATGGAGAATATTCAGCGGGTGACGGAGCACATCCGGGTTCAGCTGGATGCGGAAGCTGCTAAAGATTGCAGTCGGAAGGTTCTTACCGTGTTGCGGCAAGAGGATGGTTCCACCTATTTCAAGGATTCGGGCAACAGCTATTGGCGGATCTACTACTTTATCGAAGGTGCTGTGACGTATGATAAACTTGAGTGGCCTGAACAGGCTCGGGCCGCCGCCGCCGCTTTTGGCGATTTTCAGAAATACCTCGCAGGCCTTTCGGGGCCGCCTCTGCATGATACTATCCCGGATTTCCATCATACCATCAAACGTTTTGAGCGCTTTAATAAGGTTGTTGCCGCGGATCCATTGAATCGTTCCAAGGAAGCAGTCAAAGAGATTGAAGGCTATCGGTTTTTTGCGGATTGGTACGGATTGATCCTCAACGGACTTGAGCGCGGTGATTTGCCCGAGCGGGTGACGCACAACGATTCCAAGCTGAACAATGTGATGATCGACAATGCCAGTGGGGAGGGTATTTGCGTCATTGATCTCGACACCGTAATGAAAGGTTCGGCCCTCTACGATTTTGGCGATCTGGTGCGTTCCGCAACCAATGCGGGAATGGAAGATGAAGCTGATCCAGATAAGGTTTTTATGCGTGAGGATGTCTTTGCCGCAATCGTTGAAGGCTATCTGGGGCAGGCGCGTAGTTTTCTGGTCCCTGCAGAGGTGGAATTGCTTGCACCGGCAGGGTTGATTATCACTCTGGAGATTGGAATGCGCTTCTTAACCGATTACATTGAGGGCGACGTCTATTTCAAGAAACGTCGGTCGGGACACAATTTGGACCGGGCGCGCAATCAACTTTTGTTGGCGCAGTCGATGCACCGCAAGCTGGATTGGATGCAAACGCTCGTGGAGGGGAGTGCCCACTGATGCGGATCCTTGTCACAGGCGGAGCCGGCTTTATCGGCAGTCATGTTGTTGAGTCCTACGAAGAGGAGGCTGCAGTCCGGGTTTTGGATGATTTTCGTTCGGGGTATGAGCGAAATCTGATGGGACGCAAGTGCCGCTTCGTAAATGGATCCATTGAGAATCCGGATATATTGCTCGATGTGATGGCAGGGGTGGATGTTGTTTTCCATTTGGCCGCTTTGGTTAGTGTTCCGGAGTCGGTTAAATACCCGCGCCGGTGTGTGGACATCAATGTTTCCGGTACGCTCAACGTCTTGGAGGCTGCCTCCAAATCGGGTGTGCGCAAGGTGGTTTTTGCCAGCTCAGCAGCGGTCTATGGCGACAACCCTGAAGTGCCCAAGCGAGAGACTATGTTGCCTGAGCCGAAGAGCCCTTATGCGGTTACCAAGCTCGATGGAGAGTATTATCTGGATTTCTATCGCAGGGAAACAGGTCTGGAAACGGTCGCCCTGAGGTTCTTCAATGTCTTTGGTCCACGGCAGGATCCAAAAGGCCCTTATGCGGCCGCAGTTCCTATCTTTATTGAACGGGCTTTGCAGGGAGAGCCCATTACTGTTTTTGGAGATGGGGAACAGACGCGGGATTTTATTTACGTGAAGGATATTGTCAGCGCACTTCGCTTTGCCGCTGAAAATCCTGCAGCTTCAGGTGTATTCAATGTCGGCTATGGAGAACGCCTTTCGATCAACCAACTGGCACAAACGATTATTGGACTCAGTGGCAGCCATTCCGGAATTCACTACGAAGATGAGCGCCCTGGCGATGTTAAGGATTCAATGGCCTCCGCCGAAAAGCTGATGGCATTGGGCTGGGAACCCCGCTACAATCTGGCCAGTGGTTTGCAGGCTACGCTGAAATCCTATAGGAGCTGAGGGTTCAGGCAGCGTACTTTACGCATCTTCCAGCACCGCTTCGATCTCTTTGCGCAACTGACTGTGGTCAGTCGCGACCGGAAAATCCGGATGTGCGCTGCGCATGTTTTCAGGGGGACGGAAGAGGATGCCGTGGTCTGCGGACTGGAGCATGGTGAGGTCGTTCCAGGAGTCGCCGGCGGCGATGATACGGAAATTGAGGGACTGCAGGGCTTTGACGGCCTTGCGCTTCTGGTCTGGTTGGCGCAGGCAGTAGTTGCGGATGCGGCCGTTTTCGTCGATGTCGAGCTCGTGGCAGAACATCGTTGGATTCCCCAGTTGGGCCATCAGAGGGGCCGAGAACTGGACAAAGGTGTCGGACAGAATGATCAGCCGCGTGCGCTGGGTCAGCCATTGGGTAAACTCTACGGCTCCGGGCAGGGGCTTGAGGTCGCGGATCGCGTCGTGAATGGCCGGAAGGGTGAGTCCGTGTTTGTCGAGGATGTCGAGGCGGTAACGCATCAAAACATCGTAATCAGGCTCGTCGCGAGTCGTGCGGCGGAGCTCGTCAATGCCGGTCGCTTCCGCAACCGCAATCCAGAATTCAGGGAGGAGCACGCCCTCGAGATCGAGACAAACTAAATCCATGCTGCGAATTGATGCGGCCGCCGAGGGAACTGTCAACTGGTTTACCCTCGGGCTAGTCATAAGACTTTTTTGTCGATTAAGGTTGAATTATCTCATCCTAATATTACTAAATGATTCAGTAGACATAATAATAATCCCCCGAGAACACATGAATCCAGATATTCCTCAATCTTCTTCTTCTGAAACTCCAAACGCTGGAATCTCAAGGCGAAGGGCCTTGAAGATGATGGGCATCGGTGCCGGAGTACTGGTGGCTGGAGGAGCTGCCGGGGGCTATGGCTATCGGAGGTCATTGCGACTGTCGTCCTCCGAAGCTCGCCAGGTAGAGAAGGCCCATTTCTTGGTTGCAGGCGGGAGTATCGGTGGATTGACCGTCGCCGCGCGCCTGCTGCGGGGCGTGCCTAATGCGAAGGTCACTGTGATCGAACCGCGCTCCGTGCACCACTACCAGCCAGGCTATACGCTGGTCGGAGCAGGGGTGTATAAGGAATCGGATGTACTCTTTGACCAGGGCTCTTTGATGCAGGATGAAATGCGCTGGGTGAAGGACTACGTGGAGGCCTTTGAACCGGAACATAACCGAGTGGTCACGCGGGGAGGCGAACGCATTGACTACGACTATCTGATTGTGGGATTGGGGGTCGAAACAGATTGGGATTCGACTGAAGGTCTGTCAGCGGCACTTGAGACGCCTTATGCAGCGAACATTTATGACCTGAAATCGAGCTCCAAATACTGGCAACTGGCGAAGGGCTTTGAGGGTGGAGATGCCGTGTTTACCTTTCCGACTGGGTACGTGAAGTGTGGCGGGGCGCCGCAGAAAATTTCATTTTTGTCCGAAGATCTTTGGCGTTCACAGGGTAAGCGGGATCGTGTCAACGTGCACTTCCACACTCCGCAAGCTGCTTTGTTTCCAGCGGTTCCCGCGGTCAATGAGGTGGTAACGCCGATGATGGAGAAGCGCGGCTTGAATCTGCATTACCGCCAGGCGCTGCGGGCAGTGGATCCTTCGACGCGCACCGCAATCTTTGAACAGTTGGACGGAAATGGCGGAAGCCGTGAACTCCGGCAACATTATGACCTGCTCCACGCTATGCCGCGCTTCCGGACACCGGCGCCGCTGCGCAACGGGCCTTTGACCGCGGAAGGCATTGGCGGGCAATTGGAGGTGGATCGACACACACTACAGCACAAGCGCTTTCCGAATGTATTCGGAGTAGGTGACTGCGCTGGAACGGGAGCGGCCAAAACCGCAGCAACCATCCGCAAGCAGGCTCCGGTTGTGGTGCAGAATCTATTCGATGCCGCGCTTGGGCGCTCGTTGAGCGGTGTTTACGATGGCGCTTCCGGTTGCCCCCTGCTGACGCGCTATGGGCGCTGCATGATGTTTGAGTTCGATTACAATGGCAACCTGGTTAACGAATGGATGTATCAACCCACCAAGGAAACCCGCCGCTGGTGGCAGTTTAAAGTGCACGGGCTCAAGCGCATGTACCGGCACGTTATGCTGAACGGCTGGGTCTAAGGCCTCAACGGCAACTCTACTCGTTTACGAGCTTGCGCCGGTCGTCTGAGACCACACTGTCCGGGAGCGACTGGCAGGCTTTCAATAGGAAAACGGGCATCTTACCGACTGCAATCCGCTGGCCAGAGTGGGTGTCGTTGACCTGCCCGTCCAGATGCAATACCCGGGTGACCTGCGAAGGCACAGCCATCCAATCGGGTTGCATGCTATAGGCTACGCTGCACGAGTCGAAATCGAAGCGGCTTAGAGTGCCCGAAGTGGTATGCGAACGAAAAGTGGAGTTGGCCAGAAGTTCCGCCAGCAGGCGAAATGCCTGGCAGGCCGGTGTGCTGAAGTCCTTGTCGCGCTCATTGCAGAGCCCGAACCCCCTTGAGGCCAGTCGCCACCACCAGACACGTTCGACGGAGCCGCTGCAAAGGCTGATCAGGTAGTAGCGGATCATGTAGGCTGCATAGGTCTCGTCGTCCACGTGCAGCGGACTCTCTTTGCTATTAGGGAAAACATAGCCACAGGTGATCGGAGAATAGGATCCGGCGTTTTCGCGTGGCCAGTTGGTCTCCGTGATGTAGAATCCCCGGGTCTGGTAATGATCAGCAATCGCCTTGCCCAATACGCATTTCTCCAGCAGCGAAAACGAACCCTGGAAACCCTCGGGAGGGCCGCAGCGGTCTACGTATAAGTGACAGGAGATCGCATCCACTTCCTGCTGCACCCGCTTCATGAGTGGTGGGTAGTAGTGGTATTCAAAGTCATTGACCGGTGGTCCGAGGAAAACGAGCTGAAGGTAGCGTTTGCGCAGTTGAGGAACACCGTTCCATAATGCCGCCACCTCATCGAGTTTCCAAAGCCCCCACTTTACCCGGTTCAGCGCGTGCCCAAATTCGACATGCGTGATGTATGGGTGCAATGCTTGCAGTGCTTCTTCCGTGAATTGCTCCCAGCTCTCAGGGCGGAGGACTGAGTTGCGGCATTGAATCAGTCCGATCGAAACCTCGTGGCCTTTGGATTTGAGCCTTTGCGCAGCGGAAACAGCGATTTTTAAATGTGACGAACCGAGATGGTGATAGACCCTCAGGAACACTGATATCCCCGGCAGGGATTCAAGAAAACGCAAGCGCTCCTCAAGCTGAGGTGTGTTGATTTCCAATGACATGCCGATACGGTTCTTCATGTCCACGGGCTTCTGGTAGGCGGATTCGCGGACACGGATGTATTGGCGGCGAATTCCCGGCAGCTGAGGAAGGCTGTCGGCAATAATACGGCAGATGTCCAGACGGCTTCGGTATTTGTGGCGGCACTTGCTTTCCAATACAACCGAGGGCTGGCCGCTTCGCTCATCCCAAAGCCAGGTGTCTTTGTAATTGGGGCTGCCGTCGGGAAGGCCGACGAACTTCTTGCTGTGAACCCATGTTCGAATCGGGTGTCGGTACTTGCGGCTTTCGTTGTGAAGGGTGCGGCGTGCCCGGAAGAGCCTTTCCCAGCGATTGAACTCGGCGGGAACCACTTCGTCATTGAAATAGTTGTGGAAGAAGATTTTGCGCAGGAAAGAGGGGATTTCCAGATTCGCCAGATCCTGAGCCCGCTGGCGCAGGCTCAACTCGCTGTGGATGCGCCCTCGGTTGAGGTCGATGAACTGAACCCGATCCCAGTGACCGTTGGCGATGCGGCGCAGGAGAATGTTCTGTCCGCCAAGGTCGTTGTGCTGAAACCCACAGTCGTGCATCCGCCGAACCTCGGCGGCCACCAGGCGCAGCAGCGCAAGGTAGCGATGGCAGTCCGGATCTTCGCGCAGCATTCGGTTCATCTCGGCATAGAGATCCGTTGCGTCTTCTATGAATTCCGACAGAAAATAGCTGTCACTCAACTGTCGGCCGGACCAGCGTTCGAAGTAGCCAAGTGGCTTGGGCACGCCCACTCCACGTTCGGCAAGGTGGAAGGCGTGCTTGAATGAGCGGGCGGCTTTGCTGCCCACCATCGAATAATGCAGACTGCGTAGCCACTTTGGGCGGGCAAAGGACTTGATGCAGATGCTTCGCTCTTTGCGGGCCTTTAGCTCCATGCGGTAGAGCTGATTGCGCAGGCGGTAAATAGGTTGACACTCGTTGGCGGCAATTTTTGCGGGAATGTCGCGCAGCCAGGTTTTGCTGGTCTTTTCAGAAATTCCGTCGCTGAAGCATAGTTGCCATTGGTCAAAAATCTGAGTAGAATAATTCATGAGCAGCAGTGCTTTTCTAATAGATCCAAGAGCCGAGTCGAGTCAAGCAAGCCCTATACCAGTTGGCGCTCATTATTACCGTCTGTGGAGTCGATGGGCTGCTGGTAGCAGTTTGGCTGTTAATTGTGCAGGAGTAGGCTAGACTCGTTGAATTATGGAAAAGAGGATTTTGATATATGGAGGTTCTGGAGGCATCGGCAAAGCCTTGGCAAAGAAGCTGTCTGCCGACGGGTTTCGCCTTCACTTGGTAGGACGCAACAACTCGGCACTCGAGAAACTGGCTGACGAACTGGATGCAACTTTCACGGTTGGTGATGTGTGTGACGAGGAGCTGTTTAGCCAAGTAGCGGAAGCTGTTGACGGACCTCTGTTAGGTTTGGTTTATGCTGTTGGGACGATTGATTTGAGACCGCTGAACCGCTTTTCCAGCGAGGATTTTGTCCGCGATTTTACCATCAATGCTGCCGGAGCCGCACGCGCAATTCAGGCTGCTTTACCAGCTTTGAAAAAGGCTGAGGCGGGTGCTTCAGTTGTCCTGTTCAGCTCCGTTGCCGCTCAGAAGGGCTTTGGCTTCCATGCCTCGGTCGGGATGGCGAAGGGTGCGGTCTCGGGGCTCACACTGGCTTTGGCCGCTGAATTGGCCCCGAAAATCCGCGTCAATGCGATTGCACCTTCATTGACGGATACGCCATTGGCCAAGCGCCTGCTGTCCAACGAAAAGACAGCGGATGCATTGGCCCGTGCTCACCCGCTGCAGCGTCTGGGTAAGGCCAGCGATGCAGCCAACATGGCGGCGTTCCTTCTATCGGAGCAATCTTCCTGGATCACAGGACAAATCCTTGCCGTCGACGGCGGACGAGGGAACTTGCAAGGCAATGCCTGATACCCCTGATGCAGGCGATTTAATTTGGATCCTGGGGGATCAGCTGAGCCCTTCACTCCAGATCCTCAGGGACGCCGACCCGAAGCGGGACCGGGTTTTGATGGTCGAAGTTCAGGATGAAGCCATATATGTCCGCCACCACAAACAGAAGCTGGTTCTGGTCTTGTCTGCCATGCGTCATTTTGCCGATGAGTTGAGAGCCAAAGGATTTGTGGTGGATTACGTATCGCTTTCGGATTCTGCGAACACCCATTCTTTCGAATCCGAGCTGCAGCGTGCGGTGGACCGGTTGAAACCTCAGCGGGTGCGGGTAACGGAGCCGGGAGAGTGGCGGGTAAAGAAGATCTTTGAGCGGATTGGCCAGAGCATTGAGGTGGCCTTTGAAGTCCTGGATGACAATCGCTTCCTCTGCTCTCTGGCTGAATTTGCGGCTTGGGCCGAGGGGCGTAAGCAACTGCGCATGGAGTTCTTCTACCGCGAGATGCGCCGCAAAACTGCTTGGTTGATGGAAGGGGATGAACCTTTGGGTGGCCAGTGGAATTACGACCGTGAAAACCGCAAAGCCTTGCCGGTGGACATCGATTTGCCGGATCGGCTGGGTTTCGAGCCGGACGCAATAACCCGTGAGGTAATGGAACTGGTAGGCGAGCGCTTTGGCGACCACTTTGGCGATATGGAGCCTTTTCGCTGGGGCGTCACGCGCGGTGAGGCGGATCAGGCATTGGACGATTTTATCCGCGTGGCTCTGCCCCAGTTTGGCGATTATCAGGATGCGATGACTGCTCGCAGTGCCTTCGTTTTCCACTCATTGATCGCGGTCTACCTGAACCTGGGTCTGCTGGATCCGCGGGCGGTTTGTGAGGCGGTGCTGGGCGCCTTTCAACGTGGCGATGCACCCTTGGCCGCGGTAGAAGGGTTCATTCGTCAGATACTCGGTTGGCGTGAGTTTGTTCGGGGCCTTTATTGGTTGAAGATGCCTGATTACGCGGAAACCAATTTCCTCGAGGCTGCGCGGCCTTTGCCGTCCTTCTACTGGGATGCGCAGACAGACCTGCGCTGCTTGCGCTCGGTGGTGGAAGAAACCCGCAAACATGCCTATGCGCATCACATTCAGCGCCTGATGGTGACTGGGAATTTTGCACTGCTTGCGGGCATTGAGCCGAAGGCAGTCGAGGAATGGTACCTGCTGGTCTACGCGGATGCGTACGAGTGGGTGGAGTTGCCCAACACTCATGGAATGGCCCTGCACGCGGATGGCGGCCTGCTAGGCTCCAAGCCATACGCAGCTTCCGGAGCTTACATCGACCGCATGTCGGATTATTGCAAAGACTGTGCTTATAACCCCAAAAAGAAACTGGGCGAGGGGGCCTGTCCTTTCAACTATCTCTACTGGGATTTTCTGATGCGGAATGAAACCCGATTGCGCAAGAACCCGCGTATGGGCATGCCCTATCGCAATCTCGATCGCATGGATGCCGGGAGAAAAAAGGCCATTCGCAAGCAGGCAAATACCTTTCTGGATTCAGTGTGCGGCACCGACTGAGTAAGACTTATTTTAGGACCTCTGCCCGCAGCGCTTTGCCTTTGTTCGTGCCGCCGAGTAGAACCCAGCGGTCGGATTGCTCGACTCCGATAAAGTGATCCAACCAATCTTCCGGATCCTCAGGATCCACGGGGCCGATGTTTTGCCAGCCCAAACCCCCATCCTCGCTCAAATAAATGGATTTGGCGTCGGTATAGGTAGAGAGTAGAACCACTGACGGACCCAGAACGGCGAAATCGTCTGCCGCCTCGGTCTCCGCCTCCAGTTCACGCCAGCGTTCCCCAGCGTCTTCGCTGATGAAAATACGGCCGTCTTCGCAGGCCTGCAGGTTCACTCCGTTGCCCAGGTATTCGGTTGCATACAGTGGGCTGTTAGTCAGGCGCTCTGTCCGGCGCCAGGTCTGACCGTCGTCCGTGCTCTTATAGACCTCGCCCTCCCAGCCGTTGACGAGGATGCCGTCGTCGGTGTGTTCGAAGCGGTAAAGTGCATGCGGCGAAATCGGACCGATGTCCTCCCAGCTGGCGCCGTGGTCGGTCGAGCGGTAGACATGGCCACCGCTCTCGGCGGTGTCGGAAACCAGCACGGTTCCCTGGTCAGTCACCGCAATTCCGTAGCTCAGCTTGAACCAGTGGTAGGGATCGTTGTTGGAAACCTGGGTGAGGTATTCCCAACTCTCCCCGAAGTCCTCCGACCGGTAGAATTGTGAAGTTCCGGTGAGCAGGTAGACCCTGCCATTGCCTGCGCTCATCAGGCAGGTGATTTCATCCGGAATCGTCACCGCAAGCCTCTGCCATGTTTTGCCCAGGTCGTCGCTGCGGAAAAGATGGCCGGGGTCAGGGTTACGCGAACCCATGAGCACCTGATCGCCGCCAAGCCAGGCGATGGCATCGAATCGCCCGCCCGGAAGCAGCTCCGTCAGCTCCCAATTGACCAGGAGCGGGTGGGGCGTGTGCTTGTCTTCAACCGCCTCCCGGCAGCCACTCGAGAACAGAAGGGGGATCCAAAGTAAAGAGGCGAGGGTGTTGCGTAACATATTGTTTGCCATGACCGGCGGGGAGGGAGCTTTCCGATCCTTGTGCCTGTGCGCGAGTCAGGCTGACAATTACCGTAAATCAGTCAGAATGACCCGAATCCCCTCGTCTTCAAAGCGCTTGATTAGATCCGGCTCCGCATGACTGTCGGTAATGAGGTAATCGAGCTCGTTTACCGCAGCATAAATAAAGGGGCTTTTGCGTCCAAGTTTGCTGCTGTCCGTGACGACGCAGACATGCTCGGCCCGCTGGATCAGGCGCTCTTTGAGAACAGCCTGTCCCGGGTTGACCTCGCTGGCACCGACTTTGACGTCCAAACCATCCACGCCGACGAAGAGCCAGCGGATCATGTATCGGCGCAGGGAGTCTTCGGCAATTGGGCCGACGTATGAGCGTGAGATTTCTTCGTAGGTGCCCCCCGTGCAAATCAGGTTGTAGTGAGGCTGTTTGCCGAGGGCGACGACCACATGATGGGCATTGGTCAACACGGTTATCGGCAGAGCGGGAAGAAATTCGGTCATCGCCAGAACTGTTGAACTGGCATCTAGAAATACGGTGTCGTTGGCCTGAATCAGGCTCGCTGCCTGTTTGGCAATGGCTGCCTTGGCGTAGCGATTGGTGGACTGCCTTGCCGGCAGGGGCAGCTCCCGGCCTCGGGAATCCAGTCCGGTCGCTCCCCCATGTACACGCTGGATTCGTCCGGCTTCGGCAAGTTTTTCCAAATCTTTGCGAATGGTTTCATGGCTGACTCCGAATTTTTCCGCCAAGCCCATGGATAAAACCGATCCGTGCGCATCAATCAGGCGCAAAATTTCGTTTCGTCGGTGAGATGAAAGCATTTTTTTCGAGGATAGTATCAAGGCTCTTTGTGGAAATACAACCCAAAGAGTTGGAATTAGTTGGATTTGCCGTCGTCGCCATCGAGATTCTCCAAGCAGCCCCACGATACCTCCTTGAAACCCCATGAAATCCAACTTTATACTGGCGATAAGTTATTGATAATCAAATACTTGACATGCTTTAGGGTTTGGGTCTTATTGGTGTGGTTTTCTCTCGAATCTCTAACTCAAGTTATCCCTAATGAATGTTTATGTTGCAGAAATAGTTGGCACGGCCCTGTTAATCCTGTTGGGAAATGGTGTCGTTGCTGGGGCTGTATTGTCCCGCTCGAAGGCGCATGGGGGTGGATGGATAGCAATTACGGTAGGTTGGGGGCTTGGGGTTGCCTTTGCGGTCTATGCCGTTGGGCGTATTTCGGGTGCCCATATCAATCCTGCGGTCACGGTTAGCCTGGCCTCAATCGGTGCCTTTGAATGGGCTTTGGTTCCGGGTTATGTTGCATCGCAGGTCGCAGGTGCTTTTATTGGTGCTGTTTTGGTCTATTTGAGCTACTATGCACACTGGTCGCAGACAGAAGATGCAGACCTCAAGCTGGCTTGCTATTCGACTTCCCCGTCCGTCCGCCAGCGTGGCCCGGCATTCATCACCGAGGCAATTGGGACTGCGGTGCTCATCTTCGGGGTGCTGGTGATCGGACGCATCGCCATGGATGCACCGACGGATGTTTCCGCCTGGAGCCATGTGGTGGGGTCCTATTTTGGCCCTCTGCTAGTTGGTCTGCTGGTAGTGTCGATAGGCCTTTCGCTTGGTGGGCCGACTGGATACGCCATCAATCCGGCCCGTGACCTCGGCCCGCGCATCGCCCACAGTATTTTGCCGATCCCCGGAAAACGGGACTCCGACTGGGCTTACGCCTGGGTGCCCATTGCCGCACCGATCATTGGCGGAATTGCTGGCGCACAGCTGTTCAGACTCCTGGCGTTGTAATTCTTTCACGTGCTCTAATCTCTAAACCCACTCTCTCTATTATGAACTCTGAAAAATATATCATCGCCTTCGACCAGGGGACCACCAGTTCCCGTTCCATCGTCTTTAACCACAATGGTGAAATCGTCACGGTGGCACAAAAGGAATTCGAACAGATTTATCCGCGCCCCGGCTGGGTGGAACACGATCCGATGGAGATCTGGTCCAGCCAGAGCTCGACGGCAGCCGAGGCAATATCGCGGGCCAACCTGTCGCGGAACGATATCGCAGCGGTCGGTCTCACGAACCAGCGGGAAACCACAATCGTTTGGGACAGGGATACCGGCCGGCCGGTCTACAACGCCATAGTCTGGCAGGACCGCCGTACCGCCGATTACTGCCGCAAGTTGCGCGAAGAGGGTTTGGAAAAAGTTGTTTCCGAAAAGACCGGTTTGCGCATCGATCCATACTTCGCCGGAACCAAGGTGCGTTGGATCCTGGAGAATGTCAGGGGCGCACGTGAAAAGGCACAAAAGGGCAAGTTGCTATTCGGTACAGTGGATTCCTGGCTCCTGTGGCAACTGACAGGCCGTAAGGTGCACGCCACCGACATCACCAATGCCAGCCGTACACTTTTTTATAACATTGAAAAGGATGGCTGGGATCCGGAGTTACTGGAAATGTTTGAAGTTCCCGAATCCATGCTGCCGGAAATTCGCTCCAGTTCGGAAGTCTATGGCGAGGTAGAGGGCAAGCTCTATCCCGGAGGTGCCCCGATTGCGGGAATGGCAGGCGATCAGCATGCCGCGCTGTTCGGTCAGGCCTGTTTTGCACCCGGAATGGCTAAGAACACATATGGAACCGGTTGCTTCCTGCTAATGAATACGGGAGAGAAGCCGGTGCGCTCTAAGAACAACTTGCTGACAACGGTTGCCTGGCGCATTGGCAATAAAACCGAATATGCACTTGAAGGATCCGTTTTTATCGGCGGAGCAGTTGTGCAGTGGATTCGGGATGAGCTTCAACTGGTGCGCACCGCCCAGGAGCTCGATGAACTTGCCGCAACCGTGAAGGACGCCAATGGACTGTTTCTAGTTCCCGCCTTTGCCGGACTCGGCGCACCGCACTGGGATCCTTACGCCCGTGGAGCGGCCCTGGGTATGACCCGCGGAACCAACAGGGCACATTTTTGCCGGGCTGCGCTTGAATCGATTGCCTTTCAGAGCGCGGATTTGATCACCTGTATGGAAAAGGATTCCGGACTCACGCTTAAAGAACTCCGGGTCGATGGCGGTGCCTCGCGTAGCGAGCCGCTGTTGCAGTTTCAGGCCGACCTGTTGCAGGAAAAAGTGGTTCGGCCAAAATGCGTCGAAACCACGGCAATGGGTGCCGCCTACCTCGCCGGTCTCGCGGTTGGCTTCTGGGACAATCGCGACACCATTACCCGCAACTGGGAAACAGATCGGGTCTTCGAGCCTGATCGTGAGGCCGATGAAATGAAGGCTTTGCGCAAGGGTTGGGGGCGTGCCCTTGAGCGCTCAAAGAACTGGGAAGGTTCCAGCGAATAGAGCTATCTGTATCAACTATTAACGACTATTTTTTAAAATGAACAGGGAACAATCACTAAAACAAGTTACATCACGCAAGGAGCCGTATGATGTCGTCGTTATCGGCGGCGGGGCCTCCGGACTCGGCGCAGCTGTGGATGCAGCGGCGCGCGGCCACAGTGTGGCCCTTTTTGAACAGGCGGATTTCGCCAAAGGCACATCGAGCCGTTCTACCAAGCTGGTGCACGGAGGCGTGCGCTACCTGCAGCAGGGCAATGTGTCGCTGGTGCTGGAGGCTCTGCGCGAACGCGGGCGCCTGGCTCGCAACGCGCCCCATCTGGTGCGCTCGCAGGCCTTTGTTATTCCCAACTATTCCTGGTGGGAAGGGCCGTTCTATGGCATTGGCATGAAGGTTTACGATCGCCTTGCCGGTAAATTGGGTCTGGCGCCCTCGCGCCACCTGAGCCGCAAGCAAACCATCGAGCAACTTCCGACGGTCGAGCAGGATAAACTGGTTGGAGGTGTTATTTATCATGACGGGCAGTTTGACGACTCCAGGCTTGCCGTGAATCTGGCACAGACTGCGGATGAATTGGGCGGGGCGATGCTGAATTATTGTCGCTGTGTCGGCTTGCTGAAAGAGGACGACATGGTCTCGGGCGTGGAGATACATGATCTGGAGAACGACCGCAGATTCAAGATCAGGGCACGCGCGGTGATCAATGCAACCGGTGTCTTTGTCGACGACCTGCGGCAGATGGACGATGCAGAGGCCAAACGCATCATTGCCGTCAGTCAGGGCATTCACATCGTGTTGCCCAAAGAGTTTCTTCCTGGCGATGCGGCGATCATGGTGCCGAAGACGGCGGATGGGCGCGTGCTTTTTGCTGTGCCCTGGAAGGATCATGTAGTGGTTGGGACGACAGATACTGGCCTCGACGGCCCCAGCATGGAGCCCAGAGCCCTGCAGGAGGAGATCGATTTTGTAATGTCCCATGCGGCCAAATACCTTTCCAAGGATCCCAAACCGGAAGATGTGCTGAGTGTTTTTGCTGGGCTGCGGCCGTTGGTGAAAGCCGGCGAAGGCTCGGACACTGCTGCGCTTTCGAGAGATCACAGCATTCTGATAAGTGGCAGTGGTTTGATCACCCTGACGGGCGGTAAATGGACGACCTATCGGAAAATGGCGGAAGACGTCATTGACCAGGCAGAGACCTTGGCTGGGCTCGATAACAAGCGCTGCCAAACCGAAGACCTGCAGATCCATGGCTGGACCCACGCCGACATCCAACCGCGCAGCATGCGCGCCTACGGCGCCGACGCCCGCAAGATCCAGAAATTGATGGAGAAAGATCCTGCCCTTGCGGAAAAGGTGCATCCGGATCTCAGCCTTACTAAAGCGGAGGTTGTCTGGCATGTGCGCGAAGAAATGGCCCGAACCGTAGAGGACGTACTCGCCCGCCGCTGTCGCTCCCTCCTGCTGAATGCCAAAGCATCCATCGCCGCCGCGCGGACGGTTGCAGAGGTCATGGCGACGGAATTGGGGCGAAATGGCGAATGGGTTGAGCAACAGGTCAGCGAATTCGAAGAGCTGGCCCGCGGATACGTGTTTGGCGACCCTGCCAGCATCGCCGCAAAATAGACGGGGACAGGCACGCCCCCGTGCCTGTAGCAGGGCTATGGAAACGAACGGACGAGGCGTCCGCCCCCCCGGGAGGCAGGCACGGGTGTAATCAAGATCAAGACCCAAGAAAAAGATCAAGAGGAAGGATTTCTGGCATCACCATTCTTGATCTTGGTTCTTAATCTTGATCTTGATCCCCGGATAAAGAAAAAGAATTGGACTGGAATTTGAGTTGCTACCAAGTGTGATTGCACCCGGCAGGCCCGCCTCCTCCGTTAAAGCTTGATCTCGTCGAATCTCAGGTTGAAATGCAGTGTCTTAAGCTGGCGTTGCTCCAGCATTGCTGAAATGCTCGACTCTCTGATACCGATGCAAAACTTCTTCCGCTTCTGTTCCATCGCAGTAATATCCTTTTCAGGATCGTTTGGTCTCTGCTCCACCTCCCAGGCTCAGCATGTCGAGCTGAGTGCGGGTCGGGGGTACCTGACCTTTTTTTACGATTCGAATGACGACCGAATGGATATTGTCTTTCGCGAGGCTGGTAACGCGGTCACGTCCGGCTTGAGCAGCCCTTATGGTGATCCTCCCGGGGGTGTTGGCGGCAGCAACAACGACTATTGGTTCTCTTCGCTGCTGATCGATTTGAATTTTGCACCCCAATACCAGTTCAATGGCCAAAGCTATTATCTGACACCGCTCCGCGACGGAGCTATAGTGGATTCGCGCAAACCAAGCCTGGGAATCAACACCCGTCTGCGTGAAGGGGATTCGGAAATAGATCAGTTTGATTTCCTTCGCTGGACCTTGGATGTGAGCGAAAGCTCCATTCCCGAGGGTGCCAGTGTTATTGTGTTTTTGCCCAGCGGAAGTGGACTTGCGGGTGATTATGACATCGCGCTCGATACTGCGGCTGGAGAGTTGTCGTATTATTTTCCGAACTGGAACCAACGTTACTGGCATTGGGGCTTTTCCGCTCAAGGGGATTATTCACTGGTTTTTGACGTTAAGGGGATTGGTGGAGCATACGGTGAATTTGATCCTCTCGCCCGTGGGTCTTTCCGGGTCGATTTCAGGGTGGGGAATCGCTGGCGGGGCCATCCGGTCAGGGTGGATATGACAACCGATGCAGGTGTTCTCGGCCCCGTCTACGTGGGCAACCGGCCGTGGATCTACAATTTCAGTTTGGAGCACTACATGTATATCGACGAAGACTCTCAGCCAGAGGGTGGCACCTGGATTTACCTACCTGACCCTGTTGAATGAGAAACTCCCGCTACCGCCTCGCCTGGAGCATCTGCCTGTTGCTGCTGATTGGCTTCATCGCCAATAGTATCAGCAGCTATTACGTGTCCCGCGACAATGTGCGCCGCACCATTACCGACAGCTCACTGCCGCTGACCTCCGACAACATTTATTCGGTGATCCAGCGCGACCTGCTGCAGCCGGTGTTCATTTCTTCTATGATGGCAAACGATGCCTTCCTCCGGGAATGGGCAGTCAATGGAGAGCAGGATCCTGCGCAAATTCAGCGCTACTTGTCGGAAATCCGGCGGGCCTACGACACAGTGACTAGCTTCTTTGTATCCGAAATCAGCCGTAATTATTATTACTTCGGCGGCATTCTCAAGCAGGTAGATCCGGACGAAGAGCGCGACGTCTGGTATTTTAGGGTGCGGGAAATGGACGAACCCTTTGAGATCAATGTCGATTACGACATGGCCAATCAGGATGCGATGACGATTTTCGTCAACTACCGGGTTTATGATTTTGACGGTAACTACATCGGCGCAACGGGAACAGGTCTGACTGTCACCCGGGTGAATGAATTGATCTACGATTACCAGGACCGCTTTGGCCGTGAGATATTTTTCGTCGATCGCTCAGGAGAGATTGTGCTCGGACCTCAGAGCATTGCGCGTTTCGGAAGTATCCACGATGTACCGGGGCTGAGTTCGAGGGCCGATGCCCTGCTTGAAGATGAGTTGGAGGATTTCAGCTACCGGCGGGATGGAGAAACCTACTTTGTCAACAGTCGCTTCGTTCCGGAGTTTGACTGGTTCTTAATTGTTGAGCAGACTGAGAATCAGTTGCTGGCCCCCCTGCGCGAAACCTTGTTCATGAATCTTGGCCTCGCGCTTATTATCACCTTTTTTGTGGCGTTGATTTGTGTGACCACAATTCGACGTCACCAGCGTAAACTTGAATTTCAAAACGATGAATTGTTGACGGCCAACCGCGAGATCGCCGAACAAAAAACCCGGCTGGAATCCACCGCCGCCGAGTTGGAGCAAGCGAATCAGTCGCTCTCCGAACTCAATCGTGAGAAGGACGATTTCCTGAGCATCGTGGCCCATGACCTGCGCAACCCGCTCAACGGGGTGTTGGGTTTCAGCGAAGAGATTCGCCACCGCCTGCCCGAGGGCGACCCGATCATGCACGAGTATTTGGACGAAGTGCGGAACAGCGCCTACCACATGCTCGATTTGATCAGCGACATCCTCAACGTTTCTTCAATCGAAAGTTTCAATGGCGACTTGCGCCTTTCTGTCACCAACTGGAACGAACTGGTGCAGGAGGCCTGTGATCTGGTGGCCGCTCAGGCGGCACGGAAGCGCATAGGCCTGAGGGCTCAGCTGGACCCGGACAGTGACGCTGTTTTGAAAACCCGACCGAAGTGGATGTCGATTTGCATCAACAATCTGCTTAGCAACGCAGTCAAATACGCCCCCAAAGGCTCAAAAATTGAGGTGACCACCCGGCGTGTCGAAAACGGTTTCGAGATCGAAATCAAGGATGAAGGCCCAGGCCTGAAGCCGGACGAACTTCAGCGGGTCTTTGAGAAGTTTGTCCGCCTTTCCCCGCAGCCCACTGCCGGCGAAACCTCCACCGGCCTGGGCCTCTACATTGTGCAGAAGATGTGCAAGCGCCTCGGCGCAAAAGTGCGGGTCGACAGCGAGTTCGGCCACGGAGCCGTATTCACGATTTGGCACCCCGATCACGTAGAAGACACGCTGTGAATAGCCTGGAAGCGGTGAGCGATTGGCCGTAGCGAAGAAGCGATAGCTCTTCGTCGCGGGGGGGCAGGATCGATCGAAGCGCTATCGCTGCTTCGCTGGTATGAAGAGTGTCAAGTCGAGACGTATCC
>JAFIGG010000080.1 GCA_020831485.1 Opitutales bacterium
CGTTGAGCTGCGAAAGGAGCTTGTCGGGGTCGTGGGTTTCACCTTCGGGTGCGCGGGGGTTCTTGATATCCAGGTTGTAGATGGGCCAGAAGATGCGGTCTCCAGCGGCTTGGGCGTCTTTGGCCTCTGATGTAAGTTCAGTAGACTGTTCAGTCTGCTTCTTGATCGATGCATCAATGCTAAACAGAGCATTATTCGCTCCTTCTGCTTCCGAAAGTATGGCTTCTAGGTTCTGGAGGTGTATGTTCTCCGCATTAGCTTTCAGTTGCTTGCGAATGTCCTTTAGCTCATCACGAAGCACTTGCTTTGGCTTCTTTTCGGTTTTCAAGAGCGATGACAATTTTCGCAGGTAACGCACCCGGCCTTTGCAGTTTTCAGCTTCGTTATTGAGTTGTTCGGCCTTGTCCCAGTGCGGTTTGGCCTTGGCTTCGGACTCGGCCTTAAGCGTCTTAAAATCAATCTTCCAAGCCTGGTCAGTCTCTTTACGGCTGGTAAAGCCATCGGCCTCGCTGCCCCACCAATCCTTGATAGGATCCAGCTCTTCAACACGCAGGGGTTTGGTCTTGGAGTAGCTCTTGACGCCCTCGGGGTAGCGGTGCTCGTAATACCAGATGGTTTCGGTCGGCTGACCCTTGGTGAAGAAGAGCAGATTGGTCTTGATGCCGGTGTAGGGGTTGAAAACGCCGTTGGGCAGGCGAATGATGGTGTGGAGGTTACACTCGTCCAACAGCAGCCTTTTGACCTTGGCTTTTACACCTTCGCCGAAGAGCGTGCCGTCCGGTAGGACGACCGCGCCGCGACCGCCGTCCTTGAGCAGCTTCTTGACGATGAGGACGAGAAACATGTCGGCGGTTTCGCGGGTTTGCACGTCGGAGGGAAAGTCGCTGCCCACGCCCTCGTCTTCCATGCCGCCAAAGGGCGGATTAGTGATAACGCAATCCACCCGCTCACGCGGCGACCAATCGTTCCAGCCTTTGGCGAGGGTGTTGCGGTGCTCGATCATGCTCGGCACCTCGATGCCGTGCAGGAGGATGTTGGTGGTGCAGAGCAGGTGTGGGAGCTGCTTTTTCTCAATCCCGCGAATGCATTCGCCGACGGCGCGGCGGTCTTCCGTGGAGGATTTCTTGGTCAGTTGTTGCTCAAAGTGATCGATAGTCGCGGTGAGGAAGCCACCGGTGCCACAGGCGGGATCGAGCACGGTCTCGCGCTTTTTCAGGCTGGGGTTGACCATTTTCACCATGAACTCGGTGACGGCACGGGGGGTGTAGAACTCGCCCGAATTGCCCGCACTGCGCAGGTCGTTGAGGATCTGCTCGTAGATCGTGCCGAGCTGGCCGCGGGTTTTGATGTCGTGGAAATTGATCGCCTCGTCGAGTTTCTCAATGATGCCCAACAGCAGCGTGCCGGACTTCATGTAGTTATTGGCGTCAGCAAACACCTCGCGCACGACCTTGGCCACGGCGTTGCCGTCGACGTTGATTTCCTTCAGGCCGGGGAAAACGGTGTTGTTGACGTAGTCGGCAAGTTTGCTCGGTGCGATCTGGGGCTTGCCGTCCTTGTATTTGGCCCAGTTCCGCCATCGGCAATTGTCAGGGATGGGGGAGGCATAGGTTTCGCCCCGGTCGGCGTAGTCCTCCTCCCAGCCTTCCTCGCACTGGTCGAAAACTTTGAGAAAGAGCATCCAGGCGAGCTGGCCGATGCGCTGGGCATCGCCATCGACGCCGTCGTCCTTGCGCATGATGTCCTGGATGGACTTGATAGTGGCAGATAAGTTCATGAATTAAGCGGAATCTTGGCTGTAAAGGGCTTGTTCGAGTTGGGTGAGGGCACGGGACCAGGCCTCTTGTCCGCCGAAGATGTTGCGACGGATATGGGTCTTCGTGCCAAGGTCACTGAAAGGCGGAAGTTCGAGAACATTCGGATCTTCAATGTCGGTGATGCCGTGATCAGCATACTTTTCCAAAAGGGTTTCCAGCACCGCGCGAGCCTCGTCTCCATACCTCGTGAAGTAGTTGCGCTTGCGCACATTGTTTGCCCGTTCGCGTCGGCTGAGTGGCGGCTGATCGAAGGCAATGTGGGCGACGAGATCGAAGGGGTCCAGCTGATCGCCGTCGGGCACGGCCTGAACGAGTACATCGAGGGGCAAGCCCTGTTCCTGTAGCTCGGTAAGGACGGCCTGTTTGCGCTCGGCCTCGGTCCAGCGCTTCAGGAAGTCATCGAGGGACCCGAATTCCTTCCTTAGGGCCTGTTTGATCTGGTCCTTCAGGAATACGCGATAGTCTTCGGTGATGAGCTTGCCGTGCTCATCGAGGTATTGGGAGCGTTCGATGGCGTTTTTCACGTCGACGTCGTCCAAGACGTATCGGGTGCGGCCGCCTGTCGGGCCGGGATCACCTTCGGGTGGAACATAGTCATCGTCAGGATCGGGGCAGGGGCCAGGGGGTTCATCCTCACCCGGGGGATTGTAGGGGCCTGGAGGATCCTCCGGAATCATTGGTTCGTCAGGGCGGTCTTCAGGGGGAATAATGGGATCGCCGGGCTCGGGTTCATAGATCGTTACCGGCTCTCCATCGAACTCGGGGTCCAGGAAGAGGCGGGTCGCGCCTTTGAAGTCCATGATCGTGAAGTAGAGCTTGCCGTAATCCTCGCGAATGCGGGTTCCCCTGCCGACGATCTGTTTAAACTGGGTCATCGAGTTGATGTTCTGATCCAGTACGATGAGCTTACATGTCTTGGCGTCGACGCCAGTCGAAAGAAGGCGCGATGTTGTGGCGATCACCGGGTAGGGTTCGTCGTTATCGATGAAATACGAAAGCAGGGCCTTGCCCTCAATGTCATCACCCGTGATCCGGACCACGTAGCGACGATTGCTGGCCGCTTCCGGGATCAGGTTGACCAAGGCCTGGCGCATGCGCTCGGCGTGGGGTTGGTCATCGCAGAAGACAATCGTTTTGGACATGGGGTCGGTTGCCTGCAGGTATTCCCAAACGCGCCGGGCGACGAATTCCGTGCGCTTGGTCAAAATCATATCCCGGTCAAAGTCCTTGGTGTTGTATTGGCGCTGCTCGACGAGTTGACCGTATTTGTCCGTCTTTCCTTTCTCGGGCGTGTAGCCCAGTGCGTCCACGTCAGGAACGACGCGAATGACTCTGTAAGGTGCGAGGAAGCCGTCATCGATTCCTTGTTTGAGCGAATAGGTGTATATGGGCTTGCCGAAATACTTGTAGTTATATTCGGGATCTTTGATGACCCGGACGTTTTGCCCCTTTTCGTCTTTCTCCGTTACGGTTTTCTCCTTGGGTGTCGCGGTGAGACCAACGTGGGTCGCATCCTCGAAATAGTCCAGGACCTCCCGCCAGGCAGAATCGTCGACGGCGCTGCCCCGGTGGCATTCGTCAACGATAACCAAATCAAAGAAGTCCTGAGGAAACTGCCGGTAGATCTGCTTCCACTCGGCATTTCCGGTAACGGCCTGATAGAGGCAGAGGTAGATCTCGTAGTTCTTCTTGACGGTCCGGTTCGTGATTTTGTGCATGACCTCGCCGAAGGGCGCGAAGTCCTGCTGGATGGTCTGATCTACGAGAATGTTCCGGTCCGCGAGGAAAAGAATGCGTTTCTTGCACTTGGCCTTCCAGAGGCGCCAGATGATCTGAAAGGCAGTGTAGGTTTTGCCAGTTCCGGTCGCCATGACCAGCAGAATTCGTTGCTGGCCCTTTGCGATCACCTCCATGGTCCGGTTGATCGCTACCCTTTGGTAGTAGTAGGGGGCTCTCCCGCTGCCATCGGTGTAGTAAGGCTGGGAAATCAGGTCAATCTGGTCGCTGCGTTCAAGGCCGCGCCACTTAAGGTATACCTTCCATAGTTCGTCGTAAGAAGGAAACTCTTCGAGCGACAGCTCCCGGATCGGCTTGTTCGTTAGGCCTGTGCGGTCGTGCATCATGAATCCGTCACCATTCGAGCTGAAGGCGAAAGGAGTGTCGATCAGCTCGGCATAAGCAAGCGCCTGCTGCATTCCGTGGCCGATATCGTAGATATTCCGTTTGGCTTCGATAACCGCCATCGGCACGTTCGGTTTTGCGTATAAGACGTAGTCGGCCCGTTTCGGGCCCCCTTTCACATCTGGGTTTCTGATGCGCGAAACCAACTGCCCTCTGACCATGACCCTTCCAGCCGTGAGATTGACTTCTTCCCGAAACTGAGAGGCACTCCATCCCGCTTGTATTATTGCAGGCGTAATGAATTTGGAGCAAATATCTCTTTCGCTGAGGACTTTCTTGTTCATGCTGAGTCTGAGGATTCAAACGGGTCTATTCTTCAGATCACTGTTTTTCGCTGGGTCCTATCCTTTTCCGTTAACCCATTTTTCCGGAGACGACTATCAGGCTTATCAGGAACAGTGCGCGCGATGAGGTCAGGTGCGATCATTCGCTTGATCTGTCCGTTTAATTCACCAGAAACCACATTGTGGCCGAATATCTTTGCGAAGGTAGCTTCATCGATTACACCCTGACTAATTGCCGACAATACTTTTGCAGCTAAGTGTGGCTTTGGCCACAAATCTGGCTGTGGACTGGCAAAGAATCTGTGAAGATTCTCGCCGGACACAGTCTGCTCGCCTGCGTCCTTAATCGGATCACTGGCACGACATGATGACTCATCGTCAAGGGGAATCACAACCGCTACCATACCATAGCTCATTACCTCTTTGAGCAGCCCAACCGTCGCTACCGTCCGGTCCCATTCGCGCTCTAGCCGCGGCCCAGCCCGGCTGATAGACGGGTCGCTCAGACCAACTTGCTTGCTCAACAGCAACTTTGGGATCCAATGGAGGTCACTAAGGCACTCTATCTGATATCCCGGTCGATTCACGAGTGCAACCACTACCCAGAGACCAGATTGGCGCAAGATATTTCGGGGGAAGAAAAATTATCGCTTACAAAAGAGTATGCTAACTGCTGAAAATATGGGTAACAGATTAACAACCTCCCTGTTCATTTCACGTATTACGATATTCGAGTATTGGCCCCATAGAGATTAACGACCTCCCTGTTCATTTCACGTGCAGCTTTGAAATAGGGAAGGGTAGCTGAATCAGCGCAATTTATTGCTGCAAAGCGATTTACTCTTAGATTCGTTCTGGGTTTTACAATATACGAGCATTAGCCCTTTTGATCGTTTTAGCTCTTTTGATCGCTCTTTGACTGACATAATTTTGGAATAAGCTTGCAATTTATGGTCAGAGGATCCCTGAATCCACTCCTCGACCAAGCGAAACTTTCCGCCCCGACGGTAGACGCCCCCAAACAGCAAATTCCTATCAGCATAAGCCCATTTCCTTGACTGATCTCAACCGGGAGGAACGGTCGCTGATCCTTAAACACTGCCCGGAACTTTTCCTTAAAGACCTCACCAAGAAAGAGTCGGTGGGCATTCGATCATACCAGTGAAAAAGAAATTCAGCTCAGCGGCCCTCGCGATTATCGGAATCACTCTCTCGGCGATGCATGATGCAGGCGCCGAGCGGGTCAATTTCGCCAAATATCAGCAAGTCAGCGCCAGTGTCCACGACTCGACCTATGTGGCTGACTTCGCGGTCGATGGCATCGTCAGTAACTTTCACACCTGGCGCACCGGTGACAACCCCGGCCCACACTGGCTGGAAGTGAGCTACCCCCGACCGGTGACTTTCGGCAGCGCACACCTCTACTCGGGCCGCCACAACCCCGCCCCGATCCAGTTTTATCGAGCCTTCCGGCTCCAATACCACGATGGCAGCGGATGGAACGATATCCCAGGAGCAAGCGTCAGCGGCAACAGCAGTTTGGAACTGAACATCATTTTCGATGCTCCCGTCACCGCGACACGCTTCCGCCTCCAGAGCAATGAAAACTCGAATCGCACGGTTCGTCAGCTCGCGATGTTTCCTCCGAATCCCGGCATCGACGGCAACGAGCAAGGCTTCCCCATCGGCACCGACGTCACCCTCAACCTCGCCTACCAGCGCCCGGCGACGGCCTCATCTGCCATCCTCGACGATCCGTCCGGCCCCGGCTACGCAAAAAACGCCTTCGATGGATTTTTGGATGACCGTTCACGCTGGCTGTCCACCGATACCAGTGGCGAATGGCTGGAGGTCGATCTGCTCATCAATCACGCCGTCGGTAGCGCCCAGGTATTTTCCGGCTCCATTGGCGCCAGCGAGCCGCGTGAAAGCACCCAGCCGATCACCGATTTCAAACTCCAGTTCTGGGACGGCAGCACATGGAGCGACATTCCCGGTGCCACTATCACCGGCAATACCGAAACCGCCCGCAACATCATCTTCCCGGAACCGGTCTTCAGCGCGCGCATCCGGCTGCTTACCACCGCTGCAACCGATGCCCGTATCCAGCAACTGCTGCTCTTCCCGCCGCGCGATGGCGGCTACCAACTGGGCCGCGAAGTGATCGACTCCGCTCCGCCGCAAGACGATTGGGGCACTTTTGCTGATCGTAATTACTTAATCCGCTGCAACATCAGCGCCGACTACCGCCTGGCTTACATCGACGGTGCTGTCGTCTTCGCCAGCGGCGGCAATGGCGGACGCAGCGCCCAGGCGTGGCAACTGCTGCGAAACTACCGCGACGGCAGCTACCGCATCCGGCACAACGAAAGCGGTAAATGCCTCGCTCTGGAGAACATCTCCCGCGAGGACAACAACCTGGTGGTGCTCGAGGATTACACCGGCCTGCCTCACCAAACTTGGCAGCTCGAGCGGGTCGACGCCACCCACTTCCTCCTCGTCAACTCCTACTCCGGCATGGCCCTCCAATCGCGCTCCAGCACCTGGGCCAACGGCAACCCCATTGCGGTGCGCCCGCTCAGCGGCCAAGGCCTGCAGCAATGGCGTGCAGTCGCGCCGATACACCACCCGAAGAAAGGCATCGCCGCTGCCATCAAGATCCCCAATCCCCCTTTTGCCGACCCCACCGCCACCTGGATGTCTCAGATCTTCCCGCTCTATCGACACTCGTCCTGGAGCTACAGTTGGGGGCGCCAACGCAGCACGGATTTCCCCTACATGGGGCCTGATCACACCTTCAACCCGATGCAGTGGGGCAATTTCAACTTCGACCACTCAACGACGCAAGGCCCGCTCGAAAACATCCGCAACGACCTCCAATCCAACCCCCGCCCGGTCTCGCTGATGGGCTTCAACGAGCCGGATGCGGAGAAACAGGCCAACATGGATGTCGCCAACGCTACCGCCCGCTGGCCACGCCTCGAGGCGCTGGACATGCCGCTGGTCTCACCCGGGCCGGTCAATATCGATAGACCATGGATCAATGATTTCTACGCACAGGTGGAAGAGCGGGGGTTGCGCGTCGATTACACCAACATGCATTGGTATAAACGGCCAAACTCCGAGCGGCTGATCAAAGACATCCACGATGCCTATCAGCTATACGGTCGCCCGGTCTGGCTCACGGAGTTCTCCGCCGTCCGCTGGAGCGGCGGGGCCACCTGGACGCATGGCGACAACTACAACTTTATCGCCGAGTTTATGTGGCGTGCGGAGTCCCTCCCTTACCTGAGCCGTTATTCACTTTTCAATTTCCGGGAAAGCGCGGACGGGCCAAACCAAAGCGCGAATGATCCGCCGGACGCCCCACGCTCAAATTCAATCCGCTCCGATGGCACCCTCACCCCCTTCGGCGAACTCTACGCCACCTGGGACGGCGTCACTGAGGTGCTGGAAGACAAAGCCTACCACCTTCACAATCACGCCCGGTTCCGCCGCGCCCGCAATCCCTCCGACGGTGACCACATCACCAGTATCGAACCGGATGCCGGGACCGATGCCGATCAATGGTTTCTCATCTCCGGCACCACAACAGATACCGTACGAATCGTCTCCACCGTCGATGGCCGCCGCATCCGCTATGCCAGCGGCATACAAGTCGGACTGGCCGACGCCAATCATGACCTGCCCGCAACCGGATGGCAACTGGACCCGGTCACACCCGGGGCAGAACATAACGGCTGGTATTTTCTCAATCACCCGGAAACCGGCCAACGCCTGCAAATGGACGCCAACGGCGCACTCCTCAACGGCCCCGGCCACAGCACGGAGGATCACTTCAAGTGGCGCTTCATCATCCCGCTGGTGCCCGATGCCACCGCTCATCCCTTTGCCACCTTCGAAAGCTGGGCGGAGCTGACCCTGGGCGATTTGCCCGCAGCCGACCGCAGCCCCACCGCCGACCCCGACGGTGACGGCCTGCCCAACCTCCTCGAATACGCCTTCCTCACCAACCCCGCCGCTCCAGGCGGCAGCCCGTTTCGCATCAAACCTGCGGATTCCGACAACAACACCATCCAACTCGTCTTCCCCTGGAACTGGCGCGCCAGCGGGCACGCTTGGCAGATTCGCCACAGCACGGATCTTGCGGATATCTCCACATGGCCAGTCCTCGATCCCGTTGTATTCACCAGCGAGCGCGATGGCGACATCGATTGGATCCGCGTGTCCCCACCTATGGCGGACCACAAACGCAGCTTCTACGTCATCGAAATCGTCGAAAACTGACCGCCATCACTCTATCACTCCGGGGAGATTAACGACCTCCCTGTTCATTTCACGTGTAGCTCTGAAACAGTAAAGGGTAGCCGGACCAGCACAACTTATTGCTGCAAAGCGATTTACTCTTAGGTTTGTTCTGGGTTTTACAATATACGAGCATTAGCCCCATTGATCGTTCTTTGTTTGACATAATTTTGGAATAAGCTTGCAAATTATGGTCAAAAGGTCCTTTGATCCACTTCTCGACCAGGCGAAACTTCCCGCCCCGACGGTCGACGCCCCCAAACAGCAAATTCCTATCTCCGAAAGCCAATGCCTATCATTAAGACTCTACAAACCCTGGGTGCCGCCTTTGTGTTGTTCGCTGGCACCGCGCTAGCCGATGCCGTGGACAGCGCTCCGTCCCTCTCCTGGAGCGAACTAAGCGAAATGTATGAACTGCCAACTTGGTTTGCCGAGGGCAAGCTCGGTGTGTGGGTGCACTGGGGCCCGCAGGCATTCCCCGCTAAAGGTGGCGGCTGGTACGGAAGGAGCATGTACATGCATCCGGACATCGCCGAACCGTGGGGCAAAGATGCCTTCGACTTTCACCGGGAGCACTTTGGACATCAAGCTGATTTTGGCTACAAGGACATCCTGAACGAGTGGAAGACGCCAAAGCTCGATACGGACAAGGTGGTGACCTATGCGCGCGATATCTTGGGTGCCCGCTATTTCGTGGCTCTGGCCGTGCACCACGATCGCTTCGACCTCTGGGATTCGAGCCATCACAACTGGAACTCGGTCAACATCGGGCCAAAGCGCGACATCATCGGGGAATTTGCCGCTTCGACCAGAAAGGCTGGACTACCCTTTGGGGTTAGCACGCACGATGATCGATTCCAGGGTTGGTTTTATCCTGCTTTTGGCAGCGATACTTACGGCCCCAGAAAAGGCGAACCTTACGATGGCCGTAAGACGAAGGCGGACGGTGTAGGCAAATGGTGGGAAGGACTGGATCCGGCGGAACTTTACGGCTTGCCTACCGATAGACGCACTCCCGATTGGGAAACGAACACGTTGGATGCCTGGCTGAAGCGTCACATTGAGCTGCTCGAAAAATATGAAGTGGATCTGCTCTGGATGGACGGCTGGAATTTTCCCTACAATGATCAGGGCTACGGCCGACGTTTGGCCGAGTGGTTTTTTAATCACAGCTTGGAGCAAAACGGCAAGATCGATGCGGTGTTGTGCGGTAAGCCGCGCAACCTGTCGCCGATCGATCAACAGGGCTTTGTCTGGGACTTCGAAAAGGGTGTGCCGCCTGCATCCTTCAAACCCGTGTTCCAGTCCATTACGACGCCTCAATATTGGTTCCGGCAACACGACGACCCCGCCTTAAAACCATCCAAAGACGCACGTGTGCTGGCCGAGACTTTTGCCGATGTGCTCAGCAAGGGAGGTAACATGCTGCTCAATATCGAATTGATGGCAGACGGCAGTTTCCCTCAGTCGATCATGTCGGTCTACGAGGATTTCGGCGCATGGGTGCGCTTAAACGGCGAGGCCATCTACAGCAGCAGCCCATGGGAAATCATCGGCGATAACCTGCAGATGGGCCAGAACCGGGTAAACCTCTCTGAGACCGCACTCGAAGACATCAGCAAGATGGATTTTAACTTTAACGAGCGCGATATCCGCAGTCGGCCGTATGCTCACGATGAGGTCAGATTCACCCGGCGGGGAGACAAGCTCTACATCTTTGTCCTCAACCCGGCGGCTGGCCCGATCGATCTGCCCAGCTTGGGAATGGATTCTCCGTTCAAGCCCGGCCGGATAGCCTCCATCCGACTACTGGGCGGAGAAACGACCCAGTTTCAGCAGACGGCCAAAGCGCTGACACTGGAAGTCCCGGAGCGACGTCCGAATTCATTGGTCTCGGTCTTCGAGGTCTCGGGAGCCTTGTGAATTTTTAATTATGATCATTCAAACATACTTTTGGGTCGTATTGATGGTGTTGGCATTGGCTCTCTTGCCACGTGATGCCGAAGGGGCGCGCCCCAATATTATCTTCCTGCTCACCGACGACCAACGCGATAATTCCATTGGCGCGATGGGCCATCCCTTCGTTAAAACCCCCCATCTCGATTCGTTAATGCATGAATCGGTGCGCTTCACCAACGCCTATACCGCAACGCCGGTTTGCGCGCCGAGCCGCGTTTCTATTTTTACCGGTCTGCCCGAGCGCGTCCATGGCGTCGGTTTCAGCTCCTCCTATAGGCTGACTGAAGAGCAGTGGGAGCGCAGCTACCCGGCGCTGCTGCGCGAGGCGGGCTATCACACCGGCTTCATCGGTAAGTTTGGGGTCGAACATTACACCTTCAGAGGCAGGGCCGCAGGAAAATTCGACTACTGGTGGGGTCACGATGAATGGACCAGTTTCTTTCCCAAAAATCACGACAACCACGCGACCAGGCCCTACCACCGCGCCGAGGCGGACATCATCACGCCTATCATGGGCGAAGCCATGGCCGAATTCCTCGAAAGCGCGCCGCAGGACAAGCCCTTCTCCCTCTCAGTCAGCTTCAACGTGCCGCACGGCTCACAAGCCCTGTCCATGGCCGACCCGCGCAGCATGGAATTCCCGGCCAATGAAAACCCAGCGCTCAAAGGCAGCCCATTCTACGACAGGCTCTATCGCGATATTGAGATCACCCTGCCTGAGGAAACCGGCACGGATCCCTATCTCACCATTCCAAAGTCCTTAATGAACCAGGACAAGGGGCGCAACCAGCTCTACAGTTACAACTACACTGTCGAAACCAACCTCGAGCATCATATCCGCCATTACCAGATGATCACCGGTCTCGACCATGTTATTGGTGGACTGATTGCCGATTTGGAGGAACGCGGCCTCCTTGAAAACACCCTCATCATTTTCACCAGCGACCACGGCCTGCTGATGGGCGAATACGGCATGGGCGGTAAGGAGCTCCTCTACGATCTCTCTGCAAAAGTACCTCTTTTGATTTACGATCCCCGTCTGCCGCCGGAGCGGCGCGGCCTCCAGCTCGACCAGATCGTGTCCACTATCGACCTGACCCGGACCATGCTGGACTACGCCGGCCTGGATGCTCCCGCCGAAATGGAAGGCCAAAGCCTGCGTCCGCTTGTGGAGGGCCGTAACATTCCCTGGCGTGATGAAATGTTTCTGGAAAGCCTTTTCTCTCTGCGCGACAACCCCTTCCAAGAAGGCATCCGCACTGAGCGTTGGAAATACATCCGGTTTTATAGAGGAAAACCGAACTTCCTGGAAGGCGATCTTGATTTCACAGGCCGCTCGCCCGCGCTCGAAATGCTCTTCGATCTCGAGGCCGATCCCGGCGAGCGCAACAACCTGGTTGCCGATCCCAACCACAGCGAAATCCTCGACCGACTGCGCGCCAGAACCGCCGCTGAATCCAAAGCCATCAACCAGCGTCGAGCCGCCTACATGGAGAACATCCACGTCGAATCGCGATTCCCGCGCTGAAAGACATCACCCAGGCGGATTTTAACTTTAACGAGCGCGATGTCCGCAGTCGGCCGTATGCTCACTATGAGGTCAGATTCACCCGGCGGGGAGATAAGCTCTACATCTTTGTCCCTAACCCTATTTTATGATAAAGATTCCCTACAGCGC
>JAFIGG010000081.1 GCA_020831485.1 Opitutales bacterium
GGCAAAGGCACCCAGTCGCAAGCCCTGATCGAACGCTACAACCTGTTTTACATCTCGACTGGCGACCTTCTTCGCAAAGAGCTGGCCGCGCAAACAACGCTGGGCAAGGCGGCCGAGAACATTATCGCCTCGGGTGGATTGGTACCTGATGAAATCATTGTCCAGATCATTGAAAAAACGATCACCGAGAATCCCGAAGCCCGCGGCTTTCTTTTCGATGGCTTTCCCCGCACCTACATTCAGGCCTACATTCTCGAAGGTCTGATGATCAAGTTGAACACTTCGCTGACCGTGCTCATTGACCTGCAGGTGCCTGAAGAAGTCTCGGTCGAGCGCCTTGTCAACCGCGGTAAGGTCTCCGGTCGTAGCGACGACAACGAATCCGTCATTCGCAACCGCCTGCTCGAATACAACGCCAAAACCGTGCCGGTTCTGCGCTTCTACAAGGAAAAGGGACTGCACCGTGAAATCGATGCGACCCAGTCCATCGAAACCGTTCAGGACGAGATCGAATCGATCGTGCAACAGGAGCTGGACAAACGACTCTTCAATGCGGTGGTCTTTGGCTACCCGGGTTCCGGCCGTGGCTCACAGGGTCGGGCCATTGCGGAAGCTTACGGATTGGAATACATTGCGACCGGACGCATGCTCGAGGCGGAGATTCGCTCTGGAACTCCGCTGGGCACCCAGATCAAAGAGCTTTACGACAGCGGCCAATTGGTCCCGGACGACATTGTCGTACCCTTGATCGAAAAGCGTCTGGCCGAAAGCAAAGGCGCCAAAGGTTTCATCTTCAAAGGCTTTCCGCGCACGCTGGTTCAGTCCTATATTCTGGACGGGCTGCTCAAAAAACACGGCTCTTCAATTTCCACCATCATCGAAATCGAGGTGCCCACGCTGGAGCTCATCAGCCGGCTCAACACCCGCAGCAAAACGGACCAGTGCATGCCCTACGACTCGAGCACGGAAAAAATCGTCAAACGCCTGCAGGAACACGAAACCAAAACAGTTCCGGTAATCCAGAAATACAACCAGCTCCACGGCGTCACCAAAATCGATGGCATGGGATCCTTCGAGTCGGTCTTCGAGAAAATATCGAAGCACGTCGAAGAGGGCTTAAAACGCACACGATAAAGGTCCGACGGATAGTGACTTCTCAATATTCGACCGCCTCCAAACATGGAGCAAGTCGATTGGGCGATACCTGTATCCGGACACTCGAAGTCTCCATCGCTGAGAGACTCTCAGCGCCAACCAATACATTCCGCTGAAAATCACGAACTTCCACATACAACAGGTAGTTTTCTCCAGAGGCAACACGGTCCTCAGGAATCTGAATCGTTCCGTTCAGGTAGCGCTCAAAATTCCCTTCCCATAGGGGCACACTGCCATCGCAGGGGTATTCCGGGCTGACCAGTTGCAGGCTGACATATGGTGGTCGCTGATAGAGCGGGTTGACCAGTTGGTCTTCAAAAAAGATATCGCCCTCGATGGACACATCGAGACTCCATATATCTCCCCGCTCAGGATCGGCGGCCTCAGGCGCCCGCACGGGCAGGTTTACGACCGGAGCATACTCCACTGCGGGCAGTTCCCAACGAAAGCCTCCATCGTAGCTGCGAACAATGCCTCCCGGCGTATTTAGCAGCAAGGCACCGGACGCGTCATCGAAATCGATTGCATCCGCATCGGTATACAGCAACCAGCCCATCGGCAGCCAATCGCTTCCGGCCGAAAGTGAACGCCGATAACCCGCCGGACGCCCCTGGACAACGGCATACTCGAACCATTCATCTTCAATTTCCAATTCAAGTGTATCCAAAATTTCCCGCTCAGGGAAACCCCGGTTGATGGAAGTCCAGCTTTCCCCGCCATCTTCGGAACGATACATGCCGACATTAGTACCGGCATAAACGATTTGCGGATTCTGCGTATCGACCGCAAAGCTGCGTGCAAATTCGCAGGTCAAGGTTCGCCCCAATTCCGTCCAGGATCGACCACCGTCGACGCTTTTCCAGTTTGAATAATCGGTCCCGGTGTACATCACGTCAGAATTCCCGGGCTCAAAGGCCAGCCCGGACACCAAATAGGCTCCGTAGAATGGTTCACGGATCTGCGGCTCCAGTCCACGCGACTGCGCCACCCAGCTCTCGCCATTGTTATACGACACAAACAGGCCCTGATGATGGGTTCCAATGTAGATGCGGTTCGAATCCTCCGGATGAAAACGGAAAATATCTGCCCGCCGGAAGATCCCTGAAATAGAGTGGTGCTGCCAGGTTTCGCCGCCATCCCTGCTGCGGTGATAGCCACCCTCCCAGCGTGCGCCGAGGAAAATATCGTCCGGATCGTGCGGATTGATTTCCACATCAATGAAACGCATAAACTGCCACAAGTCTTCGGGCATGCCTTCCCGCCAATTAGCCTCCAAAAACTCCCGGTAATCGAACACCAGTTCCCAAGGCTCGCTGTCCACCGCTTCTGTCCGGTAAACCCCTTCAGGCGCCAACACAAAAAGCCGATCCGATTGTTGCGGATCGACAGAAATGGATAGAACTGTCACCCCATCCAGTCCCCGCAGCTGCCAACTCTGTCCACGGTCCAGTGATTCCCACAGTCCCGATTCTTCGCCACCGGCGAATAAACGCCGACTGTCGAGTGGATCCAGTTGAACAGCGTAGTACCGTCGCAGTTCCGCATCCGCATTCAACTCAGTCCAATAGGCGCCCCCATTGATCGTCCGGTAGAGCCCCGAGCTGGTGGTCGCCAAGTAGAGTATCTCCGGCTGTTGCGGATCTAACGCAATCTGCTGAATATAGGCCGCAGCCGGCGGCGGCACCTCCTGCGCAAACAAGGCACAGAACGGCGCCAGCAAAGCAAGTAAAACTGGGGGCAGTCGATAAATCATAGAGGTAATTGAAGGTAGTCGCTTCAAATCGGCAAACAAGGGGAATTCTTACGCTAAAAGCCGAAGAGCCAACGTAGCTGCAGCGGTCCCCCACGGCAGGGCCGGGCAGGCAGCATAACGGGGATGGGCGCGCCCTCGCGCCCATTGCGCGCAACCAGCGCGGGCGGACGAGGCGTCCGCCCCCCGGAACTTGCTCAATGCTCAGCTGAAGTTTCGATCTCAACCGCAGGCGTCGAGTCTTCAGGCTCACGGACTTGGCGAATCAGTTCCTGAACCCGCTCGCTTGGTCGTTTGAACCAGGGCGTTAATCCCAGGGTAACGGCAAAATTCAGAAGCATGCCAAAGGTTCCTATCGCCTGCGGGCTGATTCCTTGTTCGCTGAAGCCAAAACTCCAGAGGGGCATATCCATGAACACCGTCATGATGATATAGCCTGCAGTAAAGACGATGCCGCTGAGCATTCCACAAATAGCTGGAATAGTGCCCACCCTTCGACTGAAAATGCCCAGCACGATGATTGGGAAAAAACTGGCAGCGGCCAAGCCGAAGGCAAAGGCCACTACCTCACTGACAAACCCAGGCGGATAAATGCCAAACAATCCGGCGATGACCACGGCCACACCAATAACCGCCCGCCCGACCAATAAGCGCTCTTTTTCGCCGGCAGTCGGTTTCAGGATTCGGTAATACAAATCATGGGCCACGGACGAACTGATAACCAGCAGCAATCCACTGGCAGTCGACAAGGCGGCGGCAAGACCACCGGCCGCTACAAAGGCAATAATCCATTCCGCCAGGCCTGCCATTTCCGGGGTCGCCAGAACGATGATATCGCGGTCCGGTCCGGAAAGTCCCATTTCACGCAGGACCTTGCGCCCATCCACGCCGCGTTCACCACCGGAGTCGACGAACTGTTGATGGCGCCGGGCAATATCGGCCATCTGCGCAACCCCCAGGCTGCCCGTTCGGAAGATCTCATTGTCATCACCCGCACTGTAGCGCACGACCCCGTCGCCGTCGTCCAGCCACAGAATCAGCCCTGTTTTCTCCCAGCTTTGAAACCATCCCGGCAACTCCTCCTCGGTTGCGCCGTTCAAACCCTCCAGCATATAATAGCGGGCAAAGCCGGCAACCGCGGGAGCTGTCAGGTAGAGCGCCGCAATGAACAGCAAGGCCCAGAACCCGCTCCAACGTGCCGCTTCAGGGTTTTTAACAGTGTAGAAGCGGACAATTACGTGAGGCAAACCCGCCGTGCCCGCCATCAGGGCCAAGGTCACGCAAAACACATTGACCTTATCCCAGGAACCAAGAAAGGGCTCGGTGTAGGAACCAAAACCCAGATCCTCCTGAATCTGGTTCAGTTTCTCGAAGAAAAAGATGCCCTCTCCAATCAACTCGGCTCCCAGGCCCGCCTGTGGCAGCAAGGTGCCTGTCAGTTTAAAAGAGATAGCAAAGGCTGGGACCAGGAAGGCTGTAATCAAAACCCAGTACTGCGCGACTTGGGTCCAGGTAATGCCCTTCATACCTCCAAGGGTCGCATACATGAAGACGATCACCATTCCGATCAATACGCCCACCGTCACATCCACTTCGAGAAAACGACTAAAGACGACACCCACTCCGCGCATCTGACCGGCTACATATGTAAAGCTGATAAAGATAGCACAGACGACTGCAACCAGTCGGGCAATTTGTGATTCGAATCGGTCGCCAACAAAATCCGGAACCGTGTATTGACCGAACTTGCGCAAATAGGGAGCAATCAACAACGCCAGTAAAACGAACCCACCTGTCCAGCCCATCAGGTAAACACCACCAGCATAGCCCATGGTAGAGATGAGGCCAGCCATGGAAATGAACGAGGCCGCGCTCATCCAATCGGCGGCCGTCGCCATGCCATTTGCAGCAGCAGGCACACCGCGACCGGCCACATAGAAACCCTGAGTATCCCGCACCCGACTCCACCAGGCGATGCCCAGGTAAAGCCCGAAACTCAGACCCACAAATAAATACGTCCAGATCTGGATATTCATGCGTCTGCCTCCGCCTTGCGCCGCTTACGTTCTGCGACCGACTGCTTCAATCGACGATCCAGTCGGTTCATCGCAACCGCATAGATCAGGATCAACAACACAAAGATCAGAATGCTCCCTTGTTGCGCGAACCAGAAACCCAGCGGGTAACCCGTGTCGAACAGCGACCATTCATTCAGAAAGTCCGCCCATAAAACACCGCAACCCAAGCCGGCAATGGCCCAGATGATCAGAAGCCCAATCATCAGCCGCAAGTTCTTACGCCAATACAAAACGTGGGGATCCACATCAGCGGATGCCGGGGGAGCAGAATGATCTTTCATAAGGAGCGGTGAAAACGAGCTATCACTGCTAAGCATAAGTTCTGCTTGAGCAAGCCTGAAGTCTTATTAATGCACCGACGGTTTCGATCTCGGTTAATTATGAAAGACTAATTTCCGTCGAAATCCAGACAGTGTCGATTGACAGCGGGGTGGATTCTTTCTAACTCTCACCGCGATGAATACCCTTAAATATTTGTTGTCCGATGATGCGCTCCCCACGCATTGGTATAACCTGCAGGCCGACCTGCCTGAAGCCATGCCGGAGGTGCTGCATCCGGGGACCAAAAAGCCGATAACCCCGGCCGATCTGGCGCCACTCTTTGCGGAGGAGCTGATCAAACAGGAGGTTTCGACCGAACGCTGGATTGAGATCCCCGACGCAGTTCGGCAAATACTGCTGCAATGGCGCTGCACGCCGCTCTACAGGGCACGCAGACTCGAGAAGGCGTTGGATACGCCGGCGAAGATTTATTACAAATGGGAGGGCGTCAGCCCTTCCGGTTCGCATAAACCGAATACAGCCGTCCCCCAGGCCTACTACAACAAACTTGAAGGCATCCGCAAAATCGCCACCGAAACCGGGGCTGGTCAGTGGGGCAGTTCGATGGGCATGGCCTGTTCGATGTTCGACCTCGAGTGCCTGGTCTACATGGTTAAGGTCTCCTACAATCAAAAGCCCTATCGACGCGCTTTGATGGAAGCCTATGGCGCTACCTGTATCGCCAGCCCATCCGACACAACGGAGAGCGGACGCAAGATTCTACAGGATGATCCGGATTGCACCGGTTCGCTGGGCATTGCGATTTCGGAAGCAGTCGAAGTGGCGGCACAGAATGAAGATACCCGCTATTGCCTGGGCAGCGTACTCAACCACGTCTTGCTCCACCAGACGGTGATCGGAATCGAGGCGCAGAAGCAGCTTGAAATGGCGGGAGATTATCCAGATGTCATTGTTGGCTGCACGGGCGGCGGCTCCAACTACGGTGGGATCTGCTTCCCCTTCCTCGGCGAGAAGCTGCGCGGCGGGCGAGATGTGCGCCTGCTGGCGGTCGAACCGTCGGCCTGCCCTACCCTGACCAAGGGTCACCTGGCCTACGATTACGGCGATGTCGCGAAGCTGACGCCACTGGTCATGATGCATACGCTGGGCAGTGGTTTTGTTCCAGCGGGCTTCCACAGTGGCGGGCTCCGCTACCACGGCATGGCCCCGATGGTCAGCCATGTGCTCAAGCTCGGACTTTCGGATGCGCGCGCGATCAATCAGCTGGAGTGTTTCGCCTCCGGCATTCAGTTCGCCAAGGCCGAGGGCATCATCCCCGCCCCTGAAGCTACCCACGCGGTCGCAGGTGCCATTCAGGAAGCCTTGCGCTGCAAGGAGGAAGGCAAGAGCGAGACCATCCTTTTCAATCTCTGCGGCCACGGCCACTTCGACATGCAAGCCTACATCGACTACCACGAAGGCAAGCTGCGCGACTACGAATACCCGGAAGAAGCCATCGCCATGGCCCTATCCGGCTTACCGTCCGTCTAAGCTCAAGGCAACTGCCAGATGGTCCCCAGGATCCCCGGCTTGCGCCGATTGGGATCCGGCGGGACCATCCGCGGTTCGGCATCGGCGTCGACATTCGATTGATAATAGATCGTCAAAATCTTCCCTTGCTCCAATTCAATGGAGGCCGGATAACCCAGATCCTTGTTAGCTCCGTCACGAATGATCAATTCGTTGGCTTTTTCCCACGTGATGCCATCCTCACTAATGCACACGCGTTGCCCAAAGGGCGGACGCCGGTGACCATAGCTGCACAGAATTCGTCCGTCCGAGAGTTCCAGTAGATGAGGAGGAAAGCCCCATAGCTCAGTTTGATAGGGTTCAACCCAGTTGGCACCGTTATCATCGGAATAACTGGCCCAAAGGTAGCTTCGCGGAGAACCGTCGTTATAGGGGACCGACGTGGCGCGAATCATCATCAGTATCCGGCCACTGCGCATTTGCAGAATATGTGGTTCACCAAATCGAATGCTATTGGGATCAGGGCCATGAACCGTTGCAATCTTACGGACTTCATCCCATTCCGAATCCGCCTTGTAGACACCTATGTGATCATATTCTTTGAAGTAGGAAGCCACCAGCAAAGAACCATCCTTCAATTGAATGCCACCGTGAATACTGTCTGTCCCCGGTCTGGGCTCAGACCAAGTGACGCCGCTGTCGTCGCTGATCACATGCCAGCTTCCGCTCAAATGCGCAGCAGCAAGGTATTCAGGCTGCTGAGTGTGACGAATCCAACGCCCAATCTGGGCTGTCTCATAGGCATTCTGAGGCAAATTCAAATAGTTTTCAGGAGTCCACTGCACAGAGCGAATATGCGCGAGCAGGCGCCCGTCGTTGAGTTGAGTCACGCCAGACTCGCGATCATCCAGGGGCGAATCGTAAGCAACCGCGGGCGGCAGCCAGGTTTCTCCGTTATCCGTCGAACGCACCAACATAATCTCGCCATCAGGGCCCAAATGTTCCTCCGTTCGGGTGAAGAGGATTACAATATCTCCATTGGCAGCACGAACCATATCCGGCCAGGCTAAGTAAGCATCAAAACGCTCGTAAATACTAAATTGTCGAATGATCTCAGCGCGGGGACTTTGGTGTGCAGTGGTTGACTCCGCAGCGTTGGTTGTTACAACGAAGGCCATCCATCCGATAATCAGTAAGGGCAGACTCTTCATATTCTTTTGTGACGGGCTTCGAGGGAGCTCCGAATTTCTTCCAGCAACTCATCAGTAATCGGGTAAAAGCGAAACGCAACCAGACCAAGAAGGGCCGCCATGGCTGGGAATACACTTATCAACAACCTGATTCCCAGCAAAGACTCTGCCGTTTGTTCAACATTCGCTGTGTAGCCGACAATCGTCAGCGTCCAGCCAATCAAGGCACCGCCAACTCCAGTTCCGAACTTAATGGCAAGTGTTCCGGCCGAGTAGACCAATCCGGTCGCCCGCCTGTAGTTCTTCCATTCCGAATAATCGGCTGCATCTGCGAGCATGGCAAAAAACAGGGTCACGATCGGCCCCGTTGCCATTTCAGTTATAAAACCAAGCACGAAAATCAGGACAAAATCATCCGGACGCGCAACAAACAAAGCCGCGCTGCTGACACCCGCCAGAATAAAGCACCATTTCATCACTGCCTGTTTTCCCCAACGGGCACTCAACTTCCCAGTTAGAGCTGCACCGATCATTGCCCCCACCGTACAGATGACCATGAAGCTGGCGGCAGCAGAAATACTCCCAATATAATAGCTAAAATAATACATGGTCATTCCTTGTTTCAGCGTCGTCAGCGAAACAAAGGACAGCCCCACACAAAACAGAATAACCCATGCCTTATTTCTAAACAGGTCCCGGAGATCTTCTTTTAGCTCAAGGTTGTTTCGCTCTGGCGCGACCACCCGCTCACGGGTGTTAAGGAAGGTGATGGTAAACAAAACAACCGCCAGCACCGCGAATAAAGTCATGGTCCACTGATACCCGGCTACACGGTCGCCCTGACCGAGAAAATCGACCAGATAGGTATTAAATCCCTGAGTTAGAATCGCCCCGAGAAAGGCGAAGAAGAAGCGGTAAGAGGATAGCAAGGTTCGTTCCCCGGGGTCGTGAGACATGACTCCCGTCATCGCCGAGTAGGGAACATTGTTAGCCGTAAAGACAATCAGTAGAGCATTGTAGGTAAGATAGGCATAAATTAACTTTCCTGTCGGACCCAAGTCCGGGGTCGTAAAAGTCAGAACAGTCAAAACACCAAAAGGTATCGCCGTTCCTATGATCCAAGGCCTGAACTTTCCCCAGCGCGAACGACTCCGATCGGCAAGGATGCCCATCAGAAAATCGGAAATTCCATCGGCATAGCGACTAACCAGCAGCAGAGTTCCAACGGCTGCAGCAGAGAGTCCAAATACATCCGTATAAAAGAATGGCAAAAACACCATCAGGGTGCGCCAGACGAGATTGGTTGCGGTATCGCCCAAACCATAGGCGATCTTTTCCCTGACGGGAATGGTTTCAGATCGAGAGTTCAAGGGGCAGGAGTGAGTGTGCTGAGAACGCTGTGTTTATACCTGAATCGTTTGTTCTTTTATCAAATTGGAATACCATTTCGCCGAGGCCTTGGGATAACGCTGGCCGCTCGCATAATCGACGTAGTTCAATCCGAATCGCTGGGAATACCCAAGTGCCCATTCAAAATTGTCCATAAACGACCAGGCAAAATAGCCCCTTAGCTGAACGCCTTCCTCTATCGCCTGCTGGCATTGCTCCAGATAGAGGCGCAGAAACTCGATCCGATCCACGTCTTCGACCGTTCCATCCACCAACCGGTCATCACAGGCACAACCGTTTTCAGTAATAATAATTTCCGGTCGGTCATACCGTTGATTAATCCAGTGCAGCATCTTTCGGCATCCCCAGGGCACTACATTCCAGCCCATAGAGGTTTTCTTCCATGTGGGATCACTGATAAGGTTCACGTCCTGGTCATCAGACATACCACCGTTCCCATATGGATCAGTCTCTACCGTCTCGCCGGGTTTCACATCGGCTGCATAGAGCGTGGAATAATGGTTCAAGCCAAAGAAGTCGCTGGAACCTTTTATCACAGCCTTATCTTCATCGCTGAAGACAGGCAGGCGATCTCCCAGACGCTGACGCATCACTTCAGGATAATCCCCGAGATAAATCGGATCCGCGAACCATCCCAGGAAAAATTCCAAAGCTCTCTGCGCCGCCGCTTTGTCTCCATTAGAGTCCGAATAGGGTTCACGCCAGTCACAGTTATTTGTAATACCAATGCGGCCTTGCTGTCCCGGCTGATAGCGCTCGCGGTAAACAGCCACCGCCTTTCCATGTGCCCGCAATAGCTGGTGCGCAACCTCATAGGGCTCGGATCGTGATACTCTACCAGGAGCCATTACTCCGTTTCCGTGCCCGAATATCGATACGACCCATGGTTCGTTCAGTGTTATCCAATTTTTCACCCGATCACCAAAGGCCTCGAAACACACGGCAGCATAGTCGGCGAAAATATCCGCAATTGCGGGATTCCGCCAGCCGTCTATTTCCATCTGCAAAGCAAGAGGTAAATCCCAATGGTACAAAGTCACCCAGGTAGTAATTCCCTCGGCCAGCAACGCATCGATCAGATCCGAATAAAATCTGATACCTTCAGCATTCACTTCCCCCCTGCCCTGCGGCAGAATGCGGGACCAGGCAATTGAAAGCCGGTAGGCCTTCAGCCCCTGCGAGGCCATCAACCGAACATCTTCTTTAAACCGGTGATAGTGATCACAGGAAACATCGCCTGTATCGCCATTTTTAATCTTCCCGGGCAGATGCGTAAAGGCATCCCAAATCGATAAGCCTTTACCCCCCTCCAACCATGCACCCTCAATCTGATAGCTTGCTGTTGCACAACCCCATGTGAAATCCTTTGGGAACTTTTTCATAATGGGCCAAAAGAACCGAGCCCTCAAAGCAATCACAAGAAAGTCAAGAGTTTACAGTATAGCTGTAAAAAAGAACGAGGCTAATTAACGACAAAAAAACCGCTTCTGGCATTCCAGAAGCAGCTTTTTTGAAGTCAGTAAATTAAATCAAACGCCTTTAGCGCTTGGCGTTCTGCTCGTCGGCAAACTTCTGCGCCAGCAGTGAAAGCTCGGCTGACTTGAAGCAGTGATCCTGAGTCATTGCCTTGTCCGTGCGATTGAGCACGTCGAGAACCAGTTGACCATAGAACGGAAACCCGACCTTACCGGTGCAGGGAATGCGTTTCTCGCCCTCCCCGTCGATCAGGTAAATGACCTGGGTTTCGAGCGGATCAGTGCAAATGTCGATATTCTTGCGGATCTCCAGGGTGCCGGTCTTGCCGAGTACGATGGTCCGGCCATCGCCCCAGGAGCGCAGTCCGGCTGGATTCATCCAGTCGAGACGGCAGTAGCAGGACACGCCATTATCGAGGGTCAGGCTGGCTTCGCCAAAATCCTCGAGACCCGGTTTGTCCTTGTTGAAGAAGTTGTCGACGCGGGCGAAATTCACCACGCCGTCCTTGGCATCTGCAAAATAAAGGAACTGCTCGAACTGGTGCGAGCCGATGTCGGTCAAAATGCCGCCATATTTCTCTTTATCAAAGAACCATTCCGGACGGCCATCGCGGGCGAGGTTGTGCGGGGCCAGATTGATGATCTGCACGACTTCACCCACGGCACCCTGACGCACCAGCTCGCCAGCATGGTAGCTGGCTTCATTGTGCAAGCGCTCGGAGAAATCGCACATGTATTTGCGATTGGTCTCGGCCACGACCTTCTTTGCCTCTTCCAGCTGCTCCAGCGTGGTAAAGGGCGATTTGTCGGTAAAGTAATCCTTGCCTGCACGCAGGGTCTGGAAACCGATCTCAGCGCGGTCACAAGGCACGGCAGCGGCCGTTACCAGATGCACTTCGGGATCTTCGAGAATCTGCTCATAGGATTCGGCCGCTTTCACGCCCTCATACTTTGCGCAGAAGTCCGCCAGCTTCTTGGGATCCGGATCCCAGGCCCACTTGCAAACGCCGCCGGCCTCCAGGAGTCCTTCAGTTTGGCCAAAAATGTGTCCATGCTCGAAAAAAGCGGAGGCAAAAATAAACTCACCTTTTTTCACAACCGGTTTGGGCGTTTCGGCTTTGGGCGCCCAATTCATTCCGTCTCTTAATTTATCCATAGCTAGGTTTATTGAAAGTCGCTGACTCGGCCCTCATTGACAACCTTCTTCTCAAAGCGGGACTCAGTTATCTTTTTTTTTAGCAGTTCGGCATAGGCCTCCGCATCCAGGGGTAGCTCGAGAGTCGCATCCGTGAAACTGCTGTAGAGCATTGCATT
>JAFIGG010000082.1 GCA_020831485.1 Opitutales bacterium
CGTTATTTATCTTTGGGTAATCGTAGGCGCGCCCGTCCTGAGGGCGCATGGGCTGGTTTAGGAGCTGAGGGGGAGAGGAGCTGAGAGCGAGAGGGAGCTTACAGGTATTGGCTGGGGGCATTCGGGTTTTCTGGTGCGGATCTAACGAACCACTATCGTTGGTTCGCTACAGCCCTACAGCCTCACAGCCCAACAACCCCACAGCATCCAGGTCCATTGCATTCCCCTTGGAAACTGAGTGAGATAGCCCCGTCCTGGTTGAAGGGTAAGCATGAGCATAGGTAAAGATCCTGTAATAATAGGTATTTCTTAGGTTTATGTTTGATGTGCTCTGGGGTGCTTCTATGGATCGGGCACGTCTCGATGCTTTCTCACTCTCCCAGTTCTGGTTCCACCTGCACTGAATCCACGACCAAGGATTTTTCAAAGGTCAGCTCTTTCAAATTGCTTGTCGAATCACCTGGTAGCTGTGGCAGTGCGTTGATTCGTCAGTTCGCCCAATTGTCCGGGCAATCTCAGGCGCAGGTGGCCAGATGTCTGTATCAAGCGCCGGGGATTCTAATGAAAGGTTTGCCGGAAGCTAAGGCGGAAAAACTAAGTGAAGTCCTCAATCAGGCGGGAGCCCGCACCCGGGTTGTGGATGAATCCTATAAGGAGGATTCCGGTGTCGGCGAATGGGAAATTGCGCTGGCTGTCGATCGGGTGGACGGCATTTCGGAGGTCTTGAGTTCGCTGGTGGATCTTCTGCAGGTGCAACCGGAAAAGGCTGTTGAACTGCTCTGCAAGAGTCCTGCTGTGGTAATGGGCAACCTCTCTGAAGTCGCCGTTACAGCTCTGCGGGAGCGGTTTGAGCGGGCAGGGGCAAAGGTAGACGCATCGCGTCCACGGCAGGCCTGCTATGATTTATACATGGATCCCAAAGACCGTTCCAGTCTACGTCGGCTTGAGCAGCAGTTGGCGACTGCAGGAATTGACGCCCAGTGCCTGGGGGAATCGGCTCAACAGGCATCCGGGCTTTTGGCTTTGGGGCTGGACTGGAATACGCTGCAGGCTTACCGCAGCGAATGGATGCGGCACATTGCCGGGCTCAAGGTGCTCAACCGGGACTACGCCCGCTACGACCTTGTTCTGCATGAACAGGGGCCGCAGCCATCGGAATTGGTCGCTTATTTGCATGCGAAGCTGGGCATTCCGGTGAATGCGGGTAAACGCATTCTGGAGGCGCTGCCGGTAGTTATCGGTCGTAGCCTGAACACTGCGCAACAGCAGGAACATGTCCGGGCTTTGACTGAGTTAAAGGCCAGGGCGAGCAGTCATCTGCTGTCCTGGCAGTGTTTTTCACTGCGCCTGGAGATACTGGGCGACCGCCAGCAGGCAGCGCGTATCCTCCGCTTGCTGGCTGGCATGTCGGAGACTGAAGTCCTGCGCCGCTTGAGTGGACCTGTTCCCCTGCAATTTGAGGGGCCGTTCAGCGACTTACAGGCGCGCTGGATTCGACACGAGTTGGCCCGCCAGGGCACGGAAACAAAAATTCTGAAAATTTGAAATTATGGCTGAAACGGAGACCGAAATAGAACACCGCATCCACTTGCGCATTGCCGAGCAAGGCAAGTTGCACGCTCTGCAGGGAGACTTTGCCCGCGCGATGGGCTGTTACCGGATCGCCATGCGCCTGACCGTGGAAGCCGAAGACCCGGAAGCCTTTTTTCGGCACTATCTGGAGTGCCTGGTGGAAGCCTTGGAGCAAGACGGTTCCCTGGACGCGGTGCTGAAGTACTGCGACGAGGTTGAAGCTTTGCAAAAACGGTCTGGATTGAGCAATGAACTGATGCGCTACGACTGGGCGGTCTTGCAACAGCGACGGGGTGTCGTGCATTTGAAACTAGGCAACCGTGAGGCCGCGGAGACCGCGCTGGCGGAAGCTTGTCGGGTTGCCGGGGAACTCGATGCCGAATTGCCACTGGCAGACACTTTGCTGCGCTGGTGCCGGGCACGCCTGCACATTGATACGCGGCGATTGCAGGAAGAACAGCAGAGCCACGGCTATTTCTCGGTGAGGGCTGAAACTGTCCGCCCGGACATCGCTACTACACTTTCCGATTCTGAAATATTTGGCCCGATGGCCATGCCACAAAACCGCTAACCACAAGGCACGAAATGAATAGGTTCCTCGATAGTTTTAGTATAGGCCAGCGCTTGCTGGATGCGCCGGTTCCGGCTTTGATTGAAAGTCTGGGCAAGTCGATCGCCAAAGCTCAGTATGAGATGGATGCCACAGGGGTACAGATCGGTGCCCTGCTGGGGGAGACCAAGATCCCGCTCAAGGATGAGAATGGCAAAGTTGTCGAACGCTCCTTGCTGGAGCTTGGGTTTAGTCCGACCTTCTACCACTTCCAGGAAGTGGAGTTGGAGGTCAAAATGACCATCACGCTCGAAGTGGAAGCGGGAGTGGATCTGGATATGACAGAGGGAGCCAAGTCCTTGATTCCAATGGGCAGTCCGGTGAGCCTGGATGTGCACGGTCGCTTTGGTTATGAGCAGGAAGGCTCCTCCCGCGTTACCGCCAAACTGGTATCGGTTCCTTCGCCCTCGACCTTTACAGAGGCCCTGCGGCGCCATGCAGGTGCGAATTCCGCCAGCAAGAATGATTCCGCTGAACCGGAAGAGCCCGAAGAACCTGAGGAACCGACAGAGCCGGAAGAACCTGAGACAGAAGAAACCTGACCGGGACCTGTTGAATGGAAAAACAATTGGAAGCCGTAACCCAGGCACCGCTCCCGCAAATGGTTGAGGAGTTGGGACGAGCCATCGCCAATGCTCAGCACAGCATGGACCGGAGCTCCGTGGAGATTGCCCAGATGATGGCCCGGAACGATGAAGGCTACGGGGTGGAGCTGTCTGGAGAGGAGGGCCGACGGCGCTCGTTGTTGGAGCTCGGGTTCAGTCCGACTTTTTACCAGATCACGGATGCGACCGTGGAGGCAAAGGTATCCCTGACTATGGGTAAATCGACGAAAGTCTCCGTGGGGGCATCTGTTGGGGCTGGATACGGAATTTTTTCCGCCTCGGTCGATGCATCCTATAGTTCAAAATTCTCCTACGATCTCAGCGCATCCAGTTCCATCAAGGCCCACTTTGTAGCCGTTCCGAGTCCGTCGGCTCTGGCCCGGCTGCTGCAGTCGGAAAGCAAGGACGAAACGGAGGACTGAACGGAGTCTGAACAAATTTCACTGAAAACAAAAATTCCAAATCACTTAAAAAATGGCAGAAAGCATAGGAAAAGATCTACTCAATGTCCCGATGGGGGACATGATTCGCAACATGGCATTTGCGATTGCAGAGGCCCAGGTAAAGCTGGATGAAGCGAGCATTACCACGGCCAAATTCATGGGCCGTAATAAAATCGGTTTTGATGGCGAAGACGTCAGCATGATTGAGCTCGGTTTCACGCCGACCTTTTATCAGTTCGTTGATACCATCATAGAGGTGAAAATCGCGATCAAGATGACCGAGGAAACCCTGGATGAAACCAATACGGTAGATGAGGAGTCCAGCTCACCTGGTTTCTTCCGCCGGATATTTGGCGGCAATCAGGCCAGCACGACGACGGTCGATGCCACCTATTCGAGTAAATACAGCTACAGCGCCGAAGGCTCCAGCCTGCTGCGTACCAAGTTGGCTCCGGTTCCACCGCCGAAGGCATTGGAAGAGCGAATCCGTCGCCTTGCCGAAAATAACTAATCCCCAATTGAAAAGGAAGACCCATGGCTAACGAATCATCAGTCGGACAGGACCTGCTTGATGTGCCTTTCCCCGAAATGGTGCAGAAGCTGGGAATGTCCATCGCCCAGGCGCAGTTTGCGCTCGACCAGACCTCCATTCAATTGGCGCAGGTGATGTCCGGTGTGGAAACGGAAATTCCGGATCCGGAAAATCCCGAAGAAAGCATTACGATTCCCGCGACCAAAGTTCGCTTCAATGGCGAGCAGGTATCTATGCTGGAGTTGGGCTTTACTCCAACCTTCTATCAATTTGTCGATACGATTATCGAGGTAAAGGTATCTATCAGCATGAGTCAGGAGACTGAAAACTCGCACCGCCGACGCAGTGCGCAGGCTTCCGGACGACTGGTTGGCATACCTTACCTCGGTGGTGGTGCTTCCGTCAATGCGAGTTCGGTGAACGCATCCTATGCGGCCAAGTATCAGTATACCGCGGAAGGCTCGAGTTTGCTGCGAACCAAACTGGTCAACGTGCCGGCGCCCAGGGTGTTGGAAGAACGCATTCGTGCGCTGATCGAGAATTAAGGCAAAGGTATAACCGCCAGCAATGGACAGCTACCGCAGTTGGGAAGATTTTCTTGACCCGGAACCGCAGCCGAAGGCCGCGAGCCGGGAGCAGTCTGCTACCGCTTCCGAGGCCCCGAAAAGTATTGCTGAGTTGTTTGACAACCCGGACGTGCCGGAAGGGATCAAACAGTTGTTGCGCAGGCACCAGCAGCTCGAACGCGACCTCAAACGCTGCGCGGGCATCCCCGTGGCCGATGACGAGGAGGATCCGGATGCGCGGCGCAAGGAGTTGGCCTATCCGGTTTTTGTTCACAGCAAAAAGACTCGCATCGAGCAGCGCAAACGCCGGCGGGTGATGGAACGGCGGCAGCTGTTCGAAAAACGGCACCTGGAGGCGTTGCGTCTGGAGCGCAAGCGATTGTTGGAGGCGGAAGAGGCTCGTCTGAGAGCCCAGGCCGAGCGTGAACGGCGTTTGCGGGAGGCACGGCTGGCGGCGCGAAGGCGGCGCGAGCAAGCCCGTCTGGAGCGCGAGCGCGAAGCTATGGAGGAACGTCTACAACAGCGTTTGATGCGGGCAAAGCAGCAGGTCCAGCAAGAGCAGGCCGTGCAGCGTTTGCAGGAAAAGCGTCTGCATGAGCAGCGCCTGGAAGAGGTCCGGGACCAGCTTCGTCATCAGCGCATTGCGCAGCGGAAAGAAGAAGCCTTGTTGGAGGACCGGCGCGAGATGGCCGTACGCAAACTGGAGGCGAAACGGGAAGAGTTCGCACGCTTTAGTTAAGAGAAAGTTTTATATGTCATTGAATAAAGGACAGAATTTAATCAACGGAACCATCGACCAGTATCTGGTCGGGATAGCCGATGGGCTGCGCAAGGCTCAGGAGGAGCTGAGCCAGATCCACGTTTCACGCCCCGGAGAGAGTCCGATAACTTACCATATTCCCTCCCTTGAGTTTGAACTCAAGATGGCCTTTGAAATGGAGGAGCAGGAGACGAGTAATCCCTCGGTTGCCCGTCTCGCCTCGGTCGCTTCGATTCCGCAGCCGCAGCGGGTCGAAATGCTGCAACCCAAGATTCGTGCGATTCCGTTGAATCCTGGCAATACATCCTCCTCCGAGAGTTTTGAAGCCAGTGCTGCCAGCACCATCAAAGGGCGGTTCGTCTCTGTTCCGGCAAACGGCGGTTCGCCCCTTCCTGTGTTGAACCTGCGCCTGCGTGACACCGGCAAGAAGACTGAGGTTGAGGTGGTTGCTCAGGTTCTGAATACGCTTGGTGAGGCATTGGAAGGGACCGAGGTCGAATTCAATGTCGACCGAGATTACAGTGCCTACCTCAACAGCGAAGCGATCGCCGAGGGACAGCTTGAGGAAGGGCAGGAGGAGCTGCCGCCTGGAACCCGCATTCTTCAGGCGGTTGTTGACGCCGAAGAGAATGGTGAGGCAACGGCAACCCTCAAAGTGACCTCCAAGCCTGGCCAACAGATTGCCATTGCAGTCTTTGCGGCCGGCACATCGGAGAGCCTGATTTTTGAAACCCCAGACAATTCTGAGTAATACAAAGTGAAATTAAACGTCAGAGCAGTTCTAGTTGATTCCAACGATAAGCCGGCTGCCCGCATTGCGGCGCAGTTGTGCACCTTCAATGCCCGGGGCCAGGCCACGCGAAGGGCGACGGCCAACAGCGATGCGCGAGGTCGCGTCCAGTTTAGCCTGGAGTTGTCGGACGCCGACTTTCAACCGCGTTTGATGATTCGAGCCCGCGTCGGAAACCGTCTGGTGATCCTCAGTGATACGCCGACCAACTTTCAGGGCAGCAATGTCGACTTTGGCAATGTGGCGGTGCCTGACGCCAACAAGGTCGGAAGCGTCGCAGCTGTGCGCCAGCTTACACAAGCGCGCACGGCGGCGGTTGCATCGATCAATAAGGGTGCGGTCGCAAAGGCCGCTCAACCCAAGGCAACCGAATCCATGCGTGCGGTATCGATCGATCAGGTCGATGCAAAGGTGGTGCAGGATATTCAGGCCCCGTTGAAGGCTCAGCTGAAGGAGCTGCAAAACTTCAAGAAAACAGCGATTCCCCGGGTTGAGCTCTCCGAGCGGATTCAGAAAGAAGTGAAGAAGGTTGAGCAGCAACTGGGCGAGGTTATCGCCGAGAAGGATAAGCGCATTGAGCAGCTCAATGAGGCAACGCTCAAGCAGAGCTCTATTCAGAATCTAGTGCTTTCGAGTCAGCAGCAAATTAAGCAGGCCCAGGATTCCATCCGGGAAAGTTCCGGTGCTTACAAGTTGGGCCGCGTCTCTTTCAAGACCAAGCTAATCCCAAATGAAGAGGGCAACGGCTTTCGCCTGCCGACCGCTCAGGAATCCAAGGACCTGCGGGACATCCTCAGTGAATTTTCCTATGACTTTGCACCCACGTCCGAGGGCGAACGCAATCAATCGGTAGCGGTGCCCGAACTCGTGGGGCTGACCGAGTCCATGGCCCGCATCCGGGCACGGGAGGGCAACCTGCGCCTTGATGTGCGCAAGCAGAGCGTGCCTGCTGACAGCGAAAATGTCGGCAGAGTTCTGCGCCAGATACCCGCTTCCGGACGGAACAACGATTTACCCGCCGGTTCCAGCGTTACCGTATTGATTGGCCGTGCCATTGAATCCAAATCCTCATAATTTATGAATACTCAAGACAAGCTGCTCAGACTCGAGCCCCTTTCCAGCCCCATCAGCGACCTCATCGCTTCAGTAGGGAAGGGAGTTGCCCAAGCCCAGCGCGACCTCGACATCGCCGCACTGGAAACCATAGAGCAGATTTACGAAGGCAGCGACAAAACAGCCGCGGCCCTGAAGGAAATCGGTTACCAACCAACTTGGTACCAAATCCCCGAAGTGACCGCTGAGATCAAGTTGTCCATGAGCATCGAAGGCGAGCACAATAAACCCAGGCCCACCCCCATAGCCAAGCAACCCGTGGCCGCTTTTTATAAGAAACCCGCAATCACTGCCCGAGCCACCCCCGTGGATGCAAACTACAGCAATCGCTTCGACTACCAGGTGGAAGCTTCCAGTAAAATCAGCTTCAAAATCGTTCCCATTCCCGCGCCGAGTGGGGTGGAGAGATAACCTGAAAAATGAGGAGCTCCCATGCCTGAACCAAGAATTCAATCGCTGGAAGCCCTGGGTGGCCGAGGTCCGTCTAGCATCGTATTGCATTGGACAGGAGGAAACTACACCCCAGGTGCAGCTGACGATGACTATCACTATATAGTTTTTGGAACGGGCACCTTTCGCATTAGGAGCGAGAATCGTAACGTCAGTGCCAATCTCGACGGGGTATCTGCGACCAATGCCCAGCATACCAGGCGGTTTAATTCGAATGCTGTTGGCTTTTGTTTTGCGGGTGCTGTTGGGACGACCATTCGGTCTTCCTGGAACGGTGGCAATCCGGGGAACTCTCCGCTAAAAGAGAGACAGGTTAAGAAGGGCCTTCGGTTTGTTGCAAAGATGTGCCTGAGATGGGGAAAGCATCCTTTGGAAACCAGGGAACATACATATAATCTGGGAGGAGACGCTTTGTCACCGGAATCTATTCGGCTGACTCGCAGGCATCCCATCCTTCTTACCCATGCAGAAGTTAATCACCTTCCTGGGGTTCCACAAAGGGGGAAGATCGATATCTGTTTGCTGGATTTCAGGTTCGACCTAAAGGATTATAATCATCACTTTGAGAACCAGACCGTTTCCAATCCGGTGTTCAGGGATGAAGCTCTGGATATTGAACGTCTGGGCTGGGGGCGTCACCATGTCTCTGAAAGGTATGAGGGAGGACGACACCGTTATGCAGCTGAAAGAGCAATCCCCACGTGGCAGGATGTTTTTGGGAACGACGAACACGGTCATTGGTTACGGTTTGAGACTTACTGGTATTACATTCGATTGCAACGTGGAGAGATGTTGGAGAGAGTGGAATCCTTTATCGACAATCCGGCAGAATCGATTGCCGGTGGGTTGCGTGCTGTGGTTAAGGCGATTCGTTCCCCCTCCAGTTGGATGAATCGTGAGAGGCTTGAGGAGTTCCGTGAACACTGGCAAGCAGCTGCTGAAAATGCATCCCGTTATGTTGAACCTGAGCTTACCGATCACTGGTCTGTCCTCGAGGTGCGTTTGCAGGATGCGGACGGCGAACCGGTGGAAGGAGCCAAGGTCTTATTCATTTATGACGAGGAAGAGGTTTATGTGGTGGAATCGGAGGCCGATGGCTATGCTAGGCCTGGAATGATCCAACATTCGCCGGGGACGGAAATTTTTATCGTCGTGCCGGAGTATCGGGAGGACCCCGACGATCCGAATCTTGGGGCAGCCCGCCGATGGAGTTCAGAGCATCACCATTGGGGCCCGTGGCCAATGCCGCTTAGCAGCGATCGGGTCGACGCCATTCGGGATCTATCTAAATCAGACGTGCTTGATTGGGACTCCGTCGATGACGTCGAAGTAACTGGCGAAGGCCTGGATGCTGATACCGTTAAACATTATATGCCGACACATGGTTTACTGCACGTTCCTATTCAGGCCAGGGTGCCGGTGATCGAATTGGGCGAGCGGTACGACGAAGAATAAGTTGGGAGGATGACCTTTTTCACCAAAATGGAGAATACATAAATGGAACCATTTGCAGACAACGTTTCAACCGAATTGAGGAAGGTTGGCGACAGTGTTTACACCCGCAACAAGAATTACCTTAGAGTAAGGAGGTCGCTTGGTAGGTTAGGTTCAGGCTTTCCACCTAGTCTTGGAATCAAAGTCTGTTTTTTTGATCCTATTGCCGATGATAGTTCCGGTGTCTATCAGGATTGGGAGAACGATACCGATGACAGCGAGAAGACGGAAGAGACTAATTTTCCAGCTGAATTGCCTGTAGACGGCTTAAAATGTCTCTTGAAGACTCCTGACGGTGATGTTGTCAAAGAATGGCATATTGAAAACGAGGACGGATCTGATGACATTTCTGTGGGTTCGAAGCTTTTAACCCACGACGATATTACAGAAGGGGAGTACGATCTCGAGTTCCCTGATCTCTCTGTTGCCGTGCCAACAACTCCGGGCGTGTACCACCGGGTAAGCTTGTCCTGTGTTGTCGATGAAGGATCTGCAACGGTAATTGACGATGAGGAGGGCGTAGGTGCCGGAGACTTGTCGTATCCATACCATCGCAAGCGTATCCGAATCAAATCGCCTGGAGCGTATAAGGTCCGGATTTGGTTGAGACCGCGTACCATAGTATTGCATTGGAATAGAGGCCCTATGTATACTTTGAGTGATAATGCTGCAACTCGGAGCAGCTACCATTTTATCACTCGAGGTGATGGAACGTGGATTGCCCCTGGGAGAAAGCAGGAGCAATCCTGGCGGTTTTGGTACCATAATCTTTACTTGGAGGGACTTAAGTCTGTTCGAAGGGGCTCTGTGAAAGTGGATATTGGAACTGACCTAAACTCCGGTTCAAGGTCGCCTTCATACCGCAATCGAACCGACGATACTGCGCAGAATAGTTATATTCCACATTCTGGAGAGATGAATACCAATACCATAGGTGTTTGCTTTTGTGGCATGAACTTTCAGCGGAGTAATAACCACAGGGATTTCGAACCAGAGGGCCAGGATGCAGATGTAGAAACCCTGGCTAAGTTACAGGTTGAAAAAGGTCTACGAAAAGTTGCGAGGCTTTGCCTCATATGGAAGATGGATCCGATGGACCCAAACCAGCTTTGCACGCACGCCGAAGTGCTTCGACTGCACGATCGAGGACCTGCGAGGTGGGATATTCTTTGGTTGCCTAAAGATATGCAGGCGGACTATAGGACTCAGTTTAATAAAGACGAGCTGTGTGAATCCACCATTGGCTCCGGTGACGATGCGGTCAGGAAAGTGAGAGACAGGCAAGATGTTGAATTGAGGAATTCAGACGGAACCTTGTGGCAGTCCGATCACAACGAATTAACTGAAGCTCGTAATACGGATCGAGTTGGTGATTATCTGCGGAGACTCGTAAAAGGACTCATGGATTCCGGTTCACCGGAAACTGCGGATTTTTTACCTTACACAGACTGAATCGTTATTCGGTTCAGTACGTAGCCTGTTGGTCATGCGGGAGTATCCTGCCAGCTTCAAGACTTAGTTGAGTAAGGAGGGCTTGCCTTTAGGACTGGTAGTTCTTTGGATGCATGACCGTGAGTCAGATTGCGCCCCATTTCCTGCAGAGGCCTGGACGGTATATGTTCCAGGTTGGGTTGGCGACGGTGACGCTGTTCATTGCGCTGTGGTTTGAGCATTTTCTAATTGGTGCGGAGGCGGTGGGTGCCTTGTTGATCGGAGCGATTGCTTCGAGTGCCTTCATTCTGTTCGTCTCGCCACACAGACCGGCGGCCATGAGCCGCAGGGTTTTGGGAGGGCATGGCTGGGCGCTGGTTGTCGGTAGCCTGGTATCGCTGCTTACGCACAGTCACCTGCCGGTAGGCTGGCAGGTTAGCAGTCCCTGGCTGTTTTCTCTCTATGCGGCGGTGACGGTAGGCTTGTGTGTGCTTGCTATGACTATCACGAATACGGAGCACGCCCCGGGCGCGGGGACAGCTCTGGCCTTTGCAGGGCATGGCTTTGACTGGGCATTGATTACTTTTATTGCCAGCAGCGTGGTTATTTTGGTGGTGATTCACCGGCTGCTCAGAAGGCATTTAAAGGATCTGTATCAGTAGTCGAACTAACCGCTGATAAAGAGCGGACGAGGGCGTCCGCTCCCCGGGGCCGGGCGCGCCCTCGCGCCCGTAGCGTGGTCGTGGAATGAGCGGACGAGGGCGTCCACTCCCCCGGGATCTCTGGATTACAGCAATGGAGCGATCACCAGGGCCACGATGGCCATGACATTGATGAGGATGTTCATGGAGGGGCCGGAGGTGTCTTTGAGGGGGTCGCCGACGGTGTCGCCGACGACGCAGGCGCGGTGGGCTTCGGAGTTTTTGCCGCCGTAGTTGCCGTGCTCGATGAACTTCTTTGCGTTGTCCCAGGCACCGCCGGAGTTGGCCATCATGAGGGCCAGAAGCACGCAGCCGATGAGGGCTCCGATCAATGTTCCGCCGAGGGTCTCGGGGCCGAGGCCAAAGCCGATGACGACGGGGGTGAAGATGGCAATGGAGGCTGGGAGAAACATGCGCTTGAGGGCTGCTTTGGTGGCGATGTCGACGCAGCGGGCGGAGTCCGGTTTGGCATCCGGTTCGCCATCGAGAAGGCCTGGGATCTCGCGGAATTGGCGGCGGATTTCCGCAATCATTTCCTGTGCAGCGTCGCCCACTGCGTTCATGGTTATGGAGGCGACCAGGAAGGGCGTGAGTCCGCCGAGGAAAATGCCGACCAGAACGGCCGGGTTGGAAAGGCTGAGGTCAAAGTCGGGATATTTGATCATGACCACATTGACGTAGGCGGCCGTTATGGCGAGGCCAGCGAGGGATGCGGCGCCGATGGCAAAACCTTTACCGATCGCGGCGGTGGTATTGCCCACTTCATCAAGGGAATCCGTGATGTTGCGGGTCTCCTTGCCGAGGCTAGCCATTTCCGCGATTCCGCCCGCGTTGTCGGCTACGGGACCGTAGGCATCAATGCTCATGGTGATGCCGATGGTGGCAAGCATGCCAACAGCAGCCACGCCCACACCGTAGAGACCAGCCAGATGGGCCTGTTGATTTATTCACCTCACCACCAGTGAAGCCGGTCCTCTGTAATGCCG
>JAFIGG010000083.1 GCA_020831485.1 Opitutales bacterium
ACCAGGATCCGCTGCGGCGCACCGTGCGCGACCAGGGTCTCATAGACCTTGCGCACCGGCCCCCGCTTGGTCGCGCGGGTGTACAACTTGCCATCTGAAAAAGTCCCGGCACCGCCTTCTCCAAAGCAGTAATTAGAGTCCTCGACCACCCTTCCCTTGCGCAGGATCGGCGCGAGGTCGAAACGTCGGGCCGAAGCATCCTTGCCGCGCTCCAGCAATACCGGCTTCCAGCCCAGGCCAATAGCCTCCAAAGCCGCAAATAATCCAGCCGGGCCACAGCCCACAATGACCAGGCGCTTGGCTCCCTGGGACAATTCCGGCAACTCCGGATTCAATTCCGGCACCGGCGGCAGCGCCTTGCCGATACCCACTTCGAGGCGCAGCTGCACCTTAATCCTGCGCTGGCGCGCATCGATGGAATGCTTCAATAAACGCAGTTCCGTAATCGCTTCAGGCGAAATCCCCAGTTTCTGAGCCGCCGCCTGTTTCCACGCAGCAAGATCCTCCTCTACTTCTAGCGGAAGGATAATGTCCACAGTTTCCACGGATGCCGGTGCCTCTGCCATGTCTCTAAAGTTCCGCACTCAATCCGGCAGCAGCCTACATGGCAATGAAAAGCACATTCGAAATGGCAGACACCCATTTGCGATACCGCAGAGGACTTCCACAACACAGAGCCTGACAGTAAGATAGAGGTTCTTTCCATAAAGCCTCCCGAAAAGCGTTCAAATATTTATTGAAAAACTTGATCTATTTCACCTCATCCAAAAAAGAATAGGTACGAAAATGCCACAAACGTTTCTTAACCTATTGTTTTTCATAGTGTTAGATTTATACCACAGAAACATATTGTCTCCGCGATCACTTATTCAAAGCCCATCGCAACAATATGATTCTTACGGTCTTACAGACTGTCAGATTTTCATCCAATTGATAATTTCCCGTAAAGGAAAAGTATCGGGAAAAATTTCTGTTATTCCTACCTCCAACTATCCCAACAACCTCAACTCCCAGAATACCGGGCCGAAAGCCCAACAGATACCCCTCTTCCTGTCATTCAATAACTTAGGTTAAGATTATAAATCCTGACGACTCCCCTTATTGAATTAATTCGTTTGGATTTCCGCTAAATTTCGGAATTTTTTCCTTAATTAGAATTTATCGTCCAAGCAAATCCTATGGTTTAAAACGATGATTTATAATAAATTTTAATGTAGATCATAGCGATAAATCTCTAATTGGCCGGGTTTACTGGAAGTTAGGGCCCGGCCAATCCTGCAAACCAAATAACTCCAAAACCATGACTCCTAAAACTACATCACGAATAAGCCATCAAGGCCGCCGAATAGCGGCATTGCTGGCTTCATTATCCATCGCTTCGGTGGCCTGGTCCCAGGACCCCGGCGAGGATGTTTTCGAACTATCGCCTTTTGCGGTAGTGACCTCTGAAAGCGACATCGGTTACCACGCTGAGAATACGCTCGCGGGCAGCCGCCTGAACACCAACGTCTCCGACTTGGCCTCATCGATTACCATCGTTACCCGCCAGCAACTCGAGGACACTGGTGCTCTGGATATCAATGATATCTTCCTCTACGAGGCCAATACCGAAGGTGTGGGCAACTACACCGAATATTCGATTGACCGCGGCGGTGTTAAAGACCACGCAGCGGGCTACAATCACAACGGTGCCTTCGGCGTCGGCGCAGCAACCTCCAACCGTATTCGCGGTCTGGCTGCGGCAGACACTGCACAGAACAATCACCCGACGATTTCCCGCATGCCGTTCGATGAGTACAATACTCAGACGGTCGAAATCAACCGCGGCCCGAATTCCCTCATATTCGGTCTCGGCAGCCCTGCTGGTATTGTCAATCAGTCGACTGCCAACGCGGTTCTCAACGTCCGCAACACAGAAGTCGCCGCCCGATACGGCAGCTGGGGAGCGAAGCGCTTCAGCTTCAACCACAATCAGCCCATCATTGACGACATGCTGTCGATCTACATTGCGGCTGTGGACGATCAACGCGGTTTTCGCCGCAAGCCGTCCTATGACGATACCCAGCGCCAATACGGTGCGTTCACCTTCCAGCCGTTCCAACACACCGTGATTCGCGGTAGCATTGAGCGTTACCGGAACCAGAACCGCCGGCCGAACTACATCACCCCGCGCGAGCGGATCACTAACTGGATTGCCGACGGACGCCCGACCTACAATCCGGTCTCGCGTATGGTGACCTATCAAAACGGCAATACCGTTGGCCCCTTTACCCGTCACGTTGAGTCTCCCGGGGCTGTGTTGGGGATCGGCGACGATCACGTGAATAGCGACCCCGACAGCTCGGGCTACGGCAATATCAACATGGGCAACGCCCTGGGCGATGAAAATAGCGCACTGTTCGTACGCAGTCTTGTCTTCAACGGAGGCGACCCCGAGCTGAAAGTGAATCCCGATGGGAGCTTCTACTACATCGAGACCCACCACGCGACTCAGAACGACATCCGTCCACCGGTTTATGATGACGATGGCAACCGCGTGATGACGGATGAGCAGCACATGATTTATGACCGCGCATTGATGCACACCCGCTGGCCGCAACAGCCCCTGCGCGAAGACGGCTCTCCCGTGATGCAGCCCTGGTTCGAACCGCCATTGACCGATCCCGATCTGTTTGATTTTCACCACGTTAACATCAATGCGGTCAATTTCGGTGAAATGTGGGGACGCACCTACAATCTGGAGCTGGAGCAACGCATAGCAGAAAACCTCTACTTCTCCGCCGGATGGTTCCGCCAGCACATTGACACGCTGGAGACCCGTCCTCTCGCTCAACAGGCACCAATAACCATCATGGTGGACGTCAACTCCCACCTACCCGATGGATCCGAGAATCCCAACTTCCTGTCTCCCTACATTGATGACTGGCAGTCGGACACGGCCCGCAACCCTGAAGCCAGTGACAGCTGGCGCGCCATGTTGGCCTACTCGCTGGACCTGACCGATCGCAACGACTTCCTGCGCAATGCCGGACGTCACCGCTTCCTCGGCTTCGCTTCCCGCCACGATGCCTGGCAAGGCTACCTGCGCGCACGTCAGGCACGCATCGCAGGCGACGAACGCTGGGCCCCGTCTCCTCCACGAGACACGGAAAACTGGACCTATGCCCTGAATAGCAGCCGCGTGCGCCGCCACTACTATATTGGTTCGGATGCACAGGTCAATCAGGCGAATCCTGGTATAGCCAACCCGGGAGTCAATGGTGGCGGTGGTCCCACCGAATACACGCTTCGCACCTACGACTGGGAAACCGAAAACTGGTACGACGCTCCGGTTATCATGAACACGGAGATCTCCCATGCCGGAACCGGCCGCACACGACGCGTCATCGATTCCTATAACTTTGCTTGGCAAGGTTACTTCTGGGATGAGCGCATTGTCACCACACTCGGCTGGCGCCGTGATGAATACAAAGCACGGCGCTCCGATGGCTGGGCCGAGCTTCCCGAAATCACCTACACTGCCGGCCGCTTCCCCAACCCGCGCGAATTTTTCCATCGCTGGACCGACTGGGAAAATATCACCGGAACCACCTCGACCCGCGGTATTGTTTTCAAACCGTTCCGCTGGAGCGGCGGCGAATTCAGCCTGCACTACAATGAGTCCGACAACTTCAACCCTCCGCCCGCCCCGGTCTATGACTGGTATGGCAACTCCCTGCCAAAACCCGCAGGCGAAGGTAAAGACTACGGATTCGGCGTAACCTTGTTTGGCGGCGTGCTCTATGCCCGCGTCAACTGGTTTGAAACCACCGATGCCAACGAACGCCACGGCACCGATCCATGGGTCTGGCGCACGCAACGCATGGACACGGATTTCTTCCGCGACTGGGCAACGATGGTGGTTCGCATTCGCAGCGGTGAAGATCCGGAATCCGAAGACTTCGCAAGGTTCCCCGGGACAGAAGACCACCTGCCGTTGACCCCCGCTCAGGAAGAGCAGGTCGCCGACATCATGGGCCTCGCCTATGACTGGCCACAAGGGACACCGCCGGTCGGCGCTACCCAGAACACCACGGCTGAAGGCATGGAAATTCAGGTAACCTACAACCCGATGCGTAACTGGAACATGAAGTTGACCGTCGGCAAACAGGAAACCGTGCGCACCAATGTGGCCCCGGAATGGGATCCATGGGTCGAAGAACGCATGGACGTTTGGACCAGTACAACCGCAAACGACATGCCGGAATCCTTCCAGCTGCGTGGCGGCGACCGCACCGTTCGTCTGCGCAACTTCTGGAGCGCTGACGGTTACCGTGGAGACCTCACTCCTGAGAATCAGTGGCACAACGTAACTTCAGACTGGTGGGATGTGAACGTGCAAAGCGCCGTTGACTTCATTCGCCTCACCGAAGGTCGTGTAACCACCGGTCAACGCAAATGGCGTGCGAATTTCATCACGAATTACCGCTTCGTCGATGGATTCATGCAGGGCTTCACCTTTGGCGGCGGCATTCGCTGGCAAGACAAGTCCACCATCGGCTACATGGGCTACGATCGCTCCGGCAACGGCACCCTCGACACTGCGGACCTGAGCCGCCCCGTCTTCGACAGCGCTCAGTTCCACCTGGACCTGTGGGCATCCTATAGCCGCCTGATTCTCGACGAGCGTGTGCGCATGACCGTCCAGCTGAACGTGCGCGACGTCACGGAAAACGGCAGTCTTCAGCCGATCGCTGTAAACTACGATGGCTCTCCATACGCCTACCGCATTGTTGATCCGCGGCAGGTGTTCATCACAACCCGTTTCGAATTCTGAGTGTTGGAGTCTCAGATGTTAGGTAACAGCACCCCCGCCAGGCCCGGCGGGGGTGTTTTTTTGCTGTTTCCCAGACTTTAACCAAGCATTGGAGTCTCAGATGTCAGGCAACAGCAGGGTAAGCAGTGTACGCTAAGCCCTGTTAAGTCAAGGGGCTCACGGTTTTGTTCCCTCGAAAGCGGCGGCCTCGGCGAGGCCGCCCCACGTTGGTAAAGCAAACTCAATAGTGCCTGTTCAATTCAGTTTGGCTTGCGGAAATGTAATACTTTGACTGTGCTGGGGGTTTGATGGTCCCTACGATCCAGTACCTCTACTCGTTTCTGGTCGGGACGGGTATTCTCGCCCTGCAACTCTCCGGATTTGTGCTGGCGGGGCATGCGGTGATGACCAACCGGACGACCCAGGGCACAATTGCCTGGGCCCTGATGCTTAGTATCTTTCCGTATTTAGGGGTGCCGCTTTATCTGGTATTCGGGATTAACCGCTTCGATGCCTATGTGCAGGCACGCCGAAGGGTAAACGAGGACCTTCAGGGAATTCATGAAAAAAGCTTTCCGACCTTTCTCTCGGAACGCGACGTGAAAGGTCTGAGCCCCAAGGACCGCCACACCATCGAAAAACTGGCCAAGTCCCCCTTCTCCTATGGCAATCATGCCGAGCTATTGGTTAACGGGGAGGCGACCTTTGAATCCATTTTCAACGGTATCCGCGAGGCGAAGCACTATGTGCTGATCCAGTTTTTCACCATCATCGACGATGAACTGGGGAGGCAGTTAAAGCAGGAGCTCCTAAACGCCGCAGCCCGGGGTGTTCGGGTTTATTTACTCTACGACTCGATAGGAAGCCGCAAGCTGACTCGTTCCTACCTGAAAGACCTCCACGCTGGCGGGGTGCAAGCCGTTCCCTTCCGCACCGGCCGCGGCTGGCGCGGACGGACCCGCCTGAACTTCCGTAACCACCGCAAAATCGTCGTGGTGGATGGCAAACGCTGCTGGACCGGCGGCCACAATGTCAGCAATACCTACGTCAGCAAGAATCCAAAGTTTGGCCATTGGCGCGATACCCACATCGTCCTCGAAGGGCCAGCAGTCAGCGGCGGCCAGCTGGCATTCTGCGAAGACTGGTACTGGGAAACCCGCGAGCTCCCGGAAGTGGACTGGCCGATGCCGCCGGAGCAACCTACCGGCTGGGAAGCCCTTGTACTCACCACCGGACCCGCTGACAAACGCGAAACCTGCTCGCTGGCCTTCCTTCAACTGATTCAAATGGCCAAGGAGAGAATCTGGATTCATAGTCCCTACTTCGTCCCGGATGAGCAAATGGTCACCGCCCTCGAACTGGCCGCCCTGCGCGGTGTCGACGTGCGCATCCTGCTACCTGAAAAACCGGATCATGTGCTAGTCTGGCTCAGTTCGTTTTATTTTATCGCCCTGCCCCAATTGGCAGACGTGAAAATCCACCGCTACCAGCCCGGCTTCCTCCACAGCAAAGTGATGCTGGTCGACGACTACCTTTCCAGCGTGGGCACCATCAACTTCGACAACCGCTCATTCCGCATCAACTTTGAAATGACTGCCCTCGTTGCCAATCCGTCCTTTGCCCGCCGGGTCGAGGAAATGATGGCCGAGGATTTTCGCCAGTCCCGCATCGTAGAACCCACCGAATACCTCCGCCGCCCCCTCTACTTCCGCATCGCGGTGCGGGTCGCACGCCTGCTGGCTCCACTGCAGTAGCCCCTGAATTTCTTGCTGGGGGACGGATCTTCCAAGGAAATCGTAATCCTACCGGCACACCCTACGCTGAAGCGAAAGGCTACCTCGCAACAAACAAAACCTCAGCGGACTTCGATCGGAACTTCGATCGTGTTGAAACCGGAAATCCGAACCGACAGAACGCCGCGGGCAGGTTCACCGCCTTCGACGCGAACATTCACGGACCGGGCACCTTCAGGAATCGTCACCTCGGGCATGATCACGCTGTCCGGAATATCGGTGCGGATGTCCACGTAATAACCTCCGCGCGGGGCGGGGTTCTCAACTTGAACAATGAGCAAATCAGCTGAACCACTGTCAATGGTCAGACGGCTAGGCTGCACCCGCATCTGAGCAGAATCAACGCGCAGAGATCCCACCGGAATGTCCCCGTCGCCACTGCGCAGCACCACTTCGTGACTGCGGCCGGCGGAAACGCCTGGAATTGTAAATTCGATCGAATTACCGGAATGCACGGTAGTGGTAGCTTCGCGGCCACCGACCATGACGACATCCTGGCTCGAAAAACCACTGCCAACAAGCGCGATTGAAGCGCCGACCGGTCCGCGTTCATTGACGAGCTGGATCGGGTAACGGTTGATTAAACGCCCCTGAAACACCTTGCCCTCTTCATGCGTGCTGTAGCGCGTGGTGCGGCGGGTCTGGCCATTGTTCGAATGGTCAAAGTGCAGGATATAATAGTACCGCACTTCGGTGATTCCCTGGGGAATTCGGTAGTCGAAAGTAAACAGCCGGGAGTTCTCCGGATCCTGCTGCATTTCGTGCGTTTCGCCATTGATTACAATCTGCGCGGTCTCGCTACCAGAGATCGCGGAACGAACCGGCGGATTTGCCAGAAAGCTGAAGGTGTAGATACCTGACGGATTCTGCGGGATGCGCTCCGGGGTATAGTTCGTAAATACCGTATTGCAACCTGCCAGAATAAATGCTGTGGCAGAGATTGCGAATACCCGAATCCAAAGTGTTTTGCTCTTAAACATTACGTAATGTGTTGAATCGTTTCTGTATCACCCGTGAATAGACTGCAAGAAAAAGCGCAAGGCCTCAAACAGGGTCTTTACCTGCATGTGCCCTTCTGCGCACGTCAATGTGATTTCTGCAACTTCTATCAGAGACCACCCAGCCGCGCAGAAGTTCAGGAATTTATTCAAGGCATCGCCGACGAACTGGACTCCGAACCCCCTCCAGCCACGGTCGATACCATGTTCTGGGGCGGGGGCACACCGGGGCTACTGTCTCCGACCGATCTGCGCAGCCTGGCCGAATCCGTGCTTTCGCGTCTTGCGAAGCCGCCGGCCGAATGGACCATCGAAATGGCCCCAGCCACGGTGAACCAAGAAAAAATCAAGACCCTGCTGGAGCTTGGGGTTACACGCTTTTCCATGGGCGTGCAGAGTTTTCAGGAACCGCTGCTTGAGCGCCTGGGCCGCGTGCACTCGCTGTCGCGGATCTACAAGGCCTACGAAATTCTGCGCCAATGCGGGGCGGACAACATCAACCTGGACCTGATTTTTGCGATTCCGGGCCAATCCCTGCAACTCTGGGAACAGGACCTGGCCGAAGCGATCCGCCTCGGCCCGGAGCACATCTCCACCTACTGCCTGACTTTTGAAGAGGACACCGCACTCTGGCTACGCCTGAGAAAAGGCGAAATCGAAGCGACCGCCCCCGCCGACGAGGCCGATTACTACCTGCAAACCTGGGCTCAGCTGGAAGCCGCCGACTACGCCCAATACGAGGTCTCCAACTTCGCCCGCCCGGGCAAAGCCTGCCAGCACAACCTCGACACCTGGGCCATGCAGGAATGGGCCGGCTACGGCCCCTCCGCCTCCGGCCAGCAGGGGCAGCTCCGCTACACCCGCGCCCACTCCCTCGAAGAATGGCTCGCCGGCCTCAAAGCCGGAAAGCCGGCCTACGCCGACACCGTCGACCTGAGTCCCGGAATCCTCGCCACCGACGCCCTGATCTTCGGCCTCCGCTGCAACCGCGGAGTCAACCTGGACGCCTGGGCCAAACGCTTCGACATGACCGGAACAGCGCTGGCATCCCAGTTGAACACCTTTATCACCTCTCTCACTGAAGATGGGCTGGCCAAACGCAACGGAAGCCTAATCCAGCTGACCCGCGAAGGCCGCCTTCTGGCAGACCGGATCGGCGTGGAGATTCTGGAACTAAGTTCGTAGCGGTCCCGTTGCAGGTCGCCCTTCAGGGCGAACGGTGCGGCATCACCGTTCCCAGCGGGGCTTAGGGGCTTCGGGGAGGGGGACCTTGAACTGGACGTCTTTGACGGCTTTGTGGAGGCGGAGAAGGGCGTATTGTTCTTTATTCAGGGTCCAGCTGAGGGAGCCGGCGGTGTCGGCGAGGAGCATCTGGTCGGGTTGGACGAGAATGCCGAGGCGAACTTGGGTTTCGCCGCTACGTTTTTCGAGCTCTTCGCGGAGGAGGCGGACGAATTCTTCAGTACTGCCGTTGTTTTCGACGACGAAGGTCACTTCGCGGATCATTGCGGCGAGGGCGACTTCGAGGTGGCGGAGGTTGTAGGCGCTGAGCTGGATTTCATCGTCACGCCGCTTCATGATCTGGCCCTCGACCAGGAGGAGGTTGCCTTCGGCGATCACGCGCATGCACTTGGCATAGGTATCTGCGAAGACGTTGATGCTGTAAGAGTGTCGGCGGGTGGCCAGACTGAGGATTGCCCAGGGGCGGTTGTCCTTGCGCGAAATCATCTTGCGGATGCCGGTAATCACCCCACAGAGGAAAAAGGGTTCACGGTCGGGGAAGCGTTTGTAATCTTCGCCGCTGAAGCTGTCGACCTGATCCGTCAGACCGCGAAAGGCATTCATCGGGTGCCCGCTGACATAAAAACCGAGCAGCTCCTTTTCCGCCTGAAGCTTTTCCGCCAGCGGCATTGGGCGGCCGCGGCGCTGGACCTTGGCAACTCCTTTGCCAGCCCCTTTGGGGGCTTCCACGGTCAGCATGTCGAACATGTTGGTCTGGCCTACTTCGGCGTCCCGCTTCAAATCCTGAACCTCGTTCATGATGGCGTCGAGGTTCTCCAGGATGATGCCGCGATCCTCCTTCAGCGCATCAAAAGCGCCTGCGCGCACCAAGTTTTCCAGAACGCGGCGGTTGACCATTTTGCCGTCCACACGGGTAACAAAGTCTGTAAAGTCTTCGAAGCGGCCGTTCGCTTCGCGTTCGGCGAGGATCGCGCTGGCCGGACCACCGCCCACGCCCTTGATAGCACCTAGACCGAAGCGGATGGCTTCGCCACCGTCTTTTTTCACCGGCGCGAAGCTCTCGCGGGATTCGTTCACATCGGGGCCCAGCACCGCGACATTCATCTGGTTGCACTCTTCGATGAAGTGCGAAACCTTTTCCGAGTTGCCCAGCTCGCAGCCCAGCACCGCGGCCATGAAGGCGACCGGAAAGTTCGCTTTCAGGTAGGCGGTGCGGTAGCTGAGCATCGCGTAGGCCGCCGAGTGGGACTTGTTGAAGCCGTATTCGGCGAACTTCTCCAGGATGCCGAAAATCTCGCCGGCGGTACGGGCGTCGATGTTGTTGGTTTCCTTGGCGCCTTTGACGAAGACCTCCTTCTGCTTCGCCATGATCTCGCGGATCTTCTTACCCATTGCCCGTCGCAACAAATCCGCGCCGCCCAGGGTGTAGCCGGCAATGATTCGCGCCGCCTCCATCACCTGCTCCTGGTAGACCAGCACCCCGTAGGTCTCGCGGACCAGCTCGTCCAGCAGGGGGTGGGGAATCTGGATTTTGGACGGGTCGCGCTTCCCTTCGATGAACTGCGGGATAAATTGCATCGGCCCCGGCCGGTAGAGGGCGATCAAGGCGATGATCTCCTCAAACTTGCTCAGGCCGATCTGACGGCACAGCGCCTGCATACCACCCGATTCCAGCTGGAACACACCCGTGGTCATCCCGCTGTTGAGCAGGTCGTAGGTCTTGGGGTCGTCGAGCGGAACCTTTTCAATGTCGAACTGTTCGTTCCCCGGGATACGCTGGATGTGGTCCTGGGCGTCGGAAATAACCGTCAGGGTTTTCAGTCCCAGAAAGTCGCACTTGAGCATGCCCAGGTCTTCCACCGGGCCTTTTGCATACTGGGTGGTGAGGTCGCCCTCCTGCTTGGTCAGCGGCACCAGATTGGTCAATGGTTGGTCGCCGACAATGATACCGCAGGCGTGTTTGCCGGTATTGCGGACCATGCCTTCGATGACTTTACCCTGGCGGACGATCTCCTTGACGGTTGGGTTCCGCCCCATTTCCTCGCGCAGCTCCGAGGACCGCTCCACTGCCTTGTCGAGGGAGATATTGAGGTCGTCCGGCACCATTTTGGCGATCCGGTTGGCTTCGGCGTAAGGCACGTCGAGTACGCGTGCGAGGTCCCGCACCACCATCTTGGCCCCGAAGGTGCCGTAAGTGATGATGTTTGCGACTCGGTCGGCGCCGTATTTGTGGCGCACGTAGTCGACCACGTCGTCGCGCCGGCGCATGCAGAAATCGACATCGAAGTCCGGCGGTGAAACCCGCTCCAGACTCAGCATTCGCTCAAACAGCAAGCCGAAGCGGAGTGGATCGATGTCGGTGATCTTCAACACATAGGAGATCACACTGCCGGCGCCCGAGCCGCGACCCGGTCCTACCGGGATGCCCTGGGTGCGTGCCCAGTGAATGAAGTCCCAGGTGATCAAAAAGTAGTCGACAAAACCCGCGCCGGTGATGATCGCCAGCTCGTATTCCATCTTGTCGCAGACCTCGCGGGCGAAGGTTTCGGAGTCCGGATCGAATTCTCCCTGTCCCGGCTTGTCCGGATTCAGGTATTCCTTGTGTTCCGCTCGCACCGCATCGTAGTCGATGCCGTAGCGCTCCTTGAGGCCGTTTTTGACTAGGTCGAGCAGGTAGAGGCCATTCTTGTGGAAGGCTTTACGTTCCTCATCGGATAGAGAAATCGGGTCCTTGCCATCGCGCTCCAGCACCTTGTTTTTCTCAACCACATAGAGGTTGAGAATGCGGTCGAGGCTGATCTGGTCCTGGACGTAATTCAGGTCGATCGGCTTCTCAAAAACCGGGTAGTGGTCGACACCGAACTCGATTTTCAGGTCAACCATCTCCGCCACGCGCAGGGTGTTTTCGAGCGATTCCGGCACCTCGCGGAAGATGTGCGCCATCTCGGCATGGCTTTTCAGGTAGAACTCATGGTTCGGATAGACCATGCGGTCGGTTTCCTGAACCCGCTTGCCGGTCTGGATGCAGAGCAGGGCGTCGTGTGGTTCCCAGTCATCCTTATAGACATAGTGTACGTCATTCGCGCAAACCACGCGCAGGTCGAATTCCTTGGCCAGCTTCAGCAGGCCCGGCAGAATCCGTTTCTGCGCCGGCATGCCATGATTCTGGATTTCGATGAAATAGTTTTCCTTGCCGAAGATGTCGACGAAGTCAGCGGTCGCTTT
>JAFIGG010000084.1 GCA_020831485.1 Opitutales bacterium
GCGGGAAGTGACGCGGAATAGGGCTCCGGTGGGCTGTGAGGCGGTGGGGTTGTTGAGGAGCTGAGGGGTTGAGGGACTGAGGAGCTGAGGGAGAAGGGTGGAATATTGGAATGATGGAATAGGTGGATTTCGGGCCTTCGAGGGAGAACAGTTTGGAGGGGCCCGCTCCGTCGGGGCCGATGCAGGGCTGAAGTCGCGCCGATATTAAGACAGGATTAACAGGATCTACATGATCCATGGCCCCGTGGAATGGGTGTAATCAAGATCAAGACCCAAGAAAAAGATCAAGGGGGAGGATTTCTGGCATCACCATTCTTGATCTTGGTTCTTAATCTTGATCTTGATCCGAAATCGCGCCGTCCGCAAGTAGCACCTGCATTCATGCTGGTGACCGCGCATCCTGTGCTGAGGATCTGAGGCGCTGGAGGAGATTGCGGAATATGGATCCCGATCCCGATTTTTGAAGGCTCCAGATCTGAAGCATCGCAATCGGCATCGGAACTCGGCATCGGGATCGAATGATTTTTGTTGGCCCCATGAAAACCAGGAATCCTGTAGATCCTGTAAATCCTGTCCAAAAATCAACCGGCTGCTTGGTGCGCGTGGGGATTTAGACAGGATTCGAAGAGGGATGTCGGGGGAATGTTGGATTGTTAGGGCTGAGGGGCTCAGGAGCTAAGGGACTGAGGAGTTGAGGGGGGGGAAGAATGTTGGAGAGCGATGCCGATCTGGAGTAGGACTCGCGAGGCATTCAATCCTGAAAAAACTCGGGTTCTGCGGCTCTGGAGACGATTGTCTCTTGGAAATTCTGGCTCAATTGGAGTGCCTTGGCTATTTCTTCCGAGGTCAATTGGGTTCGGATTCTGTCGCGGCCTTTTGCGGCGCCTTCATGGCCTTGAACGGCTGCGAGGTGATACCATTTGAAAGCCATGACCGGATCTTCGGCTATTCCATTGCCGGATTCATGCAACTCGCCGAGGTGATGCTGGCCCCAGGTATTGCCCTGATCGGCGGCCAGGCGAAACCAGATGATGGCTTCTATCTCGTCCTGGTCGACACCGCGACCCTCCAAATACCGTGCTCCAAGGTTGCGCTGAGCCCAGGGATTGCCCTGCTCAGCAGCACGTCGGTACCACTTCACTGCCTCGGCATCATCCACCTCAACTCCGCGGCCGTGCTCATAGATAAAACCGATGCCGTTCTGTGCCCAGGCATTGCCTTCTTCGGCGGCAAGCGAGAACCATTTCATCGCTTCATCATTGTCACTCTCGACACCCAGCCCAGTGCCGTGCAGGCGGCCAAGCGCTGCCTGCGCTTCAGTGTCGCCGGCCTCCGCCTGCTCCAGAAGCTCGTCGTGCAAGTCCTCCAGTTCCGCTTCAGCTGCGCTGACACCGCGTTGATGCGCGGCAATGAGCCAGTGCACCGACTCTGCAAGATTCGCATCCACGCCCTGACCCCGCCGGTACATTTTCCCCAGAGCATACTGCGCCTCTCCATTTCCTCCCACCGCATTTTCCAAAAGAAAGGTATACGCCCGCCCTTCTTCCGCCTCCGTCGCTTCGCCGGCCGCAAGCCAGGCAGCTCCAGCGAGTCCCACTAATAGCCCGCCGAGAAAGCGACTCAGACGAAATCGCAGAATGTATGAATGGTTTCCTGTATATGCAAATGCCTTCATAGCTCCGAGTTTCCCGATCCTGGGTGCAGGGGTCAAGCTGCATCGATTCTGAGGGGGTGAGGAGCTGAGGGGTCGTGAGGCTGTGGGCGGTATTCTGTGGGGCTGTTGGTTCTTGGTTGTTGGTTTTTTGGTTCTTGGTTGGAGTGAGGGGCGGTGAGGGCTGTGTTGGAATGGTGGATGGGTAGAATATTGGAATGGTGGATTGGTGGGCAGTGGGGCGGTGGGATTGTAAGGCTGTGGGGCTGTGTTATTGGTGGATTCGTTTTTTCAGCCTGGGCGATGGCATTAGTGACAATTAGTGGAGATTAGTGGTTCTCGTGCTCAGCAAAAACATTGATTTGCGAGGTATATTTGCTAGCTTGAATGATCGGATGGCGAAGCTAATGAAGAAGACTGTAATCAAATATTTAATACTTATGTTGATCTCAATGCAGGTGGCAAAAGGGAATGGGGGGATGAGTGAGGTTGTGAATTATGTTGAAGGAACGATGGCGTTGCTTCAGCCGAGCTCAGCTGCGATTGTTGTTTCGAAGGGGGAGGAGGTTCTGTTCGAGGCGTATCTGCAGGGGAGTTCGGAGGGATTGCCGGAGGTTCGGATTGATCGGGATTCTCTGTTCTATCTTGCATCCTGTACGAAGACCTTCAGTTCGGGGGTTTTGATGAGGATGGTTGAGAAGGGGGTTGTGGGTTTGGATGATCCGGTGTCGAAGTATCTGCCAGAGTTCTCTGAGTCCGGGCTGGGCGACTATTCCCGGGAGGCGGTGAGGGTTCTTCATCTGGCAAGCCATACTTCCGGGCTCGAATATCCGGAAGGGGAGTCCAAGGGCTCCTTCGATGATTTGACTGTCGCGACACAACCGGGCGAGGTTTTCAAGTATTCATCGATTGGTATGGCCGTATTGCAGAAGGTCCTGGAAGTTGCGGGAGGGAAGCCCTATGCTGAATTGATGCAGGACGAGATTTTAAGTCCACTTGGATTGAATAATACCAGGTATGTTTTTGAATTCGATTCCAGCCTTCCGCTGGTTCCGACAAAGGCTCATGATGTCAGTGATTTTGAGGACCATTTTTCCTTCATTCAGGAGGGCCATCTGCTTGGAAGTGGATTGTATTCGACGGCTCTGGATGTGAATCGCTATGCCCAGCTCTGGGCCCTCAGTGGTCGGTTGGATGGGAAAAGCTATTTCAGCTCTGATAAAGTCCGAAAGGCTGCGTCAACTTTTGGAGTATCCGATTTCAATGGGGCTGAGTATGGAATCCTGTGGTGGGTATTTCCGGAGAAGGGGGCACTCGTGATGTCGGGGGCGACCCATTCCGTTTCCGCAATCATTCCTGAAAGCCAGGTCGTCGTGACAGTCATGAGGAACTATTTCGGCCCCATCCCGGAGGGTTTTGTGTTTCACGAGGATAAGGAGGCGATTGTCGATCTTGCGGCTAAGATTGGGGAATCGCGGTGAGCTGTGGGGCTGATCTGTGGGCAGTGGGGTTGTAAGGCTGTGTGGTTGTGTTGGACGGGTGGAGGGCCACGCTCTGTCGGGGCCGACGGGGACTGGTGGCTTGGTGGGAATTTGGACAGGATTAACAGGATCTGGACGCGGATGTCCGGCTAGTTTTTTGACAGGATAGAGACGGATGCCCGGCGGCTTGGTGCGCGTGGGGGTATTTAGACAGGATTAACAGGATCTGCGGGTTGAAAATCGAAATCGACGGAGCATAGCGGAGATGGCGTAGCAAATCAGCGAAGCGGAAATCGAAGAGGTGATTGTCGTGGTTATTCGTGATTCCACGTAGCGGGACACGACACCTCCACGATCCATTGCGCTGCGAAAACCGGGAATCCTGTAAATCCTGTCCAAAAATCAGCCGGGTCTTTGTAGCAGGGCATCCGTTAGATCCTGTCAAAATATTGCGGGGATCTGGTTACGCGGCTTGAGTCGCGGTGGGGAATTGGACAGGATCTGGGAGCGGATGTCCTGCCGATTTTTGGACAGGATGGGGACGGATGCCCGGGGGAGTGTTGGATGGTTGGAGTAGTGGATTGTTGGAGCCCGGCCTTTAGGACGTGTTTTGGACCGAGGTCTGGCTCTACGGGGTTACCGTGGGGTACTGAATCTCACGAGTTCAATATAGAATAGGAGGTCGGAGCCTGGTTTGATGGGGCTGTTGCCGATTCCTCCGTGATCTCCGAAGGCCAGTTCTGCTGGGATAAAGAATTCATATATGGATCCGCCGAGTAATTGCATTCCTTCAGCGCCGCGCATGAGCTGTATTCCTTCAGCCAAGCCTGGAATTACCTGTTCGAGAGAGAATGTGGCGGGGTCATCACTGCGGTCGGAGCTGTCGAAGACTGTTCCGTCTGCCAGGAATCCGGTGTAGACCACATGGACTGTGGAATTGGGGGATGGGTTTCCGCCGCTCCCTTCTTCAATCACTCGGTATAGAAGGCCGGAGCTTGTTTGCACGGCCCCGTCCCGCTGCGCATAATCCTCGATGGAATAATCCTTAACTAGACGCACCGATTTGCCTTCACTTGTGCCGTAACTGTAACTGACAAGACCGCGGGGATTGTTCGTATAACTACTGAGCCCTCTGTCCCTGAATTCTGAAGTGCTCCACCAGTAGCCGAAACGCCCTTTGTCCTCAAACCTACTTGTGCCGGCTTTGCCACCGTTGGAGCCATCGTTCCACCAGGCCGAATCTCTAAGGGAACCGGATGAAAAAGGACCTATGTCCAAAATTTGATCGAAGATGTCCCACTCTGTCATGGATGGAATGTGCCAGCCCTCAGGCGCTAAGCCTCTCGCATCCTCGACCGCATAGCGGTTGTAGAGTTTTCCATATTTTTCTCCGTTGGCTGGATCGTTTTCGTAATAGCCCCATGCCGGTTCCTGATTTTCGTAAGCGTTTTGCCAATCTTCAATTGTCTTCGCCTGTGGGATTGGGTCACCGTTTCTGAAATGATCCACATCCAGGTTTTCAGTCATCCAGGTCTGGGAGCCAATGTGAACGACATCGGGACTTTGAGATGCCGCCGACTGCGCGGTCAGAAAATACATTGAAAACAGTAACAGAGTAATGGTGAGCTTTGAGGTGTGTTGTGTCATCGCTGAGTATGGTCCTTTGTTGAGATTGAATGAGAGAGAGATGGCAGAGGCCAGTTTTCGTTCAGACAGTATGTCAGCATATTGTAGCTGGTTTGTAAAATGATTAGAGGGAGCTAGGGAGCTGAGGGGGTGAGGGGGTGATGGGTGGAATGTTGGAATGATGGATGGTTGGAATGGTGGAGTTGGGGCGTTTGAGGGTGAACAGAGTGGAGGGGCCCGCTCTGTCGGGGCCGATGCGGACTGGGGGTGCGGTTGGCGGTATTCTGTGGGCTGTTGGTTTGTTGGTTCTTTGTTGTTTTGGTTTTGGCTGGATCTGGTGGGGTGTAGGCGTTGTTGTGCGGGGTTTGTATGAGCTTAAATTCGGAAATTGCAGCGACTTTGCGCGAGATCACGGGTCACACCCGGCGCATTCTTGAGGGATCGTATCAGAATGTGAATTCGCTTCTGACGCGGGCGAACCGGGGAGACAATCCGCCTGAAGTCGCAGAACTTGCTGAAACGGTTGGCATGATGTCGGTCAAAGTGGAGGCGCGTGAATTTGCGCTGGAGCAGAAGATCGAGGAGTTGGAGGAATCGATTCGGCTGCGCCAGGAGTTCAGTTTGATCTTTCTGATCATCACCTTGTCGCTGAGCGTTTACGGCTTTGTGGTGGCTACGATCATGGACGCTGGTTTGAGCGAAGCCTTGAATCCGGTTATCTCCATGTCTCTGAGTGTCTGGCTGCTGGGGGTTTCCGTTGTATTGGTCTACCGGAGCGGCCTTCCGCTGGACCGCTTTGGCCTCACTACTCGCAGGCTTTGGCAGTCCGTTCGGGAATCCCTGCTGGTGACCTTTGTTGTTTTTCTATGCCTGGTGACCTTTAAGCTCTGGGCGGTGCACTCATTGGATGCCTTCGAGGGTCAGGCTATCTTCGACTTCGGCACGATCGACGTCTGGTTTTGGAGCTACCTTTTTGTGGCTCCGACTCAGGAGTTTGTGGGACGAGGCGTTTTCCAAAGCTCTATCCAGCGAATGATCCACGGCCGCTTTAGAAATGTCTGGGCGATCGTGACCGTCTCGATGCTTTTCGGTGTGCTCCATACCTTCTATTCAATGCCACTCGCCTTCGCCGCAGTTGTCGGCGGCATCGTCTGGGGCTGGCTTTACAATCGTCACCAAACGATTGTTGGGGTTTCGATTTCCCACTTCCTGATTGGCAACATCCTGCTCCTGCTGGGGTTCTGGGATGTACTTGTGTAGGGGTGGGGGGTTCTTGGTTCTTTGTTTTTTTGTTGGTGGCTGGAGTCGCGTGAATACCGAGATTACATATTGACTGGTTGAGTCTGGATCGACAAAATCTATTTTGGAATAGAGATATTGGATGTGAGTAAAGACTACATAATTACGTTTTTTCAAGTGGCAATTCTATCCTATTGGTAAATCGCAACTCCCGGCCCTCCGATTAAAGATGCAAAAGAAATTTTTGGAAAACATCCCGGCTGGTTTTTTGAGGAAGTGGCAGGAAATTGCTGACTTGGTTGCGCATGTTGTCGGTGTCCCCGCGGCTTTGGTCATGAAGACCGAAAACCAGGTGATGGAAGTTTTGACTTCGAGCCAAACTGAAAACAACCCGTATAGAGAGGGCGGTAAAGAGGATTGGCATGGCTTGTACTGCGAGACCGTTATTAGAACGCAGAAAAAACTCCGGATACCCAATGCACTGAAAATAGAAAAGTGGAAGGAGAATCCGGACGTAAAACTGGGCATGATAGCTTATCTTGGGTACCCTATAAGTTTTCCTGATCATCGGCCTTTCGGAACTTTTTGTGTGCTCGACAACAAGGAACGGCATTTTACTGCAGAGAACGAGAAATTGTTGCTGCAGTTCAAGAGAGTCATCGAACTGGATTTGGCGCTGATCTTCAATTTGGGGTTGAAAGGGGATTACAGCCATGCCGATGTGATCAAGAGACTGACGGGCGAAAATGAAAGGTATCAGGCGGCAGTTGAGGATCTTAGAAGAAGCGAAGAAGCCCTCAAGATCAGTGCGGAAAATTTGGAGCATTCGTATGGCTTGCTGGATTACATAATTAAGCACAACAGGTGCGCCGTTGCCGTTCATGACAGGGACTTGAAGTACATCTATGTGAGTCAGCGATACCTAGACGATTATCGAGTGGAAGTTACAAATGTTATTGGAAAACACCACTACGAGGTTTTTCCGGACCTGCCTCAGAAATGGAGGGATGTGCATCAAAAAGCGCTTTCGGGTGAAGTGTCCAGCGCGGAAAGGGATCCGTTTTACCGTGAAGACGGAAGTGTTGATTGGACCCGCTGGGAGTGTCGCCCATGGTTTGAAGCAGATGGTTCCATTGGGGGTATCATCATTTATTCAGAAATAATAAACGAACGCATTGAGGCTGAAGAAGCGCTGAAAGATAGCGAGGAGCGTTTCAGGGTCTTGCACAATGCTTCTTTCGGTGGAATTGCTATTCACGACAAGGAATCATCCTCGAATGCAATCAGGGTCTCTCCGAGATGACGGGCTATACCTATGAGGAATTGATCGGCATGAACGGCCTGCTGTTGGTTTCTGAAGATAGCAGGGAGATGGTTCTTCGCAATATAGAGGGTGGTTATGAGAAACCCTATGAGGCGGAGGGGGTCCGAAAAAAAGGAAAACTGTACCCGCTCCGGATAGAGGCCAGAGAGATCAAATACAAGGGTCAGGATGTCGGGGTTGCTGAGTTCAGGGACATCACCGAAAGCAAGCTGGCCGAGAAAGAAAAAGAAAGGTTGGAAGCCCAGCTTTATCAGGTGCAGAAGATGGATTCAGTTGGTCGACTGGCCGGGGGAGTCGCCCATGACTTTAACAATATGCTGACGGTGATTCTAGGTTATGCAGAGATGGCGCTGAAGCAGACAGAACCCGGGCAGCAATTTCATGATTATTGGCTGGCGGTCCATGATGCGGCAGAACGGTCTGCGAACCTGACCCGTCAACTGTTGGCCTTTGCCCGCAAGCAGACGATTGAACCCAGAGTTATTGACTTGAACGCAACCGTGGAAGAGATGCTGAAGATGCTGCGCCGTCTGATTGGTGAAAACGTTGATCTTCTCTGGAAACCGGAAGGCAAGTTGGGAACAGTCAATGTGGATCCATCCCAGATTGATCAGATTCTGGCCAATTTGTGCGTGAACGCCCGGGATGCTATTGAAAACGCTGGTAAGATAGTCATCGAGACGGAGCGCGCTTCGTTTGATGAGGCCTATTGTGCGGCGCATCCGGGTTTTGTGCCAGGCGATTATGTGCAGCTATCTGTCAGTGACAATGGCTGTGGCATGGATGCCGAGACGCTTAGTCAGATATTCGATCCATTCTTTACGACCAAGGAGCGGGGCAAGGGCACTGGTCTGGGCCTGCCTTCGGTTTATGGTGCAGTCCAGCAGAATAACGGCTTTATTGATGTTCGCAGCGAGGTGGGCAGGGGGACGACCTTCAGCGTCTACCTGCCACTGTATAAAGCAAACAAGACCCATCCTGAAGAGGAGGCGGCAGAAACACCAAACGGGGTAGCCAGCGAGACGGTTTTGCTGGTTGAGGACGAGTCGGCAATCCTCAGCGTGACCGCGATGGCCCTGGAGAATCTGGGTTATGTCGTGATTCCAGCCGAAACCCCAGGCGAGGCCATCCGCCTGGCCCAGGAGCGCAATGGCGCGATCGACCTGCTCATGACGGATGTGGTCATGCCTGAGATGAACGGCCGCGACCTGGCAAAAAATCTGCTTACTGCCAATCCCGGAATCAAGTGCCTGTTCATGTCCGGCTATACCGCCGATGTGATAGCCCACCACGGTGTCCTGTACGAAGGGGTTCATTTTATCCAAAAGCCGTTTTCGCTGGAGAATCTGGAGCTCAAGTTGGGTGAGGTTCTTGACGAGAAAACGGGTGCTTGAAGGCCAGCTATCGGCTTAGGCAGAGAAATACTGATCGGCCCAGGAGTTCCAGCAATTGCCCCTGGGTAATGCGCGCTTGATTCCGTAGGGCTTGGGCTCTATGGTGCCTTTTCGTCTCAAGCTTGAATCTCTCTCTGCTCTATGAAATACAAAATCAATAAACTCATTTTTGGGCTCGTTGTCGGCAGCCTCTGCTTTCAAGCCCCGCTGTGGTCGGAAGATGAAGTGGATGAGGTCCGTTCGGAACCGATATATATCAACTGGAACGAAAACGCTTTTGGCTACTCGCCGGCGGCCAAGGTAGCGATGATGGAGGCGATGGATCGGGGCAATCGTTACCCGCGCACGGAAGGCAGGGAGCTCGTCGAAGCACTGGCGGCCCGCGAGGAAGTATCGTCGGATTGGATCCTGGTCACACCGGGCTCCGGTCCTGTGCTGCAAATGGCTGCACTGGCCTATGCGGAAGAGGGCAAGAACATGATCACGGTGGAGCCTGGTTACATGCAGTTGACCCGACTTTTCGAAGCGCGTGGCGGCGAGGTGAAATACGTTCCACTCAATGATGCTCTTGAGCACGACCTGCCTGCCATGCAGGCAGCAATCGATGAAAACACAGTTTTGATTTATATTTGCCAGCCCAACAACCCGACCGGAACCATGGTCGATCCGGTCGAACTCAAGGCTTTTATTGAGAGTGTCCCCGAAGAGGTTCTGGTCTTCGTCGATGAGGCCTATGTTGAAGTCGCCGACGGTGGACTGGAGCGTAACTCCATGATCGGAGTCGTTCGTTCCAGCGAAAACGTCCTCCTGAGCCGAACCTTTTCCAAAGTATTCGGCATGGCCGGCCTGCGCATTGGCTACGGCGTGGCCCACCCGTCCGTCCTGGCCAAACTCCGCACATTCTATATGGGGCCTCCGGACCTGCTGTCGACCGTCGCTGCCACCGCTGCTCTGGCGGACACCGCTCACACAGATTACAACCGCGATGAATACATTCGTGTGCGTAAAATAGTGACCGATCGCCTGGATGAACTGGGAATGGAATACGCCGATCCTCAGGCAACTTTTGTTTTCATCCACACGGGAATTGATGCTGGCGAACTGCAGTCGATGATGGCAGCCCGCAACATCATTATCGGTCGGCCCTCCCCGCCGCTGACTGATTGGGCCCGGGTCAGCATCGGCACCGAAGAGGAAATGCAAATCTTCCTAAATGCCTTTGAAAGTATTCTGCGCGAACACGGCAGGATCGGAGTTGATTGATTTTAGGTTCGTTGTTCTTGGTTTTTAAACCACTAATAAACGCTGATTAACGCTAATCTTTTTGGGGTACGAGGTGGCTTGAGGGACCTGAACCTTGGTGGCGCGGCGTGGGTCGCGGTGGATCCGTCTTAATCCTGTCCAAAAATCAGCCCGGGGAATGGTAGCGGGACATCCGTTTGATCCTGTCTAAAATATTGCGCGGACTTGGTGACGCGGCCTTGGGTGCGGGGTATATTTTGACAGGATCGAGACAGATGCCCGGTGATTTGGTGGGCTGTGGGGCTGTTTGGTTGTGGGGTTCGTTGTTTTTAGTTCTTCGTTGGGCCGTGTATTCAGCCCGTCCGATGGCATTAGTGTTTATTAGCGTTCATTAGTGGTTGAAAAAACGAAGCAACTCAGTCTCTGTGCCGGACGAAGGTGGTCGACGAAGCGAATTTGGACAGAATTGACAGGATGGATCGCGAAGGCCCGAGCTGAGGGTAGGGGGCGAAGGGTTGACCTGAGGGGATGGGTGCGCGAGGGTCTGTATGGTTAACTGGGAATAGCATGAACGTAAAAGAAATACCCTCAACTGATACTATGAAATTGAGGAACGAAATTCTTCGCCCAGGAATGGATGTTTCGGAGTGTCGGTTCGAAGGTGACGATGCACCCGAAACCAGGCACTTTGCGGTGGTGGACGAGGGAAATGACATTGTGGGTATCGTGTCTGTTTATCGTAATGGGAATCCAACTATAAATAGTGCCGACGCCTGGCAGATCAGGGGAATGGCAACGAGTTCGACTTGCCGCGGCCGGGGTGTGGGGAATCTGCTCCTGACTTCTGCGGAGGATTACGCGAAATCACGAGGCGCCACTTTGATCTGGGCCAATGCGAGAAGCGAAGCTGCTGGGTTCTATACGAAGTCGGGATACAGTCTCGCTTCCGAGGAATTTTTCATCAGTGGCGTTGGCGCTCATTTCCTGGTTGTTAAATCGCTGGTGTGAGGGCGGTTGGCGGTGTCGAGTGTTGGATGGGTGGAGAGATGGATTGGTTGTTGGTTGGAGCCCGGCCTTTAGGCCGAAGGGAGGGGCATGAGCTGTGGGCTGTGAGGTTGTGGAATGGTGGATTGGTGGATGGGGGTGGAATGGTATTCTGTGGGTGGTTGGTTTGGTTTTGATGTTGGCTTTTAGACGGGGCTCGACAGGTCGCAATGATCCATCAATGATCTTTGTTGAACCTCAACCTCTTAAGTCCTCATGTCGCAACTGAAAGTATTTTTGTCCCTGTTCTTATTCTTTGTTCTGCTGGCTCCGGCAGTCGCTGCTGCACAGCTCAAAATCGGCTATGTCGATCTTGCTGTGCTGTATGAGCGGGCGCCTCAGGCCGGCGAGGCGAGCAAGGCCCTTGAACGTGAATTTGGTGAACTTCAGCGAGAACTCGTCGCAGAGCAACAGACCATTACCGCACTCGAACAACGTCTGGCGGAGGGCGATGCTTCGGAGGAAGAGGCATTGCGGTTGGAGCGTGAGCTGGGAAGTCGGCAAAGTGCATTTCAAAGGAGTGTCGAGCAGTTTGAGGCCGGCCTTACGGAGCGGCGAGACAGTCAAAGGAGCCGCTTGCAAAGGTTGATCACGTCGGAAATTCAACATTTTTCCAGGGAAGAGGGATTTGATCTCGTTGTCTTTGAGGGCGTGATTTATGCAAGCAACCGAGTTGATATCAGTGAGCGTATTCTCGAGCGTCTGGAGGCGAGGGCGCGGTAGGCGGTATTCTGTGGGCGGTTGGCGGTTGGCTGTTGGGTTGTGAGGCTGTGGGGGAGGTGGAGTGTTGGAATGGTGGAGAGATGGATTGGTTGTTGGTTGGAGCCCGGCCTTTAGGCCGAATTGCGGGGGCATGATCTGCGGGTGTTCTGGCCCGGGCGCGGCGGTTCAGGCTAAAGCCTGGGCTCCAACTGCGGCTTCGTGTTGCTACGCGTGACAGGGTCCGGC
>JAFIGG010000085.1 GCA_020831485.1 Opitutales bacterium
GCGCGCATTTTAGGTTTGTCACCTAAGATAAAACAAATATCGCTGGAGGCTTATGAAATTGTCTCTCAAAGTCGAGTATGCCTGCCAGGTGCTGGCCCAGCTTGCGCGCAGCTTCGACAAGACGGAAATGCCTCATATTGAAGAGCTTTCGCGGCTTGAGGGGATTCCGTCGAATTACCTGGTGCAGATTTTGAATGAACTGCGCAACGGCGGCCTGATTGTGAGTCGCCGTGGCAAACAGGGTGGTTATCGCTTGTCCCGGAGTCCGGCCGAGATATCGCTGCACGATGTGGTTTGTGCGGTGGATGGGGAGCTTCTGGGCTTTTCGCTCAAATCCGGTGGGCAGTCCGCCGCCAAGGTGGCCGAGGCCTGGACCCAGGTGGCAAAGAGTTTTGAGGCCGAAACCCGTGCAATTAATCTGGAGAATCTAATTGAGGAATCTCCGGAAGGCATGTGGTATATCTAGTTCTAATTTTCAGGTATGACTAATCCAACGGATACATCTGACCTCTTTGCCGTTCGCAAGGCAAAGCTGGCCGAAATGAAGGAATCGGGGTTCAACCCTTACGCACAGAACTGGGATCGCAGCCATTTCTCAACCGAGGCGATCGACGCCTGGGTGGAGGACGAGGAAGCAAGCCCGGTCGTGCGCTGCGCGGGCCGCGTGATCGCGGTTCGGGTGATGGGTAAAGCGAGCTTCGCGCGCATCCTCGATCAAAAGGGCACGCTGCAGATCTATGTTCAGCGCGACAAGATTGGCACCGACGCCTACCAGTTTTTCAAAAAGAAAATCGACATCGGCGACTTCGTTGGGGTCGAGGGCACTTTGTTCAAGACCAAGACCGGTGAAGTAACCCTGCGGCTGGATCGGATGGAAATGGTCTCCAAGGCGCTGCGTCCGCTGCCGGAAAAATGGCACGGGTTGACGGATGACGATGCGATCTATCGCCAACGTTACCTGGACCTGATCAGCAATGAGGATTCCCGCCGCAATTTCCTCCTGCGCAGCCAGATCATTTCCTGCATTCGCCGCTACCTGGACGAACAGCAATTCCTCGAGGTGGAAACGCCGATCCTTCAGGCGGAAGCGGGTGGGGCGGCTGCACGGCCGTTTACGACCCACTTCAATGCCCTGGACTGCCAGTTCAATCTGCGCATCGCACTGGAACTTTACCTCAAGCGCCTGCTGGTGGGTGGTTTCGACAAGGTCTACGAGATCGGTCGCAACTTCCGCAATGAAGGCCTTTCCCGGCGCCACAATCCGGAATTCACCATGCTCGAGGTCTATGAGGCCTACTCGGATTACCGCGGCATGATGAAGCTGGTTCGCGGCATGATCGAACGCATCTGTAAGGATGTGCTCAAGACCACGCAGATTGAGCGCTACGACGGCCAGGTCATCGAGCTTGGCGGCGAATGGCGCGAAGCGCGTTACAAGGACCTGATTCTCGAATACACAAAGGAGTCCGAATGGTTCAGCTGGTCACGCGACCAAAAGCTGGCCTGGTGTGCCAAGGACGGCATCGAAGTGAATCCGGAAGCAGAAGACTTTGAGGTCACGAACAATGTCTTCGAAAAGCGCATCGAGCCGACCCTGATCCAGCCGACTTTTGTCACCCACTTGCCAAAAGAGCTGATTCCGCTGGCAAAGATTTCCGCCGACGATCCGGACACTATTGAAGTGTTTGAACTCTGCATCAATGGGCAGGAAATTGCACCGGCCTATTCCGAGCAAAACGATCCGCTGCTGCAACGCGAACAGCTCGAACGCCAGGCGGGCGAAGAGGTGCAAAAAATCGATGAAGACTTCCTGCTCGCGCTCGAACACGGCATGCCGCCGGCCGGAGGCATGGGAATCGGCATCGACCGCCTGGTTATCCTGTTGACCGGTGTATCGAGTATTCGCGACATCATTCTCTTCCCGAGCCTGAAGCCAATGCCCAAGAACTGATATGCCCTGGTACCTCTACCTGGCTCTGCGACAATTGTTCCCGGCCGGCCGCTGGCTGGGATCCTCATTTTTTATCCTCTCCGTTATCGGAGTGGCTTTGGGGGTTGCGGTGCTGGTCGTGGTGCAGAGCGTTATGGGTGGTTTTGGCGAGGTTCACCGTGAGCGAATTGTCGATACCACCGGGCATCTGGAAGTCTCGGCCAATGGCCGACCTTTTTCCCGCTACGAAGGAATGCTGGAACGCTTGCGCGAAGATCCGAAGGTCGCGGCAGCGATGCCCTATGCCCAGGGTTTTGTCATGGCGCGTTCCGGGCGCACGCCTTTGTTTCCTCAAGTCTATGGCATAGATCTGTCGGATACACCTGTGTTCGCTATCGAGGAATACCTGGTCTCGGGGAATCTCGCCGATCTCTACGACGATACCGTGCTGATCAGTTCCAACCTTGCATCCCGCCTGGGAGTCTGGGTGGGGTCCGAGGTGGAGGTCTTTTCGCCGACACTGATCGATAATCTGGACGGCGAGGAAATGGTTCTGCCGTCGAGCTTCGAGGTGGCGGGGATCTACGAGATCGAATGGAATCAGGAGTTTACTCCGGGCATGGTTTTCAGCTTGCGGACCATGCAGGACCTCTACGACCTCAACCAGAGCATACATGGCATCGCTGTGCGCTTGATTGACGGGGTGGACGAATACCAGTTTGCGGAAGCGCTGCGGGCTGAGTATCCGGTTTGGAGCATCATCACCTGGCGCGAACGCTGGGCGGATTTTCTCTGGGTGTTGGATTTGGAGAAAACGATGATGCTGTTCATCAACCTGTTCATTGTCGCGGTGGCGGTTTTTGCCATCGCTGTGGCCCAGTTGTTGATGGTGGTGCGCAAGACCCGCGAAATCGGTCTGCTCAATGTGATGGGGGCCCGAAGACGGGAAATTCCGATGATCTACTGCATTCAAGGCTTTTTTATCGGCCTGATCGGCCTGGGCCTGGGAATCAGTCTGGCGATGAGTCTGCTATCGGTTCGCGGTCCGATCATTCGATTCCTGGCGGATGTTAGCGGCACTCAGGACGCGCTCACCCGTTTCTATTATTTTTCCAATCTGCCGGTCAGCTATCAGACCAGTGACTTTGTCATCATCAGCTGCGCGGCCGTAACCCTGTCGACCCTGGCCAGCCTGATTCCGGCCCTGCGGGCTGCCCGCATGCAGCCGGCCACTTCAATTCGCATCGAGCAATGAGCGAAGTCCAGCCACAGTTGATTGAGGCCCGTGACCTGTCGAAGTCCTTCGTCAGCGGCAACCGCGAGATCCGGGTGCTGTCTGGCGTCGACCTGAGCCTCAGCGCCGCTTCCCGAGTCAGCATCCGCGGCGAATCCGGCAGCGGTAAAACGACTTTGCTGAACCTGCTCGCCGGTATCGAGCGTCCGGACCGGGGGGAGCTCTTCTGGGACGGCATCCCAATCCAGTCCCTCTCCGCCGCCCGCCTGACCCGTGAGCGCGGCCGTCAGATCGGCATGGTGTTTCAGTCCTATTACCTCATCCCGGAACTCAACGCCCTCGAAAACGTTCTCATCGCCGGCCAGATCATGGGCCTCCAGCGCAAACGCGAACTCCGCGCCGCCGCCGAAGCCCTGCTCGACGAAGTCGGCCTCAGCGACCGCCTCAAAAGCCGCCCCGAACAACTCAGCGGCGGCGAACGCCAGCGCGTCGCCCTTGCCCGCGCCCTGATGAACCGCCCCCGGGTTCTGCTCGCCGACGAACCCACCGGCAACCTCGACGAAGTCACAGCCCGCCGCGTCATGGACATCATCCTGCAAACCGTCGACCGCCAGGACATCGCCCTCGTCCTCGTCACCCACAACCCCAACTTCGCCAACGAAATGCCTGAACGCTATACCCTCCGCGAAGGCGTTTTGGAAAAGTAGAAGTGCGTTGGTTTTGGATTCCGCCCTCGGGACGAGCGCGGCTACAATTCGCCCAACCAAAAAAACAAAAAAAGACTCTCCGCCTGTGCCGAAACGAAATCCAAGCTCCATACCTTTTGTATGTTCAAGGTGGGTGATCTGGATGCCGCTTTTGTCTTCCGATTTACGGCCTGACAGCCACGGCAGCCGTCGATCTCCCGGGTAATGTGAATCAGGGAAGAGCGCTGCGGAAATCGTCCGCGCACCGCAGAGAATCTCTATAAATACGCTACTATGCCAGGACCGCTCGTCAAGTAATTGCGGTCGATCCTGTGGCTTCAGCCGCGCTTGTCGAGGGATACGTAGTCGCGCTGATTGGGACCGATGTAAATCTGTCGGGGACGGTGGATCCGTTTGGAGGTTTCGGCCACTTCTTTCCAGTTTGCAATCCAGCCTGGCATACGGCCGATGGCAAACATGACAGTGAACATATCTGTCGGAATACCAATGGCTTTCAATACAATGCCGCTGTAGAAGTCGACGTTTGGATAAAGCTTGCGTTCGACAAAATAGTCGTCCGAGAGGGCTGCCTGCTCCAGTTTGCGGGCGATGTCCAGCAGGGGGTCGTCGAGGCCGAGGGCCTTCATGACACTTTCAGCGGCCTTACCGAAAATTTTGGCGCGCGGATCGTAGTTCTTGTAAACACGATGGCCAAAGCCCATCAGGCGGGCTTTGCCGTTCTTCGCGTCTTCAATGAACTGGCTGCCGTCATCGCCGCTGGCATGGATCTGCTCCAGCATGCGGACCACGGCGGAGTTGGCGCCCCCGTGGAGAGGGCCCCAGAGTGCGGAAACCCCTGCAGCGACGGAAGCAAACAGGTTAGCTCCGCCACTGGCGACCATGCGCACGGTCGAAGTGGAGCAGTTTTGCTCGTGGTCGGCGTGCAGCAGGAAAAACAGGTCGAGCGCCTTGCTGACCTCCGGCGAGGGCACATATTCGGCGTAGGGTTCCGTGAACATCAGGTGGAGGAAGTTCTCCACGTAGCGCAGGTCCCGGCGCGGGTAGTTGAAGGGCAGACCCTTGCGCATGCGGTAGGTCATCGCGGCAATGGTGCGCACTTTCGAAATCAACAGAGCGGCGGCGTCGTCGAAGTATTCGAGGTCCTGCTCGCGGTCGTTGCTCGACATCTTCGGATAGTAGCAACCCAGCGCGCTGAGCATGGAGCTTTGCACCGCCATCGGGTGCGAACTCGGCGGGAAGCCCTGGAAGTGGTGGCGGAAGTCCTCGTGCAGATTCGAGGCCGCCGCAATTTTAGCGCGAAATTTATCCAGCTCTGCGGCCTTTGGCAGCTCACCGTAAATAATCAAGTAGGCCGTGCACAGGAAGGTCGAGCGTTCAGCAAGCTGCTCGATCGGGATACCACGGTGGCGAAGGATTCCCTTTTCTCCATCGATAAAGGAAATCTGACTCTGACAGGATCCAGTGTTCCCGTAGCCGTCATCATAGGTGATGTAGCCCGTCTCGTTGCGGAGTTTACGGACATCGATAGCTTTTTCGCTTTCGGTTCCGGTGATGACCGGGAAAGCGTGTTCCTTGCCGTCGAGGATGATTTTTGCCTGCGATTCAGCGCTCATATTAGGTTTACTTAAGATTGCTAAATCAGAACCGTCAACTACGGGTTCCCTGTTTTCCTCAAAAATTACCACTTGCGCCCTCAGGAATTGTGCGTATCGGTGAATTCTATGGCTCTAACACCATCTACCATGCTTTCTCTGGGAACCAAGGCTCCGTCCTTCTCGCTGCCGGACTTCGAGGACAAGCCGCACTCTATTCACGACTTTTCGGACGCCAAGGCCCTGGTCGTGGTATTCTTCTGCAACCACTGTCCTTACATAAAGCTTCTCAAGCAGCACCTTTCGGACTTCGCCCGCGAGTATCAATCCAAAGGGGTCGCCTTTGCCGTTATCAACAGCAACGACACCGTGCAGTATCCGGACGATGCTCCGGAAAAGATGGCCGCAGATGCCAAGGCTTTCAATTATCCTTTCCCCTACCTGGTCGACGAAAGACAGGAGGTCGCCAAAACCTTTCAGGCAGCCTGCACTCCGGATTTTTACTTATTCGACGGCGAACGCAGGCTGGTTTACCGTGGCCAATACGATGACGCTCGTCCGGGCAACGGAATCGAACCGACGGGCGACGACCTTGCAGCAGCAATCAATGCAGTGCTCGAAGGGCGCGAAGTTTCTTCTGAGCAAAAACCAGCTACAGGTTGCAATATCAAATGGAAGCCGGGCAACTCTCCGGACTACTTTGGCTGAACCCGGTCGTAGCGGAAATCCACCGGGATGTGCCAAAGTGCTCAGCACATCAGCCTCAGGGGTGTTTGCCAAAACAACCTGAAGGGCATTGATGTCGATATTCCGCTCGGGCAACTGGTGGTGGTCACGGGGCTGAGCGGTTCCGGCAAATCCTCTCTGGTATTCGAAACCCTGCATGCCGAGGGTCAGCGGCGCTACGTCGAAACCTTCAGTCCCTACACGCGCCAGTTCATGGACCGCATGGACCGGCCGAAGGTCGACGAGGTTCACAATATTCGCCCGTCCATCGCGGTGGAGCAGGGCAATACGGTACGGACTTCGCGCTCGACGGTGGGCACGATGACGGAGCTGACCGACTACTTCAAAGTCTGGTTCAGCCACCACGCCCAGCTGATCGATCCGGATTCGGGCAAGGCTCTGGTTAGCAATCACCCGCAGTCGGTCTGGCCGCAACTGCTGCGCGATTTCAAGGGGCGTGAGCTTGTCGTTGTTTTCTCGGTCAAACGTCCGGACAAAATGGCCTGGCAGGATATCCTTAAATCCATCCAGGCACAGGGTTACAGCCGGGCCTGGATCGAGGACAAGGGAGCGGTCCAACTCGACGACTTAAAACTGAATGCCAAAATCGCTGAACTGAATGTCGTCCAGGATCGGATTCAGGTATCCACAAAATCCCGCGAACGAGCACTCGAAGCACTGCAAACAGCTTTCCATTTCGGCAGGGGAACTCTGTTTGTCATCGATCCCGAAAGTGGACAGACGGAGCGCTTTTTTGAAGGACTGAAATCGCCGGTTTCCGGACGCTCCTTCCGCGCCGCGACGCCAAACCTGTTCTCCTTTAATTCCCCATTGGGTGCCTGTCCCCGCTGCCGGGGCTTTGGCCGCATCATCGAACGCGACCTGCGCTTAATCATTCCGGACACTCGGCTCAGTCTGCAAGAGGGTGCAATCCGCGCGTTCTCGGGACCAGTCTACTCGCACGCACTGAAACACCTGCTGCGTCGCTGCAAACGCGCAGGAGTGCGCACCGATGTGCCTTGGCGGGATCTGAAGGATTCGGAACAGGCTTTTGTTATTGAAGGCGAAGCGGATGCAACGGGCGAGGATGCCTCAGCCAACGATCCTTGGTACGGCATCGATGGCTTTTTCCGCTGGTTGGAAAGCAATACCTACAAGATGCACATTCGGGTATTTCTTTCCAAATACCGCAACTACATGAAGTGTCCGGATTGCCAGGGCGCCCGTCTGCAACCAGAGTCCCTCTGCTGGCGTTGGCAGGGTCAGCGTTTACCAGATCTGTTTCAGTTGCCGATCAGCGAACTCAAGATGCTGATCGAAAGCCACAGCAGCGCCACCGGCAGCCTGCAGGCCGACCTCGCCCGCGATGCCATTCTCCAGCGCCTGGGCTACCTCGAGGCGGTGGGCCTGGGTTACCTGACCCTCGATCGCAGCAGCCGCACACTGTCCGGAGGTGAAACCCAGCGCGTTAACCTGACCTCCTGCCTGGGCGCGTCTCTAGTGGATACTTTATTTGTGCTCGATGAGCCGTCGATCGGACTGCATGCCCGCGACATCGATCGCCTGGTGCGCATCCTTCGTCAACTGACCGACGCGGGCAACACAGTAGTTGTGGTGGAGCACGACGAAGCAGTCATGCGCGCGGCCGACCACCTGATCGAGATCGGCCCAAAACCCGGCAGGGAAGGGGGCCGGGTTGTCTACGCGGGACCACCGGATGCCTTTGGCGCACAGGCCGATTCCATTACCGGTGCCTACCTGAGCGGTCGCCAGAACATCGATGCGCCCGCAGTCTACCGCAAGGTCAGCGAAAAGGGCGAACACGGCTGGCTGCGCCTGCGCAAAGTCGATCGCCACAACCTGAAAGCGCTCGACTGCGATATCCCGCTGCAACGCTTTGTCGTGCTTTCCGGTGTCAGCGGTTCCGGCAAGTCGACCCTGCTGCACGATGCGGTCTACGCAGGCCTGCGCGCCCAGGCTGGTCAGGCGGTGGAGTCGATCGCTTCGATGGAGCAGATCGAAGCCGATTCAGGCTTTTCCGAAATCGTGCGCGTCGACCAATCTCCGGTCAGCCGCACACCGCGCTCGAATGCGGCCCTCTTTGTCGACGCCTGGGATGCGATCCGCAAACGTTTTGTCATGCTCGAAGAGTCCAGAGCTTCGGGGCTGACGGTATCCACTTTTTCATTCAATACCGGCGATGGCCGCTGCCCGCACTGCGAAGGCCTGGGGCACGAGAAAATCGAGATGCAGTTCATGGCGGATGTCTACGTCACCTGCCCGGTCTGCGACGGCCGCCGCTTTCGTCCGGAAATCCAGCGCATCCTCTGGAATGGCAAATCCGTCTCCGACATCCTGGAGATGACTGTCGACGAGGCCATTGTCTTTTTCCACAAAGCAACCGACATCCACCGCCGCCTCAAACCACTCGCGGATGTCGGTCTGGGTTACCTGCCGCTCGGTCAGCCCTTGAACACGCTTTCAGGCGGCGAAAGCCAGCGCCTTAAACTGGTCAAATACCTTGCCAAAGCCAATGAAAAGGAGGCTGGCCACGCCTGCATTCTGATCGATGAGCCGACCACCGGCCTGCACCGCGACGACATCAAACGCCTGCTCGCAGTCTTTCATGCCCTGGTCGACGCGGGCCACAGCCTGGTGGTTATCGAGCACCAGAGCGATGTGATTCAATCCGCGGACTGGGTCATCGAACTGGGTCCCGAAGCCGGTGCGGGCGGCGGTCAGATTGTCTTCGCGGGCACTCCTCGCCAACTGGCCCGACGCAAGACCGCAACCGGCCCGTACCTGCGCGCCACATTTGATGCCCAAAAGAAACCCGCAAGCGCGCGCAAAGCCGTCGCCATGGCCGCGGAATCGGCTGCCCCTTATGCCGTCCGGCCGACCGCCATCGAAGTCATCGGTGCCCGCGAACACAACCTGAAAGCGGTCAATGCCCGCATCCCGCACGGTTCCTTGACCGTTGTCACCGGCGTCAGCGGTTCCGGGAAATCAACCCTGGCCTTTGATATCATCTTCGCCGAAGGCCAGCGGCGGTTTATGGAATCCATGTCGGCCTGGGCTCGCCAGTTTGTCGAACAGATGCCGCGTCCACAGATCGACGCACTGCGCGGCATTCAACCGACCGTGGCCATTGAGCAGCGGGTCACTCACGGTACCCGAAAATCCACGACAGCAACCATTACTGAAGTTGCGCAGTACCTGCGCCTGATGTTTGCCCGCCTGGGTATTCAGCACAGCCTCGCCAGCGGCGAGCCGCTGCAGGCTTTGAGTGTCGACGCCGTGCGCGAACTGACGCGCAAGCAGCTGACTAAACTGAAGAAGCAGGCGAAGTTTCCTCTGATGCTCTGCGCGCCGCTTATTCGCGGACGCAAGGGTCACCACGAACCGCTTGCCAAGTGGGCCGAAAAGCAGGGTTATCGGCAGCTGCGCATTGACGGCGAATGGGTCTGGCTCAATGCCTTTCAGAAGCTCGAACGCTTCCGCGAGCATGATATTGAACTCGTTGTCGCCCGCATTCCTGATCAGCGCTCCATTCCGAACTGGCAGCGCGATGGCGACAATGAAAAGGCGGTGGACCAAGATCCCGTGGCCTGGGCGCTTCGGCTAGGCAAGGGCGTCGCATTCATCGCCGACGCCAGCGCAAAGCCCCTGTTCTGGTTATCCACGACCCGGACCGATCCGATTACTGGCGAGGCCTATCCCGACCTCGATCCCAAACATTTCTCCTGGAATTCGCCCCGCGGCTGGTGTCCGACCTGCCGTGGTCACGGCGAGTTGCATGTGTGGATGGAAAATCAGGACAGCTATGCGGAGCTGCCCAACGACTTCGAAGCCGGTGCCGTCTGTCCCGATTGCCAGGGCAGTCGACTCAACCCCGTCAGCCGTGCCGTCTACCTCCACCTCAGCGATGGCCGCAAGGTCAACCTGCCGGATCTCCTGCGCTCGACCCCGGAAGAACTCATTGCGACCCTCAGTCAGATTGAAACCGATGAGCGTGGCCGGGCCATACTCGACGAACTCATTCCCGAGATCGACAGCCGCCTGCGCTTCATGAAGGACCTTGGCCTCGACTACCTCGGACTCGACCGCGCCACCAATACTTTATCCGGCGGCGAAGCTCAGCGCATCCGCCTTGCCGCCCAGCTCGGATCCAATCTCTCCGGCAGCCTGTACGTGCTCGACGAGCCCTCCATCGGCTTGCATGCCCGCGACAACGAGCGGCTATTGCAGTCCTTGGAGCAGCTCCGCGGAAAAGGCAACACCCTGCTCGTCGTCGAGCACAACCTTGAGACCATGCGCCGCGCCGATCAGATCATCGACCTCGGCCCCGGTGCCGGAATCAACGGCGGCCAGGTGCTCGCCAGCGGTTCCCTCGACGACATCCTGCAGCACCCTGACAGCATCACCGGCCGCTACCTGAAGTCCGGTATACAGCACCCCGTGCGCGGCAAGTATCGTCCGGCTCCACCCGTATTTAAAATCCGCTCGCCAAAAAGCGCCGAAGATTGGCTCTGTCTGCGCGAACCTCGTCTGCGCAATCTCAAAGGCGGCCAGCTTCTCATTCCCAAGCAGCGCCTGGTGGTCGTCTGTGGGATCTCCGGTGCCGGCAAGTCGACCCTGATCCGCGACCTCCTGAAACCCACCGTGTTGGCCGCCATCGAGCAGAAGCAAGTCCGCCTCAAGGGTAAATCCGGCGACTCCTTCGATGCCCTCATCGGCGGCAACAGCTTTAATCAAGTTATTGAAGTCGACCAGAGCCCCATTGGCAAAACCCCCCGTTCGACTCCCGCCACCTACATAGGCGTCTTCGACCGTATTCGCCAGGCCTTTGCCAGCCTTCCAGAGGCGAAGATGCGTGGTTACAGCGCCAGTACCTTTTCCTTCAATACCAAAGGCGGCCGTTGCGAGACCTGTCAGGGTGGGGGCCGCGTGAAGCTGGAAATGAGTTTCATGCCCGACGCCTACGTGCCCTGTCCCGACTGTGGCGAAAGCCGCTACGGCAGTGAGCTCTCGGAGATCCGCTGGAACGGCAAGAACATCGGCGATGTTCTGCAAATGAGCTTTGCCGAAGCCGCCCAGTTTTTCTCCTTCAACAACGAGTTGAAAGCCCGCATGGACCTCATGGTCGAAACCGGACTCGATTACCTCACCCTCGGCCAGAGCAGTCCAACCCTTTCCGGTGGCGAAGCCCAGCGCCTGAAACTCGTCAGCGAACTCGCCCAAAACCGCCGCGGCAACAACCTCTACATCCTCGAAGAGCCCACCATCGGCCTCCACACCAGCGATTGTGAAAAGCTCATCCACCTCCTTCACCGCCTCGTCGACTCCGGCCACACCGTCATCGTCATCGAACACAACCTTGAAATCATCCCCGAAGCCGACCACCTAATCGAAATCGGCCCCGACGGCGGCCACCGCGGCGGCCAAATCCTCTACCAAGGCCCCGTATCCGGCCTCAGAAAACTAAAGTCCTCGCCAACCGCGCCCTTTTTGAGTCGTGCGTTGAATGGCTAGCGGGCACGAGGGCGTGCCCGCCCCGGGAGGGTGGACGCCCTCGTCCGCCCATTCCAAAACCAACGGATTATCCCTTGGATATTGGGCGTTGAGAGTTGGGCGTTGGATATTCAAATGGCCACATTCGTAATTCCTTATTCGTGATTCTTAATCAGAGCCATCCCACAGGACCGGCTGATTTGACCAATCTGGAGAGGTAAAAAAA
>JAFIGG010000086.1 GCA_020831485.1 Opitutales bacterium
GACTTGAGATGAATCATTGGTCGATCCGCCATCAATTCAGCAAATCGCTCACGAGGGATATCAGACGGCTTTACCGACTGCCCCGGATCGTAGAAGAATACCTGTTGGCCAGTTTGCCGTAGGATCCAGTCCAGCTGAGTGCCCTCATTGCCAAGCCCTAAGGATCGGTTATTTTGGTCGAATGGCTTATAAGCAGTAATATTCTTTCGCCTCATCAGCCGATGCGCTTCATCGACCAAGACAATGTCATAGTACTGTTTGAAAACGTCGGAGGGACCAATAACCATTGATGGCTTTAGTCCAGAGATTTCCTTAAAGACATTCTTCAAGGTCTTCCGCAATGAAGCCATCGGCACCACCAAACCGATCCGCGGTGAAGGGTTCACAGCCTTTAATCGTTTTAACATTTGATACTCGGATAGAGACGATTCGCTAAAATCCTCCACCTCATCTGCATCCGGCAATCCGGACGCAAGCGCCTTCATCAGATACGTCGCAAGTATGGTCTTCCCCGTTCCAGCGCCACCGCTGACAAAAACAGGGAATCCTTTTTGGTCAGCTAAGGATTGAAGAATCTCCGTGATCGATTCCCTCTGATCGGAGGACAGCGCCTTGTAGGGCGAGTATTTGAAAATATCGGAATTCTCGATGTCCTCAATCGAGTGTTTTACCAGATCCTCCTTTCGCAGTTTCTCCCAGATTTCCCTAAAAAGTCCGCTATACAACGACCGCTGATAATAGTTATGGTACTGAAGTCCACCATTCGCGTTTTGCAGCTTATAGTAGCTTTCCCCTGACAGGTATTGAATCAGCCGTGCCTCAATATCAAGCGTTGCGGATTTGTTAAAACGGTCCGAACCAATGATCGTGATCTGGTTAAGCTGGGCCCGTTTTTCATTTTCCAAGTGGCTGTTAATCCGGCTCCGCACATTTGCAGATTCACCCACATAGGCCACACGCTTGCTACGATTCTCAATGAAGTAGACAACCGGCCACTGATCTTTGACCCAACGGTTTCCCAGAATAGCCCCTCTGGATTCTTTGCGAAAGGGAAATCGATCCAGCTGAATGCTGCCGGTAAAACACTCGGTCATAGCTCGTTGTACTTTTTAGCCGTGCCTCGGGCCTTATCCACTGGATACTTCTCCGCGTTTTTGCGGATTTTTTCCATCACCAGCTCCCGCACATCAAAGCCACAACGCCCTGCCAGCAGAAAAGCGTAAGCAAAGACATCCGCAAGTTCCTCCTTCATGCCCTCCAGGTCCGCCTCATCAGCACCCTTCCAAAGAAACTTTTCCAGAAGTTCGCCACTCTCAATGCTCAAGGCAATTGCCAGATCCTTCGGGTTGTGGAACTGCTTCCAATCGCGCTCGTCACGGAATTTCTCAAGCGCCTGCAGGATTTCAGTGAATTCACTCATATCTACATCCAAGAATAAAGCGGTGAAATACTGCGATGACAATCTTTCTTGCGATCCTGGTAAGAAACGAGAGTCAGGCTGGCGCGGGCGACATTAGTGAGCTTGATTTCCGTCTCAGTTGAGGTGCAGCCGGCTTTGCTCCACTCCAGTAGATTCTCCTTCCCCGACCGGGCCGACTGCATCATCCGGCTCACGGTATGGTCGCCGCGCCGCGGCAGAAAACCACCAGATCCGGTTCGCGAAATTCCAGCTGTCTGCTACGGTTTTCACCTTAGAAGCGCATAATCTATACCAGACACGGCCAAAGGCAGAACTTTTGAAAAACTTCATAACACAACAAAAACCTTATGGAAACAAGTGACTTTCTTGTTATCGGAGCAGGTATCTCTGGACTCCTCTGTGCCACCGAATTGCAACGTGCGGGGCGCTCCGTTCGCGTTCTCGACAAGGGTCGTGGCTTTGGTGGGCGCATGGCAACGCGGCGCCTCGCGGGCGGACGCCTGGACCACGGTGCGCAGTATTTCACCGTGCGCGACCCGCTGTTCCAAAATTACGTCGACGAATGGCTCGCTGCTGGCGTAGTTCGCGAATGGTTTCGCAAGCTGACGGACTCAACAAATTCAGCTGGTCACCCACGCTACTGCGGCAGCGAAGGGATGACCGACGCTCCCAAGCACCTCGCCAAAAGCCTCGATGTTCGCCGCTCCGAGCAAGCCGTGCGCTTGATCCGCAACGGAGCTGAATGGGAAGTGCGAACACTGGCAGATCACAGCTTCAAGGCCGGCCATTTGATAATTACTGCTCCCCTCCCTCAGGCCCTCGCCCTGCTCGACACGAGCGGTCTCGATTATGCCGGGGCCAAGCGAGGAGCTCTGGGTCAGGTCCGCTACCAGAGGGGCCTGGCTACACTGGCAATTCTGGACGGGCCCAGCGGATTGCCGATGCCTGGTGGCCTGATGCTACGTGAATCGCCCTTAAGCTGGATTGCTGACAACCAGATTAAAGGTATTTCACCGGAGGTAGTCGCTGTAACACTGCATTCCGACGCCGAATTCGCTGACCAACATTGGGACTCGCCAGACGAAGTCCGCGGGCCACTGATGCTGGCCGCAGCGAAGTCGCTCATTCAGTCCCGGGTTTTGGAATACAGCTGTCACCGTTGGGGTTTTACCAGACCGATCAACCCCTGGCCGGAACTGACTTTCAGCAATCCAAATCTAGGCTACACCCTGGCGGGCGATGCCTTTGGTGGGGAGCGGGTAGAGGGCGCTGCTCTCTCGGGTCTCGCGGCTGCGGCCGGACTGCTCGAGAGTGATTCCTGATCGGTGGTAAAAAACTCGACAAAGCTGCTGACCTGAAAACAAAAAAACTTCAACATGATTACATTCGACGACTATTCCAATGCCTACGATGCATGGTTTGAACGCAACCAGGCCGTTCTAATATCTGAATTGCGCCTGGTCGCCCAAGTATTGGGCCCAAAGCCGGGGCACACGCTCAGCGTGGGCTGTGGCACAGGGCTTTTTGAACAGCTACTGGCTAGCCAGTATGGAATTTCCATCACCGAGGGCCTCGAACCTTCAGAGCCGATGGGCGAAATCGCCAGAAAGCGCGGGATGAACGTAATTCAGGCTGGTGCTGAGAAAATGCCTTTTGCAGATGCCGAATTCGAGACCATCCTGTTCAATGGTTCAGTCAGCTACATTTCCGACCTCGATGCGGCTGTGGGCGAGGCCTACCGCTTGTTGAAACCCGGCGGTCGCATCCTGCTCATCGACGTGCCCGCTGAAAGCTCATATGGCATCCTGTATCGCCTGGGCGGCGCATACGGCAACTGGGATGATACCCGGCTCCGCGGTGTTTTACCGCGCGAGCCCTATCCCGTCGAGCTGGCAGCTGGTGCCAACTGGCGACCCACACAAGACAAGATTGATGCTGCCACCAAGCTGGGATTCCAGAATTTCAGCTTCGCCCAAACACTGACCCGACATCCGGTCTTCTCTGACCTTGAACCACAGGATCCCGAGCCCGGTTACCAGTCCGGGGATTACGTAGCCGTCTGCGCGGTCAAACCACTATGACTGATTGCTCCAAGCCGTTTCTGGAAATCTGCCGCGAGGCTTGCGGCGCAGATTGGCAACAGGCCGTTGAGCATCCCTTCGTTCAAGCACTTGCGCGCGGTCGTTTACCTCGTGCAGCGATGCAGGTTTATCAGGAACAGGATGGGCTGTACCTAGTTGCTTACGTTCACATTTGCCGAACCCTGGCAAATCGCACTCTGAATTCGGCCGACAGCGAACTATTTGAACGATCGGCAGTCCTGTCGGAAGAAGGCGAATCAGCCATGCAGGCCCAGCTTCTCGACAAGCTCGGCCTGCAACTCGCTCCCAAGCCTGACCCGCTCCCCACCACAGAAGCCTACATGAGGCACGAACGCCATTGTGCCGAAAAGGAGCCCCTCCTGGTGGCTCTAGCCGCTGCGGCCCCATGCAACCTTCTTTATGCGGACATCGGTAGCCGACTGTCCCAAGACCCACGGGCAACTGAGGGCTCACATCCGTACCGGGTTTGGCTCGACTTGTATGCGGACGAATCGGTGCAGGCACTGGCCTCCGAATGGGAAGAAATCCTCAACCGCTGGGCCTTCGCCGAGTCCGCCGATATTCGCCAGCAGGCCCGGGCCGCCTTTGTGACCAGCGTGCGCTTTGAAATCGAATTCTGGCAGCAGGCCTGGGCGCAGAGCTGATTTTCAAGCGGGACCGACTTATTTCGGTTGCCTCTGCAGCAGAAAATCCGGCATTTAAATATGCATGGATATACAAGTCTTCGAGACCTCAGAAAGCGGCCATCAACTGACAAAGGTCACGGAATTCCCAAAAACCGATTCGAGCGCGGAAATCACCATTAAAAGAAATGAGAGGTTTCAGAAAATCACAGGTTTTGGCGGATCATTTACGGAAGCTTCCGCCTCACTGCTAAACAAATTAAGCCACAGCAATCGGCAGCGGATTCTGGAGGCCTACTTTGGCGAGTCCGGGGCACGCTACTCGCTGACAAGAACACATATCAATTCATGTGATTTCTCGACGAGGAACTATTCCTACGCACCGGTTGCCGGCGACCGGGCTCTTGAAAGCTTTTCGATTGAAGAGGATCGCAACACTCTCATCCCAATGATCAAGGATGCGATGGCAGCTTCCAGGGACGGATTTAAAATCATCGCTTCTCCTTGGACAGCTCCGCCCTGGATGAAGGACAACAATGACTGGAGGGGCGGAAAACTGCTGCCGGATTATTATGAAACCTGGGCGCTGTTTTTCTCAAAATATCTAACTGCCTACAAAAACGAAGGCATAGATATATGGGGAATCACTATTGAAAATGAACCCCTTGGCAACGACTGCAACTGGGAGAGCATGCACTACACCCCAAAGGAAATGAACGACTTTCTGGTCAACTATCTGGGACCAAAGCTGCGGGAGAATAAACAAGACGTTAAAGTGCTTGGCTACGACCAGAACCGGGATACAGAAATGATCGAATGGGTGGATGCCATGTACAGGGACCCGCAGGCGGCATCATTTTACGACGGCATTGCAGTTCACTGGTATGGCAGCACCTACGCTATTTTTGCAGAGACCCTGCAATACGCTCACAAATCGGCCCCAGGGAAACACATAATTCAAACTGAAGCCACGGCCGATGCCGAGGTTCCAGTTTGGAGGGATGATGCCTGGTACTGGGCGGAAGAGGCAACTGATTGGGGCTGGGACTGGGCGCCTGAAGACAAAAAACACCTTCACCCTAAGTACGCACCGACTTTTCGCTACGCCCGTGACATGATTGGCACGCTGAACAACTGGGTAGACGGATGGATCGACTGGAACATGGTGCTGGACAGACAGGGCGGACCCAACTGGGCGAAAAACTGGTGCCTGGCACCTGTAATTGTCGATACGGAACTGGATGAAATCTATTTCACCCCACTCTATTACGTCATCGCCCATTTCAGCAGATTCATCCGCCCAGGCGCGACTAGAATTGGCGTTGAGAATCCAGACAAGGATCTACAGGTTACCGCCATTGAAAACCCCGATGGATCTACGGCGGTAGTAATCTTTAATCCGGGCCCACACAGAAAAAGTGTTAGACTCGAAATCGAAGGCAGAACCACTTCTTTTTCAATAGCAGGCAAGGCCATACAAACGGTTACAAGCGGGTAAAAGGCAGATCCGCTTGCGATGCAATTATTCCGGAACTTCAGTGAAGATCTCGCGGAAGGCTTCGGCGACAAAGATGGCCCCGAAGGTGCTGAAGTGGTTGCTGTCGTAGTACAGGGCCTGTTTGTCGTAGGCCATTCTGTAGCGGTCATTTTCAGCTTGATAGAGAAGCGGAGCGGTATCAAGGATGCGGGCACCGCGGGCTTCAAACTCAGGGGTTAGCTGATCGAACCAGGCATTGAGCTCAAGATGATCCTGGGCGGTGGGCTGGTATAGGGCGAGGTCGATACCACGCAGGGCCTCGGCGGCGAGGACCCGGAGCGGGTTCTGAAAATGGGTGGGCACCTCACGCACAATCCAGATCTGGGCCTCGGTCTTTGACCGCAACTCGTCGAGGGTGAAGAGCAGGTCGCGGGCAAAGGTCTCCTCATCGGTGGATCCGGCATAGTAGGGATCATTGTTGTTGAAATAATAACTCCAGCGGGCAGCTAGAACGATGTGAGGGATTTCGCGTTCGTTGACGTGTTCAATCAGTGCATACGCGAAGCGAGGAGCGTCTCCCATCAACGAAAACGGGCTGGGCGGGATGTATCCGATAACGGGTGGAGTTCCGGAATACCAGGCGGCGTGGACCGCGCTGTCGGTTTCCAGGGCCAGATGACGCATCCCGGGCAGAATAGAGCGCGCATGGCTGTCGCCCCAGACAACCGCCTGGACTGGGGCCGGCTCCGGCTGGCCCAGACGGGGGAACTTCCCGCCCAGGGCGTCGCGCACCGGAATCGACTGCGTGATCCGGTTCTCCGGACGCGCCTCCATCTGAGTCATGGAGTAGCCGCGAACGGTCTCCGAAAAACGCTGGGCCTGAACCCCCGATTGCATCAGCAGCCAGGCAAACAAGGCCGATGCCACAATGCCAATCCCCGCGTAGCTAAGCATCAACGAGCGGCCAGCGGCCCACTGCCGCTTGCGAAACGGGGTCTCCACCCAACGCCAGGAAAGCACCGCGCAGATGAATCCGAGCAGGACCATCAACAGGCGATACCCCACTCCATGCGGCTCGATCTCCCAGTAATTACTGAATGCGATGAAGGGCCAATGCCAGAGATAAAATGAGTAGGACACCAGACCGATGAACACAAAGGGTCTCAGAGCCATCAATCTGGCGGCGGAACACAGTGGAGCCTTTTCATCGCGCCGATGTGTAGCCCAGATAAATGCCGCGGTGCCGAGGCACACGGGCAGGGCTGAATAACCAGGAAAGGGCGTGCCCGCCGCGTAGACAAAACAGGGAATCAGAATGCCCGCCATGCCGACCCAGGCCAGCAGGGACAACCAGGGCCGCCAGCGCTTCGCCCCGGGTGGCGCCGGAACCAGCGCCACGATCGCCCCCAGCAGTAGCTCCCATGTGCGGCTGGGCAGGAGGTAAAAGGAGGCATCGGGGTCGTGCGGCAGCAGCCAGTTGGCATAGACGAGGCTGACCAAGGAAATAGCAGTGAAAACCAGGATCAGTCCCAGACGCTGCCGCAAGGCCGGAATGGCCAGCAAGCCGAGCAGGAGAAAGGGAAAAACAAAATAAAACTGCTCCTCCACAGCCAGCGACCAGGTGTGCAGCAAGGCCTGTTCCTCGGCCGGACCGGCAAAGTAGTGGGTCGTCTGCCAGAAATAAAAATTCGCTACGAAAAACGACTGGTAGACCGCCGACAGCGCCAGGTCATTAAAATTGTACGGTAGCAGAATAAAATAACCCGCAGCCACGGTACATACGACCAGAACCACCACGGCTGGAATGATGCGTCGGGCCCGCCGCTCCCAGAAGGTCAAGAGGCTGAAACGCCCCTCCTGCATCTCCCGCAACAAGATGGAGGAAATCAGGTAGCCCGAAATCACGAAAAAGACGTCCACCCCCACAAAGCCGCCGGGAACGCCGAGACCAGCGTGGTAAAAAACTACTGCAAGCACAGCAATCGCACGGAGCCCGTCGACCTCCGGTCGGTAGCGAAAGTGATTAATGAGAGAAGATCGGTCCACTGTTAGTAAGCTGTAAAAACGCCTCTTGAACCAACGTAAATCCGAGCCTACCTGTCAATTGGGCCTAGGCTGCAAAGCTCTTTATGGTAAATCAGGGTAAGACTCGTGGTGCGACCTATAGTGACACACCCAGGCAAAAACCATGAAGCTGCCTGAAACTCTTGCAATGCGCTGAAATTTCATTTTATACATAATTATGCAAACTCCAATAAAATACCTGTTTCCCGCTTTAATTCTCTTTTTTATCATGCTTAACCCCGCCTGTAAGCCCAAAGATACTATCGAGCCGATCCAATCGGTCCGCAGCCTGGAACCTACCCTGCTGGCCACAAAAGCCATCTCATATTCCGGATTTCGCGAAGGTCAGTCACCGGGAACAAGCGTTTATCCGACGCAGGCAGAGGTACTGGAGGACTTACAGTTACTGGTTGACGAGGGTTTCGGATTCATCCGCATCTTCAGCGCCAACCAGCATGGACAGGATGTGGTCGAGGTCATCGATGCCCACGATTTGCCGCTCAAAGTTCAGCTGGGGGCCTATGTGCAGCATTCCGACCCCGCCAGCCGAGTCGAAAACTATGCCGAACTGGACCGAGCGATCGAGCTGGCCAACACCTATCCGGACGTCGTCAAGGCAGTCAGCGTCGGCAACGAAACCCTGGTCAGCTGGTCCTTCGTGGCAGTTCCGCCAAAAAACATGATCGAATACATTCGCTACCTGCGCCCACAGATTGAGCAGCCGGTCACCGTAAATGACAATTGGGAGCCGTTCGCAGCAGCCCCGGACAGCGACCTTCATAAAGTCTGGACCCAGATCGATTACGCATCAGTCCACACCTACGCTTTCTGGGATGCCGCATTCAACCTCTGGGATTTTCGGCAGAGTGATGTTGCCGAAAGCGAACGTGCCCGCGCCCTCATGGATGCCGCCTTTGCCTACGCCCAGCAGAATTTCAATGCAGTTCGGGCAGCCCTGGACGCCGGGGGCCTTTCAATCCCAATCGTCATTGGGGAATCCGGCTGGCAAAGCTTCCCTTCGGCGCGTGAAGAGGCGGCCTATGTGCAGGATTTTGCCCAGCACCTGGCGCATCCGGTCAATCAGGCCATGTATTACGACGACATGATGGCATGGGCCTATGGCCCCGCCGGCGAGTCACCCGGCGACGGCTTCGAGCGGCCCGCAGCAATGTTCTACTTTGCCGCCTTTGATGAGCCCTGGAAGGAGGCCGACGACAACTGGGGCCTCTGGAACGCCGACCGCGAACGCAAATATGTGCTGCACCGCGAAGGTAGCGTGGATGAAGCCGTTTTCTACCGCGAAAACCCCTGAGATTCTAGTGGTCGCACCACTGGTCACCCACGCAGCGGATGACGCCACTTGAGTCCTGGAAATCGGGAGAAATCACTGTCGGTCGAAATCCATTCGCAGCCATGCTCAATCGCCAGAGCTGCATGCCAGGCGTCCGCAACCAGTTTACCCGTGGCGGGCAAAGCCTCGCACAGCCTGCAAAATATAAGCCAGTTCCTCGGACCGGGAACCAAGTGGACCGCCTGCGGCCGCGAGCGCAGGTTTTCACTAAAGGCTAAAGCCAGCGAAAGCGGGGTGGGCTCACGAAATATCCGTGGATTGGTCACGATACGCACAAAGCCCGAAAGGACCGCATCCGATACCCCAAAGGCTGCATCTCCGTTGGCCAGATCCCTGAGGTAGGCAGCGTAACGCAAGTGCTCGGCGGACTCCTCGCGATGGGCGTAGATTAACACATTGACATCGCACAGGATCATACTCCGTAAGTCTCCCTGTCTTCCGCTGCGATCAACTCGTTGGATCGATCCAAATCAATTCCCTCAAAAACACCTTTCCCCCGAAAAGTGACCAGCTGGAAGGGTTCCTTGTCGGACTTCCCCGAGCCTTCGAGCATCCGCCGCCCGGCATCCGCCATAAAGGCACTGAAACTCTTCCCCTCCGAATGCGCCTTCGCTCGCAAACGCTCTCCCAGCTCATCATCGAGTATGATGGTAGTTCTCATAGGTAATATAATATTACCAATTTATTAAGTGAGTCAAATGAGAATTCTTCAGTCCCTGAAAATACCACTCACCGGGGGAGTGGGCGCCTCGCCCACTCGATCACCAGTCCCCACACACCGGGCGCGAGGGCGCACCCGCCCCCGACTGCAGCCCAAACGTCGCCCCCCTCCCAATCCAAAGATCACTCCACAATTCCAACCATCCACCATCCCACAACTCCACCACTCCACCATTCCACCATTCACCATTCCACCCATTCCAATCCCCCAACCCTTGACTAAGGTGAACATTTATTCACTATTCAGGATTCATGAGCACCCTCCGACAACTATCCTCTGCGGACAAGGCCGCAGCGTTTGCACAACTGCGGACGCGCCTGGAGGGAAACGCGTCCATGGGGATAAAAAGGGCGGAGCCGGTTCTCCCCCTGGGCATTCCGGCGGTGGACACGGTGATCGGCGGACTTCCACTGGGAGCGCTCACCGAAGTGGTGCAAGCGCCAGAGTGTATTGGCAGCGGTTTGCTGACCGAGGCTTTGATGCGGGTCGCTCAACGCAAACAGGGCTACCTGAGCCTGATCGACGGCCACAACCGATTTGATCCCGAATCGGTCGATCCGGCCCTGCACCCTCACCTGCTCTGGGTTCGCTGCAAGCAACCGGAACAGGCACTGGAAGCTGCGGATATTCTGTTGCGGGATTCCAATTTCCACTTCCACGTAATGGACCTGCAAGGCGCCCCCGTCCACCAGCTCAAGCGCCTGCCCAGCCACGTCTGGTACCGCTTCCAGCGGCTGTTGCGCCAAAACGGAAGCGTCCTGCTCTGCATCACTCCGCAGGGTTTCATACCCAGCGCCCAGCTGCGCCTGCAGTGCAGCCATTTGGCCGACATCGAACAACTCGACCAGCCCCGCGCCCGCCTGGTCACGGATTTGCGCCTCGAACTCGACCGCGGTCACCGCAACAGCGGAGCGGCACAAACTGCATTGGCCTGACAACCGCCATGGACTACTGCGTATGGCAACTGCCGGATTTCAGCGAACAGGCACGCTGCTACAGTAGCGGCGTGCCCGAAGCTGCCGAAAGCCGCCTGCAGGCTTGGCTCGAAGCAGCGGCCTGGCAACACAGTCCACAGATCGAAGCGACGGCAGCGGGCGTGGTCACCCTGCACCAGCCACAAGCATTCAAGCCCAAAACACTGCCACCGGAGGCTGAGCTCGATCTGCGCCGCGCCTGGGCCCAGACACCCGACCTGGCCCAACTGGCGATCGCGCTGACCCGACCCGATCATCCCGAACAATGGCTCGACGGCCCCGGGAACCTGGATGAATGCCCGCTCAGCGGCCTCGGTCTGGACAGCAAAACCCACTCGACCCTGCAAAGCTGGGGCATCCATCGCTGCGGTGCCTTTCGCCGTCTGGGCCGCGCCTCAATCGCAGCCAAGCTCGGGATCGAAGCAGCCAAGTGCTGGGACCGGCTCAGCGGCCGCTGCATACGCCCACTGGTTTACCTCCAGCCTCCCCGGACTTTTCGCATTGAACAGGAATGGGAATACCCGCTGGAAACCCTCGAACCCCTGTTGTTTCTGCTCAAGCGCTTGCTGCACGAACTCTCCCTGCAACTGGCTGCGGCCTGCAAGGTCGCGCGCAGCATTGAGCTGGCCCTGAAGCTCGACAACCGTCAAGCAGACAGCTGCCACCACTTTCAACTACCGGAACCGACCCGCCGACCCGACATTCTGCTGCGCAGCCTGCAGGTAAGGCTCGACCGCCTGCGCCTCGCCCACCCGATTATCGGACTCGCCATCGAACTCGAACCCACTCCGGAGCAGCAACAGCAAGCCGATATTTTTGTCACCGCACTGCACGACCCGCACCGCTTCACCGAGACCCTTGCCCAACTGACGGCACTGCTGGGTCCAGACCGCGTCGGCTCGCCGGTTCTATGCAACTCGCACCGGCCAGATGCCGTGCAACTTCAGCCCCTGCGCAGTCGCCTGCAGGTGGACACACCGGGCGCGAGGGCGCACCCGGCTCCCGGGGAGTGGGCGCCTCGCCCACTCGATCACCAATTTCACACACCGGGCGCGAGGGCGCACCCGGCTCCCGGGGAGTGGGCGCCTCGCCCACT
>JAFIGG010000087.1 GCA_020831485.1 Opitutales bacterium
GGCTCATGCCCGGCGGATTTATCTCACGCAGAAACGCAGAGACGCGGGGGCGCGGGGGGATTTGAAAACGTGAAGATCCAAAGTCCCCCAAAAATCCAGGGTAATGAGTCTTTGCGTCTTGTAGGACCTATCCCCATGAATTTCAGGCTTTTTGATTCCTTCCGAGAATGGGTCTATAAAACTCGTCGGAGGAAGGACTCGAAAAAGCCTTTCGGAGGTGTCACTCTGAGAGGTGCCAGGATGGGTTGCAGCGGAGGCCATGGGTCCTGTAGATCTTGTTAATCCTGTCTTCTCCACTGCCGGACCTAAGTGACGGGGATTGAGTCGCTGGGCATCCGTGTGATCCTGTCGAAAAATTGCCGGGCCTTGGTTACGCGGCCTGGGGCGCGGGGTAATTTGGACAGGATCAACAGGATCGACTGCCGGATGCCCTGTGGGATTGCCTGCCGGGCAAATCGAAACCCATGATCCGAGCCCCGACAAAGCGGGCCCCTCCACCGTGAAATTCCATTGGAGGGCCGGCCTCCGTGCCGGCTTGTGCCCTGTAATCCACAGAACCAAAAGGGTGGGGCGGTTTCGCCGAAACCGCCGGGGATTCTATTCTCCATAAAACCCTTGAACAAGGCAGACCAGGGCTCATCCCGCGTGATAAGCGATCTTAATTGGCGCATAATTAAAGTCTTACGAATTTTTATGAGGGTCTTTTCAGTTCGACTGTTCAACAGAACGAACAACGAGGTGTTTGATCTTTTCGGGTGGCTCATAGTGCGTCTAATTGTGCTCTTCGCCGTAACAAGGTAGGGAGTGGAAATCGTAAAGCGGAAAGCGGAAAGCGGAAAAATCGAGCGATGTATTGAGGGCCGTATTACTCGGTACGGAACCCTACAATAATAGATCCGAACCTGTAGCCTCTACCAAAACCAACGCACTTTGTTTCCGCTTTCCGGATTTCCTCTTTCCGATTTGCTTCGCCATCTACGCTGCGCTCCGTCCGCTTTGCTTCGCCATCCACGCTGTGCTCCGTCCGCTATCTTCCAAGCTGTAGCCACGTCCTTAGAGTCGCGAGTATGTTTGGACAGGATTAACAGGATCGAGAAGCGGATGCCCTGGGGAATTGCCTGCCTGGCAAATCGAAACCCATAATCGAGCCCCGACAAAGCGGGGCCCTCCACCGTGAAATCCATCTGGAGGGCCGGCCTCTGTGCCGGCTGTGCCCTGTAATCCAGCCCCGACAAAGCGGGCCCCTCCATCGTGGTTTTCATTTTTGGTTCTGTCATTGTGCCCGTTTTTCCATCGCCAAAAGTGGGCTTCTGCGCTGACATTTGGGTATGGCGCATTTGTATCGAAATCGACCGGATGAAGCAGCGGACCCGACGGAAGCTCTGGTGGCGGAACGCTTGAATCAGTTGGGGGACGATTGGTACGTGCTCTGGGGGTTTCATTATGCCGATGGCCATGGCGGGATGCGTGAGGGGGATTTTGTGATTCTGGGGCCCAAAGGGCATGTGCTTGTGATGGAGGTTAAGGGCTCGCAGAGCCGACAATTCCTCCTGACGGGGCAGTGGGAGGATGAAGCCGACGGGGACAATCCCCTCGAGCAGCTGAACCGCGAGTGGCAGGCGGTTATTGATAAATTTGATGAGGCCGCAGAGGGTGCTCAAAAACCTTGGATTGGCCGAGCGCTGTGCATGCCCAACCTGAACAAAGTGCATACCGAAAGGCTGCACGCTCAATTTGACCGCTGTCTGGTCATTGTCAGTGAGAACCTGCAGCATTTCGAAGCCTGGTGGCGGCAGGAGATCGAGCAGCGTCATGCGAACCGTTGTGACTCGGCGGTTCGCCTCTTTCATAAGGCCATCGTTCCGGGCCAGCGGCCTGCGCCGGGCAATATCTTCATCAAGGAGACTGACCGTATCTTTGAGCGCTACCGCCGCTCTGAATCGGGAGTGCTTGAAATGATCGATCAGAATGCCCGTTGGATCGTCGAGGGTGGACCGGGAACAGGAAAGACCTTCCTCGCCCTCAAGCGGGCTCAGCAGCTAGCGGAATCCGGCTCCGGCCTGCGTGTGCTCTTCCTTTGCTACAACCTGATTCTGGCGGAACGCCTGGAGGAACTGATTGAAAAGATCCAACCGAAACAAGGTGAAATTGTGGTGCGAAGCTGGGAGGCCCTGGTCGGAGGGATTCTGGAAAGGGAAAGCATTCCGCTGGAGCAACCCCGGGATTCCAGCGAACGCTTCAATTATTACATGAGAGAGTTGCCCGGCTATGTGTCGTCGATACTGAAGGAAAATCCACCGGAACCTGAATTCGACGCATTGGTGGTCGATGAAGCACAGGATCACGATACGGCATTCGCCGAAACTATGGAAGGTGACATGGGTTGGTGGGACTGGTATTTTGCACTCCTAAAAGAGGGCGTTCACAGCCCAATAGCCCTGTTCCTCGATCGGGCCCAGCGCCCACATTTCAGGCGGGACGAGCTCTTTTCTCTGGATCGACTTCAAGCGGCCCTGCCGGATTTTACCCACCTGAAACTGAACCGCATCCTGCGCTATACACGGCCCATTTACGAAACCCTGCTGGACCTAGCCAAACCAGTGTCCGCGGATTTCGAAAAGCTGCGCATTCCGGAAACCCACCTGCCCACCGGTCCAAAAGTCCTGCGCATCCAGACCGATCCCAGTCGCCTCGCAGCGGAGGTGGACGGCATTGTGCGCAGCTGGTTGGCCGATAAGCTGTGCAGCATTGACGACATCGTCATCCTCGGCCGAAGGCGCACCCTCGCCGACAGTGGCCTTGGCAATACAGAGAAAATCCACAACGCCCCCGTCGTGGATTTTCAATTGAAGGCCCCAAGAGGCCAACTGCGTTACCTCGGCCTTCACCGGGCGAAGGGTCTCGACTTCCTGGCCGTCATCCTGATCGATGTCGAAGGCCCCCGCGACCCCGGGGGAGAGATAGAACCCCTGATCTTCCCCGCCGCCACCCGCGCCCGCCAATTGCTGGCTATCTGCGAGACGGTAGCGGCAGACGAGGTTCGATAATCCGATCAATACCAACCCAAGGTGGGGCGGTTTCGCCGAAACCGCCGCGATTAGTCAGTGGTTCCCGCCTTCGGCCAGCGGCCGTCTCGGCGAGACTGCCCCACCAAATCCCCTTCGATCAGAACAAAATCCTGGGACGGACATCTTTTGTCGCTGGTCCGTGTTACAATGCACTCCACATGAAAAAATATCTGTTATCGCTGATCGTATTGTTTGCTGGAATCACGACTCTGCCCGCTGCGGAGGAGAATCGTTATGAGCTCGGTTTTTCCGCTGGGTATCTGTTTGATTCAGAAGAGAGCTTTATTGCCGCTGCCTTCACGGGCAAATTGAGTGGGGATGATTCCGTGCGCCACTTTATCGAGTCCGAAGTGGGCTACATGAGCCAATCGGAGAACGTGATGGGGGTTTCCTCCCGTCTGACCATTGTACCGGTTTTCCTGAACTACATGATCCGCTCCCGCCTGAGCGAGCAAATGGATTTGTATTTCGCGGGCGGTATCGGTGGTTCGACCGTCTCAGTGAGTGGCTCCGGCTTCGGCATATCCATTTCCGACAGCGACTGGGTCCTCTCCGCTCAAGCCAAAGCCGGACTGGACATGCGCATGAACGATGCGCTGTCCTTTCGCCTCGGCGTCCGCTACATTTATCTCAGCGAAGTGACTTTGCTCAATACCCGCCTGAGCGATCTGGATGATTTTGGCCTCGAAGCTGGACTACGGATACAGTTCTAGTCTCACCCATAAAGCTTCGCTGCCTGTGCCAGCTTTTCTCTCACCTGCTGGCGGAGGGAATCGGGGGCGTGGACTTCGATGTCGGGGCCGAAGCTGAGGACGGTGGATACGAGGGATTCCACCATGGGGTGAAGAAATTCCAGATGCAGGTAGCCGTCGTCATCCAGGTAGGGCTTGCGGATGTAGTTGTAGTGGTAGTTGCGTTCTTCGACGCGGGGCACCACGTCCGGGTGAAAGGACCAGTGTACCGCCTCGGCTTTGCCGTTCTGAATGATGCCGGCATCGAGGAAATAGGATTGCGGGTCAAAGCCGGGATCGCTGAAGGATTCCTTGCGGAGCCTTTCAATGGACCCACAGCGGACCAGATTGAAAACCCGGGTGCCCTTGCGTTCGTGTGAGTAGCCGATCAAATACCAGGAGCCGTCGCGGTAGCTGAGGTGGTAAGGGTCTACCTTGCGTTCCCTGAACTCTCCGGTATAGGCGGTTCGGTAGTTGAAACGAACGGACTGATGGCGAATAATAGCCTCCAGCAGGGTGCGTAAATCCTTGTGCAGGACCAGTGATTTGCCCTGGTCCTGAAAACTGATGATGCGGTCCAGTTCCTGTAGCGGGATCTCCAGACTCTCACCGGAAATGCTGCGGATCCAGCGGCGCAGGCTCTTGGCCTCGTCCTTGAGCTCGACAAATTCCAGCGCCTTTGCCCCGAGAGCCAGCGGCACGCGGTCTTTTTCGTCGATCTGAACCCCTCCAAGCGCCGTCACCAGATTCGTCGGTGCTTGTTTGTAATAGTATCCCTGCCGTTCCGCATCGTGGCCGATCTCCGCTCCATAGTAGTCCTTTAGATCCTTGACCAGCCGTTGAATTGTCTTTTTCCCAACCCCCAACTCCTTTGCCAGACGCTCTCCCGAAGGGTAGCGCTGACGTTCGATTTCACGGTGAATATGCCTGAGTCGTGTATGTGTGCGGGTTGATAACATCACTGCCTTTGTCCGAATGAATACGTTTAGGGTATTCTATTTAGATAAGTATTGGGATTGGAAAAGTCGATTATTTTTGGGTCAAAGCCCTTGCCAGGCAGCAGCCATGCGTGTCATAGGGGCAAATTCCATGGACAAAGGCCTTCATTTGCACTACCCAAAGCCTAGGTCCTAATAACCCTAAAAAACCATTTTTCACAAGGGCAGCACTGCGCTTGTGTAACCCATAAACCATTAGAGTTAATGCGCTTTCTTCATACCGCCGACTGGCAGATCGGAAAACCTTTTCAATCCATAGCGGATCCCGGCAAACGGGAAAGCTTGCGGCAGAAACGCATCGAGACGATTCGTGGCTTGAAGTCCTTGATCGATGAAAGACAACTGCAGTTTGTAGTGGTGTGTGGAGATCTGTTCGATTCATTCACTCCGGACAAGGCAACGGTGTCCGCTCTATGCTCAGCGGTCGGTACCCTCGAGGTGCCGGTCTATGCGATTCCGGGAAACCATGACCATGGCGGTCCGGGCTGCATCTGGCAGCAGGCCTTCTTCCTTCGCGAGCAGGAGCAACTGGCACCGAACCTTAAGGTGCTTCTGGAGGCAGAACCGGTGCTATTGGAGGACGCCGTTCTCTTGCCATGCCCCTTGCTCCGCCGACATGAAAGCAGCGACCCGACCGCCTGGTTGCGGAATCTACCGGAGGGGCTGCCGGAAGGAAAATCGCGGATCGTCATGGCCCACGGTAGTACTCAGGGCTTCAGCTCGTCGGGGGACAGCGACGAGACCGCAGGGATCAACCAGATCGACCTCGGTCAACTGCCCGCAGCTGCCTACGACTACTGCGCATTGGGCGATTGGCACGGCTGTAAGGAAATTGCCGCCGCTACATGGTATTCAGGGACGCCGGAGCAGGACCGCTTTGCCAAGGGCGACAGCAACCAGCCGGGAAAGGTTCTGGTGGTTGAGATACAGGGGCGTGGGCAAGCACCCTCCGTTCAGTCGGTAGCGACCGGCAGGGTGGGTTGGCATGTGCTGGAAGACTGGGCTCTCCACAAAGATGCAGACCTGCAAACACTGAGCTCGGAGCTGGATGCACTTTTCGCCAGGCGCACCGGCGAGGATCTCTGCAAACTCAGTGTCCAGGGCACCCTCAGTCTCGCGGGTCAACAGCAGCTGGATGAGCTCATCGAAAGCCTGAGGGCGCGCCTCATCGATTTGCGCCTCGAACAAAACCTGCAACTGGAGCCTTCTGCCGAAGAGCTGGCAGCGCTCACTCAGCGCCAGGATCCCCTGATCGCCCGGGTCGCACAGGAGCTGTCGGAAAGCCTCGACAGCGAAGAGCTGGCGCGTGAAGCACTGCGTGAACTTCAGCTCGAAATCGGAAAGGTGTCGGCATGAGAATACTTTCTGTATGCATCCGCAACTACCGCGTCCACCGCGAACTCAGCGCCTCCTTTGAGGGACCGATTGTCATGGTTCACGGGCCCAACGAGTCGGGTAAAAGTACTCTGGCCGAGGCGATTCACTGTGGTCTTTTCCTGGCCGCCAAAGGGAGTACGTCGCTGCACAAGGCAATGGTCCCCGCCCATGGCGGTAGTCCGGAAGTCGAGATCGAATTCGAGGCCAAGGGCCGTAGGCACAAACTGCAAAAGCTCTTCGGCACATCGGGCAATACCTCACTGGAATCGGATGGCCAGGCCACCTTGAACGGATCGAATGCCGAGGATGCCCTCGCCGCCCTTTTGGGGGTCGACGGCAGTGTCTCCGGCGGCGGAATCGAAAACAAAATGCTCCGGCGCTGGGGCCACCTCTGGGTTTGGCAGGGGCGCAGCAGTGAGACGCCCCTGTCGGGCATTGAGGAGGCCCAGGACAGCCTGCAGCAAAAGCTTCAGGCACAGACCGGGCACAACCTGCTCAGCAGCGCCACAGACAATGCGGTCATTAAAAACCTGGAATCCTGGTGGGATACCAATTTCACGGCGAACGGAAAAGCCAGAACCGGGTCAGTCCTTGACCGTGCCGAAAAGGAGCGGACTGCTGCGGGCGAACTGCTCGAGGGGAAAAAGGCCAAACTGGAAGTGCTTCGGCAGGCGGCACAGGTGTATCTGCAGGCAATGGAGGATATCAAGCGCTACAGTCAAAGCCTGGAGGCCTCCGAGTCCCAGTTGAAGCTTCTCCGCGGGCAACTCAAGACGGTTGAGCAGTTGCAGCGGACGCTCGAAACCAAAAGCCGTCAGCGCGAAGAGGCCGCGAAGGCTCTGAATACTTTGGAGACTACAGACCGGGAAATCCGGAACTTGGAAAGCCAGCTGGATGCCGCCCGCACGAAAGCCGGTCCGGCAAGTGAGCGGCTAGAGCAGCTCGAGGCGGCAGTTCGGCAGGCCCGGACTGAACTTGCTGAAGCTCAGCGCAAGCGCGAACAGTCGGCTCAGGAGCTGCAGGCGCATCGCTCTGCCTGCGACAGCTGGCAGGCCCATCTCAATTTCCTGACTGAAGGCAAGCGCATCGAGGAGCTCAGCAAGGCCCAGGAAAAGATCCGCGGCCTGCAACAGAAGCGCACCGAGCTGCGCCAGCAATGGGCCCCACTTGAACCTTTGACGGCGGCCGCGCTCAACAAGCTGCGTACCGCAGAGCGGAATCTGGAAAGCAAGCAAGCCCGGCTCGAAGCCTTTGCCCTCGAAATTGAGCTGCTCTCAGGCGACCAACCCGTGCGCCTCGACGGATCAGAACTCACCGCCAATAAACCGCAAATGCTGAGCCGGTCCAGCGAGCTGCAGGTAGGCGAGGGGACCCGTATCCGCCTTTCCCCGGGAGGTGCGAAAGATCTGGAAACCGCGCGGGATGCTGTGGAAAAGGCGCTGGCAGCCCGCGACGAGTGTCTGCGCGGTTTGTCTGTCACTACTATTGATGAGGCCGAGGAAAAGCGGCGCAGACGTGAATTTCTCGAAGCCGAACTGGCAAAGGTCGAGGGTCCGCTGGAGGAACTGCATCCGAATCAAGTCGAAGCCAAACTTCAGGCTGCCGGCGAAGCGCAGGCGCGTAACCAGACGCAGCGCGATACCCTGAACGAGAAGGGCGGGATCGATGCGTTTCCGCAGGACATCGAATCGGTCGAAGATTTGCTTGAAACCAGTCGTGAGGCTATGAAGCAGGCCGGAATGAAAAATCAAAGAGCCGAGGAAAGCGAAAAAGCAGCCTTCCGGACCTTGGAAGAGGCCGACAAAGTTTGGAGCTCAGCCAAGGCTTCACTGGAAGAGCAGAACCGGAACATCAGCGACCTCACCAGTCGCCTCAGTTATGCAGTCGGAAATTCCGGCGACACTGCAGCCCGCAGCGCGGCCATCAATACCGCCCGTGCCGCCTTCGATCAGGCTTCGGCTGCGGAAAACTGCGACAAGGAACAACTTGAGAAACTCGGTGCCAGTAAGCTTGAAATCGACCAGCAGCGCCTTGAGCAGTCGATTGAAAAGGAACGTCAGCACCTCAACGAAGCCGAGCGCAGGCAGATCGAGGCCCAGTCACAGCTCAACAGCAACGGTACCGTCGATCCGGAGCGTGATTGCAAGGAGGCGGAAGCCGAACTGGAACGTTGTACCCGTAAATGCGAGCAGCTCCAGCGCAAGGCGAATGTTCGCCGACTCCTGTTGGAACGCCTGCAAGCCGCCCGCCAGGAGGTGAGCGAAACTCTCACAAAGCCATTGGAGGACGCCGTCACGCCTTACCTGAAATACCTCTTTGGCGGCAGCTGCGCCCGCATCGGCTGGACCCCGGACGGCAGCCGCCTGGAGAGCTTCGAACTCGACCGCAGCGATCAAAGCAAAGGCCGCTTTGACTTCGCCAACCTCAGCCACGGCACCCGCGAACAAGTCGCCCTGGCCCTCCGCCTGGCCATGGCCGGCCTCCTCGCCGAGGATCACGACAGCTGCTTGCCCATCGTCCTCGACGACGCCTTTACCCACGCCGACAAGGAGCGTATCGAAAAACTCAAGACACTCCTCTATCAAGGTGGACGAAAAGGCCTGCAAATTATCCTCCTAACCTGCCACCCCGAAAACTACAGCGGCCTCAGCGCCAGCGAAGTGAGTTTGCAGGGAAGGTAAATTGCAACCCATTGGAGGGCCGGCCTCCGTGCCGGCTGTGCCCTGCAATCCACACAACCAAAAGGGTAGGACGGTTTCGCCGAAACCGCCGCGTGTTATTCAGTGGTTACCGCCTTCGGCCAGCGGCCGTCTCGGCGAGACTGCCCTACCAACTCCATCCGATTCGACAGACCACAGGTAGGGCGCTCTCGCCGAGAGCGCCGGGAAGCGCTTACAAATTCCTACCCGTCCGGATCCAATCCGGCAAGATACATGTCCCGGCGGTGGCGGGCGACTATGACATCCTTGGTTTTCAGGCTCTCGCGGACGCGGGTCGACGTGTAGTCGGGGAGGTGGGCTGATCTCGGAATTGCTAATTCGTAATTCCTGATGGAGTGCGTTGGTTTTGGAGGAGCTGAGGAGCTGAGGGGCTGAGGAGCTGAGGGGCTGAGGAGCTGAGGAGCTGAGGGGCTGAGGGCTTTGTCGGTTCAACAGAACGAACAACGAGGTTTTTGATCTCCCTGCGGCGACTCAAGGGGTAGGGCACGGTTCGCCGAACCGGCCGGCCATCGTATTGTGCAATGCCCATCAGATCCGGGCCAAATACAATCGGCAAGTTCCTCATTTTTATTAGAGACCCTTGTTCGCTGGATTCCGTTGGAGCCCAAACTTTAGTTTGCAGCCGGGGACCTGGATCTGAAATATCAAAGCTCCAAAGTCCCCAAAAAATCCCGGGTAACAAGCCTTTGCGTCTTTGCCTCTTAGCGTGAGCCTTCCCAGCGTAACAACCCGCCGCCTCCGCGTTCCTGCGTTTCTGCCCTGCGGCAGGCTCAGGGCCTTGAGCTTGTCGAAACGGCGTGAGGTCTAAAACGCGACTCCAATCCGCGTAGCAAGCCTCTGTGCTCTCGGAGCTCACTGAGGCCAATGCCCCTGGGTGCGCGGCATGAGTCGCGTGGGATTTTTGGACAGGGTTTACAGGATCTACAGGATTGTCCGGTTTTCGCGGGGGCCTTGGATCCTGTTGATCTTGTTAATCCTGTCTTCTCCTCTGCCGGGCCCTGGGTGCGCGGCATCAGTCGCGCGGGGATTTTTGGACAGGATTTACAGGATCTACTGCCGGATGCCCTGGGGGATTGGTTGCCGGGCGAATCGAAACCCATAATCGAGCCCCTCCACCGTGGAATCCAATTGGAGGGCCGGCCTCCGTGCCGGCTTGTGCCCTGTAATCCACACAACCAAAAGGGTGGGGCGGTTTCGCCGAAACCGCCGGGGATCCTATTCTCCATAAAACCCTTGAACAAGGCAGACCAGAGCTCATCCCGCGTGATAAACGATCTTAATTGGCGCATAATTAAAGTCTTACGAATTTTTATGAGGGTCTTTTCAGTTCGACGGTTCAACAGAACGAACAACGAGGTGTTTGATCTTTTTTCTCTACGCCGTGACAAGGTAGAGCATGGTCCGGGGGGCGGGCTCAAGTCCCGCCTTAAATTAGGCTTGCCAAAACCCGCGAAAAGGTTGAATAAACCTTTTATGCCAAATCAACTATCCCAGTCTAAGAAACGGGTTACCGTTGCCGAGCACCGTGCGGTTTTGGCGGCACTGGATGTGATTGCAAAAGCAGAAAATTCGACAGTGACGGATTTGCTGCGGCGAACTTTGCGTCAGATTGTCATCGAACATGCACATGACCCCAGTATTTCCGGAAAACTGCGAAGTGCTTTGGAACAGCATGCTCCGGTAATGCCGGAAGCGTTTCTTTCTCCGGCGAAAGTATCGAAGTTCAAAAAGGAACAACGTGAATTTGATCAATTTTTGCATGAGCTTAAGCTCGCTAGTCCGGAGGAGTTACAAGAGCGTAACTCCCTCGTGAGTAGATCTCAAAGTGTCCGACTGACCTCTTTCGCCTGATACGATGAGTTATAGTGGGGACAAGGCGCGCGGCCCGGAGGAACTGGCGGATCTGTTGGAGACGAAAGAGCCAGTGTTTCTGGTGGGTGGGCAAGCTGTCAATCTGTGGGCATTGCACTACTATGAACGGACGATCGATCTGGCTCCGTTTGTTTCTCGAGATGTCGACTTATTGGGGGATCGCTCGACATTGGAAGAAGTCGCCTCTTTGGCGAAGGCAAAGCCTCAATTCTTTGCAACGCGGCCACCGACAAATGCATTGGGTGTCGTTATTGCTCACGACAAAAATGGTGAACCTGTGCTGATCGAAGTCCTGAAATATATCCGCGGGGTCAGTGATGAAGAGTTGCGTGAGCCTTCGTATACTTTCGAAATTGGTGAGAAGAGGATTTCGGTATGTGTTCCGGGACCCGTTGCCCTGTTTAAAGCCAAGGCCGCAAATTTAGCAGACATAAATCAGGATGGTCGGCAGGATGCAAAACATCTCCGGATCCTTTCAAGGATTTTGCCCGACTATTGGAAGGATGTGTGTGCAGCAGTTTTCTCCGGGAAGCTAAAGGAGCGAAAGCTGATCGGCCATCTGGAGATGATGCTAGACGTAATCCAGTCGTCCAAGGGACAATCTGCCTTAAAAAATCTGTCTTTGAATGCATTTAGGCTATTTGATGGGCTTGATAGTGATCGATTGTCCAAAGTCCGGTCATTCTGCATGAAGCGGTTGCCTCAAGCTATCGACCACAAGAGCGAAGATTCAGAGAAGTGATTGGGTCCGGGCTTCGTTGTTCTACGCCGAATTATTAACGACCTCCCTGTTCATTTCACG
>JAFIGG010000088.1 GCA_020831485.1 Opitutales bacterium
ACTGCCGGATTGACGATCGGGGATTCAATGAAGCGCCGCAGAGCAATCTGTTCGGGCGTCTGCAACGAATTCACCCAATCGACGTAACGGGCATAGCCTCGCTGACGTCTGCGGTCGCCACCGTAGTCCACCTTGCAGGAGACCAAGCCAGTTTCGGGATGCTGATTAAGATATTCCACCTGGCGCTCGAGGCGTGCGGGCAGCATCGCGTCGTCGGCATCCATGCGCGCGATCAGGGGCGCTGCCGTATGCGCCCGTCCGTATTCAAAAGCTGAAACAATGCCTTTTTCGCACTGCTGCAAAACCTGGATGCGGGAATCGGCCGCCGCATGGGCCAGCATGCGTTCGCCAGTGGCATCGGTCGAACCGTCATTGATCAGGATCAGTTCCCAGTCCTGAAAACTCTGAGCGCGTACCGATTCCACCGCGGTGTCGATCGTGGCCGCGGCATCGCGGGCGCAGAGGATGACCGCGACCGCAGGCATCAGTCTGGAAGCGACAGCTGACGCGCCAGGCGCACCGCAGCCGCCCAGCTGCTTGTGTGGGCTACGCCTGTGCCGGCGATGTCAAAGGCCGTGCCGTGGTCCGGGCTGGTTCGCACATGGGACAGGCCCAAACTGACGTTCACAGCAGTATCGAATTCAACCGTCTTCAATGGCCCCAGGCCCTGATCGTGATAGAGCGCCACCACTGCATCGAAATCGCCTTTGAGGTGGCGGTGAAAGACCGTGTCCGAAGGCAGACAGCGGCTGAGACCGGGGTAATCCGCGCGGAGTCGGTCGAGCAAAGGGTCAATCCAGTCAATTTCCTCGCTGCCCAACAGCCCCGCTTCTCCCGCATGCGGATTGAGTCCACACACCGCGATGCGCGGCGACTCGATACCCAGCTTGCGGCTCAGACGAAAACTCTGTTCAACCGCCTGTTCAATCCATTCAGGATGAGCTTTCAGCAGCGCCGGAATCTCGACCAGGGGGTTGTGCCAGGAAGCCAGCACCACACGCATCCGCTCTCCCACAAAACCCATGGTTGGCTTGCCCTGCCATTGCTCGGCAAAAAATTCGGTCTGGCCCGGAAAAGGATAACCCACATCAACCAGCTGTTTTTTGCTGATCGGCGCCGTGGCCACTGCCGAAAAACGTCCATCCTTACAGCCCTCGGCTGCAACCTCCATCGCCTTCCAGGCAATGCGCGCACCCTCCGGATCCGGTTTGCCTGGCACGGCCTGATAATCCTCGTCGCCGACGGCAATACTCGGAATGCGCAATCCGGCGAGCCAGCTCTGCGGCCCGATCGCCACACAACCGACCGCCAGCGAAGGGTTTTCTTCAGCCCAGCGGGCAATGATCTCGGGTCCCACACCTGCAGGATCGCCGCAGGTCAATGCCACCGGCAAGTCACTCATCGCTGTCCACATCGTTGGCTCGCCGACGACGTGGCTGGCAGAATCCACGCTTTGAGGACGACATAAATTTCAGCAGTTCAATGCCTTCGGGAGTTTTGGCCCGCCCCTCGGCAAAGAGTTCACCGGCGCGCCGGATCATGCCCTTTTCCGCAGCCCATAGATCCCGCATCAGTGACTTCAATTCAGCGATGGTTTCCCGGCTCTTGCCCTGGCGTTTGAGACCGACCAGGTTCAGTCCGATCCATTCGTCCCGCTCGGCCATCATGGCAAACGGCGGCACTTCGCGGCTGACCCGGCTGAGGCCACTGACCATGGCGCTTTCGCCAATGCGGACAAACTGATGCACGGCAACTGCACCACCGAGGAAACTGCGGGCACCGATCTGGATGTGGCCCGCGAGCAAAACTCCATTTGCAAGGATCACCCGTGTGGCAAGTTTGCAATCATGGGCGACGTGGCTGTTGGCCATAAGAAAGCAGTCGTCACCAATTTCAGTAAATGCCCCTTCTTTGGTCGCCCGACTGACCGTCACGCCCTCGCGCATTGTAACCCGGTTGCCGATGCGCACGCCCGTCGGGCGTGCGGCATCAAAACTCAGATCCTGAGGCAAGCCACCAATCACACAGTGAGAATCCACGACACAGTCGTCGCCCAACACAGTCCCACTGCGCACAACCGCATGCGCTTCCACCCTTGTTCGCGCGCCGATCTCCACGCCTCCCTCGATCACGGCAAAAGGGCCGATGAAGGCACTTTCATCAATGCGCGTTGCGGTGTCGATCAATGCGGTGGGATGGACAGGCATATCAGCGTTTGCGTTCGTTGCGTTCGGCGTAGCGAACGGTTTTACCTTTCAAGTCAAATTCAATCGGGCAGCCCCGTAATTCAAAAGCCTTGTTGATACCGCGCACCAGATAGCGCTTGTAACCCTCTTCCAATTTCGTAGCCCGGTTGCAGAACAGCCGGAAACGGAAAGGCCGATTGCCGATCTGCACCGCGTAGTAGATTTTGAAGCGTTTGAACTTTACGATCTTTGGCTCACGCTTCTGCAGCAAGGCATCCAGACATTTGTTCAGGCGTGGCGTAGGCAAACTGCGTCCGGAAATCTCCCACAGCATGCGCGCCATGCGCAGTACCCGGTCGATCGCCAGGCCCGTCTTGGCAGACACAAACAGCACCGGGCTGTCCGGCAGGAAAAACAACTCTTTCAAGGCCGCTTCGCCGTAGCCCTTGCGGAAATCGTCGATGGTCTCGTAGCCCTTTAGCGGCTGCTCTTCAAAGCCCTCGATGGCTTTGTCCCATTTATTGACGATCACGCAGACGCATTTGCCGGAATCGATAATTTCACCGGCGAGCGCTTTGTCCTGGCGCGTGACACCGGTTTCCGCATCGATAACCAGGAAAACGATGTCCGCCTTTTCGACCGCCTCATGCGAGCGCAGCGTCGAGAAGTATTCGATGCTGTGGCTAACCCGACCACGGCGGCGCAGGCCGGCGGTGTCGACTAGGGCAAAGGGCCAGTCCTGACCATCCGATGCCTTGTAGTCGAGATTGAGGCTGACGGAGTCGCGGGTCGTTCCCGGAACTTCGCTGACCACCAGTCGGGAGTCGTTGAGAAGGCGATTGCAGATACTGGACTTGCCCACGTTCGGACGGCCGACAAAAGCCAGGCGGATGCGCGGGCGTTCGCCAGCGGCCTCAGACTCTTTTTCCGGTCTGGGGCCCAGCACTTCGTCGAGACCCTCGCGCAGCTCGCTTTCGCCGTAACCGTGTTCGGCCGAAATCATTAGGCCTTCGCCGAAACCCAGCGACAGAAAAGGCTGGGCGCGGTCGACCATGTTTGGATTGTCGACCTTGTTTATCACCGGGATGATGCTCTTGCCGGAAGCCCGCAAGCGCTCGGCGATGATTTCGTCGAGCGAGGTCAAACCCTCGCGGGCATCGAGCACAAACAGGATTACCGAAGCCGCTTCGACGGCAAACCAGACTTGCTCCTCGGCGGCCTGAATCAGTTTCTGGTGATCCATGTCCACCACCAGACCAATCCCGCCGGTGTCGAGCAGTGTATAGTCGTCGTCAATTTCGACCGAATTCACATCCCGGGTAACCCCGGCCTGATCGTGCACAATAGCGATCCGGCGCCGGGCAAGGCGGTTGAAAAGGCGGCTCTTGCCGACATTGGGGCGGCCAACGAGGGCAACGGTACGGTCAGTGGTCATTGAATATGTTTCCTTACAAAACGTTCCATGCGCTGGGTCGCTTCATCGATCCGGGCATAGCTGGTTGAAAAACTGGCCCGCACAAATTCCGTGCCTCCCTGGCCAAAGGCCGTGCCGGGAACTACCGCCACTTTTTCAGCCTCCAGCAGGCGGCGGGCAAACTCGCCACCATCCATGCCAGTGGCACTTACTTTGGGGAAGGTGTAGAAAGTGGCATTGGGCAGAAAGCACTTCAGGCCCATTTCATTGAAGCGGCGTACGAGGAAGTCGCGCCGGTTGCGGTAGGAGTCGCGCATGCGGGCCACGGCTTCGTCAGAGTTCCTCAGCGCCTCGATTCCGGCTTCCTGAGTAAAGATCGGCACGCTCATGATGGCGTATTGGTGGATCTTCATCATGGCCTCGATAATCGGGTGCGGTGCGCAGGCGTAGCCGATGCGGAAACCTGTCATTGCCCAGGCCTTGGACAAACCGTGCAGAAAGATCGTGCGTTCACGCATGCCTGGCAGCGAAGCGATGCTGGTGTGCTCGCCCTCGTAGGTCAGCTCGGCGTAGATCTCGTCCGCAAGCACAATGAGGTTCTTCTCAATCGCAAAGCGGGCGATCTGTTCGAGGCGGTCCTTTTCGACCACTCCTCCGGTCGGATTGGTCGGGAAATTCAGGATCAGGGCTTTGGTGCCCGGTTCCCAGGCTTTCTCGAGGTCTTCAACCCGCAGGGCAAAGTCATCCTCTTCACGCGTCACCACCGGCAAAGGAATGCCTCCAGCCAGGCGGATGCCCGGCGAGTAGCTCACGTAACAAGGCACGTGGTACAGCACCTTTTCGCCCGGATTGATGATCGCCCGGATCGCGGTGTCCATGGTCTCGGAAACCCCGATGCCGATCAGGCACTCGGTTTCCGGATGGTAGTCCACGCCAAACTTTCGTTCGATGTAATCGGTGACCGCACGCCGGAAGTTCAGCAAACCGAGGTTATCCGTATAGCTCGTCTTGCCCTTTTCAAGGGCATAGATCGCGGACTCGCGGATGTTCCAGGGCGTGATAAAGTCCGGTTCGCCGATGCCCAGCGAAATCGCCTCCGGCATTTTCTGCACCAGAGCGAAGAAATCGCGGATACCGGAACGAGGTAGCGTGCGGACGTGCTCCGCTACAAAATCATTGTAATCGATGCTCATGATCGTGGAAACTTAGGGGCTGACAGCCGGACGGTCCGATTCCTCTTCGGGCTGCTCAATCAAAAATCCGTCGATCTTGTAGCAGCGCAGCATGAAGCGGGTCGCAGTGGCCTGAACCGGTTCCAAGGTCGACAGCTTTTCCGAAACAAAGGTTGCGACACTCAGCAGATTCGCACCCCGCACGATCACCATCAGATCGTAACCCCCGCTCATTAAGTAGCAGGTGTCCACCTGGTCAAAACGTGCAATGCGTTCGGAAATACGATTAAAGCCCCCATCCCGCTCGGGCACGATGGACACCTCTATCAAGGCCTGAACTTCATTCTCCGCGATCGCCTTCGGATTCATAACCGGGCGCCAGCCCAGCAGGACGCGCTCGGCTTCCAACTCCGCCAATGCCGCCTCCACTTCAGCCGGCTCAACTCCAATAATGGACGCCATCTGATCAGTGCGGACAACCTCTCCTTCGAGAAGCAGTTTCAGGACTTTCTTAACCATAAGGACGCGCAATATAGCAGCATCTCATTTCCCTGCACGCAAAAAGTGAAGCCTGGTTGGAGAACAAGCTTTAGCTTGAACAACCCGACCCCAAGCACAAATCCGGCCACTTATACCCCGCAGTTCGGCCTAAAGCCCGTAATCTAACGGCTCCACCACACCCTCAATCCATAATTCCAACAATCCACCTATCCATATCACTCCAACTTTCCACCGATCCCTCAAAACCTCGGCAGCTCCATTTCCTGACGCCGATAGCCTTCCGGAACGCTGAAAAGTTCGGAACCCAGTTCGCGGGATTCGATAGCGGTCAGGGTGATGGTGCGGACTGGACGATTGCCGCGGCCTTCAAAGTAAAGGCTTTCAACTGGGAAACCGTCGATCGAATCCAGCGCCCGCATCCAGATATCCTGGCCCGAGCCGAGATCCATTCCCATGTTGGGCATCATATCGAGCATGCCCTGCATGAATCCGGCCATGCTTTCGATATTGTCTTTCAGAGTGGCACCGCCTTCCAGGGAGTTCCAGGGGGCGACCCAGAGTTCGCTGACGCGCTGGCCATCGGCCGACACGATGTATTGCTGGGTTGTGTAGCCTGAAATCTCGCGGCTTTCACCGGTGGCCTCTACCTTGAACTCCGGCGCGGGCTTGCCCGCGTCGCCAAGACCCGGCATCCGACTCGCCATCATCTGCCGCATCCGTTCCCGCTGATTGGCCGGAACCGCCTGCAGAGCCTGGTCGATCTGCCGCTGTGCATTGGCCATCACCTCACCGAACTGCGCAATTTGCTCCTCACCAATCTCCAGATAGGATCGCTGGGACCCAATCACCACCGTAAAAACTTGCTCCCTCGCGTTGAATATCACCCGGTCTTCTCCCCTAGCATTCACGGCCAACAGGTAATCTTTGGAGAGGATTTCATTCTCCGAGACTACTTGCCCGGCCGCATTGCTCTCCTGCGTGCGCACAACGGTTCCCGCAAACAGGTTCGAGCTAACAATTACAGAGACAATCAGTAGAGACCACAGTTTTAAGTTTTCCATGCTCTATTCATAGGGCAAGAGTCGATCGTGCACAACGCGAATCTCCAAAAACGCTGAGATTGGCTCCAACATTCCCCTATTCCACCATTCCAACAATCCAATGCCTCACCGGTTCGTCGAACCCGGCCCTACCCGATGCCGCCTCGTTCCACGTTTACCAGAAACCAGATAACCAGCGCCCTTGAGCCATTTACAGATTGACCCGATTTGACCCCTGGGACACAGCAGTTAAATGCAATTACTCCGTGACGAACTTCCCCAGCTCAAACAGATTACTTATCCCAAGAAGGGTGCTTTGGTGCACCGGACGATCGCCAGTGAGGCGCGCCTGCGTTTTTCTCCGGGGATTGCGGAACAGCCGGTAGAGGACCTCTCCAGCGCGGCTCAGGCCGGGACACTCCTGCTCGGAATTGAGGGCGAAAAAGGGGTCGAAGTTCCCGCGGGCTCAAAACCGGGCAGCAGTTGGATCTACTTCCAGTATGCGCCGAATACGGGTGGACGCCTGATTGTGTCGCATCGGCACTTTTTATACGGACTGTGGAGTCTGGTCAGTCGGGACTGGGCGGATCAGGATATCGCCCGCTGGGCGAACGGTGAATTCCTCGAACCGGCCTTTGATGGAGTTCTGGGTTTCGACGGCCACTACGGCTTCTGGCGCCGTTTTACGCTGGGTTACGACCCTGAAGCAGCCATGCGCGAAACGGCTCGCATGGGCTGCCGCTATGTGGCGGTCAACGCCCTGCCCTCTCCCAACGCCTATGAGCCAGGGCCGGTAGGAGAAGTTTACTTTCGCTTTTATCAATATCTGCCGGACATCGATCAATACGTCGACACCCGCCTCAACCACGGCATCTACCCACCGGAGTATCTGCACGCCAATCTGCATTTCCTCAAAGAACAGACCGAGCGGGCGGTCCGCTACGGCTTGACTCCGGGAATGCAGGTGGCGAATCCCCGCTCTGCGCCGGAAGCCTTTTTCCAGCGCTACCCTTACCTGCGCGGGCCGCGCATCGACCACACTTTCCGCGCTTACGAGCCTCGCTACACCATGACGCTCGGCCATCCGATTGTGCGCTGGCACTACGCGACTTTGCTTGAAAAGCTGCTCAAGGAAGTGCCGGACATCGGTTTCCTCTCAACCCTGATCAACGACAGCGGATCCGGCTTCGAATACACCGAAAGCCTATACCCAGGCCGCAATGGAGGGCCTTATTTGGTGCGCGAATGGCGATCCCACGAAGAAATTGCCCGCAGGGCGGCGGAACTGGTGATCAAATACTACCGCGGCATGCGCGATGCTGGCCGCAGGGTGAACCCGGATTTCCGCATCCTGGTAGGCTTGAACAACATCGAGGAAGAAAAGCAGATCATTTATGATGGTCTGGACGACGGACTTGACCGCCTCGACCGCACCCAGCGCGACGACAGCCTGCACTACGGCAAAGACAACGATGCCTTGGAGAAGAAGGGATCCCGACTGGTTTCCTGGGTGCCTGCCGAGGGCAATCCATACATTCTCGGCGTCCCGAGTCCCTACCAGACATTCAAGAACCTCGTCCGCGAAAAAGAAGCCGGCACCTCGAGCATGGAACTCGACTTCGATCCGCCTTCCTCAGCGCCCTTCGACGTCAATCGCTCGGTTGCCCGGGCCTACATTCTGGGAGCCGGCAAGGATGCCGAACAGATCGTCGAAACCGAAGCAAAGGCCTGGGCCGGCAGTCAGCATTCCGCCAAGTTGATCGCGCTTTGGAAGGCCTCCGACCGCATTGCCGCCAATGCACCGGTCTGGCCATTGTTTGGCAACCAGGGTTTTGCCTGGTACCGGATGTGGACACGACCACTGGTCCCTGACATCGGCAAGATTCCGGTGAGCGAGCGGGCTTACTACGAGGACTACATCCTGACCCATTTCAACAATCCGCACAATGTCGACTTCAAGGCGGACTGCCTGTGGGAAATCCACACCTGCGAAGAGATGGCGGAATTCCTCAAGCGCTACGACAGCGCCACACTGCCGGAGCTGGAGCAACTGCTGAAAGACACCCAGGCCGCCGTGGATGGTGTCGACGGAGCCCATCATGCCTATGAGGTTTTGAACGATCTCCAGCAGCGCCTGACCGCTTATTACCATTACAGCCGCACCCTGCGCAACGTCGCGGCCTGGATTGTGCATGTCCATGGCTTCCTACAGAGTTCGGAGTCCGGCGAAAAGGAGTGCCACGAAAAGGCGCTCCAGGCCATGATCGACAACGAGCTGGAGAACAACCGCTCCTTAATCGAATTCTGCCAAAGCAGCTCTATCCATTTCATGCCGATTCACGAACGCGGTGAATGGATGCACGACTACGGTCCCAATTTCGTCGACGGCTTGCGCAAAAAACAAACGCTGATGGAAGCGTATCGATCCCACTCTCCCTATATCGATCCCAATTACATGTGGCGCTTGCCTCACAGGGACGAAGTCGAGCTCGCTCCCGACGTTGACCCTGAAGAATTCCTTAAATACCTTTGAAGCAGTATTTTCTGCTTCCCTCTCTACTCATGAGTCTCTCCCCCATTTTTCAACGCCTTCCGGCACTGCTAGCAGTTATCGGAATGGCACTCTCAATCCATACCCTGAAGGCAGTCGACATCGAAGCTCGGCACACTGTGCTGACGGCGGATATCCCGTATGCCGCCGAAGGCATGGTTTTCACCCAGCTCGCCGGCGAGTTTCTGGTCATTGGCGGTGTACGCGACGGCCAGTGGCTGCAGGGTGGTTCGGTCTATCATGCGGACAGCGACGAATGGGAATCCTTTGAGCTGCCTTTTGCCATCCGCGACGCAGCCTTCACTTCGGACCGAAACCGCGCCTGGATCGTGGGCGGCGAAGGGCCCGATGGCCCGTCTACGCAGGCCTGGCAGCTGACACCCGGCAGAGATTCGGTCGTGGAGGTAGTATCCTTACCGAAACTGCCGATGGAAGTGCAGTCGCCGTCTCTGATGTTTTTTAACCGCTTCCTCTACCTCGCCGGGGAACTCGACGGAAACGAAAATGTCCTGCTGCGCCTGAACCTGCGGGCACAGGAAGGCGGCTGGGAATCCCTGTCACTCTGGTCGGACCGCTTTCTGCAAAGTCCGTTTTTCGGCGTGCAGAACAGTCAACTCTTCCTTTCCGGCATAGATCCCCGCGACGAGCTCTCCCCGGTGTATCGCCTCAGCGACGTGCGCGACACCGAATGGTCCAGCCGGCAATCGGCACCCTATGCCCTGCACCCGACCAACGGCGTGCCCTCGGGGCATTCGAACCTGCTGTTCATCCACGCCAACTCCGACGTCAGCGACGAGCTCAACAGCCACACGATCATCACCTACAATGTCATCACCGATACCTGGACAACCGTAGGTGCCGTTGGCGGCCTGTATGACCACTACTTTTTCGAGAGCATCCGCCAGCAGAACTACCTTGCCGGCATTCGCAGCGACGGCACGGGCAGCCTGTCCGAAGTCTGGGTCGGCATGGCCTCACGCCCCTTTGGCTTCGTCGACTACAGCATCATCATTCTCTACATCATTGTCCTGATCGCAATGGGGTTCTATTTTTCCCGACGCGAGAAAGGATCCGACGATTATTTTGTCGGTGGACGCAAGGTGCCGTGGTGGGCCGTCGGCGTCAGTCTGTATGCCACAGGAACCAGCGCCATCAGTTTCATGGCCATCTCCGGGCGGACCTACAGTGCCAACTGGCTGTATTTCACCAGCGTGTTCTTTGGACTTATGCTCGCGGCGATTGTCGCCCTGATCCTGGTTCCGCTCATCCGCAAACTTAACATCGTCTCCACCTATGAATACCTCGAGCTGCGTTTTCACGTCAGCGTGCGCCTGCTCGGCAGTATAATCCTGATCCTAACCCAGCTCGGCAGCCGTATGAGCGTGGTGCTCTTCCTGCCGGCCCTGGCATTGTCCAAAGTCACCGGCATCAGCGTAGTGGAAAGCGTCATCGCAATGGGCATCATCGCCACCGTTTACACCTACATGGGCGGCATCAAGGCGGTTATCTGGACCGACGTGGTCCAGGTCTTCATTCTTCTTGGCGGCGCTTTCTTCTGTCTGTTCTACGTTGTAAGTGCCATCGACGGCGGCTTTGTCGGCTTCATTACTGTCGCCAACGAATATGACAAAATGCAGATCTTCGACTGGCGACTGACCCTTGAAGCCGCCACAGTCTCGGTGTTTTTCCTCGCCGCCTTTGCCGGTATTATGACCATCCCAAATGACCAGGTCATGATGCAGCGCGTGCTTTCGACCAAGGACGAAAAGGCCGCCACTAAATCCATCTGGACCCTGACCCTGATCACCATTCCCGGTAACCTGGTCTTCTTCGCCCTGGGCACCGCTCTGTGGGTCTTCTACGCCAACTTTCCGGAGCGCATGGACCCGAGTTTGCAATTCGACGCCACCTTCCCGCACTTCGTCGCCCATGAGTTTCCCATCGGCCTCGCCGGGCTCGTCATTTCCGCCCTCTTCGCTGCCTCCATGTCCACCCTCGACAGCGGCATGAACTCCGTCGCCACGGTCTTTTCCGTCGACTTCTACAAGCGCTTCAAGAAAAACGCCACCGACGATCAGGTCCTCCGCGTCGCTCGAATCGTAACCCTGCTCGCTGGTGCCTTTGCCACTACTATGGCACTCGTTCTGACACGCTACAGTCTGCCTTCGTTGTGGGATACAATGATTCTTCTCACCGGCCTCATCGGCGGCGGATTCGGCGGTGTCTTTGCGCTGGGAATGTTCACCCGCCGCGCCAACTCCATCGGCGCCGTCACCGGCGTATTGGTCAGCCTCGTCACCGCCCTCTCCGCCCAGGCCTTCACCAACGTCCACGTCTTCATGATCCTCCCCATCGCCGTCTTTACCGTAGTCATCGTCGGCTACCTCGTCAGCATGGTAACCCCCCACCACAACAAAGACCTCCATGGTCTGACCCTCCACCGTATTGATCAAAGGCCTCGGGAGTAGAGTTGGATTTCAGTAGACGGTAGGCTGTGGGCTGTGAGACGGTGAGGCTGTGCGAACCTCGGATGGGTTTGGTAGGGCAGTCTCGCCGAGACGGCCGCTGGCCGAAGGCGGGAACCCCCTATCCATTCCCTCCCCCCTCACACAAACCCGTCGCTCAAACTGACCCCGT
>JAFIGG010000089.1 GCA_020831485.1 Opitutales bacterium
TTGAGATAGGTGCCTGGCACCAATGCGGTGGTCCGAAAAGGGTGCCTGGCACCAAATTGTAGGTTTTTGCAGACTAGAACGTGGCGTGTTTACGTCGGGGAGGGCTGTGACTTTAGGAGCTGGGGATTACAGGCCGTCGTTCATGGCTTTGTCGAGTTTGTCGAAGGGGATCTGGTTGGTAGTGCGGAGCATGAAGACAGGTTCTTTGGTTTTGATCCAGATTTGCTGCTCTTTGGTGATGCGCGCTGGGACTGTTTCGCAGGCTTCGCCAACGCTTTTCACCGGCATGCGGCGGCCTTTGGGAGTTGCGTTGAATTCATAGGCGCTGCGGAACAGGCGCTCCTCGACGGTTGCCGGGCTGTCCTCTTCAGGGATTTGGAGTACCCAGCCGGTGAAGTCGGCTTCGGGTAATTTGCCTTCGGGGTCTGAAATTAGGATGCAGAACTGCTTTTTGACCTGAGGGGTGGGTGGGTTTTCCTCTTTTTGAATCTGCAATTCCTTCTCTATCTCCTCAATGATTGCAGCCACTTGGCGGGTCTCGAATTCATTGCGTTGGAGAATGTGTTTAACCAGGTCGATATCTACTTTTGCCATTTACTAAAACGCTACGAATCCGATTTGGATTGCAACTCATTTTTCCAGCCTAGCATGCGTGCCTGGGCCCCATGGTGTTCTGCCTTGGCTTTGTCGCCTTTCTCCATCCAGATCCGGGAAAGGCTGGTATGCAGGTGAACATCCTCGGCGTTGAGCGCCAGAGCTTTTTCTCCTGCCCGAACGGCTTCATCCAGTTGCCTGAGGTCGAAGTGGATTTCTGCCTTCGCGAGTAAGGCATCGAAACTATTTGGATCCATATGCAGTGCCTCGTCTAGCTTTTGCAAGGCGGTTGTGTGTTCACCCATCGTGAACTCGAAAGTTGCATCGTCGATTAACTGGCGGGTGGCTTGCTGATTCATAAGGGAGTAAGCTGGGGTAATATGGCAATCTTTGCAAATGGATAGATGCGAAGCAGGAATGGGTGAGGTGAATGATCGAGTTTTGGGATTACGAATCAAAAAGCCGCCCCCGTTTAAGTGAGGGCGGCTGGATATAAGGAGTTGAACTAAAATTCAACTCCTTACTGCACCGAAATAAATTCCCACTGTTGGTTGTGGCTGCTGTTGACGAACCAGTGCTGCATGGTGTCTCCATTGCTGTTTTGGCCGCCCGTATCGACTGCTTTGCCGTTGTTGCGATTTACAATGCGGTAGTAATTGCCGGTCACATGCTCGATTTCCCACTGTTGATTGTTGTGCGAGCTGTTTGACCACTGACCGACGTTGGACCCATCGGACGAATTGTTCAAACTATCGAGGTAATGGCCGGTGCTGACCACTTGCAGCTTGCGCCAATTGCCGCTGGCAGTGCTGACATTCCAACGCTGGTTGGGGCTGGAGCTACCGCTCCATTGTCCTACTCCGGCGCCATTCGCCCCTTGGCCCAGGTTATCCAAATAGAGCCCGTTGGCGCGGTTGCGGAGGCGGTAGGTGCCATCTGCTATTTGGTTGCTTCCGCCGCCGGACCCGCAGATCGATACATTGATTGTCGTGTTTGAAGTGTTGACTTCCTGGATGTTCGGATTTCCTCCGCAGACGTTGCCTGAGAGGATATGTGTGTTGGACGAATTCTCGAGGAAAATTCCATGGCTCCATGTGTCTGCTATATCCACACTGTTAATGGTTGTTCCACTGCTGCCGGATACGCTGAATACTCCTCGTCCGGAATCCCGTGAATAGACGCTCTGTACCGTCACATTCGGGCCGTTGTTGTTGGCGACTCTGAAGGTGGCGTAGCCGCCGCCCCAATTGTTGCCAGTGCCGGAAACGTTGCCTACAGTCCCGTTACTGGAGTTGTTGAGGAGTACGCCTGAACCGTTGTTGTTGTTAACTGTGACGTCGCCAATTGAGAAGCCGTCTACACCGTATGTCTCGATGTGGTGACCGCTTGTGCCATTGCCGTCCATGTAAATATTGCCGCTAATCGTCAGATCTCCGGCTGGGCCAGTGGAGTCGTCGTAACGGATACCGAGACCTGATGTGGTGTCGAGGCTGATGTTGTGAAACGTTCCGCCGAAACAACCCCGAAACCAGAGGGCGTAGCGCGGGTTGCCTGTAATGTGAACGTTGCGAATGGTTATATCGTGACGCCTGTCTGCATAAATGGGCACGACGAATTCTCCGCCATTGCAGTTGATTGTATGGCCGTGGAAGTCGAGCGTTTGGCCTGGCAGTGGACGGATCGCGTAGATGTCACCGCCATCCGGACCGGAGTCTCCAGAATTCCAGATGTCGATCAATGCTCCGTTTCCTGCATTGTTGCAGGCTGCATTGATGGCATCGAACATGCGGTTGCCGCTGTAGACGGTTGTGCCGTTTGCTGTTGCTGTCCAAGTGCTCCCCGACCTGGAGACGCTCCCGTATTGGGCAAATAGGTGGGATGGAGCAGCGAATAGGAACAAGGCGCAGAATACGCCAAGGAGGTATAATGGTTTAGGATTTCTCATGTTTTCATGGGATTAGTGTTTTTTTGGGTACATGGTGCAGCGCTTTCGCAGGAAACGCAGCGCCTCGCCGTCGACCGAAACGCGGACAACGCGATTTTGGGGTAAGTTGAGGCCCGTGCAGGCACAGAAATGGAGAAATGATAGCGCAAGCCGAAGCTAAATGGGAGGGTGTTGGGTAGGGGCTAGAGAAAAAGTAGAGGTGTCCCTCAAAGACAAATTTTACCTCGCATCGACTCAATAACACTCGAAGTTTCCAGTCAGAAATGGTGATTTCCCGTGTAAAAGACCCATCAAACACCCCACAAGTATGGATTGAATAGCTTTAGGCTAAATTGGGCTTTGGGATGGCTGCCCGGCAGGGACTCGAACCCCGACAAACAGAACCAGAATCTGTCGTGCTACCATTACACCACCAGGCAATAAACGGGAAGATGGTCGGGGCGACAGGATTTGAACCTGCGACCTCTGCGTCCCGAACGCAGCGCTCTACCAGGCTGAGCCACGCCCCGCTCCAAAAATCAGAAGTGCAGAGGCTGGTATGGAGTGGGGAATTCGTCAATGCGAAAAGTCCTTGTTTGGTCGATATTCAGTTGGCTCGTGGATTCATTGATTGTGCGGCTTGACGTGGACAGCGAAAGCTTACGTTGTAGTTGGTGTTGGATGAGGTTGCGCAGCACTCAGTCAGGATTGCCTGCCCAGGCAGGATTCGGGGAGTTGAACCCTAATCTTCAGCGGTTGCTGAAGCGTTATTCGTTGCGCGAGTGGCGGGTTCGCAACACGCGCTTGGATCGTGCGGTTGAAGATACGGGTTCTTTATTTGTCTTCCCCGAGGAGACTTTTCGCAATTCGAGAGCCTTTGCATTCGACCCCGTTCCGTTTTCGATCGATGTGGATTCATGGCATAAGATTCAGTCAGGAGTGTTGCAGCGCGCCCGAATGATGAACGCCTTCCTAAAGGATCTCTACAGCGAGCGCAGGATTCTGGAAGCGGGTATACTTCCCCCTGACTGGGTTTTGGACGATCCATCCTTTGAGTTGGAGTATTCGGGATTGTGTGGCAACGAGGATCCCGCTCTCTTTGGTGCATTGGATCTGATTTGCACTGCTTCCGGAGATTGGTTGGTCAGCGATCACCACTTTTCTGTGCCGGAAGGGCTGTCGCACCTGATTCAAGGACGTCGTTTGCTGGCGCAGTATTTTCCGGAGTATGCGACGGACCTCGCCGTCGAACCGGTGGCTTCTTTCCCCAGTCGTATTTCCGAGAGCCTGCGCCTCGCACCGATGGCGGGCCTAGGCAGTGAGGAGCCATTGGCGGTAATGCTGGCCAGGAATGACCGCAAAGAGATTTTCCTGGAGGAAAGCTTTCTTGCCCGCCAGATGGGTATGCCGGTTGTTATGCCGACCGATCTCGTAGTGCGTGATTTTCAGGTCTACTTCAAGACCATTCACGGCTTGTTGCCGGTGTCGGTTATTTTTCGTCGGGTACCGAGCGAGGGCCTGGATCCTGTCGCCGTAAAGCGCCACGAGCTGGCCGGAGTTCCGGGTCTTATCCATTGTTTGAGGGCCGGGACAGTTCGTATGGTCAATGCACCGGGTACGGGCATCGCTGATAACCGTTCCTTGCTGCGTTACACCTCGAAGATGACCACGTTCTATCTCAACGAGAAACGTGGGCTGAAGGATTTACCCACATTGGTAAGTTATGACCCGGATCAGGCGCTTGAATTTAGGGACAATCCGGAGAGCTGGTGGATCCGTCCGGCACTGAAGCCGCATTTGATCCGACGTTGGACCGAGCAGCATCCGGCCGCGGCCAGTCCTTCTCCGGAGGTTGCCCATCCACGAATGGATTTACGGTCGGTGCAGATTTGGAATGGCAAGGCATTCGAGTCGCGTGTTTTTAGTCTCAGAGTGTTTTTTGTGTTGGGACAGGATCCGGTGGTGTTGCCTGGCGGCTGGCTGCGGTTGACCCGGGATGTTCCCTTGGATCAAGTCGGCGACAACACCTGGGATTATACTCAGGATGTCAGTGTTGCCATCAACGGCAAGCATCCGACCTTGCCGCGTCAGCGGCTCGAACAGAGTCTGGATACCACGGAGATTCCTCCAGGGAGCACTTTGGCGGAGTCCATGTACTGGCTGGGACGCTACCTCGAACGGGCGGATTCCGGGGCGCGCATGGTTTCCATTCTGGCAGAGGAGTCCTTTGCGCAGGGCAGGGATGATAATTGGATCTCATGGGAGTCCTTCATTGCTGTTGTGGGAGAGGACTCGCGGGCGGCCTTTGAGCCATGGCGGCGGGAACCGGATCGCTTCGCGGCGCTCATGCTGTTCCGGTCCGACCTGAGTCCCTCCGTGTGGTCCTGCCTGGAAAAGGCGCGTCAAATGGCCGATAGCACGCTGGGTAATTTAAGTCCTGAATTCTCGCAGATTCTCGGTGAATTGCGTCAACGCTTGCGACCGTTTGTTTCCCGCAAGCGGCTGACTCCTCCTGAGCGTCGCAGCTGTTGTCTGGATGTGATGCAAACCGTGGGCAGTCTGTTTGGAACCGCGGACCGAACGCTGTTGCTGGATGAAAGTTGGCGCCTCATGTGTATAGGTTCGTTGCTGGAGCGGGCCATTCTTACGGTGAACATGCTGTCAAAGGCACTGCCCCTTGCGGCCCGACATCAGAGCTTACACCGGATCGACGACTCTGAGTTGGTTTATCTGTTGCGCATGACCGGAACATTGGATGCCTATCACCGAATCTATCGGTCCCGGGCCTTCATTGACCGTGTTGCCCGATTGCTCTGGCAGCACCCACGAGCCCCGCGTTCGGTGCAGTATTGTCTCAACGAAGTGTTGCGCCATTTGCAGGCGCTTTCCGCGGCAGGCGGATCCACTCCAAAGGGAGCTATCGACCGTCTGCTGCGCTTGAGCAAGCACGTTCAGACTTTTCCTGTTGCGCAGATGTTCCCCGCACGTTCCCTGGAGCTGGATTGGGGGCTGCCCGAGGACCTTGAGGTGCTGGCGAGTGCGGATAGTGCGATTGAAGAGGCCTCGCAGCATTTGCGGAGAGAGATCGAAGCCGTTCACCACCGGCTGGAAGCAGACTTTTTCAATCACGAAGCCCATCAATCCCTGGGGCGAATTCAGAGCGATGCGTTTTAAAGTCAGTCATCTCACCAGCTACGATTACAAGCAACCGGTTTCCGAATCGGTGGGCGAGATGCGGGTTTGTCCCTCGGATAGTGATGGTCAGCTTTTAATGGATCGGGACCTGCGGATTGAGCCCCAGGCCGAGGTGCGTGCGTTTCGCGATTTCTTTGGCAATTGTGTGGAGTGTTTTTCCATTCCTTTCCGGCACGACAAGTTGACGGTTGAGAGCAGTTGCATCGTCGAAACCCAAGTCAGGCAACCGCGCGCCGAACAGCTCGAAGTCACCTTGGGTGAGGCCCGACAAATTTTACGGGGGCGACACATGGATCCCCATCTTTTTGTACGCCCCAGTCGGAACGTGCCTGTCCTGCGTCGGGGACATATTGTGGATCTGCCGGAATTTCGTCAGGCGGAGGCACTTGGGGTTTGCTTGCTACGGTTAAATCAATGGATTTACAAGCATTTCCGTTACGTTCCAGGGGCCACCCACATCGAGACGCCGGTGGATGAGGTTTTGCAAAAGCGCCATGGAGTTTGTCAGGATTTCAGCCATGTCTTCCTCGCTGTTTGCCGGGGCCTGGGACTGCCTGCCCGATACGTCAGTGGTTACATCGAGGCCCATGAACCGGGTGGTGGCAGCAAGCTGGTCGGAGCCATGGCGAGCCACGCCTGGGTCGAGGTCTTGCTGCCCGGACATTTCTGGTGGGGCTGGGATCCCACGAATAACTGCCAGGTCGGTGAGCGGCACGTGCGGGTAGCGGTCGGCCGTGATTTCAGTGACGTTTCTCCTTTGCGTGGAACTTACAGAGGCGTAGCGCAGCAGAATCTGCGTGTGGAAGTTCGCTTGGAAAGAGTATAGAGGTCGACTGCTGGCAAAAGATCATTGAATTCATTGAATTGCTCCGTAATCTGAAGTGTCTGATGAGGTTTCAGCATTTTATTTCTGTTTGTGCCAGCTTGCTGCTGCCTCCGGCTTTGGCCGCAGAGCTTGTGTTTGAGCAGGATAGTGTGGCGATCGAGGCCAGTTGGAGTGACGAGCGTGTTCGGGCCTCATTTGCCTTCGTGAATAGGGGCGATTCGGCCGTCGAGATTGTGAACGTGCGGACCAGTTGTGGCTGCACAGCCGCCAAGCCGACACAAACGCTCTACGAGCCAGGGGAACACGGAACCATAGATGCCGCGTTCGATATCGGCAGCCGACAAGGGATGCAGCGCAACCGGATATTAGTGGAGACCAGTTCAGGCATTCACAGCCTGAATCTTGCGGTGGACATTCCGGTTGCCTGGAGCATCGACAACCGCGTCCTGGTTTGGCGTTCTCATGAGGAAGGCGAAGTGAAGCACGCTCGGGTTCGAATTAATGACCCTCGAATCGTATCCGTTGAACTGGCAGACTCAGATGCTGGTTACTGGAAGGTGGAGCTTAGAGAAGAAGATCAGGATTGGGTTTTTAGTGCCGTTCCGCGGGAATATGAAAGCCAGCAGAGGCAAGCGCTACGATTGCTCCTTCAGCGTGAGGATGGCTCCGGAATTGCGATCAATCTGTTGCTGCGGATGTTTTGATAGGTGGGGTATCCGCCAATTGGGAGAAGGGCTTCTGGAGCAGCGGGTGTCCGTTCAATCAAGACTTTGATTTGTCAATGTTATGGGTTTTACATTATTTTAGCCGAAGTAGGCCTGTTTGGATCGTGAGAATGGGGTGTTGAGCCTATGTTCTGGGATTTTTTACCGTATTTACTTCTTGCTTCATGGGCCTGAAAAACTATCAATAGTTGGTGAATTTACTGTCCTATCTCATTTCCGGGCCTCGGTCGGGAATCGCTGCAAACTCCGGCTTCGCCGGAGTTTTCTGTTAATCGCTTCGGAGCTTGAATCGGTATTCGGTTACTTGGGAATACATTTCGCCTGGTCTCAGGATAGTTGAGGGGAAGTCTGGCTGATTGGGTGAATCCGGGAAGTGTTGTGCTTCCAGGCAGAAACCGCTGCGGTGTCTATAGGTGCCGCCTGATTTCGAGGGCAGCGTTCCGTCCAGGAAATTGCCTCCGTAAAACTGTAGACCCGGTTCGGTAGTCCAGACTTCCATGACCCGTCCAGAACCTGTCTCATAGACCTCAGCGGCGAGCGTGAGGTCGCTGCCGTCTTTGTCCAGCACCCAGTTGTGGTCGTAACCTTGGCCGAATTGAAGCTGTTCATGCTCCGCATCCACCCGTTCGCCCATGCGGCGTGCCTGGCTGAAGTCAAAAGGTGTTCCAGCCACCGGAGCAATCTCACCGGTCGGAATCAATCCTGCGTCAACCGGGGTGTAATGGCTTGCATGCAGTGTCAGGTAGTGATCATTGATGCTGCCGCTGCTTTCGCCCGCGAGGTTATAGTAGTTGTGCTGGGTCAGATTGACCGGTGTTGCTCTATCGGTCCATGCTTCGTATTCAATACGCAAAGCGTTGTCATCTGTCATCCAATAGTAGACGTCCACCTGTAAGGTGCCAGGGTAGCCTTCTTCGCCATCCGGGCTAATGTAAGAAAGCTTCAGTCCATTGCCGTATGCGCCGTATACAGGCTCCGCATCCCAGAGAACTTTATCAAACCCACGCTCACCGCCGTGCAGGGAACACGGTTGGCCTCCCGGTTCGTCGTTGAGGGCCAACTGGAAGATTTCTCCGTTCAGCTCAAAGCTTCCATTGGCAATTCGGTTTGCGTAGCGGCCAATCAGGCTGCCGAAATAAGGGGAGCGCTCGAAGTAGTCCTCAAGCTTGTCAAATCCAAGAACGATGTCATCGAACTGGCCGTCCTGATCCGGGACATACAAGCGAACCACTGTGCCGCCATAGTTCATGATCTCGGCAGTGAGGCCGTTTGCATTGGTCAGGGTGAAGAGGCGAACGGGGTCACCATTTTCAGTGTGGCCAAAGATAACCGAAGGAACCCGTTCCTCAGCACTTGGACCGCAGCCCAGTATCAGTGTCAAGCAGGTGAAAGCCAGTCCGGAGAGTAGATTTTTCATAAGCAGAGCGATGGGGTCGGGTGAATCCAGAGAATTGCACTGAGATATTTAGTGCCCATTTGGTAAAAGGCAATCTGCTTATGCTTGAAATGGTGGACGGCGAGGGACTCGAACCCACGACCTACTGGGTGTAAACCAGTTGCTCTAACCAACTGAGCTAGCCGTCCGTCCAATGAAAGAGGCAGAGGGAAACGCCTTTTCGGGAAATGACAAGCGGAAATTTATCAATCAGGCAGGTAAACCTGTCAGAGCCAGAAACTGAAATAGAGATAGATGGAGACAACCAGACCGAGAACCAGTGCCGTGCCAACAACATCCGGCCATCCCCAACCGCTGCGCTCTTCATCCTTGGTGGCCTTGCTGACGGTTCCCCAGGTCAGCCCGGAAATCTGCGAATCCGGCTGTTGTGGGGCTGTCAGTGAGCCGACCACAATAATGATAGCACTGATCAGGAAGAGGGTTCCAGAGTAATACAGGAAGCTGAAGTTCCCGAACCAGCCGATGAATCCGCTATCCGGCAAAAAGCCACCGCCAACGGCAGCCTGGATAGCCAGTTTCAACATCCCGAGTGCGAATCCAATGGAAAGGCCGAGGACCGCTCCGCGGCTGTTGATGCGCTTGCAGAAGAGCCCGAGCAGGAAAACCGCGGTGATCGGGGGTGCCAGATAGCCCTGGACACTTTGCAGGTATTGATAAAGGCCACCTTGGGAAATCATCGGCATGATTGGAATCCAGAGCAGACCCAGCACGACGACCACGCCGGTTGCCAAGCGCCCGACAGTAACGAGCTCCCTTTCCGGTCGTCCAGGCCGCAGCTTGCTGTAGATGTCCATCGTGAACAGGGTGGCGCAGGAATTGAAGAGCGAAGCCAATGAACTCATCAGAGCCGACATGAGCCCCGCTACCACGATTCCCCGCAAACCAGCCGGGAGAAGGGTTGCGACCATCGTGGGAAACACGGAATCGCCCCGGACTTCGCCATCAGCGTCCGTAGGAATCGCAATGACGCCCTGCTGGTGCAGTGCGTAACCGATCATGCCGGGAACAAGGAAAAGGAAAACGGGCAAGACTTTGAGAAAACCGCCAAAGATGGCTCCGCGCCGGGCCTCCGTCAGGTTACGCGCGGCCAGGGTGCGTTGGATAATGTATTGGTCGGTACACCAATACCAGATACCGATGATCGGCGAAGCGATCAATACGCCGAGCCAGGGGAAATCGGGATCCGAGAGGGGGCGCCAGAGTGCGAACTGTTCGGCATTTTCGGACAGAGTGATTTGCAACTCACCCCAACCGCCGAGCATCTTCAAACCGAAGAGGGTGACAAACAGCGATCCGCCGAGTAGCAAGCCAGCCTGGGCCACTTCGGTGTAAACCACCGCTCGCAACCCACCAAACACGGTGTAGATGCCCGTCAACACAACAGTCGTGATCGCGCCGACCCAAAAAGCGTTCTGGGGTGAGCCGAAGGTGTCGGGGAGTAAGGTCTGAAACACAATGGCTCCTGCAAAGACCGTGACGGAAACTTTGGTGAAGACGTAGGCGATCAGCGAAACGATTGACAGAATCCAGCGCGCTCTGGCATCGAAGCGACGCTCCAGAAACTCCGGCATCGTAAACACTCCGGAGCGGTAGTAGAAGGGAACAAAGACCCAGGCGAGCAAGAGCATTACCCAGGCGTGCAGTTCCCAGTGTGCCATCGCCATCCCGCTGTTGGCACCGTTGCCGGCCAGGCCAACAATGTGCTCGGAACCAATATTGGAGGCGAGCAGCGAGCAACCCACTACAAACCAACCAATTTCCCTGCCGGCAAGAAAGTAGTCCTGTGGATTTTTCTGGCGTCGTGCGGACCAGCGCACAATGCCGACGAGGAGAACGAAATAGGCGGCGACAATAATCCAGTCTATAAATTGCATTGGAAGTAGTGGGGGTAATTCACTTTAAGCAGCGCAGAGTTTCAGAACAGAAAAACTGCTTGTTATTGAATTTTATGCAAATGACAAGCTCTCAACTGGTCGAGCTTGTGCGAAAGATCCCTTGGCTATGCTTAATCTGTCAGCGTCCGCTTTCTGCGGAGCAGCAGCCAGATGAAAAAAGGTCCACCGATCAGCGCGGTGAGAATGCCGATAGGAATCTCGCTCGGCGGATTCAGCGAGCGGGCTAGGCTGTCTGCCCCGAGCAGCAGTATCGCTCCGAGCAGCATCGACGCGGGCAGGAGGCTGCGGTGGTCGGGTCCGAGCCAGAGGCGGATCATGTGTGGGGTGACCAGACCAATGAAGCCGATCAGCCCGGAGAACGCCACGACGGCACCCACCATGACCGCGTTTAGCAGGATCAAAAGCCACTTCAGGCGCTGGATGGGCACGCCGAGGTGCCAGGCTTCGGATTCACCCAACATGAAGGCGTTCAGTTCCCGTTTGTAGCGCTGCAACAGGAGCATGGGCACAACAACCAGTGGCACCAGAATCAGCAGAACCTGCCAGTTGGCGCGGCCAAGACTGCCCAGCATCCAGAACGCAAGCCGCCGCAATTGGTCGTCGCTGGCCATGTACAGCGCGATGCCGACCAAGGCACCTGAGAAGGCATTGATGGCCACGCCTGCCAGCAGCAGGGTGGTGACATGGGTACGTTTGCCGAGGCGGGCGATGCGGTAGGCCAGGGCAGTGGCGGCCAGTCCACCGAGCATGGCGAGAAGAGGCGTCAACCAGA
>JAFIGG010000090.1 GCA_020831485.1 Opitutales bacterium
CATCCAGGGGTAGCTCGAGAGTCGCATCCGTGAAACTGCTGTAGAGCATTGCATTCCCGAGCTCAACTGAATGAATGCCCTCCTCCGCGGGTGCCAGCACTGGCGTCCCTTTGAGGATGGCATCGGCAAAATTCCGCATAATCCCAAGGTGCTGCGGTCCATTTCCACCATCGATCGGAATACTCACGTCCCATGTCGGGGGCTTCGTGAAGCCGCCGGTAGTCGTGCGACTCCATTCGCTGGTCTCAACTTCGTTGCGAAGAAAACTCAGACCTTCCTTCTCCATATCATAGACCAATCGACCACGCTCGCCGGTGATCTCGAGGCGATTAGAACCCGGCGACTCTCCGGTTGTGGTTATAAAAACGCCCTTGCAGCCGTTTGCATACTCCATGTAGCAGGTCACATCGTCTTCCACTTCGATGTCGTGGTAACGGCCAAGCTCGCAGAATGCGCGCAGCTTTTGAGGCATGCCAAACAGCCACTGCCAAAGGTCCAGCTGGTGCGGGCACTGATTCAACAGCACGCCCCCGCCTTCACCGCGCCAGGTGGCTCGCCAGCCGCCGGAAGCATAGTAGGCTTCAGAACGGAACCAGTCGGTAATGGTCCAGACCACGCGCCGAATTTCGCCGAGCTCGCCCTTCTGAATCAGGTCGCGGATGCGAATGTAGTGCGGATTGGTCCGCTGATTAAACATCGCGCAAAAGACCAGTGATTTGTCGGTATGCGCATCGATCAAAGCCTCACAATCGGCCTTGTGCACCGATATCGGCTTCTCCACCAACACGTGTTTACCGGCCTTCAGCGCCGCGATGCCCAAGGGCGTGTGATCGTAGTGAGGGGTCGCAATCAGGACCGCGTCAACTGCATTCGATTCGATCAGAGCCTGCGGCGAATCGAAGGCCGTAACACCTTCAAACCCTTTAGCACGGTCCGGATTCACATCCTGCAACCCGGTCAGTTTAAGACCTGGGACTTTACCCTCTTGAATGGCGCGAGCATGGGCTGCACCCATGTTGCCGACACCAATAATGCCAATATTTACAGATTCCATAAAATGGTAGTGCGGGAAAGCGGTAACCGCCCTCCGGTTAATTCTTTAAGCCTTCGTACTTGCCAAGGTCAAAACCAAAGTAATTTGCAGCGTTAAAGTAGCAAATGTTTTCGACTCTATTACCGAGCATGGCCAGGTCATTGGGAAGCTCGCCGTTTTCAACGTCCTCGCCAATCAGATTGCAAAGCAGGCGCCGGAAATACTCATGGCGGCAGTAGCTCATGAAGCTGCGGCTGTCGGTGAGCATACCGACAAAATGACCCAGCAGTCCAAGATTCGACAGGGCATTGATCTGCCAGGTCATACCCTCTTTCTGATCCAGGAACCACCAGCCGCTGCCGAACTGTATCTTGCCGGCCTTCGGACCTTGCTGAAAGTTGCCGGCCATGGTGGCAAACAGGTAATTATCCCGTGGATTCAGATTGTACAGCACCATCTGTGGCAGCCAGCCCTTGCCGGACAAATGGCCAAGGTAGCCACTCAGCGATTTCCCTTGGGGAAAGTCGCCGATGGAGTCGCAACCGATGTCCGCACCCAAACGCTCGAAAAGTCCGCGGTTATTGTTCCGCAAGGCCCCGAGGTGCAGCTGCTTGGTCCATCCGCGCTCATTGTCCAGACGCGCAAAAAAAGCCATCAGGTAACTTGCAAACTGCGATTTCTCGAGCGCCGACACAATCCCGCCCGAACGCGCCTTGTGATAGATACCCACAACCGTTTGCTCATCGGTGAAATCAGCGAAACAATGCTCCAATCCATGGTCCGACAATCGGCAGCCACGGGAATGGAAGAAATCATGACGGGATTCCAATGCCGAAAGGAAGGCACTGAAGTCGTCACTGCTGACACCAGTCCGCTCAAACAAGCGCCCTACCCATTCGTTCCAGTTCTCCACATCCTCAATGGCCAAAGCCTTATCCGGGCGGAAAGTTGGATACATGCGGGTCGGCAGATCCTGACGCTGAACCGAATCGTGCTCACGCAGTTCGTCGAGAGGATCGTCGGTTGTGCAGACAACCGACACTTTGAAGCGTTCGAGAATACCGTGCGCGCTCAGTTCACTCGACTTCAGCTTTTCATTCGCCTCATCCCAGATCTCTTTGGCGGTGTCCGGGCCGAGCAACTTATCGATTCCAAAATAGCGTTTCAGCTCGAGGTGCGACCAATGATACAGCGGGTTGCGCAGGCAATAAGGCAAGGTCTCGGAAAAGGCCTTGAATTTCTCCCAGGGAGTGGCATCGCCGGTAATGTAGCGTTCGTCGACCCCATGCGTGCGCATCGCCCGCCACTTGTAGTGATCGCCCTCCAACCAGATTTCGAAGAGGTTTTCGAACTGACGATTGCCCGCTACCGCTTCAGGCGGCAAGTGGCAGTGGTAGTCGATGATTGGCTGATCCTTGGCGTAATCGTTGTAGAGTTTGCGCGCTGTGTCGGTGCGCAGCAGGAAGTCGTCGGTAATAAAACTCACGGTATCTGAAATATTTGGGTTGGAGTTCGGATGGAATACTAGCGGTGCTCAAATCGTCATGGAGGCATAACCGCCGTCCACCACCAGTTCATGCCCGGTGATAAAGCCGCCGGCTTTGGCGCTTGCCAACAGCAGCGTTGCTCCAACCAGTTCTTTGGCTTCGCCGAACCGCTTCATGGGCGTATGGCCCATGATCTGGGCAACGCGTTCTTCGGTCAGCACCTTCTTATTCTGTTCCGCAGGGAAAAACCCGGGAACGAGAATATTTACGCGGATTCCGGCAGTCGCCCACTCGCGGGCCAGGTTCTTGGATAGGTTGTGCACGGCTGACTTCGTGGCGCTGTAGGTAAAAACCCGCGACAAGGGCAATAAACCGCTCATCGAACCCAGGTTGATAATCGAGCCACCCTCCCCCCGGTCCACCAGGTATTTGCCAAAGACCTGACAAGCGAGGAAGACCGAACGGAAGTTGATGTTGAGAATATTATCCAATTCCTCTTCCGCGATCTGAAGGAACGGCGTCGGCGAATTGATCCCTGCCCCATTGACCAGAATGTCCACTTTGCCGGCCTGCTTTAGCACATCCGCAAGCAGTTGCTCGAGGTTCGCTTTACTGCCGACATCGGCGGCGATGAAATGCGCCTTGCCACCCGCCGAGCGAATGGCCTCAAGGCGCTTGTCGGCCTTGGCCTGACTGCGGCCCACGAGCACAACTTCTGCACCGGCTTGGGCGAGGCCTTCAGCCATCGCGCCGCAGAGTTCACCCGTGCCGCCGATGACAACCGCCACCTGACCTTCGAGCCCAAACAGTTCCTTCAATGAATTTGCAGACATAATTCAGCTTCCGCATCAGCGATCTACGCGGGCACCGCCGCCACCCATGACTTTCTCTACTTCCTTGACATTGGCCATGGTCGTGTCACCCGGAGTCGTCATCGCCAGTGCGCCATGGGCAGCACCGTATTCAACCGCCTTTTGAGGATCGCCAGAGGTCATCAATCCGTAGATGAAACCCGAAGCAAAGCTGTCGCCACCGCCGACGCGGTCCATAATCTCCAGGTCCGGGTAGTCCTTGCTCTGGTAGAAGTTGCCGCCCATCCAGGCCATGGCTCCCCAGTCATTCACCGTTGCGGTTTTCACTGCTCGCAAGGTAGTCGCCGTCGCCTTGAAGTTCGGGAACTCGCTGGTCGCGTGATTGATCATCTTTTTGAAGGCTTCGATTGGCAATTCGCTGAGGTTTTCGTCCACGCCCTCGACCTCAAACCCAAGACTGGCGGTGTAGTCTTCCTCATTGCCGATCATGACATCGACGTAGCGGGCGATCTCACGATTGACCTCCTGGGCCTTGGCGATGCCCCCAATCGATTTCCACAACGACGGACGGTAATTCAGGTCGTAGCTGACGATAGTGCCATGTTTTTGTGCGGCCTTCACGGCTTCAATCGTTACTTCCGCCGCCGACTCAGACAAGGCAGCATAAATACCGCCGGTGTGAAGCCAGCGCGCACCAAGCTTGCCAAATATTTCTTCCCAGTCGATATCGCCGGGCTCCAACTGCGATGCGGCGGTCAAGCCACGGTCCGGCACTCCAACTGCGCCGCGAATACCAAAACCGCGCTCGGTAAAGTTCAAGCCGTTGCGAACCGTGCGGCCGATGCCATCATAGGGCACCCATTTAATGAATCGCGTATCCACACCACCCTGGAGGATGAAGTCCTCGATCAGGCGGCCAACATCATTGTCGGCAAAGGCCGTCACCACAGCGGTGCGCAGACCAAAGCAGCGGCGTAGACCACGGCTTACGTTGTATTCGCCGCCGCCTTCCCAGGCGCGGAAAGAACGGGTTGTCCGCACGCGTCCCTCGCCCGGATCCAGGCGAAGCATCACCTCGCCAAGCGAGATGCAGTCGAATGCACATTGATCTGCAGATTTTACTTTGAGTGACATAATAATTCTGGGTTTAAGATGAAAGGGTCGAACATAACCAGGTGCTCAATCGTTGGCAGCCTTAAATTGATCAAGGTTCCAGCCTTCGACACCGCACTCTTCAGCAACCTCGTTGAAAGCAAGAATCTCTTTTTCGGTAAAGAGTAATCCGCCGCTGCGTTCCGAGCGGGCGGCAAACTCTGCCTCCATTTGACCAGGCAGCAGACAGTTCTCATTGCCGTGGCCGAGAATGTCTTCCAGCACTGCCTTTACGTTGCCCGCCTGGTCGCGGCCCTCGACAAAAGCACCGGCGTTCAGGGCGTCCGGATGGGTGACCTGAAAATAAAAACAGGGCGCGTGTTTTTCGCCATCGTTTGCCCAGCGACTGCGCAGGGTCGGCAGTGAGCCACCGATAAAGCCGGCCACGATCTCATTAATCAGACTCAGGCCATAGCCTTTGTGGGCGCCAAAAGGCAGCAAATACTTGGCCTTGGCCGGGTCGGTGGTGGGATTGCCGGATTCGTCGACGGCGGCATTCGGCGGCAGAGACTTGCCTTCCCGTGCCAACTGCTGGACTCGACCCATGGCAACCACCGAGGTTGCCCAATCGATCACTATCGGAAATCCAATGGCGTCTGTCGTCGGGAAGCCCCAGCTGTGGGGATTGGTGCCCAAGGTCGGAAACTTGCCCATGAACGGCACCACTTCAGCCAGCGCAGCAGTGCAGTTTGTATAGGCGATGTAGCCGCGGCGCGCAGCCTCCATCACATAGCCTCCGCCCCAAAGGTAGTGAAAGGCGTTGTCGACACTAACCGTGCCAACGCCGTATTTTTCGGCCAGGTCGATTGCGGTATCAATGGCATCGTAGGCGACGGCCTGGCCGAGCTTACGCTGGGCGTCCCAGATCTCCACTGCGGGGAAGCGGGTTGGCTTGCGTACGATTTCAGCGGCCGGCACACAACCCTGACTGCCACTGCCAAACAAATGGTCGAGGTGAAGAGCCTTGAGCGCATTGTGGGTGCGGATACCATGACGGGTCGCATAGGCGGCAAAGCGCGCGGCGGCCTCGGCTTCAGCCTGATCAAAACCACGGTTTCGATAGGCGGCTTCAACCAACGCGTTGTGAGTGGATTCGGGTACGACGTAAAATTGTTCAGCCATGGTCTTACTTCTTCTTAACCGGAACTTGGTTGACCTGTGCGAGTGGCTTTTCGCCTTTCATCGCAAGGATGAGGTTTTGCACACACTTGGTTGCCTGGCGGCCAACACTCTCATGCGTCCGGGAGCCGATGTGGGGGGTTACAATACAGTTTTTTGCGGTTAGCAGCGGGTGGTCCCTCGGCGGAGGTTCGACATCGAGCACGTCGGTTCCATAACCACCGAGCTTGCCGATGTTCAGGGCATGCAGCACCGCTCCTGTGTTCACCAACTCACCACGTGCACAATTGATCAGGATGGCGCCGTCTTTCATGCGTGACAGCGATTGCAAATTGATCATGTCCTGGGTTTCCGGGCTCAGATTGGTGTGCAGAGAAAGGAAGTCGACCTGCTCAAACATGTCCTCAACCCGCTTCACCCGCGTCACTTCATGGGTCTCCGCAAAATCCTCGTCCCAGTAAATGTCATAAGCGAGCACCTTCATGCCAAAGGCCCGGGCGCGGATGATGACTTCCTTTCCGATCCGCCCCATACCAATGATCCCCAGGGTTTTGCCCATGATCTCATGCCCTGTGATACGCTTCCACTCACCGGCGCGGGTGTGATCGACTTCGGCAATCAGGTTCCGCACCAGCGCGAGCATCAGGGTAAAACAGTGTTCCGCCACGGTCGTATGGTTAACGCCAGGTGTGAAACAAACTGGGATCTCCAATTCAGTCGCCGCCTGCATGTCGATCTTGTCGACTCCGATGCCGTATTTGCTCAGGACCCGCAGGCGCGGCAAAGCCTTTTCCAGGACCTTCCGGGTGATCTGGTCGTCGCCACAGATGTAGCCATCCACATCGCCCACCAGTTCCAATGTTTCGGCCTCAGTCAAAGGACCACGTGCGGTAATGATCTCCCAGCCTGTTTCCTTCAACAGGTCGTGGTGCGTTCCGGGGGTATCCTGGAAGGAAGTCGTTGTTAATAGAATGCGTTCGGGCATAGTCGGAATGTTTGAGTTAAAAATCAGTCGTTCAATTGGGGTAAACTGCGGCCGGTAGAAGCACGCTCAATCAATGCAGGTTCGATCCAGTGCTGTGCGGGAATTCCCTCCCCGTCCTGGCGGATTGCCTGAGTTAGGATATTCATTGCGGTGCGCATGGTTTCTTCGCTGCGCTGATCAATCGTGGTCAACGCCGGTGCGCTCCAGCCCGTGCATTCGATATTGTCGAATCCGAGGACCGAAAAATGGCGCGGAATTTCAAACCCAGCATCCTGCAGCACACGCATGGCGCCAATGGCGATGCGGTCGTTCAGGGCGATCAAACCCGTCGGCCTGGGCGCTGCCTTCTCCAAAAACTTGCGTGCCAGTGCAGCCCCATAGCCGTAATCCTGATCCTGAAAACCCGGCAGCCAGAAGGAATCAAAATCCGCCTCCAGATCCAGACCAAGCTGAGCCGCGCCCTCGACGAGGCCAGCCCGGCGGTATTCACGGTACAGCTGGTCGCTGTCGAATCCCAGCAATGCAAAGCGCCGGTGCCCCAAGCCAAACAGGTGTTCGAGAATTCGCATCATAGCCTTGCGCCGATCCAACAACACCTGGGGAAATGGCAGCGGATAGACCGGATCGATGGCGACAACCGGCTTGCCTGAGCGCAGCAGTTGCTCCACTATCGAGTCCTCTTCCTGCAGAGTGGATCCCACCAATACAATGCCATCCACCCCGATGGAAAGGAAATGGTTCAAAATCGTTGCCTCGACGTGGCGATCCCCGTCCGTCATCTCCAATACACCACGGTATCCCTGGGCTCGCAGGTGCTTTTGTAAAATAGTGGTCTTGCGCGCCAAAATCGGCGCTTCCAATTGCTGAAAGCACAGGCCGACCAGATTGCTCGACGCCCCTTTCAGTCCACGGGCAAACTGATTGGGCTGAAAGCCCAAAGCCGCTATGGCATCCAGGACACGGGTCCTCGTCTCTTCTTTGACACCTGGATGCTGATTGAGCACGCGGGACACCGTCCAGCGCGACAAGCCCAGATGTTTCGCCAGCTCTGCAGTGCTGGATATGGGGGAATGCTCTGTGTTTAGATTTGACACTTCAGGGAAAATCTAACACGTGTTGGATTTCTGACAGAAAGTCAATATGGAAACCCAACTAACTGCTTCTCCCCTCGGACTAAAACGCTCATTCGGCTTTGGCGACCGCCTTGGCCTGGCTACCCCCGGCCACATTGCCGCGCTGAAATCACAGGGTTCTGGATTCCTCCCCATATTTGCCCAGCAGTCCATCCGCGAAATGACCCGCACGGAGCGCAGTGCCACAGAAGTGATGCAAGCGGCGATTGAAGCGCTGAAGGCGGATGGCTATACAGGCGTCTGGGGCGCCGACGCCGACCATCTGAAGAACGAGCAGGATGTGAAGGTCACAGCAGCCGCAGGCTTCTGTTTCTTCACCATTGACCCCTCGGAGTTTGTCAACAACGCCGCCGACACCCTCAGCAAAGCCGAGCTGGAAGCGGAAATCAAACAACAGAACGCCGAGCAACTCTACGGAGATGCCAGCATTGAGGCCCGCTACCTGAACCAATCCTACGACCTTGGCGGCCAGGCATTGAGCTTCGACAAGAAAACGCTGTGGCGTGCGGGAGTGAAATATGGCCGCGCCGTCGCCCACTGCGAGCGCATGGCTGGATTCATCGCTGAGGCCAATCCGCACCGTCTGTTTGAAATCGAGGTATCCGTCGACGAAACGGATTCCCCAACCTCTCACCTCGAACATCTGTTTTTCGCTCAGGAACTGCGCCGCCGCGGCGTCACCATCGTCAGCCTCGCCCCCCGCTTCATCGGCGAATTCGAAAAGGGCATCGACTACAAAGGCGACCTGAAGGGCTTCGAAGTCTCTCTCAAAACCCACGTGGCAATTGCCCGTGAGCATGGTCCCTACAAGATCAGCATTCACAGTGGCTCAGACAAGTTTTCGATCTATCCTGTCATAGGCCGTGTCTGCGGCGACCTCTTGCACGTCAAGACCGCCGGCACCAGCTACCTGGAAGCCCTGCGCGTGCTCGCGCGGGTCGATCCGGAAAAATTCCAGGAAGTCATCCGCTATTGCGGCGAGCGCTTCAGTGAAGACAAGGTGTCCTACCATATTTCGGTGACCGACGGCGATATCCCTGGCCTCATGCAGACGCCAAAGTCAGAGCTGGAAAAAGTTTTCCTGGATCAGGATCCCGGTCGCCAGTTGCTGCACGTCACCTTTGGCTCCGTCCTGACCAAGGGCAAGGCGGCCGATGGCACTCCCTTCCGAGATCACCTGCTCACCGTGCTCAAGGCCAAACCGGATCTGCACATTGAAGTCCTGGAAAAGCACCTCGGCAAACACTTGCAACAACTGAACGCAGGCTGATAAAAGTCCCTCATGACCTTTTCAATCGGATGGACCCGCATCAGCGAGGACGGCGCTAAACAGCGCGTGGACTTTGACTTAATCCGCGACAAAGCAACCTGGAAATACCGCCCCGCCCGCGCCGAACCACGGATCGCCTTTGAGCCGACCGCAGACGATTGGGAAGCCCTTTTCGAAGTCCTCGACCGACACCTACAGCGCGGCAAAGTCAGCCATATCGACTACAAAATCGTCAAAAGCCTGCACCAGAAGAGTCTAGAGTAGCGCGTAGGCGCTGTGGTCCCCACTGCGCAGGAAAGCCGCAACCCCAACCTACTGCACTCGTTCCGAGTGCAGCCAGGTACAAACAGAAGTCCGAACCCATTACATGAATCCGGACTTCGAATAATACTGCCTGTTTATCCTGCCCTGGGGCAGAACTCTTACAAAATTCAGTTTAAATTAGAACTTAATCGTGCAACCGTAAGGACGGGTGCGGGGGGTGGTGATTTCCTCACCGCTGCTTGCCTGATGGAACGCTGTCAGGATGTAATTGTCAGCGCCAGCAACATCAGCTGAGTTCGCTGAGCGAACACTGTCGATAGCACCCTGATACATGACGGTCCCTTCCGGGCAAATCAGAAACATTTCCGGAGTCCGATTGGCACCATAGGCGCGGGCAACGTCGCCTTCGGGATTCTTCAGCCAAGGCACTTTAACATTACGGCTCTCGATGTATGCCAGCGTGGCTGCATCGTCCATGTAGTCATTGTGACTTTGGGTGGTCGGATTAACGGCGAGCCAGACGCCACCGGCGTCCACAACTTCCTTTTGAAATTGCTGCATGTATCCCGGGTCGTAGAATTTGACAACAAAGGGACAGCCGGGATTGACGAATTCCAGAACCACAAACTGGCCACGGAAATCCTCAAGGCTATGGGTATTGCCCTCCATGTCGGTCAAGGTAAAGTTGGGAGCGGGATCCCCGTTACTTACTTGTGCCACTGAGATTCCAGCAAATGCGAGGAAGGCGAGTCCAATAGTGAACAGTTTTTTCATAATTCTTATCGTGTGAAGGATCAATGATTTAGGATGCAAGAAATGAACAATTCAAAGTATATGAGCCGTCAGTTAAATGCAAATTCCCGCAAAGCTTTCTTTTTTAACGAATTTCATTTGTCGAGTCAGCGCATGCAGGCATAGTTTCTCTTCCATGATGACCGATCCCGTCTGGCGACAACTTCGAGAAGAAGCCGAGCGCGCGGCCGCACACGAACCGGTGCTGGCCGAGCTCATTGAGCAAAATATTCTCGACTGCGAAACCCTCGAAGCCTCACTCGCCCATCGCCTCTCACGCAAACTGGGCCAGCACGCCGTCAGCGAACCCTATTGGCACGACCTCTTCAGCGAGGTAATGGAAGCAGTCCCCAAGATCGGCAATGACGCCCGCCGCGATATCCTTGCCTTCGACCAGCGCGACCCCGCCAGCCGTGGTTATCTGGCCCCGGTGCTCTACTTCAAGGGCTTTCAGGCGATGACTGCCTACCGCATCGCCCACCAGCTCTGGAACAATAACCGCGAGGACCTCGCCCTCTATCTGCAAAGTCTGATTTCCCAGGTCTATGGTGTGGACATCCACCCCGCCGCCCGCATTGGCGCCGGCATCCTGGTCGACCACGCCACGAGCATTGTCATTGGTGAAACCGCCGTCGTCGAAGACAATGTTTCCATCCTCCACGAAGTCACCCTCGGCGGCACCGGCAAAGTCCGCGGCGACCGCCACCCAAAAATCCGCCAGGGCGTCCTCATCGGCGCCGGCGCCAAGATACTCGGCAACGTCGAAGTCGGCATGTGCGCCAAAATCGGCGCCGGCAGCGTCGTCCTCGACCCCGTCCCCGCCCACACCACCGTCGCCGGCGTTCCAGCCAAAGTCGTCGGCAAAGCCCCCGA
>JAFIGG010000010.1 GCA_020831485.1 Opitutales bacterium
AAAATGGTGCTCAGGGCGGGACTCGAACCCGCACACCTTGCGGCACTGCCGCCTGAAGACAGCGTGTCTACCAATTCCACCACCTGAGCGCCTTCAAAGAAGCTGCTAAACTGCCAATCGGGCATGGCATGTCAAGCGTTTGATGGGAAAATCTACGCTCAGGGTTCGTCTACGGCGGGAACGGGCTGAGAGTCTTCTTCGGCTTCCAGGCTCTCGCGAATGCTCGAGGTCAGCCACCAGGAAAAGATCGCCAGGACGACAAAAGAAATCAGGAAAAACCACATCGGGCCACGGGATGTTTTCATGAGGGCTTACCCCAACCGCCTCCGCCGGGGGTTTCAAGTCGAATTCGATCGCCGGGCTGAACATTCGCCGAATCAATGCCCTTCAAGGGCACTTGCTCGCCGGATGCGCGAATCCAGAACTGAGCGCCGGTTGCGCCGGAGGTGCCGCCTTGCATGCCGGCGGGGGCGACGACGCGGCGCTGGCTGAGCAGAGATACTTCCATGGCTTCGAGGAACTCGAGTTCCCGGATCAGTCCATCGCCACCAGCGGTCTGGCCCTGACCGCCTGAACCGCTTCGCAGGGCGAAGGTTCGCAGGCGGACGGGAAAACGTCGTTCGAGGACTTCCGCGTCGGTAATGGCGGTGTTCGTCATGTGCGTGTGCACGCCGCTGGCTCCAGCAAAACCCGGACCGGCTCCAGCGCCGCCGCCGATGGTTTCGTAATAGCCAAAGCGCTCGTTCCCGAACAGGAAGTTGTTCATCGTGCCCTGACTACCGGCAGCAAGGCCGAGGGCGCGGATCAGGGCGTCGACGAGGATCTGGCTGGTCTCGACATTGCCGCCGACGACCGCTGGGCAGTCGCGTGCATGCTCCGGAAAGTCCGGATTCAGAAAACACTTGGGAAGCTTGCAGGTCACGGGGTCAAACAGTCCCTCATTCAGAGGCAGGGGCTCGGCTACGAGGAGACGCAGCACATAGAGCATGGCACTGCGCACGATGGCTGGCGTGGCATTCAGGTTCTGCGGGTGCTGAGGATCTGTGCCTTCGAAATCAAAGGCCAGACGGTCCTCCTGCTTGGACATCTGAATGCGAACCGTATGACCGTCGTCCAGCTGCGCCTCAATTCGCCGGGTATCCAGATCCAAGGCCTGAATGCGCTTGCGCATGCAATCTGCCGAAAATTGATAGAGGTCGGCAAAGGCGGACTGCAGTCCCTCTGCACCGTAGCGCCGCAGGAGATCCCGGAGCAGAGCCACGCCGCGCTGATTGGCTGCGAGCTGGGCATTGAGGTCCTCGATGTTCTCGTCGACATTGCGACTCGGATAGCTGGCCTGTGCCAGCAATGAGCGTAGGGAGTCCATGCAGGAGCCATCGCTATCCATCAAACGCATCGGCGGGATGACCACCCCCTCCTCCTCCAGCGAGCTAGCCCCGGGCGGCATGGATCCAGGGCTGCGGCCGCCGATTTCGGCGTGGTGGGCTCGGTTCGCCAGATAGGCGACCAAGTGGCCATCGCCATCAAAAAAGGGAGTGATGACGGTGACGTCCGGCAGGTGTGAGCCGCCGAAGCCGGGGTGATTGGTCACCCACACCTCTCCGGGTTTCGGGACCCGGTCTTTGAAAACAGAGCGCACGCACAGACCCAGGGCACCGAGGTGGACCGGGATGTGCGGGGCGTTGACGACCAGGCGGCCTTCGGCATCCAACAGGGCACAGGAGAAATCCAGGCGCTCACGGATATTCGCCGAAATGGCGGTACGCTCCAGCTGAACCCCCATTTCTTCAACAATGGCCGCGCAGCGCTGCTGAAACAATTCCCGGGCCAGCAATTGCTGCTGTTCCACTTTTTTGGATGCACCAGGCTGATGACCCGAATCCGCCACCCTGGCCTGCGTCAGCCGCAAGCTGCCCTGGGAACCGATTTGCGCGTTCCAGCCTTCGGGCAGGATCGTTGTCGACCAGGGATCCGTGAACAATGCCGGACCTCGAATCGCCTCGCCACACTGCAGGGACTGGCGTCCGTAAACCGGCAAGGACACCGAATCACCCCGCAGACAGGCTGTTAGAGTATTCTGCGGAGACGCCTTGGCCGTCTGCCCTTCTGCCATTTCAAAAGATTCGTCCGGCTGCTCCGGAGCTGGACCCAAAACAGCCACCACCATCCGCACGCATTCAATATCCACCGCAGTGGGAGCGTATCCAAAAACCGCTTCATACTGCTCCTTGAAAGCCGCTTCGATATCGATTCCCGGCTGCCATTCGACGTCCATACTGCTTTCCTGTCCGAGCAAGCGCAGCGACAACAATACATCCGCCGCTTCCAGGCATGAGGCTTCCACTCCTTCGTCGATTAATTGCTGACGCGCCTCCCGCTCCAGTTGCTCCACCCAATCCACCAGGCTTTCGGCAACCTCTTTAAAGAGCTGAAGAACCGAACGTTCGCGACGGGCCTCCGGCCGCGCTTCAACCAATCCCCTCGCACTCAGCAAACCGGCTTCCGCCGGAATGACGACCGTGCCGACCCCCAGCATTTCCGCCAGGTCCACCGCATGCAATCCGCCGGCACCGCCGAATGCGACCAGGCCATATTCGCTTGGGTCTTCGCCCTCACGCAGGCTGACGGAGCGAATCGCCGCTGCCATTTTCTCATTGGCAAGTTGCAAGAACTCCGCCAGCAGCTGTTCCCGGTCCTCAACGCCTGCCTTTTTCATCAGTTCGACAAGAACCGCTTCGGCCCGTTCCGGAAAAACCGGGATGCCAAAGCCCCGGGGGTCCAGGCATCCCAGCAGCAAGTGGACATCGGTGATGGTTAAGGGGCCACCGCGTCCGTAACAGGCTGGACCCGGAAATGCGCCCGCGCTTTCGGGTCCAACAAAAAACTTTTCGCCATCGTAGCCACAAATGGATCCACCCCCAGCGGCGACTGTTTCAATCGCCAGCGCGGGTGCTGCGATTGTCGCATCGCCGACCCGGTGTCGGTGCAGAATCCGGTAGCGGTCGCGCCAGCGCGAAACGTCGCTGCTGGTTCCACCCATATCAAAAGCCAGCACCTGCCGCAGCCCAGCCCGTCGCCCGGCATTGACCGCGCCGAGCACACCTCCGGCAGGACCACTCAGCAGGCCATCCACCGGACGGTAACGCGCACGCGAAACCAGTCCGCCCGCGCTGGTCATGATGCGCAGGCTCCCTTCCTGCAAAGGCTCAGCCACGCGGTCGAAATAGCGGTCCAGGATCGGACTCAAATACGCGTTGGTTATGCCCGTTTCGGTGCGCCGCAAATAGTGGGGCTCGTTTGAAACTTCAGCCGCACTGACCGCTGTAGCAAAACCCAATGACGACAAATACTCGAGCAATCGGCTTTCCTGATCGGGCTGCCTGTAGGCATTGATCAGGGACACGCAGACACTGCGGCGGGCGGAAGGATCCAAGGCTTCCACTTGTGACTTGAGAGCGTGCAGCTCAAAAGCCTCCACTGTTTCACCGTCCGCCGCCAGACGCCCTTTCAGCTCAAGCACGGCGGCGTGCAGGACCCTTCGGTCGGGAATCGCCAGTGCAAAGAGGTCCGGACGCTTCTGGTCGCGGATGCGGCAAATATCCTTAAAACCTTGATTCACGATCAGCAGCGGCGGTTCGCCTTTGTTTTCGAGCAGGGCGTTGGTGCCGCGGGTGGTCGCCAGGCGAAAATCCTCGACCGGCAGCGATTCCTGCAAAGCCGTCCCCGTGAGGAAGCGGGCGGCGAAAACCGGCGGCTCTTCCGGTGAGCGGATTTCGATGGCTTGCATGCCCTCGCGCAGATCCTCGGTGATGGGCTGATTGAGGATCAGGCGGTGAGGCTTGACGCTGTGCCCACAAATCTCGACCGGATCCTCGCTTGCATCGCCATCCCACTCAAGCTGATAGCCACAAAAGAAATTTTCGGGCAGCGCCCAGTCCGCATCCAGCTCCACTTCACTTGCATTGAGCCAGCGTTTCACCCGTGCCCGCAGGCAGGACCGCGACAAAACCTTGCAGCGGTGCCAGAGCCCGTCCGGATCCTGTCCGAGACAATCCGTAAAGGTGCCTCCTGTATCCGCGGCAATGCGCCATCCCCGACTCATGAAGCCACTTGCAGAAGGTTTCGTGCCAAACCCATGACACGGTAACTCCAATCTGTCAGTTCCTCACTGTGTTTGGCCGAATGCGGATCCAGCTGATTGAGCAGTTTATAAAAGGCCCTGGAATGGTCGAAGTGCTGAAGGTGGGCCAATTCATGCAGGATGATGTGGTCCTGCAGACGCGGTGGCAGTAGGATCAGGCGCCAGTTCAGGGACAAGCCCCCCGTTTCGCTGCAAGATCCCCAGCGCGAGCGTTGATCCCGCACCCCGACGCCATGGGCCTTGAGCCTGTGTCGACGCGAGAAGTATTCCACCCGCTGGGGCAAAGTGCGCTTGGCGATTTCGATCAAGAGCCAGCGCAGCTGCAATTCACGGTCCCGCTGAGTATCCAGGAACAGCGCCACCTCTTCCGGGTCATCGAGGTCAAAAGACGGCCGCCGGGCGCGAAAGTAGAAGGTGATCGGCCGCCAGCGCCCTGCCAGCGACAGGCGCTGGCTGCTCCGCAGGTAATCCAGGAGAGACGGCGTTGACGGCCGCTGCTGCAGGCGCTGCATTACCCAGTCCGCATTTTCATTAAGGAAGCGGATTGCCTGCCGGTCACTGACACGCGGCGGCGTTTTCAGCACCACCTGATTGGATTCGTCGATGACGATGCGTAAATGCCGCAAGCGGGGATTGCGGTCCATGCGGTAGGGAATCAAAACCACACCCTCACGGGTGGCGGCTTCAAACAGTCTGACGGCTGCCAAAGGCATCTTCAATCTCTTGAGAAAGCTGGCTGGTGTAGCGGCGCAGGGCGGATTCCGGGTCGATGCCCTGAATCTGACACGCGGCCGCCAGTTGAAACAGCATGGCACCTGCTTCTTCTTCGCTCAGGTCCTCGGCCACCTCTTCCAGGCCGTTCGGATCGAGCAGTTCGGGATCCAAGTCCAACTGCTTCTTGCGAATCTGTTTGTAGCGCTCGTGCGCATACAGCAGGGCCGGCACCCGCGGTGGCACTGGCTTGAAAAAACCGGAACTCTGCCCGCCCGACTGGCCATTTTTCTTTTCCTCGGCCTTGATCGCTTCCCACTGCTTCAGGACAGCGGCCGTGTCCTTCAGCTCCATGTCGCCGAAAACATGCGGATGCCGCCGGATCAATTTTTCATTCACACCTGCGGCCACGTCGTTGAAATCGAAATCACTGTCCTCCGCCGCCAGCTGCGCGTGAAACACCACCTGCAGTAGCACATCGCCCAGCTCTTCCTTCATGTGCTCACGGTCCTTGCGGTCGATAGTGTCGAGCAATTCCGAAACCTCGTCGATCAATGGAATGCAGAGGCTTTCATGCGTCTGCTCCTGGTCCCATGGGCAACCATCCGGCGCCCGCAAGCGGGCCACCGTTTGGATTAAATCTTGAATTGAGCTCGCCATACTTGTTTTTTCTAGGATTTTCCCCTTTGCATCAATACGCAATTTGAACTTGAGGCAGTGAAAATGGATAAATTAACCGAGATCATGGCCTGGAAGCGCCAGGAAGTTGAAGCACGCATTCGTCCGATCAAGGATGCCGAGCTCGAACGCTGGCGCAACACGCCGGGCCGACCTTCGTTTGCACGGGCCCTGCAGCGTGAATCCGGACTCGCCGTGATCTCGGAAATCAAGCGCAAATCGCCCTCGGCCGGAGCCATTGCGGAAGGGATCGATTCCGTCGAGCAGGCCCGCAAATACTACAACGCCGGTACCGATGCGATTTCGGTGCTGACAGATGAAAAATACTTTGGCGGCACGATTAAGGACCTGTGGGACGTCAATGACCTGCTCGCTAACCGTGACGACACCCCGCCCACCCTGCGTAAAGACTTTTTCGTGCACCCCATCCAGGTCCTCGAAGCCGCCGAAGCCGGCGCTTCGGCCATCCTTATCATTGTCCGCGCGCTGCCGGACGAAGACATGCGGGTGCTCTACGAAGCGGCCACCCAGGCAGGACTCGATGCTTTATTCGAGATCCACGACGTCCGTGACCTTGACCGTGCAGTGAAGGCCAATGCCAGTATCATCGGCGTCAACAACCGCGACCTCAGCCGCTTTGTCACCGATCTGTCGATTTCGGAGGAATTGATTCCCGAATTCCCTTCCGACGTCACGGCGGTCAGCGAGAGCGGCATCTGGACACTTGAAGACGGAGAGCGCGTGCACGCCGCCGGGGCGGATGCCGTGTTGATCGGAGAAGCGCTGATGCGCATGGACGACCCGGCGCGCTTCATCGAAAGCTTGCACGACATTTGAGCGGCACCAACTCCTCGATGAACGCTCCCCTCACCCCTTCGCAGACCCGGTCCCGCCTCAACGAGCTGGGACACCATCCGCGCAAGAAACTGGGGCAGAACTTTCTCATCGACGGCAACATCGTCCGCAAATCGCTGGAACTGGCAGGTGTTCAAAGCGGCGACACAGTCATCGAGGTCGGCCCTGGTCTGGGCACCCTGACCGCGGCCCTGGTAGTCGCTGGGGCCGAAGTATATGCAGTAGAACTCGACCGCACGCTGACCGAAGGTTTGCGTCAACAATTTGGCGAGCGCATCCACCTGCTCGAAGGCGATGCGGTCGACCACCCGCTCGCTGGATACATGGCCGAAAGCCCCCAAGTGACCGCCGCCCCCTGCAAGGTCGTCGCCAACCTCCCTTACGCCGTGACGAGCCCCTGGATGGAAGCGATGCTGCGGGGCCCTTTGCCGGAGTGCATGGTATTGATGATGCAAAAGGAAGCGGCTGATCGCCTGAATGCCGATGTGGGAAGCAAACATTTCAGTGCCATCACAATCTTTCTCGACGGGACCTACCGCTCCTGTGAACGCCACCGGGTGGCGCGGCAGTGTTTCTATCCTGTACCCGGCGTGGATTCGGTGCTCGCCGTCTGGCGGCGGCGGGAACAGGTCGTACGCTACAGTGCCGGGCTGCGCGAGGCGATCCGTCACATTTTCACCATGCGGCGCAAACAAATGCAGGCGCTGGTGAAGCAGCAGCCTCTTTTGGAGCCCTGGTTTCAGGCTGAAGTCGAAGCTGGTCTGTCCGCAACGGCACGTCCTGAAGAAGTTCCCTTGAGTTCCTGGCGAAAACTGGGACAATAGAAACTGCACATGAATCAACTCGTCATTACTCTAATGGGCCCGGACCGTCCGGGCATTGTCGCCGACCTCGCTGGTTGGGTCACCGAACAGGGAGGCAACTGGCTGGAAAGCCGGATGCTGCGTCTCGGAGGCCAGTTCGCCGGAACGTTGCGCATTGAAATCGACCCAGCGGCCCTGCCCATGCTTGAGGAAAAGCTGGCTAGTCTGCGCGAACGCGGACTCCGCCTCGACTGGACCCATGAGCCCAAAACATCTCCGAAGACCAAGCGTCGTAGCTGCCTGCTGAAGCTCTGCGCCCAGGATCAGCCCGGCATCGTCAAGCAGGTCTTCGAAGTTTTCAGCGCGCACAAAGTCAACGTTGAGGAACTCAAGACCGGCACCCGCGGAGCCCCCTGGTCGGGCCACACCCTGTTCGAAGCCGAAGCCCAGCTTTCGATCCCGGAATCGGTCGACCTGAGCAGCGTCCGCCAATCCCTGGAAGCCCTCAGCAACGACCTCATGGTCGAGATCGAGCTGATGGGCTAGTGGTTCGACCAATAGTGGTTTACGGCAAAGCTTTGTGACGGCTGTGAAGCTGGGATAGATCCAACAGGGTGTCTGGGCCGAGACGGGTTCGGCTTATTTCACACACTCTCTTTGAAACCATGTCTGTTCTATCCGGGATTTTTCTGCATGCGTTGGGCGGCGGAGCGGCCGCGAGCTTTTACCTACCCTTCAAAAAGGTCCGTGATTGGGCCTGGGAAAGTTACTGGTTGATCAGCGGGGTCGCCGCCTGGATTTTGACTCCGCTGGTGGTCGGCTATCTGACCATTCCCAACCTGATGACCGTGCTGCTGCAAAGCCCGGGAAAGGCGTTGGGCTGGGCATTTGTTTTTGGGGTTTTGTGGGGAGTCGGCGGTCTGACTTTCGGCCTCACCATGCGCTACCTCGGGCTCTCCCTTGGCTACGCGGTCGCACTAGGATTTTCAGCCGCCTTTGGCACCCTAATTCCTCCCCTGTTTGAAGGGCAATTCGGCGAACTGCTTGCGGATGCCGGCGGTCGCTGGATACTGCTGGGAATCGCAGTCTGCCTCGCCGGCATTGCGACCTGTGGACGGGCCGGCATGATCAAGGAAAAGGAACTGGGCAGTGAGGGCGCCCGCAAAACCATCAGGGAATACGACTTGCGCAGAGGCTTGTGCGTCGCCCTGGTTTGCGGCTTGCTCAGTGCGTGCATGGCATTTGGCCTGGCCGCCGGCCGACCGATTGCGGAAACCGCTGTCGCTCATGGCACGCGCAGCTTGTGGCAAAACAACGCGGTATTGGTAGTCGTCCTCTGGGGCGGATTCTTGACCAACTTTGTGTGGTGCCTGATTCTCAACTGGCGGAACCGCAGTTTCAAGAACTACCGCAGCGCGCCCTCGACATCACTCGGCAGGAACTACTTTTTTTCTTCGCTCGCCGGAGTGATTTGGTTCCTGCAATTTTTCTTTTACGGCATGGGCTCCACCCGCATGGGTCAGTATGATTTTGTCTCCTGGACACTGCATATGTCTTTCATCATCGTAATGAGCAATCTTTGGGCCCTCTACCTGAAGGAATGGGCCGGATCCAGTCGCCGAGCCCTGAGAACGGTGAAACTGGGAATTGCGCTGATTCTGCTGTCGATTGTCGTGATCGGTTACGGTAGTTCCATCTTCTGATAGCCCGGTTAATTCCGGCTTCCGGAGCTGTTTTCGGGGTAATTTATGCCTGGTTCCTCTACAACTTGCACGCTCGCAAGACACCCGTTACCTTCTCCGTTGGCCTGGTCTACATAAGTGCTCACGGAATCTATGGTGTTGCGGTCGCACTGATAGTGGCTCTGTTTTCGCTTGTTCTGTAGACTGAAAAACGTGAAACTGGCGGACAGATGAAAAGACGCTTCAGCTTCATTGTTTCAATCAGCCATCTCAGTGCTCTGCTGCTCCCAGCCACGGTCAGCGCTATCACTATCGATGGCTTTTCGACTACACACAATGATCGCTTTGCTAACGACGGGGCCTTTGTTGCTGCCGATTTTGATTTGTCTGGCGTTGCGTTCAATGACCGCTGGGTTACCATGCTCAGCCCCAACGTGTTTATAAGCGCTACCCACTTTGCTCCCCCCGTAGGATCCAGTTTCACCTTTTATGCAGGCAACGATCCTGACGGTGCCAGCGTAACCAGAACGGTCAGTTCGACCAACACTCAGATCGGCGACACCGACATCTGGTTGGGTACTTTGGAAGGTTACCTGCCTTCCAATTACGCCACCTATAATTACGCGACGGAAACCATAAGCAGTGGTCCCGGCGGACCAAATAGTTTCAGTAATTCACCTTACTTTGAAGCCAATGCCTATGTCTTTGGCCGCTCACCAAGCAGTTGGCCGACTTCACAGAACATTGCCGTTGGTCGGAACAAGCTGGATCAGTTTTTTGCGGGCCTGACAGTCGACGGCGAAACAGGCGATGCAATTGGGGCCATAGTCAATGAACCCTCGGATCCAAACCATGTGCAGTTCGAGGCACAACTGCAGCCTGGCGATTCCGGTGGACCGCTTTTTGTAGACCATGGTTCGGGCACTTTGACGCTTGTCGGCATCAGTTGGTTCATCGGCAAAAACAACCAGGATCAAGACTTGTTTGGAGCAACCTATCTGGGCAATTACAGTGATGACATCAACACTTGGGTGGCCACTCACACCATACCAGAGCCCAGATTTTATGCCCTGGGCTTTGGTCTGCTGGCTTTGGCGTTGACTTGTTTCCGACGAATTCGCGGAGGCAAGTCTGCAAAAACGAATTCGTAGGTCGCCTATAAGTTTTCTTACTGATGGATTTGCAGCTCACTGAGATTCATTGACCCACCTGCCTACTGTCGCTACCACTCAAGGCGACAGGTAACACGATGACATCCAAAGAGCGCGTACTCACTACTTTTGCATTAGAGAAAGCCGACCGGGTTCCGGTCAACTACCTTGCTAACCCCGGCATTGACCGCCGACTCAAACAGCACTTTGGCTTGGTGCAGGACGACCACGAAGGACTTTTTGAAGCCCTTGGCGTTGATTTCCGTGAGGTGCCGGTTCCCTACAAAGGGCCCAAGCTCCACGCGGACAGACCCGAGCAGGGAATTGTGGTCGATCACTGGGGAAACCATCGTCGCTGGATCGAACACTCGACGGGTGGCTATTGGGACTACTGTGAGTTTCCGCTACGCGAAGCCGAGGAGGAAGCCGTGGCCGCCTGGCCAATGCCGGATCCGGATGATTTCGACTACTCAGGCATCAAGGCCCAGTGCCAGCGCTGGAAGCATTGTGCGGTGGCCCTCGGCAACCCTGGGTTGGCGGATGTGATCAATTCCAACGGCATGCTCCGAGGAATGGAGCAAACCCTGATTGATTTGTTCACCGAAGAACCTGCCGGACTACTGCTGGCCAAACGCCGTCTGGGGATTCAACTTGAAATGGCCCGCCGGGCACTCGAGGCGGCCGATGGAGGCATCGACCTTCTGTGGCTCGGTGAAGACCTCGGCACCCAGGTGGCACCCTTGATTAGTCTGGATCTCTACCGATCGGTCATTCGCCCACTCCACCAGCCCTTCATTGACCTCGCGAAAAGCTTCAACATCCCGGTCATGGTGCACAGCTGTGGGTCCAGCAGTTGGGTCTACGAGGATTTCATAGAGATGGGCGTCACAGCCGTGGATACCCTGCAGCCCGAAGCGAACAACATGTCACCGGAATATCTAAAATCGAAATTCGGCGGCAGACTGGCTTTTCATGGCTGCATCAGCACCGCGGGGCCTGTGGCTTACGGCAGCGTCGAGGAGACCATTGCGATCTGCAAAAAGACTCTGGAGATCATGATGCCCGTTGGCGGCTACTGCTTTGCCCCCACCCACCTGCTCCAGGACAATTCCCCAACAGAAAACGTTTTGGCGATGTATGAAACGGCTCACAAGTTCGGCCGCTACCGATGAGCCATAGATAGTTTCCCCTCAGTTAGTGGTGCGACCACCAGTGGGCTGCACCCGGAGGGTTTCGTCGAGGAAAGCCTCTACCCGGCTGCGCGCCCGCTGCTCATTGAGCTGAGGACCGGTCAGGACCAGCTGTAGAGAGTAGCGCCCCTCAATGCGACGGCCATTCCAGGCGTGTTCGAGGCGCTCCCGCCAGCCACTACCCAGTGGGATGCTGTGACCGGGGACACTGTCCCAAACGGCAAAGAAAACGTAGTATTGGCGGTTGGCCACAGCGAAGACATAGCTGTTAAAGCCCACACGGATGCCGTCCAAGTCGAGCTCGATGTCAGCACCGGTTTGAACCAGCTCGAATCCTGCAGAAGGAAGGCAGACTTCGGGCCGGTGGACTGTAACATGCGACGAAACCGCACCCGGCTCCCAGTGGAAGAAAAAGGCGGTCCAGCTGGTTTGCGAAGGATCCGTCCAAGTCAATTGCTTGCCCTCACTGTAGCGAAGAATATTGCGCACGGTGGGTGGGATTTCCTCCTCGCGCGTTTCGAAGCGAATGGCCTCCCAATCCATGCTTGAAAGCAGGCGCTGGGTAGTGTCCGGTCCGGTTCGGGCATACCAGTACCAGGTAAACACGTGGGCAAAGACCATATAAATGATCACAGGAGTGGCGAAGGCAGGACTGAAAAAAACCGGGCTGCGCTTACCCTGAGCCCAATAGGTTTTGCGAATTGGCCCTCCCTGCATGAAAAGGCGGTGCACAAGCCAGGTCAGGATGAACAATACGACAAAGGATCCGAAGGAGACCATGTTTCCAACCGGGTCGTGCAGCACGGCCATCGCCTCCGGGCCGCGGTTGGCCATGACCATGGCCAGAGTGAAGGTACGAATCAAGTTGAGCAAGAGGGAGACTCCGCAACCTGCGAGAATTAACAGGAAGCGATAAAAGTAGCCCCAGCGAAACAGGACCCCAAAAAAATAGGCAGCCATCAGGGTCGACTGAAACGAACGAACACCACTGCAGGCCTCCTCGACCCCGACGAAACCGCTCGAAAGCTCGATCAAATTGCCGTGTGGTTCAGCGTAAAACCCAAGCAGATTCATGAATTCCACTGTAATTTGCGCGACAACCCGCATCATTCCTTGCACCATCGGCTCCTCGATGGCTGTCGGCCATGGCACTGCCAGGAGGATGAGCACAAACACCGCCGCAAAATGGCGAACCCAGACCCTTCCACCCCAGGCACCCACCCAAAACAAGGTGGCCCCAACAGTCACAATGGCGTATGCCCACAGAGCCATGCGCCATTCGGGATTCGCGCCCAGAACCACAAGGAGAAGAGGGATCGGCAGCACACAAACCAGCCCAGCCACAACCCAAAGAGCAGATGGCTCCTTCTCAGGCGGCGGCCGGTCCTCGCTGCGCAACCAGATCAGGTAAAGCATAAGAAGAGGCACAAAGAGGCCATAGCCATACTGCTCGTTGATCATCCACTCGGGAATGAACACCGCCAGAAAACTGGCCCAGATAGCGAGCAAGGCCACCAGATTGGCAATCGGCCTGATATTATGGGCAACTTCCCTCATTTAAAAACAAGGGATACTCTGGCGCAAGTTGGCGATTTACGCAATCACTCTTTAAGACCGGACATCGCGATTCCGCGGATGATGTATTTGTGGAAAAAGAGGAAAACAACGATCACCGGCAAGGTGCAGATCACACTGGCTGCAAGGGTTAAACCGTATTCAGCGTAGTAGGAGGTCTGAAACAGGGCGATGCCCACCGGGAGGGTGTATTTTTCGACGGAGTCCAGAAAAATCAAAGGACCCATAAAGTCATTCCAGGAGCCGATGAAGGTGAAGATGCCCAGAGTCGCTAGAGCCGGCTTGGACAACGGCAAAATCACATGCCAGTAAATGCCTAGCTTGGAGCAGCCATCAATGGCCGCAGCCTCCTCGAGGTCCTTGGGAATACCCTTGAAAAACTGGTGCAGAAGAAACACTCCAAAAGCACCGGCTCCCGCCGGTATGATTAAAGCCAGCGGCGTGTCGAGCCAGCCCAGCGTGTTCAGAATCAGGTAAACCGGAACCAGCAAAATCTGCGGTGGAACCATTAGTGTTGCGATGATCAGGAAGAACAAAATCCGGCCTCCCGGCAAATTGAGACGGGCAAGACCGTAAGCCGCCAAAGAACTCACCGTCAGCACCAGAAAGGTGACACTGAAGGAGATCAGGAAGCTGTTGAACAACCAGCGGAAAATGGGAATCTCTTCCGGCGCGCCGAGGATTTCACGAAAATTGCCCAGGGTCCATTCGATCGGCATGATGCCCTGGAAGCGAATGATCTCCGCGTCGGGCTTGAAAGACGTCAAGAAGACAAGAATAATCGGTGCAACAAAAATGACCGATACGGCAATCACAAGGAATTCGACCAGCCTGCGGTTGAATTTGGATGTGTTATTCATTGGGGGTAAAAGCGGAAATTAACGTTCACGGAAAACACGAAACTGGATAAGGGAAAAGGTAATAATCACGACAAACAAGAGCCAGCTTAGCGCCGAGCCGTAGCCCATGCGGTAGAAGTTGAAAGCCGTGTCATAGATGTAGTGCATGATCACACGGGTCGCCAATTCAGGCCCGCCTTCGGTAATGATAAAGGTCTGGCCAAAAACCTGGAAGGAACCGATGATAGTCAAAACCACGACGAACAACAGGATGGGCCGCAGTAAGGGCAAGGTGATATAGACAAATCGGCGCCAGCCGATCGCACCGTCGATCGCGCCTGCCTCGTAATAGGAGGTCGGAATCTGCTTCAATCCGGCCATTAGAATCACCAGCGGTACACCCGCCGTCCACCAGACCGACATCAACACGATTGAGCGCATTGCCCAGTTGGGGTCCGTTAACCATGGAACCCAGATTCCCAGCGGTTCCAGCATCGCATTCAGCAGACCAAATTCACTGTGGTAAAACCAGCGCCACACCAGGCCGGCAACTGTGATGGTGATCATGGTGGGCATGAAAATCATCAGCCGGTAGAAACCCTGGCGTTTTTCCGGCAGCGAATCGATCAACACCGCCATCAGCAAAGCCAATCCAATAACCAGGGGAACAGCCATGCCGACGTACAGCGCCGTTGCCTTCATGGCTCGCCAGAAATAGCTGTCATTCATGGCTTCGCGGTAGTTGTCGAGACCGACAAAACCGGGGGCCTCAGGTGACAGCATTTCGTAGTCCACCAGGCTCAACCAAAAGCCATAGACCAGAGGCAGAATCAAAAAGCTGAAAAACAGGATCAGATACGGCAGCAGAAATAGGTAGCCGCCGTAGCGGCGGAAAAAGCGGCCACTGGGTGCTTTGATCTCATTGGGGGCTTTGCGCTGCAAGCCGTATTTGGAAGGCATCGGAGCGGGCGCCGCAGGGTTTGGGTTGTGCGAACTCATGTGGCGTCGTCCTCCCTCGGGGTAATTCCATATCGGCGCATAATCTCGCGTATATTGGCGGCCGCTTCGTCCAATGCCTGTTGTGGAGTTGTTCGGGCGCGCAAGGCTCGTTCAAGTGCGAGATTATATTGCTCGAGATATTCAAAAACGAATACATTGGCGGGCACGTATTGAGCATACTCAAGCTGTTTGGCAAACTGGCTCTGCGCATACATCTCCTGAAAGCGCTCGGTTTCCCGCAGGCTCTTGCGCACCGGGACCTGCCCCCCTTCCGCCCAGTCCAGACTGTTGTCGGAGAGAAAGCGCATGAAGCGCCAGGCCGCCTCGGCTTCACGCTCATCAAGGCCAACCGACATGCATAGGTTGTGCGAGCCCATCCAGGTGCCTCGCTGAGGTCCAAAGGTAGGAATTGGAGCAGCGCCGAAGTCCAGGGTTTGCTGACGTTCCAGGTCAGGCATCATGTAGATGCCCTGAAAGACCATGCCCACCCGACCCTGGCGGAAACCGATCCAGGAATCCATCGCCTCAATGGGCGGTGCGACGCGGTGCTCCTGAATAAGGCTCAGGGCAAACTCAACGGCCGCAACATTCTCAGGAGCGTTGATGGTCACTTCGCGGCCGTCTTCAGAAAAGAACTCAGCCCCGAACTGCGTCGCTATGCCGTAAAGGTTATTAAAGAGCTCAGCAAAAACAAAGCCCCAGGTGTCACCGAGCTCGGTGCGCCCGAGATCGCGGATCCGGCGGGCCGCCAGAAGAAAATCCTCGCGTGTGGTCGGGGCAAGCGGCTCGCCGTATTCATCGACAATGCCTGCTCGGCGAAACAAGTCCCGATTGTAATACATGCCAAGGATATAAGCATCCAGAGGGATCGCAAAGTATTCGCCGTTGTGCAGAACGGTCTCGATGACGTTGTCATCAAAGTCGCTCATGTCCAAGCCGTATTCCCCTTCGATGAAGGCATTCAAGGGCTGAATGAAATCGGCTCTTTGAAAACGGGTGAAGGCATCGGTCTGCAGCACGAAGAGCTCGGGTGCGCGGCCACCGAGGCCGGCAACGAAGAGCTTGTTGTAATACGTATTCCAGGCCATGCGTTGCATGACTACACGCACGTCGGGGTTCTCTTCATTGAATTTGCGCACCATTGCCAGCATCGTGCGGCCATCGGGGCCGGTGAATCCGTTCCAAAAACGAATCGTGACCTGATCCTGGCCTCCACGACCACAACCTGAGAGGCCGATTCCGACCATGGCTGCCGTGAGGGCTAACAGGAAAAGGCGCTTAAGTTGGGGTAAGCGAAGTTGAAGCATTCTAAACTGTTGGATAGTTGGGAGGGAGGGGAACGAGTCAAAAGTATGACTCGACCTTACTGATTAAAGGCATTGGTCCTACCTGCGCAAGGCAATATCACCCAATATCCACACGATTTATCCGCGCACTCGGGACGAGCGCACCTACAGCCTCACAGCCCACAGCCCACAAATCTCTCCAGACAATCGCTAGCGCTCAATTGCCTAGCTCAGCCCAGATACTTCGCAAATCGCGACCCAGCAAAATGGTATCCATCCAGATATTGGGAAAACAACTCAGCCCGTAGCCACTGCTCAGAGGGCCCATCTCGGGAACCACCCAGAACTCGGTATCTCCGGGATTGGCGTCGAGCCAGCGCTGGAAGGCTTCACGAATAAACGGCCTCAGGGCCAGGTATTCCGAGGAGTAGGCCCCTTGCCCATCGCTGATCGGAATCTGGCAGTGGTGACCGTTGAAAGGACGAATGTGCCACAAGCGCGATTGGGTGAACAGATCCGCCTGGTCGAACAGGCGCTGACAATAATTGCCTGCGTCCAAGTGCTTGACCACTGCGGGATGAGAGTAATCGAAGTTCATCCGGATCGGCTTTCCGGTTTTTTTTAGATAGACTTCCGCCAGGGCAATGGCCTTCTCCGGAGTTTCGGTCGCCGTATCCCGGTGCACTTCAATATAGACCTCAGCTCCCAGGTGGTCGGCGACTTCGAGTATTTCAATGGCCGTCTCGACCGCTTCATCGACAGGAGTATCGTGATCGCCCATCTGACAATTCATGGGACCGTCACCCACCTCAAGGGAAGCGCGGATCTTGTCGGCGAAGTCATCACCCTTGGACGCATCGAAGAAACCTCCGTAGCGCAGCTGGTTGGCCCGGAGCAGGTCCTTTATCTCCGGGTATTCACGAGCCCAGCAGCTGAGTGCATCAAAGCCTGCCCCTTTAACCGCGAGCACCTTCTCTTCCAGGCTCCACTCGGCATCCGCTTCCGGTTGCTCTTTGAGGCTCCACATATTGGCGGTCAGGACCAAACGTTCATCGTGATTCATTTTTGCTCAGTCCTTATACTTGCCCTTTAGGCTTTCGACGACACTCGGATCAGCCAGGGTGGTGACATTGCCCAATGCGTTGCCGGTGGCGATGTCGCGCAGCAGGCGGCGCATTATTTTGCCGGAGCGGGTTTTTGGCAAATCCGCGCAGAAAATGATTTTTTCCGGACGGGCGAACTTGCCGATTTTTTCGTTCACCATGGCATTGAGTTCAGAGCGCAGGGCATCGCTGCCCTCGGAATCATCTCCTTTGAGAAGAACAAAGGCGACCAGCCCCTGCCCCTTGATCTCGTGGGGAACGCCGATCACAGCGCTTTCAGCCACACTCGGGTGCTCGACAAAAATACTTTCCAGCTCGGCGGTGCCAATGCGGTGACCGGACACGTTGACCACGTCGTCGACGCGGCCAACAACCCAGAAATAGCCATCCTTGTCGCGGCGTGCACCGTCTCCGGGGAAATAATACTCGCCGTTCCAATTGCACCAGTAAGTCTTCTTAAAGCGCTCAGGGTCGCCCCAGATGCCCCGCAGAATGCTCGGCCAGGGTTTGCGGATCGACAGCAGACCAGTTTCCACTTCCTCGCCGTCCGGATTCAGAATTGCCGCGTCCACGCCAAAGAACGGCAAGGTCGCCGATCCGGGTTTGGTTGGAGTAACTCCTGGCAAAGGACTCAGCAGAATACCGCCGGTCTCGGTCTGCCACCAGGTATCGACTATCGGGCAGCGCTCCTTGCCAATCTTACGGTGATACCACATCCAGGCTTCCGGATTGATCGGCTCGCCGACAGTTCCCAACAGGCGCAGACTGGAGAGGTCGTGTTTATCCACCCAGTCGTCGCCCCATTTCATAAAGGCGCGGATGGCCGTCGGCGCCGTGTAGAAAATGGTCACCTGATGCTTGTCCACAATGTCCCAGAAACGGCCCGGGTCCGGATGGTTCGGCGCGCCTTCGTACATCACGATTGTGGCGGCATTCTGCAGCGGCCCGTAGACAAGGTAAGAGTGGCCGGTAATCCAACCCACGTCCGCCGTGCACCAGTAAACGTCGTCAGCCTGCAGGTCGAAAACATACTTTGCGGTCAGGTAAGTATAAACCGAGTACCCTCCGACGGTGTGCATAATGCCTTTTGGCTTGCCGGTTGAACCGCTTGTGTAGAGCAGAAAGAGCAGGTCTTCCGAGTCCAGTTCTTCACAGGGGCACTCGTCGGGCTGGTCCTTACCCGCCTCGTCATACCAGACGTCGCGCCCGTCGCGCATGTCACAGTCAAAGCGATCGCCATTCGCATTGCGCGGAACCACCAGAACTTTCTCCACGCAATCACAGTCCGCAACGCCTTTGTCGACAATCGACTTGAGCTCAAGCACTGAACCCCGGCGCCAGCCTCCGTCGCCGGTAATAACCATCTTGGAGCGCCCGTCGAGCACACGGTCCTTGATCGATTCAGCGCTAAAGCCGGCAAAAATAACCGAATGCACCGCACCGATGCGCGCACAGGCCAAGACGGCTACCGCCAGCTCAGGGATCATTGGCAGGTAAATGGCCACGGTATCTCCCTTGCCGATTCCCAGGGACTTCAAGGTATTGGCGAAGCGACAGACCTCGTGGTAGAGCTCCTTGTAAGTCAGCACCCGATTGTCGCCCGGCTCACCTTCCCAAATGACTGCCTTGCGGTCCGCATTGGGCCCGAGCGCATGGCGATCGACGGCATTGTAGCAAATGTTCGTCTTCCCACCTGTAAACCACTTGAAAAAAGGTTTTTCTGAGGCGTCGAGCACTTGCTTCCACGGCTTGAACCAGTGCAATTCTTTGGCTATTTCAGCCCAGAAGCCCTCGGGATCCTCAATACTCCTTTTGTAGAGCGCTTTGTATTCGTCCATCGACTTGAGATGGCTTTTGCGTGAAAACTCGGCTGGAGGATTGAAAACACGGTTCTCGTGCAGAACCGTTTCCATATTTGATTCCGTCATTCGTACTATGGGATAAGGTTAGTGATTTAAATTGCCTGTAAAGCGACAGGCTTGCGTGAAAAGAGAGAAGGTCCAGCCTGCAAAAATCAGCTACCCCGGACAAGTACATTATTGAGTGCGGCCATCAGCGCACCGGGCTTGACCGGCTTGCTCAGAAAACCATCCATGCCTGCTTTGCGGCAGTTGGCCTCATCCTCCACCTGGGTTGCAGCGGTCATTGCAATAATAGCGGGCTGATCAGACGACGGTATTGTCTTGCGGATTTCCCGCGTCGCTTCGATGCCGTCCATTCGCGGCATCTGCAAATCCATCAGGACCACATCCACGCGAGGATTGCTCTGAATCCAATCCAGGGCCTCCCTGCCGTCCGAAGCAACAAAGACCCTGTGGCCCATTTTCTTGAGCAAAATCATAGCAACGCGCTGATTGATCCGATTGTCTTCCACCAAGAGCACACGCAATCGACCATTTTCAGTAGTTTTTGTGGGCTCTGGCTCCACTTCGCCTACAAATGTCTCCCCGGATACCTCCTCGTCGCTGTCCGCCTGGCCTTTTGCCTCCGCCAGAAAGTTTCGTTCCTTGGTCAGCAGCTTGATCATGGAACGGTAAAGCCGTTCTCCCTTGACCGGTTTGATGATGTAATCGGTGTTTCCAAGTTCAAACGCTTGCTTGCGCAGATCTACGTCCGACTCCGATGACAGAAATACTATGGGCACCTGCCGATGTTCGGACTCCGAGCGGATTTTACCGGCAATTTCCAGTCCTTTGCCGCCGTTCAATTGACAATCAATAAAGACCAACTCGGCACCGCTGTCCCGCAGCAGTTCGGGTAAGGCATGCAATCCGTCCGATTCCACAAACTCAACATCGACACGTTTACACAGGGTCGTGAGAATCTTGCGGTTGTTCAGATTGTCGTCGAGGATCAAAACCCGCCTCCCATTCAACTTCTTAAATGCGTCTAGGTTTTCCTTGGGCAAGCGATCGATCCGGAACGGCAGGTTCAAGTTAAAGGTAGAACCTTTACCTTGTTCACTCTCCACCCACATCTCACCCTTCATAAGTTCACACAGTCGCCGACTGATCGAGAGACCAAGCCCCGTACCTCCATATTTTCGGGTATGCGAATTGTCTGCCTGAGTGAAGGGTTGAAACAGCATTCCCAGGCGCTCTTTGGCTATACCTATACCAGTATCTGTGACTGAGAAATGGATTACCTGCCCATCCAAAATCTGACTCTGAGTCGAGACCTTAAGCTCGACCTGACCTTTTTCGGTGAACTTAATAGCGTTGCCAACCAGGTTCAGCAGAATCTGCCGCAACCGCGCCGGATCGCCAATCAGATAGCTGGGAACCTCATCTTCAACAGACAAATTCAGCTCCAACTTTTTCTGCGCTGCGGTGGACCTGAATATATCCATGACTTCGTCAGCCACTTCGCCCAAATTGAAAGGCACCTGTTCCAATTCCAGCTTGCCGGACTCGATTTTCGAAAAATCGAGCAAGTCATTCAACAGACTTAGCAGGCTATTTCCACTGGTTAGAATCGCATTGAGGTACCCAGCCTGCTCCTGATTGAGCGGCGTATCCTCAAGGATACTCGCCATGCCGATCACTGCATTCAGCGGAGTCCGTATTTCATGGCTCATGTTTGCGAGGAACTGCGTCTTTGCCGTATTTGCACGACGGGCGGATTCGGAGGCCGCTTCAGCTTCGGCCAGAGCTTTCGACAGTTGCTCATTAAGCCGAGCCTGCTCTCTTTGCGCATGACGTCGAAAACGAGCCTCAAAGTAGAAAATAATACTGACAAACAAAAGCAAAAACAGGCCGACGATCATCATCGTCCGCTGAATCGATTGCCGCTGCAAATTCCATTGCGTCCGGGCTTGGGCGGCGGATTCAACAAGGGCCTGCCTGCGCTCCATTTCCGACTGACGCGCCTGAATAACGTGGAGATACTGATTGCGCAGATCGCTCAACTGAGCTTCGTGGCTTTGCTCAAGAATACGTTTCACCCAATCAGTGTAGTTTTGCTGAGCCCGCAGGGCCATGGCATGATTGCCCGTGGCAATGTAAGCCTCAGCCATAAGTCGATGGCTGTCACGAATCACGTGCCCCTCTTCCGCTTCAGTCGCAAGGTCAATCGCCGCCTGAGCGCTTAGCAAAGCCAGAGAATGATCCGTCCTCAACTGGTGGACACGCGCTCGGTTGAAATAGGCCCGGACCAACTCCCTGGCACCCTGATCCCGGTCAGCGACCTCAATGGTCTCACTGAAAACATCCATCGCGGAAGACAATTCACCCATTGTCAGCAATAGCTCACCGTATTCATTGAGTGCCTCGCCCAACAACAAGCGGTTGTCACTTTCGCGCAATAGACCAAGGATGTCCTCAAAAGCCACACGACTGCCATCCATATCGCCCTGATTGCGCAGGAGAAGTGCGACTTGAATTTCCGTGCGGAGTCGGCCGGATTCATCTCCCAGACGCTCAAAAAGCATAGCTGCGGTTTCGTACAAATCATATGCAGCCGTCAGGTTGCCCTGTCTGGCATACAACATACCAATCCTTAAATGCAACTCGGCCTCCGTCTGGGGATCAGGTAAGGAACGTGCAAGGTTCAGAGCTTCGGTATATGCCAACAATGCACTCTCACCGTCCGACGACGCCGCCTTGAGCTCCCCCAGATAAATCCAATGCTCCATCTGACCCGCTTCGTCCAAATTAGAATCCGGCTCAAACAAGTCCTGTAGTATACCGTCACCGGAGGATGAAAAGAAACTCTGCCAGATTCCGTCTTCAGCCCTTAAAGCCATGAAAAACACCAATTGAATCCCGAGCCCAAGCACAAAGGCACGTGGAAGTTTCAGGGAGGTTAGGCGGTGGACGAGGGAAGCTCGCATAAATTTACGTTCACTCACATTGAATCAATTGCCCACGGCGGTCGACTGTAAAAACAGGGTAAACCAACTAAAATCAAGCGGGTTACGCCTTAGGTCAACGGGCATAAAACACTGATCCTGACCCGACAAGTTTCAAGCAATCGGACAAAATTTAATTTGAACAGAAGGCAGCCATTGCTCAGCGTCTTGTGGGAGTGAGAGCCGACTTATTCGATTTTGAGCTGCCCAGAGAAGCCATCGCCCAGACCCCCGCCGACCGCAGGGACGGCTCCAGGCTACTGTTGATCGATCGCCAAACCGGACAGGTCAGCCATCAGCTATTCAGCGAACTGCCCGATATTCTCTCCGAAACCAGGACCTTTTTCCGCAACAACGCACGGGTCCTGAAGGCCCGCCTGAATGGATTCCGATCCGGTGGTGGCAAAGTCGAATGCCTGTTGCTCAATCCCGCGGAAGACGGTCTTTGCTGGTGGTGCCTGCTCAAACCAGGCAAGCGCTTGCCCGTATCTGCAACATTTGGAATTTCCGGCATCTATTCAGCCCGAGTAATGGAAAAGGCGGTCGACGGACGCGTCCGGGTCCAGTTCGAGCTGAATGGTGCCAAGGATGTCTTCCAGTTGGCAGAAAAAGTTGGCCGCCTTCCCCTGCCCCCCTACATTGAGCGCCAGGCCGTCGATGAACGTTCGGACTTGGACGAAGAACGCTACCAGACAGTCTATGCTGCGGCCGACAAAACCGTCGCGGCCGCAGCACCCACGGCCGGGTTGCATTTCACACCACAGATGATGGATTGCCTACAATCCGCCGGCCATCGCTTCGAAGATCTGACGCTGCACGTAGGACTTGGCACCTTCCGGCCCATTCAGGTTGAGCAACTGGAACAGCACGAAATGCACGAGGAGCTCTATGAAGTCCCTGCGGCGACCCTGAAGGCACTCAAAAACTGCTCTCCCCTGGCCATCGGGACAACCTCCCTGCGCACCATTGAGGACCTTCACCGCAAAGGCATGCTCGATGCGGAAGGCGCCATACCCGAGGCGGTCTATCGCGACCGGGCGAATTTATTTATCTATCCTCCGGCGATATTTTACACCGGAGCACTGCTGACCAATTTCCACTTACCCCGCTCTACGCTGATCTGCCTTGTCTCTGCATTCTTGACACCCGGCTCTGCCGACGGAATTGAATGGTGCCGTGAAATCTATCAATCTGCACTTGCTTCCGGCTACCGTTTCTACAGTTATGGCGACGCAATGCTGATTCTCTAGTTCCGTTCGCCAATGCCTCCTCATTCCAGCGCACCTGACTTTACCACATTGGTGGACGACTACTACCAGTCGCTCTATCGGTTCGCGCTGAGTTTGATACGCAATGAAAGTGAGGCCGCAGACCTTGTGCAGCAGACCTTTCTAATCTGGGCGCGCAAGGGTGATTCCCTCAAGGACGCTTCCAAGGTCAAATCCTGGCTCTTCACCACGCTGTACCGTGAGTTTATTCGCAGCAACCGCCGCAACAAACGCATGGAACCGGCTGAAGAAGAGCCGATGGAGCTTATGCTGCCACCCACCGAGGTCGATTATTCTGTCAAAGTTGACAGCAAAATCCTGCTGGAACGCCTGCAGGATCTGGAGCAAAACTACCGTGAGCCGCTGGTTCTATTCTATCTGGAAGATTTGTCATACAAGGAAATTGCGGATATATTGAATGTCCCGATAGGAACAGTTATGTCACGTCTATCGAGGGGAAAAACTGCCCTTAAAAACCTGCTCCTTACAAAATTGGAGAAATAAAATGCAGCTCGAATCCTCTAACCCTTAAAGAGCCATGTCTAAACAGGAACATCTCAAGAAATTGCACATTTACCGACCTTCAGCGATGGAAGCCGGCGACCGCAGTTTTGCCGATGCCCTGAAAGCGGCTGAGTCCGACGCTGAGCTCAAAGCCTTCCTCGCCCGCGAGCAGCAATTTGACCGCTCCGTCCAGGAGGCGCTGCGCGGAGTGCCCGCTCCCGAGGGTCTGCGAGATCAAATCCTCAAAGACTTTGAAAGCTCGAATAAGTCCGGTCCTTCGAAACTGCTGCGCTTTCCTTCTCTGGCAATCGGAGTGGCGGCAGTCCTGCTTGTTGCCACAGTTGGCATTGTGTTGAACCTCAGCTCTCCGGAACAGAACGGCACTTCGAACTTTGCCCTGCCCTTGGTACAGTCGCCAAATGCGGCCGTCCCGCTGGCAATCGTACTCCTCCAGGATAATGGCATCATGCGTTCGCCGATGGACTTCTACGCTCAGGATTATCAGCAACTCGCGAGCTATGTATCTGAGCGTGGCGCCCGCCCGCCGATCAACCTGCCCCGTGAGCACTGGCGCAATCTGGGTGTAGGCTGCAAAGTCGTGCGGGTGATCAATAACGAGGTCTCTGTCATCTCCTTTGAAGTGGAGGGCGATCTTTACAGTCTCTACACCTTCGACCATTCAATCATCCCGCAAATGCAACACATGCGTCCGCACGTAGTCACGATTGAAGATGAGGTTTTCGCGACCTGGACCTGCAGTGGTCAGGTACATGTACTGCGCACCAGTGCTGAGACTGAAAAAGTCACCGCCTTATTGGACATTTGAGGCTTAGTGATATCCCTTAAAGGTGTATGACAAAAGCATCCCTGTTCCTCTCTCTTTTAATCGCTCTGGTTATGGCTCCGCTGGCGTCGGCAGAGACAATTCGCTACAAAATCGATACGGTTCACTCCGGTATAACCTTTAAGGTCCGCCACTTCATCAATCAAGTGCCTGGCACTTTCACTCAGTTTGAAGGTGAAATCCACTATAATCCAGACAACCCAGCCGACAACAAGGCCGTAGCAACCATCGATGTCAAGACAGTCGACACCCGCAGTGACAGACGCGACAATCACCTGCGTAGCGACGATTTTTTCGGCGTGGAGAACTTTCCAACGATGAAATACGAAAGCGACGAATGGCATCCAATGGGTGACGGCCGCTTTCATGTAACCGGTCACCTGACGCTCCTCGGAGAAACTCACCCCGTGGAAATGATGGTCCACTATCTGGGAGAAGTTGAAGGGAACGACATACTGCGCTCTGGATGGGTTGGTGAAACGACCATCGACCGCACCCTATGGGGCATGGACTACGGTATCGGCGGTCCGCTAGGAAGCGCGGTCCAGATCGAGCTGAACATCCAGGCACACCGCCAGGATTAAAGCTTTTCAAGCAAACACATATTTTCAAAAGCCATAAAGCTCATTCCGTGGTGGATTCTGGACGACCGTCCAGAGCACCCTGCAGGGCATGCCAGGCCAGGCTTGCACATTTGATGCGCCCGGGGTATCGGCGAACGCCGATCACCGCAGCCAGGTCTCCCCATTTGGAGGCATCGACGGGAACTCCGGCATCTTTCAAAAGAGTCATCATCTCCGCAAATCGCTGCCGGGCCTCCACAAGGCTCAAGCCCGTCAGGCTCTCCGACATCAAAGAAGCGGATGCAGTCGATATGGCGCAACCCTGCCCTTGAAAACTCAGGTCGACGATCCGCTCGTCTTCGACCTTCAGGTAGACCTCAATCTCGTCGCCGCACAAAGGATTGTGGCCCTTCGCCCGATGGCTCGCCTGCGGAATCGCCCGACGGTTCCGCGGCCGCTTACTGTGCTCGAGAACAATCTCCTGATAAAGGTCCTCCATACTCATGGCGCACCAAGATGCCGCTGAAATAAACAAATGCAAGCCGTTCAGGTCGCCCGCGCTTTCGCCAGATTCACTTCGGCTTCCGTCGGTAGATTCGACTCCTGATACCAGAAATAAAAAGCCCGTCCAATGGCAATCAGCGAAACGATCATATTCGAAATTTTCATGATCAAACCACCCAGGACCTGATCCGGTAAAGGTTCGAGGTCGATAACCCTGGGAGCCAGTTCATAGGTTGGATAGAGCACCTCGGTAGCGAATGTCAGCACGGCAAACAGAGGAAGTTGGGCCACCATCAACAGAAAAATATAGATCGGGTGCATCCCGCAGTGCATACGCGGTATGATTTTGGACCGGCTCCAGATCGGCCAGAACATCTGCACCGATACCGCAAACATGGTCAAGTGCTCCAGCATGTGGATCCGCTTATTGTGCAGAGCCGCTTCATACAAGGCTGGGAAATGCCAGATGGTGAAGACAAAAGTAAAACAGAAGCCAGCCATCACCGGCTGGAAAAGGATACGCAAGACTGCTGTCGCGATCCGCGATCGCGACAATAAACCGTCAACCAGCCATTGCGGGATCGCCCAGATCGTGAACAGGGCGACGGGATACATCAGCACCATGTGCTGCACCATGTGCGCACTGAAAAGGTAGTTCTCGCCGAGTGCGTCCAGCGGTGAACCCACGGCGATGTAGAAGCCCAGCACAGCCATTGCGAACCAGAAGGTCTCACGCCGCGGGAACGCAGCCAAAGGAGCTATGCGTTCACGCAATGGCCCCACCAAGGCCAGGTAAATCCAGACCATCAGCAGAATGCCACCGAGCAGAGCCGGTTCGGTGTGCCAGTGCCAGATGCTGATCATCGCGGAACGCTCAAATCATTGGAGCCCCACTGGGGTCCTCCGAAAACAGCAACATCAGGGCGATCACGGTGCCAGTGGCAATGATCAGCCCCGATAGAAATACCAGGGTACAAAGGATCATATCCCAGCGCAGGTGCATGAACCACCAAATAACCGCCAGAAATTTAATCAAAGACATAACGACCAGTGAGCCCATCACGATTCCCGGGTGAATGGGCACATAAACGATGACGAGCTCAATCGCAGTCAGCATGATCAGCGCGATCGAGACATTGAAGAACGTGAAGTACTTCTGATGCTCTTCGGCCAGATGGTGGTCGACAGAATTGGAGGTGTTTTGGGAAGCGTCCATGTTTAGAATTCTATGTATTCAACCAGGTAAACGACCGTGAAAATGATAATCCAGACGACATCTACAAAGTGCCAGTAAAGACCGGCCACTTCGACATCAAGGGCGTTTTCACGTTTATAGCGGTCGGTAAACGAATATATCAACCAACTGCCCAGCCAGAATATCCCAAGCGCCACGTGCACTCCATGGGTTCCCGTAAGAACAAAGAAGGTCGATCCGAAAATACTGCTGCTCAGGGTCAGGTCCTTATCAAAAACGAAGTGCTGGAACTCATAAACCTGACAGCCAAGAAAAATCAATCCAAAGAAAATGGTCCCGCCAAGGCACCAGCGCATGCTGGGCAAATTGTTCTTGTGAGCCGCCGACACCGAAAGTGCCATCAGGAACGAACTCATCAACAGGATGAAGGTACTGAAACCCGTCAGTTCGATGTCGAAGATGTCGATGACGTCCTCGACGTCCGGATACACTTTGCGGTAGATCAGGTGTGTCGATATCAGGGTTCCGAAAAACATGCAGTCGGAAGCCAGAAACGCCCACATGGCCAGTTTCTTGTTCTCCACTCCGGTTGAAGTCTTTTTCAGCTCCTCCAGAGGATCGTTATCAGTATGGCTGCTCATAGGTCGTGCAGAAAGCAATAAGGTCAGTTTTTGGATTGGGATTGGCGGATTTCCTCCATGTCCTCCGCATCGGGGTAAAGATGGTAACCCCCGGGGCCTTCAAGCGCCCACTTAACGATGCCGACGAGCGTCACCACCAGGCCGACGACCAGAAGGCCGATGCCGTTGGTATAGCTGAGACTGCCAAAGAAGGTAAACTCATAACGGAAGAACACGATTCCCAGACAGGCGAAGAAAATCCCGAAGGAGGTAATCAAGGGCCACCAGGACTGGTCCGGCATGTGAATTCCATGCTCTGGATCGGGCGCGATTTTGTCCATGCGCTTCTCCGGTGTTCCATGCCTGTCCTCCCAAACCTGATCGCGGGCATGGATCACCGGTGTGTAGGCAAAATTGTATTCCTTCGGCGGACTGGCCGTGGCCCATTCGAGCGTGCGGCCACCCCATGGATCATTCGGTGACTTGGCTCCCTTATAGTAGGAGTAAATCATCTGAATGATGCAGGAAAGAATGCCAAAACCAAGCATCAAGGCACCAATGGTCGCCCAGAAGTTCGGCTCGGCCCAGCCCATTTCCTCCTTGTAGGTGTGCGTCCGGCGAGGCATCCCGGTCATTCCAAGAATGTGCATGGGGAAGAAGGCTATGTTAAAGCCGACAAAGACCGTGTAGAAATTGATCTTGCCCCAGGTCTCATCCATAATCCGCCCCGACACTTTCGGGAACCAGTAGTGAATGCCGCAGAGCAGGGCAAAAATCGAGCCACCGATCAGTACGTAGTGGAAGTGGGCTACCACAAAGTAGGTGTCCTGCTGCTGAGCGTCAACCGGCGGCGAGCTGTGCATGATGCCCGTGAATCCACCCATCATGAACATCCAGATGAAACCCACCGCGTAAAGCATGGGTGTGGTGAAACGAAGCCGCCCACCCCACATGGTTCCGATCCAGTTGAATATCTTAACCCCAGTCGGAATCGCTATCAACATGGTCAGGAAGGCAAATGCAGTGGTCGCGACAATGCCCAGGCCGGTCGTGAACATGTGGTGACTCCAAACGGCAAAGCCAAGAAAGCCAATGACCGCACCGGAAAAGATAATCAGGGGATACCCAAACAACGTCTTGCGGCTGAAAACCGGAATCACCTCGGAAATAATGCCCATTGCCGGCAGGATCAGAATGTATACCTCGGGGTGTCCAAAAATCCAGAAGAGGTGCTGCCAGAGAATCGGTTTACCGCCACCGTCCACATTGAAGAAATAAGTACCGAAATGGCGGTCGAACATCAATTCAACCAGAGCGATTGTTATCGCAGGGAATGCCAGGATGATCAGGAATGATGTGATCAGCGTCATCCAGGTGAACACTGGCAAGCGCATCATGGACAGACCTGGCGCCCGCATATTCAAAATCGTGGTGATAAAGTTAAAGGCCCCCACCAGGGAGGCTATCCCCAATATCTGCAAACCCATTATCCAAAAGTCAGTGCCGATATCCGGACTGAATTGCCGGTCAGTCAAGGGCGCATAGGCAAACCAGCCAATGGCCGGTGCCCCCTGGTCAAAGAACCAGCTCATGTTGATAAGGATACCACCCAGAAGGAAACACCAGAGCCCGAGCGCATTCATCCGCGGGAAGGCCACGTCGCGAGCGCCTATCTGCAAGGGCATGATGTAATTGAAAAACGCAGCGCTCAACGGCATCACCGCCAGGAAGATCATCGTCGTCCCGTGCATGGTGAAGAGTTGATTGTAAAGACGGGCGGAAATCAGTTCGTTTTCCGGAACCATCAGCTGCAGGCGGATAATCAGGGCTTCGACGCCCCCGACCAAAAGGAAGAAAAGCGCTCCCAAGGCATAGGCAATACCGATCTTTTTATGATCGACGGTGGTGAGGAACCCCACCCAACCGGTCTTTTTGAGAGGCCGGTGCCAAAGGCCCGTAGGCTCGGAATGGGCTGCGGCAGAATCAGGACTGTGATGAGACGACATGAGAGCAAACAATCTTGGTTTATTGCAAAGTGTAGAGGTAAGCGACGAGGGCATCGACCTCGGAATCACTGAGGTCGGCGTCTTTCAAGCCTTCCATCTGAACGCGCGAGGGATCACTTGGATCTGGAAAGCCATACCACATAAAATTGCCCGGCTTGACCTTGTGCGGCTCTTTAAGCCAGCGGTGCAACTCTTCCGGTTCGTTTTCCATCCAACCGGAAGCAATCGACGTACGGCTGCCAAAGTGCGCGAGATTTGGGCCCATAGTCTGCAGCCTTGAGTCGACACTGTGACAGCGTGCGCAATGCTGTGCATAGAGCTCGGCACCCTTCAGAACCAGTTCGCGGTCTTCAATGTCTTCCTTGACCGGCGCGTAGTCGCCATTGCCGACAATGGTTTCGCGCTGCTGCCGCTCCAGCCATTCATTCCATTCGTCCTCAGGCAGAGCAATTGCCCGAAAGAGCATGTAGGCGTGGGAATCGCCGCAAAACTCGGCACACTGGCCCCAGAAGTATCCCGGTTCATCGGCCTTGATCCACATCGTGTTCACCTGGCCCGGAATGAGGTCGACCTTGCCGGCCAACTTCGGCAGCCAGAAGCTATGAATGACATCGTTGGCGTGCAGGTTCAGTTTCACCGCACGGCCGGCCGGAAAGACGATTTCGTTTGCGGTGTAAAACCCATGCTCCGTGTATTCAAAGCCCCACCACCATTGGTAGCCAGTCACGTTCACCTCAATGGCATCCGCTTCGAGGTGCACCGGAACCTGTTTTTTGAGGATGATTCCGCCAAAGGTGGGAATAGCGATGACCACCAGCAATGCGGCGGAAGCAACCACCAACCCAACTTCAATCAAGGGGTGGCCGTGCGATTGAGGGGGAATGTAATTGGGATCGTCGCCCTTGCGCTCGCGAAAGCGCCACATGGCGAGGGCCAGGGCACCGCCAACCGTAATAAACAGGAAAAGCGTCACCCAGAGGATCAGATAAAAGATGTCGGCCTGATTCTGTGCGATCGGTCCTTTCGGATCGAGCGCAGACTGCTGCCCCTCAATATTGAACCAGCGACCATCGCCTGAGAAGGTACACTGCGGTATCGAGATCAGCATGACCAGGAACATGAGTCCGGCCCAGATTGGTAAGATGCGTTTGGACATGGGTTAAGAAACCGTTTTGAGGGTCAAAGGAAGAATTGGTCGGCAACCAGTGCACCGAGGTAAAAAGGCAAATAGATCAGGGAGGCAAAGAACAGACGGCGTGCCGCCAGATTACGTTGACTGCCCAACCAGAATTGCAAAGCAGGCCACAGCAGCATCAGCCCGAGCAGCACCGCGGAGACACCGAGAAACCAGCCGACCTGAGGATGCACGAGCGGATACAGACTGACAGCAATAAGGACCACAGTCCACAGCACCGATCGCCGCCCCACCCGCTTGCCGGAAGGATCCTGCAGGCTCAACATGGCAAAACCGCCTCGGCGGTAGTCGTCTCGAAAATTCCAGGAAATCGCCATGAAGTGCGGGATCTGCCAAGCGAACAAGACCGCAAACAGTGCCCATCCCATGGCGCTGAAACCACCTCCAGCCGCGACCCAGCCAATCAGTGGCGGCAAGGCTCCGGGAATGGCACCGACCTCGGTCGCCCAAGTCGAACGACGTTTCAAAGGCGTATAAGCCAGCACGTAAAGCAGCACAGTGGCCAAGGTCAGCGCAGCCGGGACCCAGCCCACTTGCGCCCACAGCAAAACAACCCCCAGAGCACTCAAAACGAGACCGTAGACCAGAGCTACATTTGGGGCCATACGCCCGTCGGCAACCGGACGATCCGCAGTACGCTGCATACGGGCATCGGCCTCACGCTCCCACCACTGGTTTAGGACCGCAGCTCCAAAGGCAGCCAGCGCGGTGCCGGTCAACAGGCTGAAAAAGACCTCCAGCCGCAACTCGGGGCCAGCGGCAAAATAGCCCAAAATGGCGGTGGCAACCGACATCAGGCTTAACCTGGGTTTGGTCAAACTGACAAAATCGCGAATCGGCGGTTGAGTAGACTCGGAGCGGGAAGCATGAAGAGTTGAAGTAAGGCTGCTCATGTGGGAATGGAATCTTTGGTCACATTGACGGACGGCACTGCCGCTGCAGGCACACCCGAGGACTCAGACCCGGTGGTCAAAACAGGTTTCCAGAATGCAAAAGTCATAGCCCAGCATACGCTGAGGAAAATAGCGCCATTTAATACGTGCAGGGTGGTTTCCATAGGCTGGCGTATGTTCCAGATAATCAGCGCCCCCAGCAGCACCTGCACATGCACCAGGAAAAACGCAGCCCAACCGAGACGCAATACGGGCCGGGGAATGCCGGGCTGGCGGATAAGGCGAACCAGCCAGGCAATCAACATCACATAGATGACAAGCGCCATCGCGCGGTGGGCAAAGTGAATCTGCGTAGCCCAGTTCCAGGCAACCGGCAGAAAACTGCCGTCCGGGGAAGAATGCGGAAAGTAAGGAATGGCGAGCCCGGCACCGCGATGGCGCAAAACAGCGCCGATAACCAACTGCGCGACGATCAAGGCCACCAGCAAACCGCCAACCCAGCGATGGCCACGCCATTGCTGGCTTTCCACAGCCGAAGCAGGCAATGCCAGACGCTTCCACCAAGCGGAGGTGCCGATGGAGATGGCTACCAGCAGGCAGAGGAAGATCTGCGCAGTTACGCCATGGACCTTCGCCAGGTCGAGGCTGACCAGCAGCACGCGCAAGCCACCGAGCAAACCCTGAAAAACAACCAGCCCCATGGCCAGCCAACCGGCAATGCGCAACCAGGGTTCAACACGCGGACGCGAGAGGTGGAGAAAGACGACAAGCCCAATGCACATCATGCCAACGACGGCTCCCAGGAGACGGTGGCTGTGCTCGGCGAGCATAGCTTCATCTGTTGTCCAGCCCGGAGGATTTAGAGAACCATTGGACAAGGGCCAGTCGGGAAAGACCATGCCGGCCCCAATAGTCGTAGTGAAACCACCCGCATACATCAGAATCAGTGTGACCATGAAGGTCAGAAAACAATAACCAGCCAACCATCGGTCGTGGGTTTTTAAGTCCGAATAATTCTGAGATGACACCATTTTCTTAGTAACAATAAAGAGCCTACAACGGTCCGGTGTAAGCGAGGAATGAGCCAAAACTCTGAATTCCAACCCAATTGACAACCGCAGACCGGCGGATCGACCGAATTAACAGTATTGATAATCAGCCCGCAGAGGCGACATTAAGCAGACTTATATTCTTAAGAAAATTTGCTTACATTGCCCTCGAATCCTTCCCATCTGGTCAATACAGAGCTAAGATGACATCTTTATGACGTTCGTGTACCCGTTCCTCTACCCTCTGACCAAAGCCGCTTCGCGTCTGTTGACCCTGGCTTTTTTTGTCGTCAGCATTTCAGCTTCGTCCATGCTGCAGGCCCAGAGCTCTTTCGAAGGTGTAGTAATTGATGCGGTCGAAGACCGCAATCAAATCATAATTGCCCCCAGTATGGACGCAGAAGCTGCAACCCACCGCACCGTGCATGTCGGCCGCGGCGATCGTGCCATTGCACGCGAAGGCTGGCAAATTCGGGGCGAAATCGTTCCCTATGCGGGCGGTGAACGCCTGCAGAAAATCTTTCCCAACAAGCCAGAAGAACGTGCGGTCATGAACCGCCTGGACCGCCAACTTCAGCACGACACGCTGAACCGTGGTTCAAGGGTCTTCCGCGGAATTGGTGAACAGGCTCCGCGATTTGCTCTATGGGACCAGCATGGAGAGCTATTCCTCAGCGAATCGCTGCGTGGGAGCTACTCCGTCATCAATTTCATCTTCACCCGTTGCCGCATGGCAGAGATGTGTCCGGCAGCGACGGAGCGCATGCACCGCTTGCAGCGCATGGCCAAAGAGGCGGGCATTGAGAACTTTAAACTGGTCTCAATCACCATCGATCCGGAATTTGACACTCCAGGGATCTTCACCGCCTATGCGATGGACCGCGAAATCGATGGCAGCAACTTCTTTTTCCTTTCCGGACCGGAACGCATCGCCGCCAACCTGCGGGCTCAACTAGGCGTCCTGGCAGAGCCGGATGAGGAAGAGATTGTCCGCCATACCCTCACAACCGTGCTGGTAGATCCATCCGGACGCATCATCTACCGCATCCCCGGAAGCCTCTGGGAGCCACGGGTTTTCATCAACCAGATTGACAGGCACCGCGAAAGCCGCCAACCCTGAACCACTTTCCTATGTCACAAAAAGCTCTCCAATGGTTTGCCATCACCGCCGGCTGCATCCTCGCTTATGTGGGCATGCGCTCTCTGCCTGTTGAACCCTGTAACTTTCTGCACTACGGCGAATTCGTTAATGCCGAGGGAGTGATTGAAGGATGCGGCTACGAGGAGACCGAGTTTTTCGACATGCAGGCTCTGCGCTTTCCCATTCTGGTAAAGATGACTCCTCAGGAGACACCGCGAACCGGCGAGCCGGTTACCTTTGACCTTAGTATCCAGACAACCTCGGGACGGCCGATTTCCTACCATGACATTGCTGTCACTCACACCGAGCGCCTGCACCTTTTGCTGGTAGACCCAACCCTTCAGGACTACCAGCACATCCACCCGCAGCCGGCCGGGCCTCCGGGACACTATACCTTTACCATGACCCCGCAGGGCGCGGGCGAATACCGGGCCTACTTCGACTTCATTCCATTGACCAACAGCCGCCGGACCTTGCTCCACTCCCGATTTGAAGTAGAGGGCCAGCCCAAGGATTCAGTCGAATCCGCAAAAGTCGCGCACCAATGGCAGGACTGGGAGTTCAAGCTGCACTTCAAAACCGGTACGCCTCGGGTCAACGAAGAGTTTGAAATGGAGCTGCTTGTCAGCGACTCAGACAGGCGGCCAAAGTTCGAACCAGTCATGGGCGCCTTCGCGCACCTGGTTGCCTTCGACGCGGAAGGCCGGGGTTTCTCCCACCTGCACCCGCTGAATCCTTTCCTCGACGAACAGGATCCCTTCAATCCGGAAATGAATTTCCGCATGCGTCTGGACCGGCCAGGGCATTACCGGATATGGGCCCAGATAAAGGTGGAGGGCGAGGAGCTCTATCTGCCTTTCGATCTGCACATCGCTTCCTGAATCCATCCCTTCAATGAGCGCATTCACTTCCTCCGAACGGCGTCAGGTTGGCGCAGTCCTTGCCGTAAGCCTGGCCGCAATCCTGTTCCTCTTCTGGCTGATCTACGGTTACGCTCCCGAGAGCCGCTGGGCTGAGAGCTTCGGCTTCCTGCCAGCCTTCAACGCGACCTGCAATGCCTTCAGCACGCTATTTATCATCTCCGGCATCTATCTGATCCGGTCCGGAAATAAGCGCGGCCATGGAATCGCCATGACCTGCGCACTTGCGAGTTCGGGGCTTTTCCTGCTGGGTTATATTCTGCACCACTCTCTGCATGGGGACACGCGTTTCATCGCTGAAGGCTGGATCCGACCGCTTTATTTCGCGATCCTGATCAGCCATGTGATCCTCTCGGTTGTGGCCTTGCCGATGGTGTTAATGACAGTTTTCTGGGCCCTGACCGGCAAATGGGCACGTCACCGCGCCCTCGCCCGCTGGACCTATCCGATCTGGCTCTACGTGTCGGTCACCGGGGTGCTGATCTTCTTTTTCCTGCGCTTCTTCAATCACTGAAGCCCTATCGTTTAGGGCTTCACCGATAGAGCTTTGGATAGATCCGCCACCAGCCGATGGGGCAAAGGATCAGGGTCAGAATCAACAGCAGGGGTCCGTGCAGCAGCAGCGCTGCGCCGAAGCCTTCGTTCCACAAGGCGGTCTGCCCAAGACGCACCCCATGGTAGAGAGGTGAAAGGTAACAGATGACCTGAATGGCCTTGGGCACGTCCGTCAGCGGAAAAAAGACCCCTGAGAAAAAGAACAGCGGATTGATCAGAACGGCGTAAACGGTCTGAAACTGATTGATGTTTTTCACCATAGCCGAAGCGATGAATCCGATGGCCCCGCATGAAACGGCAACCATGGCCGCAATAAACGGGATCGCCCAGGCCAGATGCGGCTCCACAACGCCAGCAATCAGTAGCACCACCGTCACGCCGGATGCCATGCCGGCGCCCTTCATCGCAACCCACAGATACTCCCCGAGAATGATCTCATGCGGCCCAATTGGCGTAGTTTGCATGGCCTGGTAAACACCTTCATACTGGTAGCGGATGAAGAAGCCGTAACTGGTTTCGAAAAAGGCCGTCCACAGGGCAGTCGCAATCGTCAAACCAGCCGCCAGAAATGTCAGATAGCTCATGCCCTCGATTTGCTGAATATAGGCACCCAGACCAACACCCAAAGCGAGGATTAGAAAAACAGGATCCGAAATCGTGGGCGAGATATTCGCCAGCAGGTTCTGGCGATACACATCCCAGTGGCGCATGGCTACGCGCCAGGCGAGTGAAAAGGTCTCAATCATTCGCGCCCAACTCCCTTCCGGTGACTTCGAGGAAGACATCCTCAAGATTGCTTGGCCGCAACATCACCGGCTGCAAGCCACAACGCTCCAAAAAGGCTTCCACCGCATTCAAGCTGGGACCGCGCACGTTCACACCCGCCCGATCCTCAAACCAGCTGAAATCCGGATCGCTGTCGGTGACCCTCTTTGCCTGGACACGATTGGCCTCGCTCGCCGGCAAAACCGCAATCGAGCCTGGACAAAAGCGTTGAATCAGGTTCCGTGGGCTGCCTTCGGCCCGAACTCGACCTTCGTGCAGTATAACCAGCCGGTCACACAGGCGCTCGGCCTCATCCATGTAATGGGTCGTCAGCAGAATGGTCGAACCCCGTTCCTTGAAGCGCTGAACCTGCTCCCAAAGGTGCAGGCGCACCGCAGGGTCCAGGCCGGTGGTCGGTTCGTCCAGCACCAGAATATCCGGCTGCGCCAGCAGGGCCCGGACAAAAACCAGACGACGCTGCATTCCTCCAGACAATTCACGGATGCGCGCATCCGCACGGTGAGCCAAGGACATCATTTCCAAAAGTTCCTGAACCCGGGCACGGCGTTTGGCCCTCGGTATACCGACACAGCGCGCATACATCATCATGTTCGCACCCACCGCCATATCCTCATCCAAGGCGTTGTCCTGAGTAACAACACCGAGGCGCTTTTTGATCGAGCGCGCATCCGAGGCAGGATCCAGACCAAAGACATCGACGTCGCCATCGCTGCGTGAAGTGGCCCCATAGAGAATGCGGATCAGGGTCGACTTGCCCGCACCGTTGGGCCCCAGTAAACCAAAGCATTCTCCCTTACGAATCTCAAAACTCGCACCCTTCAAGGCCTCCACCGAGCCAAAGGATTTCCGCACCTCCCGGCAATTGACAAGGCTGGCATTGGTTTTGTTTGAAGGTTCGATTGTCATAGATTTGAGACATCAGAATCCACAAGCTCCGCGGTATTGCCAATCCGAATTTGCCAGCCAAAGTAGACCCCTCGCTCTCAGCGTGGGGACCGGGACCGAAGCCGATCTCTCCAGATCACCCCATACCATGCATAAATGCAGAGTCTACAACTGGACTTCCGTAGCTAATCGACTAAGCTGACCCTCAATGAATCATCCACATGCAAGACCTCGAGCGCCAGAATCAAAATGCAACAAAGTCCTGGTCACGGGCGCTACGGGCTATGTGGGAGGCCGTCTGGTTCCGAATTTACTTACAGCCGGCCATTCCGTGCGCTGTATGGTCCGGGATCCTGGCCGCTTGAAGGGCCGGGACTGGGAACCGGAGGTCGAGGTCTGCCAGGGCGATGTGTTCGATCCAGAATCCCTCGCGACAGCAATGGACGGCGCTTCTCATGCCTACTACCTGATTCACAGTCTGGGCTCCGGCTCCGAGTTTGACCGCCGCGACCAGGAGGCAGCTGAACACTTTGCCAAGGCGGCCGAGGCTGCAGGAGTCCAGCAAATTATTTACCTCGGAGGCCTGGCGACTCCTGGTCCGGAACTGTCGGAACACCTGCGCTCCCGCCACTCCACCGGTGATTCCTTGAGAAAAGGCAAGGTACCGGTCACCGAATTTCGCGCTGGGGTGATTGTCGGTTCGGGCAGTTTGTCCTTCGAAATCATCCGCTACCTCTGCGAACGGGTACCGCTTATGATCTGTCCGCGCTGGGTCTTCACCAAAACTCAGCCCATCGCCATTCGCGAAGTAATCGAGTACCTTACCGCTGCAATTAAAACGCAGGAAAGCCGGGGCCAAGTTATTGAAATCGGCGGAAAGGATGTCCTGACCTATGGGGACATGATGCAGATATATGCCGAGGTCAGGGGTCTCCGACGTAGAATGATACCCGTCCCCATCTTAACACCCCGACTCTCGTCCTACTGGGTCAACATGGTCACACCGATTCCGCTGCGCTATGCACGTCCGCTGATCGAAGGTTTGCGCAATGAAAACACGGTAACAGACCCGAGCGCCAAAAAGCTGTTTCCGGCGATCCAGCCGGTCGGCTATCGGGTCGCCGTCGAACGTGCGCTGGAACGCTTGCGCGCAAGCCACATTGAGACGACCTGGAGCGACGCGCTCAGGCGCGCAGACGCTCAAAGCCAGCCGGTCGTGCTGGCCGCGCGGGAAGGAATGATTGTCGAAAGGCGCCAACTGCGGGTAGGCACGTCGTCGGCAGCGATTTTCCGGGCCTTCAGCGGTCTGGGTGGAGACACCGGCTGGCTGGCCTTCAACTGGGCCTGGCGCCTGCGTGGATTTTTTGACCGCATGATCGGAGGAGTCGGCCTGCGCCGGGGTCGCCGCCACCCGAGGGATCTGCGGGCCGGCGATGCCCTGGATTTCTGGCGGGTCGAGGCCATCGAACCCGATCGCCTACTGCGCCTGCGCGCCGAGATGAAGGTTCCAGGGCTGGCTTGGTTGGAATTCAAGGTTGAGGCAAAAGGGAAGGAAGATTCCGTGCTAAGCCAGACTGCTTACTTTGCCCCCAAAGGCCTCAGCGGTTCACTCTACTGGTACCTGCTCTATCCGATTCACGGCCTGATCTTCAGCAGTCTGATCCGACGCGTTGGCGAGCGGGCTGAGGCAATTGCCAAAGACCATCAATCCAAGCCTTCCAAAGCACTCAGCTGATACAGGCGGGCATCGTCCACTTCAATCCAGTCCCCCGGCTCCTGCTCATAAAAACGAATGAACAAGCGAACAAAGGATGCGGATTGTGGTGCCTTTGCCACAGGTCCCAATTGAAATCCTTGTTTGTATTCTCCGGGTGGTAAACGGTCCCAGGGACTGCGTTCGAGTTGCTGGCCGTCCGCGTCGTACCAGTCGAGGCGAACAAATATATTGGCCGAGGGCCCACAGACTCCGCGCAAGCGCACATCCGCAGCATAGAGTTGCCCGGGCTCTACCCGGACGATACTGAAGAGTTGTCCGCGACGCACCTGTTCGGCGCGCACACCGCTGTCCGTAATATCCAGTTGGGCGGATTCGGTATTTAAAAGGGATCTCCGCCAGCGCTCCCGTCCGTCCACCCAATCGGCGACAAAGACGAGTTGGGCATCCACCGAACCTTTCTGCATCTGCCACAACCGGCGAGGACCCGGATCGCCAAACAGGGCCCAATCCGAATCGGCAAAGCGCTGATGCAGCGGACTGCTCTCCAGCATACTTTCGCGCTGACTGCGGAAAGCGACTTCCAATTCCCTCAGCTCCGCAATCATTGCCTGCACGCCAGCCAGGCTGGAGGGGTCGTGCCCGCTAAAATCAAATGCGGGCGTGTCGCCACGGACAAGCTTTACCGGGCCCATTTCTCCACGCGACAAAGCCCACTGAAGATGCACGTAACGCACAAACAGTTCGGTAAGGCGAAAGGCCTGCTCGGTGTATTCAACCCGGCGAACGTAGTTGGACACGCCCGTCTCTTCCCGCGATTGTTTGGCCGTCAATAAAGCACGGTCGATCAGCTCCCGCATCAGGACCAGATGCTCTTCGCCAAACAGATAGGCCTGGTGGGCATCGAGGTAATAGCGAAGCCACACCGCACTGCCCGGCTGGTACATCCAGAGAAATTCCGCTACCGAGAAAAAGTGCCGCATGGTCTCGCTGGCCGGACCGTAATACCCGTCAAAAAACTCTTCCATCAAAGATTCAGGATCCGCGTCCACATCGTCGAGCAACTGGGCCGCCAACCAGGTGGTGTGCCCGTCAAAAGCCCAGAGCGGTGAGACCTGGGAAAAATAGGCGCGCGCACCCGCCTCGTACACAGCAGGAATGCTGTCCGCCACGATTCCGGTCAGCGATCTGGGTATCAGAAATCCATAACCAAAGATGTAATCCCAGGTGCCAATAATCTCGGGCCCCGCCTCCGACCAGGCTTCAACCAGAGCCAGGTCTTCGTCGTAAAAGGCAGAGTCATACCACTGGGTTCGATCGGCGGTCAGGTAAGGTATGATTTTTGGATGCACCGGAAAATCCGGCACATTCTCCCAGCTCAAATACGCCAGGGCGCCCATGTATTTGTCCGGAAAAACTTCCCCCACCCGCTCGGCTACACGGTTCGAAAAATGAAACACGTGGTTGCTGTAGTCCGGATAGCGACGAAAATAACGGTCCGGATCAAACCAGGGATAATCGTCAGGAAAGTGACCGAATTCAAAGCTGTCATTGGCCCCGATCGAAAAACTCTTCAGTTCTGGTTGGGCCTCGAAGCGCTCGATCACGGTATCGGCGATTCGCTCTACCACCTCGCCCTCGGAAAGGTCCGGGTGATCATTAAAGCCGCTGACGTTCGGGTAAGGCGGCCGCATCGGCTCGCCTTGCGGATCCTTGGCAAACCATTGTGGATGCGTATCAAAATGCTCCGGGCGGATGATGCGAAAATGCGCGTGGTTGAAAGTGAACTGTTCAACCAACCGGTTCCCTGCGGCCCAGTTTTGCTCAGCCTGCCCATAGCGCGCACGCCCTATGTCGTGCAGGTTGCGGGTGATGTATCGGCGACTTTGCGAACGCTCCTCCAGCCAGTCCCTGAATGGCTTGGGCGACTCCTTGGCAAGGACCGCATATTCGCCTGGAACGTAGTGCCGGAAGCCCCATTCCCCGTGTAGCCAGCGGTAGATCTCCGCCACCAAGTCTTCACGTTCGAGCAGTTCCGCATCCACCACCAGGGCAGCATCGCCTGAAGGCTCCCCGATCAACGGCATCCAGCGCAAACGCAGCTCCTCACCATAGTGCCCCCGTAACACCGGAACCGCCTCCGCCAGAGCCTCCCTAACCACATCCGGCGCCAGGCGCGAAACATAAAACCGGGCATCAGCCACAACTGCGCTCAACACCCACAGTGCACACACACTGAAAAACCATCGCATACTGTGAAGAGTTGAATTAATGGCCAGTGGGTGCAATCCTGAATTAGATTACTACTTCAAGTGATTCCCACAAATCGTTCATCAGCTCTTTAGACAAGGCATTCGCAGCTAAATCAGCTGCACTAAAGCGTTCCCGCTGTTCGACAAAGTAGTCCACAGTGCCTAAACCCAGCGGCCGTTTCAGCTCGAACTCGGCGGCAAGTCGAAGCAGGGCGCGCAGTCCGACAAGGGATTCAAAAGACGAAGAGAGAATGACCTGCTCCGGACGGTCGGCAATTGCCTGGCGGCATTCATCGAGGCTGCCAAAGACGGACGGCTTCAGCACGAGGATTCCGGGCCATTGCAGCTCTTGTGTCCATTGCTTCCAGCTCTCGGCCGAGCTGACCGACTCATCAAGGGCCAAGGGCAGGCGTTGATTCAAGGTCTTGAGGGCCGAAACCTGCTTGAGGGCCAGCGACGGCAGCAAGGCCTGCTCTAGGCATTCGATCTTCGCTTCACCGGAGAAGCAAGCCACCCAGGTCTCGAGCGTTTTCAGGTCCATCGATCCGTTGGCATCCAGGCGCAGCTGGAAACCATCTGGCAGAGTGGCCAATACCTCCCTAAGCTGCTGGCGTTCGCTGGGACCATCTCCCACCCCAACCTTAACTTTGGCGACCCGAAAACCCTCATCCGCCAATCTGCGGCACGCCAGCTCCAAAGAGGCATCCAGCTTCAGCAGGGCTGCCCGTGGCAACAGGATGGACTTTGCAGCTTCCGCCTGCAAATCCGCAAGGGCACATGTCAGACCAAATCGGGTGGCCCGAAAATTCGGTACGATACGCAGGATTGAAGCCAGATCCAGACGCGAGCCGAGGCTGCGCAGGCACTGGGCGGCGTAATCCAGAGATTCGGAGCCAAAGGCCTCAATGGGTGCAACCTCTCCGTAGCCGCTACGGCCGTCGGCATCCTCCAGGCGAACGATCAGGCTGAGCCGTTCGCGCCAGGTTTCATTGGCGGTCTGGACGGGCTGAAACAGCGGTCGGCGGCAGAGGCGCCATTGGAAAAGAAAGTCGGACATAGGAGCCAGACTGGCGCTTCCTGCCGAACTTTTCAACTTTCAGCTTGATCCAAAGCCAAAGAATGATTTCACATCCACAATGGAGCCCGAAAAATCACTCAAGTGCATCGATGAAGCCTTTTATCTGGATGCCGACCGGTTTTTTGCTGCGAACGCGACGGTGGGTTTGACCTACGACGACATCACGCTCGCTACACGCTACAGTGAGGTCTTACCGCGTTTCACTCAGGTTGACCTTCAGCTGTCCCCCTTCCTGAAACTCCATATTCCCGTAATTTCCGCCGACATGGATACGGTGACCGAGTCCGCCATGGCCTCCGCTATGGCCCGCAACGGGGGCCTCGGCATGATCCACTACAACATGTCCGAAAAGGATCAAGTGCACGAAGTGGCGCGCGTTAAAAATGACGTGCATGGCCTCATCCAGGATCCGATCACGGTGAGCCCCGAGGACCGGATTGCAGACGTACTGCAAATGGTGGAAGCAAAGAATTTCAAGTTTCGCACCTTCCCGGTAGTCGACAAAGACAACCACCTGCTGGGCCTTCTGCGCGGCCGCATCGTCAAGAACCGTTACCGCGATGTCAAAGTCGGTGAGGCAATGACCACCCGCGAAGAAGTGTTCACTATCCTCGATTCGAAAATCGCCAACAATCCGATCGATGCCGCCGACCGGTTTTTCACCGAGCACATGGGCATCCACAAGCTGATCGTCGTCAACCGCGAAGGTAAGTTGAAAGGCTTGTTCACGATGACCGACATCGAGCGCATCCGCGAGGAAGAGAACGCCGCGGTCAAGCCGGCCCGGGACAGCAAATTCCGTCTGATTTGTGGCGCAGCCATTTCCGCGACCCGCAACTCCACCGGCGACCTGGACAAGGACCGCATCCTGCAACACGCGCATAATCTGGTCCGCGAGGGTGTCGACGCCCTCGCTGTATCAACCGCCCACGGCCACAGCCGCGGCGTCGGCGATGTGCTCCGCCTGCTGCGTTCCGAATTTCCCGAATTAACGCTGGTAGCGGGCAATGTGACCAGTGCCGAAGGCGTGGAATTTCTGGCCGACAGCGGTGCCAATGCCATCAAAGTGGGCCAGGGCCCTGGTTCGATCTGCACGACCCGCATCGTTGCCGGCGTCGGCATTCCTCAGCTTACGGCACTTTACGTCGCAGCCAAGGCGGCTCAGCGCAAAGGCGTTTCGGTCATCGCGGACGGCGGCATCGTTAAGAGCGGTGACATCGTAAAAGCATTGACCCTCGCCGACGCGGTCATGTGTGGCGGCATCCTGGCCGGTTGTCAGGAAGCACCGGGCAATCTGATCGAAATCAACGGCAAGGTTTACAAGCAATACCGCGGCATGGGCAGTCTCTCCGCGATGAAGGCCGGCAGCGCCGCGCGTTACGGTCACGACAAAAGCCAGAAAAAATCCGAGAAGATCGCGGCAGAAGGCATTGAAGCGCTTAAAGAAGTTTCCGACACCATAGACAACACCCTGCGACAACTCATTGGTGGCGTGCAAAGCGGCATGGGCTACCTGGGAGCTGCCAATCTGGCAGAACTCAAAGAAAAGGCGCGGTATATTCGGGTCAGCCCTGCGGGCCAACGCGAATCCGCGCCGCATGATGTCATCGAGGTGAAGACGACCAAAGAGTCGGACTGAGCCAGTATCAGTCTTCGTCGCCGTCGTCGCCGATGGCCTCTACAGGACAGCCTTCGAGGGCTTCCATGCACTGCTCAATGTCCTCATCGGTCTTCGGTTGCGCATGGACATAGGAGTAGCCTCCATCCTCATTGCGCGAGAAGAAGTCCGGCGCGGTTTCACGGCAGAGATCACAGTCGATGCATTGTTCATCGACATAAAATTTACCTGCGGCGTTTTCGGGCCATTTTTCGGTTTTGTCAGCCATAATGGCACACTAGATCATGCGAAACCGCTCCGCTGTCAAGTAAGACAATGCGATGCGCACAGCGCAACAGCCGGGATATTTGGTTTGCACTAAAGCAAAGGCCTCATGCGTCCAGCATCCAAGCAATACCAGGCATTCAAAATGCTAATAATAAGTCAGGCTAATACATTCGATAGTCGAATCTCAGTCGCTCCGTCTCAGCAACAAAACAGCCAGATAAAGCCATCCTGCAATGAATGCGAGTCCTCCAAGTGGCGTGATCGGGCCAACGAATGCCGGTCCTCCGAGCGAAAGCCAATAGAGCGAACCGCTGAACAAGACGATTCCCGCAACCCAGGCCCAGGCGACGCCTTGAAGGCAGCCAGTTTGCCCGGCTTTTGCCCAAGCCCCCAGAGCGACAATCGCAACCGCGTGCACCAGGTGGTAGAGCACGGCGGTTTCCCAGACAGCGGTGCGTCCGGCCTCGGCCAGGCGCTCTTCCAGGGCATGGGCGCCAAAGGCACCCAGGACAACCCCTACGGCGGAGAGGACTGCGCCCAAGGCAAAAACCAGTGAAGATTTTTCTTTCATGTTTGTAGTCTTGCCAAAGTGAGTGGCCTTTTCAAGATTTGCCTGAGTCGATGAGCATCTACAACCGCAGTTACATGCGCCCTGAACACAGCAGCTACTCCAGCAGTCCCTGGGCCCTGAAGGCGATCCTGATCACACTGGTTGCGGTTTTCTTTCTGCAGAACGTGTTCCGCCACTGGTTTGGCGTCAGCTGGATGGAACAAGTATTCGCACTCAATTGGGACACCCTGACGTCCGGCTACCTCCACACCCTGCTAACTTACGGACTGCTGCACTCCACTGAGCTGGGCATTCCCTGGCACCTACTGCTCAACGGCCTGATGCTATATTTGTTTGGGCGGGAAATCGAATTCCGCCTGGGCACCCAAAAGTTCATTGAAGCCTTTGGCTTTTCGATTCTGGTGGGCGGCATTGCCTGGATTCTGGTGCGCATGAGCGGCAATCCCCAGGCAATTCTGGTTGGAGCCTCCGCCGGAGTCTTTGGCATCATTACCCTCTTCTGTATGTTCCGCTGGTATGATGAGCTGAGCCTCTTGTTCATCCCGGGGCGCTTTCTCGGCAAACACCTGTTCTACTTTTTCCTCGGCATGCAGGCCTTCTTTTTCCTCTTCACCGAAATGCCCCGCATGGGACAGAGCAGCGTGGCCTATTCTGCCCACCTGGGCGGCATACTCGGTGGTTTCATCTACTACCGCCAACTGATGGCAAAAGATTCCCTGATAGCCACCATCGGCCGCCTGTTCGCCAAAAAGACCGAAACCCGGGCACCGAAATGGGAAGCCAAAGTGGCCGCAGTCAAAGCCCGCGGCGCCGGTCGCTACAAAGTCAATATGTCCTCTCCTCCAGACAAAAGTGATCTACGCAAAGAGGTCGACCGCATCCTCGACAAGATCAACGACAAAGGCTTCGGCGCCCTGACCTCCGATGAAAAGCAGATCCTCGACAAAGCCAAAGATATGCTGAAGTAAAAGGGGCATAGTTGGCGATTCTTGGTTTTCAGTTCGTCGTTCCCATCCCTAGCTCCTCAGCCCCTCAGCTCCTACCGGCGGTCTCGGCGAGACCGCTCTACCTAGTCAACGGCGGCATTCCCACGAAGCCGGACCCTACCCTCGTGTCGAGCGCTTCATGGCTTCGAGTTGGGGGATAATGTGTTTCTCGTAGTAATCGGGTTCGATTCCATGGGAGACGGCTATGCCGAGGTGGCGTTGCATGAACTCTTCGATGGTTTGCCAACCTTCATCGGGGAAGTTGACCTTTTTGGTGTAGGCGCAGACGGTGAGGACGTTTTCCAGGGAACGGATACGACTGTTGGCTTTGAGGATGCGTTGGGCGACCCTCAGGCGCATTTCGAGTTCCACCCGGTCAAGTGGTTTGGGAAGGAAATCATCGACCCCCGCCTCCATGGCCTCAATGAAGTGCTTCTGGCCGCCTGAATTAGCGGTTAGCATGATGATGTAGGTGTAATCTGACTTGTCCGAAGCTTGTTCCAGTTCGCGCACCTTGCGGACAAGCTCCAGACCATCCATCCGCGGCATCAACCAATCGACGATCATCAGGCGCGTCTGCATCGAGGCATGGGACTCCCAGGCTTCTTCACCATTCGCCGTTGTCGTCACGGTGTGACCCATTTCCTCGAGGATGCAAACCAGGAGCTTGCGCGATGTGACATCGTCTTCTGCAATCAGAATATTCATAGCAAGGTCGTAAAAACTGATTATCCCCTCCCTTCGTTAACGCAAGCGCGAACGCCAAAACAGGGCTTTAGACCCTAGAAAAAAGCCCTTCGGAAATTGCTTATCCGAAGGGCTTTGAAAGCAGTTATGTGAGAGGGGTCAAAGGCGCGGAATAGTCAGACCACCATCGACCATAATGACCTGTCCGGTAGAGTATGGAAAGTCTCCCCGAGCCAATGCCGAGATGACTTTGCCCGTATCCTCCGGGAAGCCCCAGCGCGGTGTCACGCAGAGACCTTCTTTGATCAGTTTGTCGTATTTGTCCGTAACCCCGGACGTCATGTCCGTCTTGGTCACGCCCGGGCGCACTTCGTATACGGGAATATCGTATTCGCCGAGACGCGCTGCGAACAACTGGGTGGACATGCTGACGCCCGCTTTGGCGATGCAATATTCACCCCGGTTGACCGAGACCACGGTTGCGGAGATGGAAGAAACGTTGACGATGCCACCCGAGAAGCTGGCGTCGGCCTCTTTCTGCTCAACCATCCAGCGAGCGGCCAACTGCGTGAGGAAGAAGGAACCGGTCAGGTTCGTATTCACCACATAGTTGAAACTCTCTTCTGTTGTCTCGAGCACATCGAGGCGTTCCTTTGGAGCCACGCCCGCATTGTTGATCAACCAGTTCAGGCGACCGTAGTGTTCACGAATCGAATCGATCATGGAGGCGCGCGCCGCAGCGTCGGCAATATTGCCGCGGCAATAAATGACGTCCGCGCCTTCTTTGCGCAGGCCTTCGAGAACCTCGGACACCGACTCTGCGTCGCGCATGCCATTGACTGCCAGGTCAAAACCCTGACGCGCCAAGGCGCTCGCGATTCCGAGCCCGATGCCGCGGGTGCCGCCTGTTATGAATGCTACCGGTTTCATCGCAATCAGAGGGCTGGAACTTCAACCCAGCGGCGTTCTTCCCAGCTCTTGAGGCCGAGTTCCGCCAACTGAACACCCTTGGCACCTTCGCGCAGGCTCCAGCGGAAAGGCTCGTCCTTGACGATGTGCTTGAGGAACATTTCCCACTGCACCTTGAAGGCGTTGTCGTATTCTTCCTGCTGCGGAACCTTCTGCCAGCCACCGAAGAAATCGATTGGCTGATCTATGTCCGGGTTCCAGGTCGGCTTTGGCGTCGAACCGTAGTGCTGAATCCAGCACTCGCGCAGGCCAGCAACCGCACTGCCGTGGGTGCCGTCGACCTGAAGGGTCAAGAGGTCATCACGACGCACGCGGGTCACCCAGCTGCTGTTGAAGTGGGCGATCACTCCACCTTCGAGTTCAAAGGTCGCGTAGGCTGCGTCGTCCGCAGTGCACTTGTAAGGTTTGCCTTCTTCGTCAATGCGCTCGGGGATATGAGTCGCCCCGAGGCAGCTGACGCCCTTGACGTTGCCAAAGAGGTTATCCAGCACGTAGCGCCAGTGGCAGAGCATGTCGACTATGATGCCGCCGTCGTCTTCCTTGCGGTAGTTCCAGCTGGGACGCTGGGCAGGAATGTTATGGCCTTCGTAAACCCAGTAGCCAAATTCTCCGCGCACGCTGAGGATCTTACCGAAGAAACCCTGTTCCTTGAGGCGCTGAATTTTCAGCATACCCGGCAACCAGAGCTTGTCCTGAACCACACCATTTTTAACGCCGGCCTTCTCGCAGAAATCAGCGAGGTCAAGGGCGGTCTTGGTGTCGACTGCTGTCGGCTTTTCACAGTAAATGTGCTTGCCGGCACTGGCAGCCTTCTTGACCCCATCGGCGCGACGGCCGGTGGTCTGGGAATCGAAGTAGACCGTGTAATGGTCGTCCTTCAGCAAAGAGTCCAAATCCGTGCTCCATTTTTTAACGCCGCTCTGTTCGCAGAGCTTCTTAAGCTTGTTTTCATTCCGGCCGACCAGAATCGGATCCGGCATAATGATCTCATTCGGGCCGAGCTGAACTCCGCCCTGGCGGATGATTTCGGCGATTGAGCGCAGGAGGTGCTGATTTGTCCCCATGCGTCCAGTGACGCCATTCATTATGATTCCAACGGTATGCGTTTTCATGCGTATATATCCTTATAGGTATGGATTATCAGTAAAATAGAATTATTTTATACGTGCTTCAGGTAAGCTTCCTTGATCTGCTGCAGCCAGTCGTCCTGATTTTGATTCCAGTATTTGCTGGAGAAAATCTCGACTTCATTAAAGCCCTTGAATCCGGCCTGCTCGACCCAACTGCGGATCTCGCGAATGCGAATACAGCCCTCCCCCATGAGGCCGCGGTCGAGCAAGAGGTCCTCAGTAGGAGTTTTCCAGTCGCAGACATGGAAAGCCAGCAGATTGCCGTTCTTGCCACAGCGTAGGATCTCCCGCTTGAGGTTCGGATCCCACCACAAGTGGTAGACATCGACCGCAACGCCGACGTATTCCGAATCAAAGTGCTCAGCCATCTCGTTGGCAGACTCAAGGGTATTGATCGCCGAACGGTCATCCGCATACATAGGATGCAGGGGTTCGATCGCCAACTTGACATTGTGGGCCTCCGCGTGGGGCAGAATGGCTTCAATGCCTTCCTTGATCTGGTCCCGACTGGTTTCCAGCGACTGACCGGGCTTTGCCCCACAGACCAGAACGACCATGGGCGCACCGAGCATATCGGCTTCCTTGATCGCCAGGCGATTGTCGGCAAATGCCTTGGCCCGTTCATCCGGTGTTTCGTAGGCAAAGAACCCACTGCGCACCAGGGCTGCGGTTTTCATCCCGCTGTCGGTGATATGCTTACCCACTTTGGCGATGTCCCGATTTTTCAGAGTATCGCGCCAAACGGTGATGCCGCCAAAACCGGCTTCGACGTAACGCTCAATCGCTGTTTCGATGGGCCAGGGTTTGGTCGTAATGGTGTGCACCGCACACCGGGAAAGATCTTTCAATGCTTTAGCTTTCATGGCAACAGCAAGCAAAAGGCTTAGCCAAGTCGAACACAACGGTAGAATCGATAATCTGGCTCGTCGCGGATAATACGCTGAGTGTAGAGGGCTAGCTCACGGATGTGGTAGTCGCCCCACATGCTGGACTCGCCACAAGCCACCTTGCGGCCCTCGGGCACATAATCCCAGCCATTCGGCTGGTGATAAATGCTGTGCAGCAGGAGTCCGTGGTGTTTGGCATCACCGCTGGTGTAAGCTTCTGTTAACAACGTGCGCAGCACGGTCAGGCCGGCCTGGAAGTATTTCTTGCCATCTTCGGTGTCGAGGCCGAGGTAGCGGCCGAGGCGCAGCAAGCCCTGGGCACCGATCGCGGATGCGGTGCTGTCCACCGGCTCGTGGTCATTGAAGGGATCTGCCGGGCGATTCCGATAGTCGCCGAGTTTGTGCAGGTTCGGCGCGCCGCCGTCCCAGTAGCAAATGCCGTCCTCCGCAGTGTTGGCGATAAACCAGTCACAGGTCGCCCGCGCGGCCTTGAGGAATTCCGCTTCGATGGCTTTGCGACCGCCAACATTGTCAAAGGCGCTGTCCGGCATTTCGCGCAGCAGTTCCAGCTCTTCCGGATAGCCGACCATCGCCCAGGACAAACCACGGGTCCAGGTGGTGAAGCCACTGAAGCCCTGCTGAGCATTCGGGCAACGGAACTGGCCGTCGTTGCGGTTGAAGATGGCTTCGTGAGCCGTGCGGCCCCACTCGTCATAACTATCGCGGCCTTCACCGTAATAGATGGAGTAGCGGGCGGTTGCCTGACCGTGCTGGATCACGCGCTCGAAGAGGTTGACCGACTTATCGTTGTCTTCCATCAGCGAGTGGCCGAGCAGGTGCGAAACCATCAGCGCACGGCAGGTGCGGATCGTATCGACAAACAGAGAGTGCGGACCGTTAAAGGAGTATAGGTAACCACCTTCAGGAATGGACGCCCAGCGCTTGGCTTGGACCGCGCCCGAAACCTTCAGGGCCATTTCATAAAAGTTGCGCTCCCATTCATTCTCGGGCGTTTTGCCTTCATTCATCAGGCGCAGCAGGTTGCCGTAGGTGCTGACGTTGTTAAAGCCGTGGTCGTGCACGCCGAAGTGGCTGACGTGTGGGGCCATGAAATTGAGCGTGTCATTGCGACCGCTTTCCAGGAAGGACTCGTCGCCGGTGGCGTCGAACTGCAGAATGGCACTGCCATACTGGAATCCCTGCGTCCATTCGGTCCAGCCGCGGGTAGTGTATTTGCCTGCCCAGGTAAACACCGGAGATCCCTTGCTGGGATCGTATTCCCGAGCAATTGCTTCGATTTTTTTGCCGGATGCTTCCCAGAAGCGCTCCAGGCCTTTGCTGAGGTCTGAGGGTTTGAGCGAATAGTCGATTTTCATAATTCAATAACGGTTTTGCTTTTTTAAATGGATCAAAATCAGGCGGCTGTCTTCCAGCGCCTCGTAACTGTGCTCCTGAATGGCGTCGAACTGCAGGCTTTCTCCTGGCCCGAGGTCACAATCCTCGTGAGGCAAATGAATGCGCACACGCCCTTCAATCACCCAGCAGGTTTCGTGATCGTCGTGGTGTATTTCCGGCTTGCGGATCCGGGCCCCGGCCGGAGCCTCGCCTAAATAACAAGTGACATTTGCGTAGCGGATCAAGCGAAACTGAAATCCGCCACTGGCGTAACTCTCGTCAGTTTTACGGTGCGCCATGCGCGCTTCAGCCAGTGCCAGCAAATCGGCGGCACTCATGCCGAATACGCGCGCCAGCTTATAGAGTGTGTGCAATTCAGCGGCTGTTTGATTGCGCTCAAGGCGACTCAACACAGCAACCGACAAACCTGCACGCCCAGCGACTTCCTCAAGGGTCAGACCCTCCCGCTTGCGGATCTCCCGCATGACGGAAAAATCAAACTTGAGGCTAGTGGATGCGGATGCTAGGGAACGTTCTTGCATAGTTGATAGGAGCTTGACGATCGTCTTTACTATTTTACCTTAACAACAATAAATCAACCTTTTTTTAACGATAACACAAAATATGTCCCTAGAAGCCCTCTACAAAACCCGCCTCGTTCCAGTGGCGGTGATCAAAAACGCCGACGATGCCGAGCCCCTCGCCGCAGCCCTGCTGGAAGCTGGATTGCCGCATATTGAGGTCACGCTGCGCACCCCCTGCGCAATGGAAGCAATGGAACGCATCCTCAAGGCCTATCCGCAAATGACGGTGGGTGCCGGGACCGTGATCGATCCAAACATGCTGCCGGAGCTGGTCGACAAAGGAATTGGCTTTGGCGTCTCCCCAGGCTTCAACCCGAAACTGATCGAAAAGGCCCAGAGCCTCAACTTCCAGATGATTCCGGGCGTTATCACGCCCACTGAAGTCGAACTGGCCCTCTCCCACGGCTTGAAACTGCTGAAATTCTTCCCCGCCGAGCAGGCAGGCGGCGCCGCCATGCTGAAAGCACTCGCCGGCCCCTACGGCCATACGGGTGTTCAGTTTGTGCCAACGGGCGGCATCAACGCCGCCAAAGTGCCGGATTACCTTTCCACGCCGGTCACCGCCGCAATCGGCGGCAGCTGGTTTGTCAGCGGCAAGCTGGTTGAAGCCGGTGAGTTTGCCGAAATCACCCGCCTGACCAAGGAAGCGCTGGCACTGACGGCGAAGTAGCCGCGGCGGTCCCTCGCTGCGCAAGGATCTGGTAATCCCCATCGTTCCGCACTCGGGACGAGCGCGGCTACGTTTGAGCGCGGCTACATTGTCCCTTCAAACTGTCAGGCTGAATTTGATTGAGCCGGGAGGGCATTCACCCATGATGCCCTACAATGGCTTTTTATGAAAATGCCGAAACAGCTGCCGGGCGCAAACTCCGGGGGTTGTCCAACCGCATTCAATACGCATTATGATCAAAGCGATTCCGGCTTTCATTGGCGAGGTCGTAAGGCGACAGCCCAGTCAGCACCGAAACATCCGTGTGCTGCTTAAATTCATCTTCATTCTGAGTTCGCTGATTGCGTTCTACACCACGGTTTTCCACTTCCTGATGAGGTGGGAAGGACAGGAACACACTTTGTTCAGCGGTATCTACTGGACATTGACAGTAATGACGACGCTCGGCTTTGGTGACATTGTCTTTCAATCGGATATCGGACGGGTCTTCTCCGCCGTAGTCCTAATGAGTGGCCTGGTCTTCATGCTGGTGTTGCTGCCTTTCACCTTCATTGAGTTCTTCTATGCACCCTGGATGGCTGCACAGTCGGCGGCCCGCGCACCCAAGAAACTGTCCGACTCGGTCAAAGGCCATGTGATCCTCACCCACTACGACGCCACCAGCGCCATGCTGGTGCGTAAGTTGACTCAGTACCACTACGATTACGTAATTATTGAGGACAACCTTGAACGGGCCCTCAAATTGCACGACGATGGTTACAAGGTCATCGTCGGCTCGACCAACGATCCGCAAACCTGGCGCAATGCCCATTTGGAAACGGCCGCCCTGGTGGCAGCGACGGACCTCGATATTCCCAACACCAACGCGGTCTTCACCGCCCGACAGGAAGTCCGCAAGGTGCCAATAATGGCCATCGCAAAGCTGGCTCCGTCCATGGAAATCCTGCAGATGGCAGGCGCCAATCAGGTGCTGCGGCTGGATGAAATGCTCGGACAGCATTTGGCGCGCTGCACCGACGGGGCCCCCACCCGCGCCCACGTCGTCGGCGAATTCGGACCGCTGCTGATTGCCGAAGCCAATGTAAAGGGAACCAACCTGATCGGGCGCACACTGCGCGAATGCAACCTGCGTCAGGAAACCGGGGTACTTGTAGTGGGCATGTGGGAACGGGGTTCCTTCAAGCCGGCCCAACCGGATGCGCACATCGAGACCAATATGATCCTGCTGCTGGCAGGTTCGAAGGAACAGATTGAATCGTTCAACGAAACCTTTGTCTCCGAAAAAATCTCAACCACTCCGGTCATGATTGTCGGTGGGGGGCGCGTTGGCCGGGCCACGGCCAAGGCACTCTCTGATCTGGGCATTGAATACCGGATCATCGAGCAGACCGCCGGCCGGGTTCAGGACGAGCACTGCATCGTCGGCGATGCCAGCGACCACCAAATCCTGCGCAAGGCGGGCATCCTTCGGGCCAAGACAGTTCTGATCACGACGCGAGACGACGACATGAATATCTACCTGACGATTTTCTGCCGTCGCCTGCGCCCGGACATCCAGATCATTTCCCGCGCCACCCTGGAACGCAACGTGGCGACTCTGCACCGGGCGGGAGCGGATTTCGTCATGTCCTACGCTTCACTGGGTGCCAATGCAATTTTCAACTTTCTCACCCATGGCGATATCCTGATGATCGCTGAAGGGCTGAATGTCTTCAAAGTGCGGCTGCCAGCCGCACTTAAAGGCAAAACCATTCAGGAGTCCGAAATCCGCGAGAAGACCGGCTGCCTGCTGGTGGCGATCCGCAAAGGCGAAGATACGGAGATCGTCCCGCCGGCGGACCGAAAACTCGAGGCCGGCCACGAGATCATTCTGGTGGGTTCCGCGAAGGCCGAAGACAGCTTTCTCGAATCGTTCAGCTGACGCGCTTGAGGACCTCTTAAATTCGGGGCCGCTCAACAAAGCCAACTTTACGGTGCACCTTCGACAGGGTTTTGAAGGCAACCTTTTGCGCCGCCTTGGCACCCTCCGCGAGAATTCCGTTCAATTGATCCTTGTCGTTCACGATCGCCTCGAAACGCTCCTGAATGGGGCTCAGCAAATCTACAACCGCTTCCGCAACCTTGCTCTTAAAATCGCCATAACTGACGCCAGCGTTCTCGGCTTCCAGTTTTTCGATAGAACGTCCGGTTGCGGCACTATAAATATTCAGCAGATTCGAAATGCCGGGCTTGTCCTCACGGGCTACGATCTCCCTGCCGCTGTCCGTCACCGCACTCTTGAACTTCTTGCGAATAACAGCCGGAGGGTCCAACAGGTAAACACAGCCGTTCTGATTTGCATCCGACTTCGACATCTTGCGCTCCGGATCCTGCAGCGACCGAATACGGGCACCGGTCTTTGGAATATCCACCGATGGAACCCGGAAGGTTTCGGAGTAAGTGTTGTTGAACTTGATCGCCAGGTCCCGGCACAATTCCAGATGCTGCTTCTGGTCCTCTCCCACGGGCACCCGGTCGGCGTTATAGAGCAGAATATCCGCCGCCATCAGCACCGGATAATACAGCAAGCCACTGCCGACAAAGCCGGCGTTCTCCCGCTGTGACTTCTCCTTATACTGAGTCATGCGCTCGAGCTGCCCCAAGGGACAAAGGCAGCCCAGTATCCAGGCCAGCTCGGTGTGTCCAATAATGTGCGACTGCGCAAACAGGTGACACTTGGCCGGATCCAGCCCACAGGCCACATAGGCAGCCACCATGCGGTAGGTGCTCTTGCGCAGCTCCGCCGGTTCGTAGGGCATGGTGATCGCGTGCTGGTCAACAATGCCAAAGAAGCATTCGTAATCGTCGATCATGTTCGCCCAATTCCGGATCGCCCCAAAATAATTCCCAAGGTGCAGCTGCCCCGTGGGTTGCGCGCAGGTCAAAACGGTTTTGCGATCTGGCATTGTCATAAGCTCTGAGTTAAAACAAGGATCCACAACAACTGCCAAGCGGAAAGTTTCCAAAAGCAGTGAAGAAGCCCGGGAAGAAGCCTGGGGGAGCACCGGGGGAGCGGACGCCTCGTCCGCTCATTTCCAGGATCCACAACAACTGCGGGCACGAGGGCGTGCCCGCCCCCAACTCATCCCCACTCAATGCCCACCGGGCAGTGATCCGAACCCATTACCTGTGGTCGAATAAAGGCATCGGCAACCCGCTCGCAGGCGGATTCGGAGACGCAGACATAATCAATTCTCCAGCCGACGTTCCGGGCCCTGGCGCCGGCGCGGTAACTCCACCAGGAATAATGCCCACCGGCGGACTCAAACATGCGGAAGGTATCAACAAAGCCGGCTTCGAGGTGATCGCTGAAGGCCGCGCGCTCTTCGTCGGTAAAGCCGGCGTTTTTACGGTTGGACTTGGGGTTCGCCAGGTCGATCTCGGTGTGCGCCACGTTCAGATCCCCACAAAAGACCACCGGTTTACGCGCGCTCAAAGCAGCCACATGTTTGCGAAAAGCCGGATCCCAGATCTGGGTCCGGTAATCCAGCCGCGAGAGGTCGCCCTTGGCGTTTGGCGTGTAGACATTGACCAAAAAGTAGTCGTCAAATTCAAGGGTCTGCACGCGGCCCTCGGCGTCACCGACCGGACAACCCACGCCGCTTTCCACCCGAATGGGCTCATGCTTCGACAGCACCAAAGTCCCGCTGTAACCCCGGCGCTCGGCCGAATTCCAGAAAGCCTGATAGCCTTCATGCCAATCCGCTTCCACCTGGTCCGGCATCGCCTTTATCTCCTGCAGACACAACAGGTCCGGGGACTCATCCCCAAGGTAATCCACAAATCCCTTGCCCAGCACCGAGCGCAGGCCATTCACATTCCAGGAGACGATCTTCATTCCTTATTTCCTTTAACCAGCGAGCGTCCGTGTTTTTTGCGACGCAGCATGCGCAGCAACTTTGGCCGCTGGGCCGAACTCACTATATAGCCCACACAGCCCGGCGTACCGCAACGGCAGGGATGATCAAGGTAGTGCTCGATATCGTAACCATAATCGAAGGACAGCTCCTCACCCTTTTCGATGTCGCGGAGAGCATACAGGAACAAGCGGTTGTCCTCGTCGACCATCTCACAATTCGGCTCACAGGAATGGTTGATCAGGCGGGCCAGATTGTAGGGTTTGTCACCGTCGAGGTCCCAATCCTCATTGACGTCAAAAATGTAGACCGACGCACCACCCGATTCCTTCGACTTTTCAAACAGCTCCAGGCCCCGGCGATTGGACTCTTCCTTGTCGACCCGTTCGCCAATGTACTCGAGCACCCGCATGCCCTTGCGCATTCGTCGACTGGCAAAAATCCCCTGCCCATGGATTGCCGAGCCACGGGCTTCACAAAACGCATTGACGTATTCGACAGGGCTGCTGGGACGGTGAGGCCTTAACTTGCGCATCAAAGCTCCTCCCTTCTCAAGCTGAATGCAGGAAACCAGCCCTCTTCGCCATCGGCCTTGCGGCACCAGAACCAGCCACCCTCATCCTGCAACACCTGCAGGCGCTCGCCGGCCCGCGCGGAGATTTCAGTCCCATCAAAGGCCGCCAACACAACCTGACTCGCTCCCCTCACCTCCAACAGGCGCAGCGGCAGCCAGCCCAGGTCGTCGCCCGAGGTCTTCACCCAGGCCCATCCCGGCCAACGCTCATCCACTTTCAGGATTTCAACGGTTTCACCAGCCTGCAAACGCAGCGGGTCTTTGTAACTCACCTCATAATCCGAGGTCACACGGTAATTTTGTGGTCCTGTTTCCATCACTGATAAGCCGAACACTCAACTCCCCTGCCGTAGGCATGCAAGGCATTTTCCTTCAACATTTTCAAAATGCCCTAAGTACAACAAAAAAGGCCCTGCGGTTCCTTACGAAACACAGGGCCTCCCTTTACTCCATTGGTATTACCCAAGTATACCCGTTAATTCACTTCAATCATACGCGGGCGAGCAGCTTCTGCGACCGGCAGGGTCACCTGCAAAACACCATTTTCACTGCGAGCCGAAACTTTATCAGCGTCGATCTGCACATTCAGGTCCAACACCAGTCGGTAATTGGCGACGGCTATCTCGCGATGAACCGCCTGCCAGCTATCCGCGAAGTGTTGGCTCCGCTCCCCTTCGATGACGAGTTGATCGCCCTCGATAGTGATGCGGGCGGACTCACGGTTGACACCCGGCATTTGCACATCGATCCGATAGGCATGGTCCAAATTCCGAACCCTGTAACGCGGGCTCACCATTGGCAGATCGCGAACTTTCTCAAGCGTCTGGTTCTCTTGTTTGGCAACTTCTGTACTCATGGTAAATCCTCCTAATTTCGCAGGTTCAATTAATTAAGATACTTCGATCATGCGCGGACGGCGCTCCTCGGCCTTCGGCAAAGTCACAGTCAAAAGCCCGTTTTCGAGCTTCGCCTGAACCTTATCCGCCTGAATCGCCTTCTCCACAGCTACCGAGCGGGAAACATTCAAGGACGACTCCCGAGACGCGCCTTCTTCGCCCTCCGATTCGCGCTTGGCGCTGATCGTCAGCACCTCATTCTCGAGCTCCACCTGGATATCCTTGCGGTCAAATCCCGGCAGCTCGGCAACAATGTAATGATTCGCTTCGTCCTGATAGCTATCCAAACGGAAGGACTGCAGCGATCGCCGCCCCCAAAATCCCGGCCATGCACCGGCATCCGAAAACGCGCGCTCAAACATCCGGTCCAGCTCGGACCAGGCATCATTGGCTATATTGTCATACTTTATCAGTCTCATGGTTTCCTCCTTTTTATGAAATGGTTTCAGCTGAACATTCTGCATAAAGGATGCCAACCTATTCAGATCCATATCTTGCTCTTTATAAATACCTTAATAGCATATAAGGAATTACTTTGTGAGCCATTATGGCGCACTTGGAGTCTCACTTCAGAATAGCGGGTAATTTTGACTCAAACAGACGTATGCAGCGCCATAAACGAGCGATTTCCGCCTTTTTTCCATAAGTCAAAAACACCAGGACAAGACTCCCAAACTACTGCATACAAACGCCTTACAAACTACCCGAACAGGGCAAACCCTGCATAGCGAGTAGGGATACACTCCATTACTGTATTCAAAACTTAGGTTATTATGTGAGCAATCGAAAAGGGCACCAAGCTGGATAACGTCCGGCAGCTCTTTTTCTGAATCCAATTAAAGCGCGATACGGAAAAAGCCCTATCGATTTAACAACCAGAATAAAGAAAAGTGTATGAAAATGAATCATAGAAAAACAATAACGATAACGGGATTAGCCGCGGCTCTCGCCCTGGCCACACCCCTGGCTGCCATTGAAACCACCGCCCAACAGGAGCGGTCACAACGAGGCCAGAGCCAAATGCAGGAGCGCAGCACAGGACAATACGGCGCATCCTCCACTCAATCACAAGATAAGCTGAGAGATTCCGATAAGATCATCGGGATGGATATCATGTCAGCAAACAACGAAAAAATCGGCACTGTAGACGACCTGTTCGTCGACATGGAATCAGGCAAAATACTTGCCGTAGTCGCCTCTACCGGGAGCGTTCTCGGCATGGGTGGACAACGTGCCCTTTTGTCGACCGAAGACCTTCGTTTGAACGGCGAGAACAAACACCTCCGCAGCGAACTGACCAAGGAGCAGCTTGAATCTGCACCAGTTTTCAGCGAAGGACAATCCAATCAATTCGACAATGTTCTCCCTCTGAACCGGTCCACCGGAAGCCTGCGTCACTCCTCGGAACGCGGCTCGGAGCAACCTACAGCGAACCGCGGCGCTTCAGAGCGCACTACAAGCCGCAGCACGGAGCGGGCCGCAGCACGTGGCAGCTCAAGTGAGCGCGCGGGCTATGGAACACAAGCAGTAGCCACCTCCAAAAATCTGGCGGTCACGGATCTCGTGGGTATGAATGTTGAAAATCGTGTTGGCGACAAAATCGGCAGCATCGACAAAATCTACATCGACCTCGAAGGTGGCCAAGTAATTGGTGCCGTCGTATCAACCGGTGGTTTCCTCGGTATTGGTGCTCATCAGAACGTCCTCGCATTGAGCGAATTCAACTACGACGCTGAAGGCCAAAAGCTTCACGCCGACTTGAGTCGTGACCAATTGCGCAATGCCCCCACCTACAAGGCCGGCGATCCCGCATGGCACACCGCCCTGCGCGAACGCTCAAACCGCGGCGGCCAGAGCGACACTGCACGCCGGACACAAACAGGATCCACCAGGACCTCCGAACAAACTGACTCAGCCAGGTCCACGGTATTCAACCAGGGGAACAGCTCAGCAGAAACGAAGATGACAGCCGACATTCGCAGCGCTATCCGAGGCAGTGACAACATGTCAACCCGCGCAAACAATGTCACCATCATCACAAAGGAAAAAAAGGTCCTTCTCCGTGGTAATGTGGACTCAGAAAACGAGAAATCAGCCATTGAAGAGATCGCCCATGAAAAAGCAGGCGATGACAATGTGACCAGTGAACTGGTAGTGGTAACACGCTAATACCTACGCTCCCTATAACCTCCAAACCAAAGACCACTATGTCACAGAAATCCGTATACGCGATCGCCGAATCCCATCAACAAGCAGAGGAAATCGTATCCAGCCTCAAGGCGGCCGAATTCCCCAATGACCGGATCTCGGTACTCTTCCCGGACAAGTCGAACACCCGCGACTTCGCTCATGAAAAGAATACAAAAGCACCTGAAGGTGCCGTTACCGGAGGGGTAACTGGCGGTCTCTTCGGCGGAGCGCTTGGCTGGATCGCCGGCATCGGCGCCTTGGCCATTCCAGGAGCCGGGCCGTTCATTGCAGCCGGGCCCCTTGCCGCCGCCATCGGCGGAGTCGCAGTCGGAGCATCCCTCGGCGGCATCGCCGGTGGACTCGTCGGCATGGGCATCCCTGAGATCGAAGCCAAACGTTATGAAGGCAAGATCAAGAAGGGCAATATCCTGATTTCCGTTCACACCAAGAGCAGTGACGAAATCAGTCGTGCCAAAGAAATCCTCGAATCGAACAATGCAGAGGATATTTCCACGGCCAGCATGGATAAAACGGATAAGTCGGATGACAAAAAGTCCGACAGGCATGCCGAAACCCCGGACGCAAGCACCCGATCACGCCAGAATCCGAACAACAACCCGGAGCATGGCCATACGGCGGTTCTACCTGCCGGCGACAGCGCCCCGAGAAAGGGAGCTCCCTCGGGAATAGCCCAGCGGTAAATCCCGGATAAAATATATCTGGTGGCGCGACCACTAGATAAAACCCAAACCCGGACGCATCAACGCGCCCGGGTTTTTTGCTGTACAGTCAGGCAAACAGGTGCAAATTCAGCCTCTCTGATAAAAGGCGCACAGCCATCAGGCCGCGGACACTGGTTCCGCGATTGTCGATCCGGGGAGAATAGGCGGCGATGCCCAGCTCCCCGGGAACCACCACAAGCAAACAGCCCGAAACTCCGCTCTTGGCGGGCAGGCCGACATCGTAGATCCAGCGCCCGGCATCGTTGTACATGCCGCAGGAAAGCATCACGCTAAGCACCTTGCGCACCACCGCCGGATCCAGCACACGTTCCCCGCCCCCGGGCAGCTGGCCGCCGTTGGCCAGGCTTGCACCCAGGCGGGCAAGCTGGTCGGTGGTCGCACACAGGGAACAGTGTGCAAAATACAGCTCCAGCACCTCCTTGACCGGATGATCGAGCAACTTGAAATTCTTCAGCAAATGCCCAATCGCCCGATTCCGCTCACCGGTAGCCAGCTCCGATTCAAACACCGACTGATCGATATCAAGGCTGTCGACGCCCATGGTCGACGCAAAAAAAGAACGGCTCTTGGGCAAGGCGTCCTCGCCGTAGATCGACAAAAGCAGATCAGCAATTGCAATAGCCCCGGTATTGACCATCGGATTGAAAGCCCGGCGGTGCTGGTCCAGCTTTACGATTGAATCAAAATCCTCCCCGGTCGGCTCAACCCCGACCCGCTGCCCCAGTCTTTCCTCATCGCAGTGCGACAAAACACAGGCATGAGCCAAGACCTTCGACACCGATTGCAGGGTAAATGACTGCCCCCGGTCACCCACTGCATAACAATTACCCGCCGTGTCGCACACCGACAAAGCAAAGAATTCCGGATTCACTGAAGCCAGCTGCGGAATGTAGCCCGCAAGCTCGCCTTCATCGACCGCCCCCGCCTCCTCGTAAACCTCCTGCAACACCTGCCGTATCGTCTCTTCCTGCCTCATAGCCCAAAGCCCAATCGACCGGCCCCTTTCCGGCAACGATAAAGATAGCCACCCCGGGGGGGGTTGGGCGCCCTCGCCCAACCAATCAAACCCCTCAAAACTCACCGCCTACCTCACAGCCCCACAGAATACCGCCCACAGCCTCAAAACAATCCAGGGCGGAATCTTTACCATAAAGCAGTGAACCTTTTGAGCACTGAACCCTTATTCGCTTGAAAAGACCCGTCTCATTAGAATTTCAGGCACAGGACTGCTTTTTGTCTCAAGCCTTGCTTCAATGGTCCATACTTTATCCCCATGTATCGATCAACGTCAAAACCCCACCGACTCTCCGAATTTGCGGTGCCCATGTACCGGCATATAATGAACAGTCGGCGCGGTTGGCACGATGCCGGTATCCATTAACCAGGCGGCTGAAATATTATCCACTTTTGCCATAGCCGGGGAGCCCGTCTAACCAAAGCGGCGCGAACCGAACCAAGCTATGGCCTGAAGTCTCTGCCCCTTTGCCGGCACTGAGGTGTTTGCGATCCCCGCGATCCTTCGCTCCCAGTTGGCATGATCCCCTTCTTGAACTTCAGCTAATTCGCTTGGGCCTAATCGGCCCTCGCAACTGCAAGAACAAGACCGATCAGCTCCTCAGCTGGTTTCCAACCAAAAGACAGGGTTTACCGTACCCGACTGCCAATGTGACCACCTCACCAACGCTAAACCCTGGCGAAAATCAAACTACAAATACCTATGAAACCTATAGATTTAATTAGAAAAATAATGCTTCCCTGCGGCCTGATAGCTGCCGGGGGACTACTAGCCCAGGACGTGGAAAGTCCCGATGACGACACACTCTTCGAACTTTCGCCCTTCGCGGTAGATGCAGGAGAGCACGTAGGCTATCGTGCGACTTCCACCCTTGCCGGTACGCGTATTCGCACGAACCTTCGCGACGTCGGCGCATCCATTTCCGTTGTTACCGAAGAATTTCTCGATGACTCGGCTTCTCAAAACCTCGAAGACGTACTGATATATACCTCCAATACTGAGGTTGGCGGGCTTGGTGGGAATTTCAGTGGATCCCAGGGCTTCGGCCTTGGTTCTGTAATCCCCGAGCTTCAACGCGACACCAACTCGGGAGGCATCACGCGTGTCCGTGGTCTCGCTTCGGCCGACCTGACTCGTGACTTTTTCATTACGGATGTTCCCTTCGATTCATACAACACTGACCGCATCACCGTCCAGCGCGGGGCCAACGCCACCCTGTTCGGCCTGGGCAGCCCCGGCGGAGTTATAAACAACAACCTGATCAAGGCTGATTTCAACGGCGACCGCGGTCGAATTCGATTCCAGACCGACGAGCACGGAACTCAGCGGTTTTCATTCCGCTCGCACAACGAGTTGATTGATAATACCTGGTCGATATTTACCGCCGGCCTTTACGGCATGAAACAATTCGAACAGAATGAAGCCTTCGAAAAGGACCGTCGCATTTACTTGTCCACCCTCTGGGAACCTGTGGACAACCTGCGCATTCGCGCCAGCATCGAATACGGTTACCGCGACCGCACGCCGCCGCGCACGGAACCACCCAACGACTTGATTTCACCCTGGGTTCACCTCGGCCGACCAACCTTCTCGCACCCGGCTGAAGCCGGCGCCTTTCGCAACGCCAGCGGGGACCTGGTTGCCGGCGAATCCAACAGCGCCTATATCCAGCAGATCAGCGCGGCCCGCCAGGGCCCGATGACAGTTTACGGAGATCCTGGCCAAGCAGAGCCTACCATGGGCGTGCAGGCATGGATCAACGCTAACCAGAATACGACAACAGACGAAGAATGGGGAATGATGAGCATGCGCAATCCGCAGGACATCGCCGCATCCACAGGCTTCTGGCCGGACGGCACCCCGATTCCCGCGGGCTCCGGCGGATTCTTTGGTGGCGGATTCTCCAAGGCTCAGATCACCGATCGTTCGATCTTTGACTACCGCAAACACCTGCTTGATGGAGGCGCGAGCCAGAGCTGGGCGGATTTCCGCGACATGATCATTACTGTCGAAAGAACCTGGGATCGCTTCGGCTTCGAGCTGGCAGCCCATCGCCAGGATATGACCGAAGGTCAGCTCAATCAGCTGCGTGGTGGCGACCAGTCGATTGCCATCGGAGTCGACATGAATGAATTCATGGGAGTTGCTACCGATGACGGCACCCTTGATGGCAACCCGACACCAAACCCGAATTTCGGACGCCCCTACATAGTCGCCCGTGGTGAACACGCTTACCATGATCGGGACCGGACCAACTTTCGCGCTACGGCATTTGGCGAAATCCACTTCGATGACTTCGTCGAGAATGACCGCGCCGCAATGGTCCTCGGACGCCTGAACCTGACAGGCCTTGCCAGCCACCAGGAATACCGCGACCGCACCCTGTTCAGCCGCAACGGCCCGGGAGTGAATATCAGCGGACAGCTTGAAGGCGTCGACGGCGGCAACCTCCAGGGCAATACCTTTCGTACACACGATTACTATGCCTTGCCTATGGCTGGAGCTGATACGTTGTTGAATGCAACGAGCATGGACGATGTCAGCGGCGCCCGGATCGGGCCCATTCCATTTGGACAGGAACGGGCTACAGCCAGACAAACCCTCCAGAGCCGGACCTACCAGATGTGGAATCCCGGCGCTCAGGCGTTCACCGAAGTGGATACAGCAACCCACACGGTTCTGCACGGTGATGGTTCTCCCGCCACTTTCTCCGCTTCCAAGAGCCGGACCGAGGTGGAATCACAGGTGGCAATTGCCCAGCACTACCTTTTCAACGATAAACTGGTGCTGCAAGGATCCTGGCGCAAAGACACTCAACGTGTCTACAACGCACCTACTCCCGGAGGATTGTCCGGTTACGGCGATGGCCGCCGGGACCTCACGGATCCGGCCTGGGAAGTTCCCGGAGACACCCCAAACAGCCGCGCAAGTGGACAGATCCGTTCATGGGGTGTGGTCGCGCACTCGCCCGACTTCGTCAATGATCGCTTGCCTGCCGGAACCGATTTCTCGATTCACTACAGTGAAAATGAGAACTTCGAGCCGACCGCGGGCCGCAGGGACAGCTACGGCAACCCATTGCCACCGGTAACGGGTGAAACGGAAGAGTTCGGTTTCACCGTTTCAACTTTGGACGGTCGTTTGATCACCAAGGTCAACTGGTATGAGACAGGTATCTTCAACAATTCCTTCCAAAATTCAGCCATCGCAGCCCCGGAAGCTATCATGCTGAACCTGGCCCGCCAGCTGGACAACCCGGACAACACCGCCCAGGGCTTTACAGCCGCTGATGCCCAGGCAGTCCTGCCACCGCAAAGCGTAATTGACCTGCACGGCGTTGAGTTTGACTGGGATAATGCCGACGCAATGTCCTTCGCCGACCCGGCCCGTGTCGGCACACAGGACTTCGTCAGCGACGGTCTTGAAATCGAAGTCAGCTACAATCCAACGCCAAACTGGACCACTCAGCTGGGAATAGCCCGTCAGCAAACGGAAACAAGCAATACCTATCCCGTGCTCCAGCAACTGTTTGAGGACGTTTTTGAGCCATTGTGGATCAACAGCGACTTCGCTCAGAACTTCTACATCGATGATACCTCAGAAGAGACCCTGGCCCAACGCACCATCCGTCAGATCCAGAACAACATCATCGTAGGTCAGGCTCAGGACGGTTTCCCAACCGTTGAGCAACGCAAATGGCGGGTCGTTGCCAGCACCAGCTACCGCATCGACGACTACCATGAGTTCCTGCCATCCTGGATGAGCGGGCTGACAGTCGGTGGCTCCCTCCGCTGGGAGGACTCCGCCGGTATCGGCTTCGGGGTGACAACGGACGAGTTCGGTGACACCACACTCGACCTGGGCAATACCTTCAGCGCTCCGTCGCAGACGTTCATCGACGTCTTCGCACGCTATGAATGGGAACTGGACCGAGGCAACCGCTTGGCCTTCCAGGTCAATGTCAAAGACCTGACCAATCACAACGGCCTCGTGCCTATCTTCGCCAATCCGGACGGCACCAAAGTCTACCGTATCCAGGAAGGTCGCCTGGTCAGCGCCAGCGCCACCCTCCACTTCTAAAAGAAACGCCCTGGTTTCTTCATCATGCAAAGCCGGCCCTCGAAAGAGGGTCGGCTTTTTTATTCCGCTTCCCTAGGGGATGGACGCCCTCGTCCGCCCAGCCTGTAGTGCAACAAAAACGGACCGCGAAGCGGCTCAAGGATTCGAGTAACACTGGTCGTCAGCCATACAACAAACGCGAAATATCGTCCGCGGCAAAAGCACCGTGCTGAACCTTTTCGATCTTTAAGGTTCTGGTCCCGTTCGGCATTTCCCATTCAATCTCGTCGCCTTCCGAAAAGCCCAGTATGGCCGTCCCGACCGGGGCCAGCACGGAGATCCGTTTCTGGTCGGAATTCGCGTCATTGGGCATGGTCAGTATCCACTCTTCGAGTTCATCCGTTTTCAAGTCCCGTAGCTGCACGGATGCATTCAAGACGACCGTCTTTGGAGAAATCCCGGAGGGATTCAGGATCACCGCCCGCTTCAACTCATCGCGGAGTTTTTGAATGCTCGAGGGCACTTTATCTCCACTGCGAAGCAGTTCGTTCACTGTTTTGGCCAGGATCCTGTGGTCGTCGGTAGAAATATAGATCGGTTTCATTGCTTTGAGTATGTTTTTCATTGGGGTTATAAATGACGGCAAAAGAACAGAAGCCGTATAAGTTGGAAATGAGATGCAAATCAGTACGTAAAAAATCGATCCATTCCCATAAGGAAAACCGGACCGACCGATGCTTGGCTCCCCCGGCCACCGTAGTGTTTAACGGGAGATTAGCTCACGCGCAAATCAACTACGTCGCCCGGGGCCTATCTGGCCTGACGCTTAGAGGCATTTTTATGCCAGTAAACTTTGGATATACACGTTTCAATTCAATCTTATGTACAAACAGCGAAATAACTGCCTGTAATAATACCCTAAGCTAAGCGCCTTCAGCCCCATTTGTCAAACACGACCGAATAATTGCAAAGATTACAATTTTCAGAAAAATCCATTAAGCACCCGGGGGGATGGATGCCCTTGTCCATCCAACCAAACCAACGGATTATTATTTGGATATTGGGCGTTGGGTTGACGGATTGATGGAATGTTGGATTGGTGGAATATTGATATGTTGGAGCCCGGCCTTCAGG
>JAFIGG010000011.1 GCA_020831485.1 Opitutales bacterium
TCGGCAAGCGGATGCCCGGCTAATTTTTTGACAGGATTGAGACGGATGACCGGGGAATTCTGTGGGTGGTGAGGCGGTCGGACTGTGGGGCTGTGGACGGTGGGATTTGGTGGGCTGTGTATTCAGCCCGGGCAGTGGTATTAGTGCTTATTAGTGATAATTAGTGGTTTAAAACCTAGAAATACCGGGATCAGCCACCGAGACAGCATCCCCGTAGGCGCGCTCGTCCCGAGGGCGCATGGGCATCGGACTTTCAAGGTCTGCTTTGGACCCTGTTTTTAAACCACTAATAAACGCGAATTAACACTAATTTTTGGGAAACGGGGATGTTGAGGTGTAATCAAGATCAAGAGGGAGGATTTCCGGCATCCCTATTCTTGATCTTGGTTCTTAATCTTGATCTTGATCCCCCGATGTGATTGCTCCCGGGGTGTTGAGGATTGTTAGGCTGTCAGGTTGCAGGGCTGTGGATTGTCCCTTAAAGCGAATCTGTTTTGCTCGCCGACTGTTACCTATGTCCTGAACCTTTTTTTGCTGGGAACATTCGGAAGTGGATGCCAGTGCGGATCAAACGAACCACTGTCGTTGGTTCGCTACGGCCTTCACAATCTAAGATCTCCCCCTTGCTCTCGCCCTCGAAAAAGCCGGACCAAAGCGGTGATCTGCAGGATTTCGTGTTTTTGGGATTTAGCTGTTTTAATTAAAGTCACCGGTGCGCTGGAATCGATTGGGAGAGCGAGGGCGAGAGGGATCCGTTTCTGTTCTTTCAAAACATAAAGTTGACTTTATTATTGCAGGGATAATATAAAGTTCACTTATGGAAATAGCTCGTTACCTGGCGGATGGTTTGGCGGAAAAACTGGCTTACCCCTACGTTCATATCCTCTTTGGGGCGAGGCAGACGGGGAAGACCACCTTATTGATGGACTTACTCCATCCTGATTTGAGCTACAATCTGGCAGATCCCGAAGAACGCGGGCGTCTATTGGCCCAGCCAGGACTTTTTCGGCGGGAGTGCGAAGCGCTTGATGTAAAGGACCGACCGGCTACCGTCTTTGTGGACGAGGCACAACTGGTGCCGACCATCTTTGATGCCATTCAAGTGCTTTACGATCGTCAGCCAAAGCGCTTTCGCTTTGTGCTTTGCGGTAGTTCGGCACGCAAACTTAGGGAGTCCGGGGCGAACCTCTTGCCCGGTCGTAGCCTATTGCACCGCCTGTATCCGCTGATGCTGGCCGAACGTCCCGGGACGGCAGAATTCCGACCCAAAATAGCAATAATTGACACCGCTTCCTTTAGGTCCTCGCTTGAGGAATGTGACGATCTGCTTGATCGCCTGGCTTACGGGGACTTGCCGGGCGTTTTGCGGGCCCCTGACGCAATACGTGAATCCCTACTGAGATCCTATGCCACCATTTATCTTGAAGAGGAAATCCGCCGTGAGGGCTACGTCAAAGACTGGGGCGCCTTCCTGAATTTTCTGAAACTCGCCGCCATGGAGTCGGGGCAGTCGCTCAATTACGCGAAGATAGCACGTGAGACAGGTTTGAGCCAGCCAACGGTCAAATCGCATTATCAGCTGCTGGAGGATATGTTCGTCGGGTTTCGGATTCCGGCATTCACCCAGAGTCCACGAAAAAACCTCCTGGGGCACGCCCGCTTCTGCTTTTTCGACCTCGGAGTGCGGCATGCGGCGGCGGGGCTCCGCCCTTGTCAGGACACGGTGCGGGCGGATCCCGGCCGCTGCTTCGAGCAATGGGTCGGACTGGAACTTCATCGACGCCTGGGCTACGCTGACGAGGGAACCCTCACTTACTACCGAACGCGCGACGGCATGGAGATCGATTACATTGTTGAAACCGGAGGCCGATTCACCCCGATCGAAGTCAAGTGGACCGAGAACCCAAGCGTTAAAGACGCTCGGCACCTGCAGACTTTTCTCACCGAGCACGCGGATCAAGCATCCGCTGGCTACGTGGTTTGCCGCTGCGCCCGCCCCGCCAAGCTTACCGATCAGGTCACGGCCATTCCATGGTGGATGCTTTGAGGCGTTACGAATTTAGAATCACGAATTGATCATTGAAATTGGCCATTGGATATTCCCGAATTTTCGGCGATAGCGTGCTAATTGACCGCTACGCAGCTTTTCAGTTTGCCGGAATAAAACAAACCAGAAAGGTCAGCTTTGGACCCTGATTTTAAACCACTAATAAAGGCGAATTAACACTAATTTTTGGGAACGGGGATGTTGAGGTGTAATCAAGATCAAGACCCAAGAAAAAGATCAAGAGGGAGGATTTCTGGCATCACCATTCTTGATCTTGGTTCTTAATCTTGATCTTGATCCCCGGTGTGATTGCTCCCGGGATGTTGAGGATTGTTGGGCTGTCAGGCTGCAGGGCTGTGGGTTGTCCCTTAAGGCGAATCTGTTTTGCTCGGAGACTGTTACCTATGTCCTGAACCTTTTTTGCTGGAGCATTCGGAACCGGATGGAAATTCACACTCTCGGGAATACCCCAACTAAGAACTGACCAACCACGACCTTCCTGCTCAACCCGTTTGGCCCTCTTTTCTTTACTTTGCGAAAAAGTATTACATTATTACCAGTATGAAAACACTAACTTCCCGCATTACGTCAAAGGGTCAGGCGACGATTCCGGTGGAAATACGACGGAAGCTGAAAGTTGCTGCAGGAGACCGGATTGCGTTCAGGGTCTTTGAGGATCATGTCGAGATTGCGCCGGCAACATCGATTGACCTGCAGTTTGCCCAGATGCTGGAACCCACGCTGGCCAGTGAGTGGTTGACGGAAGAGGACGAGGCCGCTTATGGCAACTTATGATGCTTTTGATGTCGTCGTTGTTCCATTCCCTTTTACGGATAGAACCAGCACCAAACGGCGACCGGCACTCGTTCTTTCGGTAGAGGACTTTCACCGGAAAACAGGTCACTTGGTTTTGGCGATGATCACCAGCGCAGCGCATTCTTCCTGGGCGAACGATGTCGTCCTGCAGGAATGGAAGCGGATAGGCCTGCCACACGCTTCCATTGTGCGTTCGAAGCTGTTTACTTTGGATGAAAGATTGGTTTTGAGGCGGGTTGGAGCACTGGAGCCAGTGGACCGGGAGCAGGTCATCGATGCTCTTCAAAAATGTTTGTATAGCTTTCGTTAGCGAAAAGAGAATCGAAGGGGTCAGTGGACAGGACTAACAGGATCTACAGCATACCCGTAGGCGCGCTCGCCCTGGGGATGGCAGGTTCATTCATTGCTTGAGCTTGCTGAGGGGGTCTGCTAGCAGTGTAGAATGCCCAATTTTTACTTAAAAGGCCTCAAGATATGGTCGCTGTTTGTTCTTTTTACCTCTGTTTCTTTTGTTTTTGGGCAAGAGCATTCAGTAATCACTCGCATTGATTCCAGCCTGACTCGGTTGGATTTGAACACCATTGCCTATGGAAATGATCGTTTTGTTGCTGCCGGCGCCTCCGGGATAGTGGTTCATTCGGCCGATGGTCTGGAGTGGGAGCGCAGTCGAGGCCCGGCGGTCTTGTCCAGCATTGTCTATGCTGAACCCTATTTTCTGGCAGTGGGCGAGGATCGTGCACTACACCGTTCGAGCGATGGAGTGGAGTGGGAGAAGATCCGGGACTTCACCACAACCAATGTCCAGATTGGTGGGCGCAAGGGTTTGTATCTGATGCGATCCAGTGAGGGAGTGGAAATGTCCACGGATCTGGAATCCTGGGAACCAGTTGAGGCGCTGCAAGGGGTCGGTCGCATTGCGGTTCAGGATCAGGCTTTGTGGGTTAATGGGCGGACGACTGCATTCGGAGATTTCGAGATACTCCGGTCCGAGGATGGGCTGAGTTGGACGGTGATAACATCTATTGGGTCCGGGACCAGATTGCTTGGTAATTCGGACTCACGCATCGTTGTTGAACGGCAGGGAGAAGTCTTTGCCTCCACAGACAGTGAGGACTGGCAGCGTATTGGTGATCTGAATATCGGGAGCAGGTTTCTGAGCTTTGCTCCCCTTGCCGACGACGGTTTCATCCTTTTCGACGAGCACAATCGTTTTGTAAACTATGGAGACGATGACCTTATGTACTTCGATTCCCCGGTTGGTGATTTGACCAATTCGTTTTGGGTTCCAAACGATTTTGCATTCGGTTCGGGCAAGATTGTAGCGATTGGCGACGCAGGGTATATTGCTGCACGGGAGCCGGGTGAAGAATGGCTGGAAGTGAATACCGCTGTACCAAATTCCCTGAATATACTGATCCCGGTTGGGAACAATTGGCTGCTGACTGGACACGGAGCTCCTGTCGCGCTGCATTCGCCGGACGGTGTGAACTGGTCGGACATAATGCTCCCGGATCTTGGCAATCGCGGTCAATTTGCTGTTCGCGCAGCAGAGTCGTATGCGGTGCTCTTTGTTGCCTCGGACCACCGGCACGGTTCAGAATTTTTTCATAGTGAAAACGGAGTCGACTGGGAGCCTGTGCAGGCGGTCGATGTGAATGTTCCCTTGAGTTACTCCATGTGGGGAGATCGTTTCGCAGTTGAGGCAAGGGACGGAACCTTTCATGCCACCGACGACGGACGGGTGTGGACGCCCGTCACAGGGCCTGCTGAGAGTCCGAATGGGGAGCTTGTCGTGGGCCCGAGAGGACTTTATTGGCTGGACGCTGGAGCTGGCTATTGGCATCTGGAATCTGGAAGTGATTTTGCGGATGCGGAGTGGGTGTCGGTTCCGGGGCTTGAGGCCCTGTATCCCGGAGATGAAGTTGTTTTGGCGCAGTCTAGTCAGGGTGGATTGCGCATCGATGAGGCGGGCAATTTGCATCCCGCGTCGGTTGAATTAGGCATTGAGGTCGATATTGTGTGGGCGGATGGCTATTTCTGGCGCCTAGTGAACGGTATACAGCTGAGTCGCTCTACAAATGGCTCCGGTTGGGCCTCTGTCTACAGGGCAGATTCGGAGTTGCCACCTCACCTTGCCGGCAGTCTGAGTATAAGCGGGACTTCAATGATATACCGCGAGTCGCTGTATACGTCGGGAGACTTCCGTTTCTGGAGTAGCTCCAAGGCTCCAAGCCCCGCGACCACTGTCGGCTTGAATCAGCCCAGAGATCTGGTTGAGGCGGTTGTCGGTGACGTCGTCGCCGTGGAATTGTCTGTCGATGGTGATGCGTCGACTATTGCAAAAGCTGAGCTTTGGCTGGGAGACTCATTGTATGAAGCGACGGATAGCCTGCCGTTGCGCTGGGAACTGAATCTGGAGTCTGCCGGAGGCTATGAGTTCCGCACCCGAGTTCAATACAGCGATGGGCGGATCCAGGTAATCCGGGACAGGGTACAATTATTTATGCAACTAAGGTCGGGCCGGGAGCTTTCGGATAAAACCCCGGAGGACGTTGTTGCCGAGGCGGTGTTTCAGAACCGGTTGTATTTTGCGACCGATGAAGATGGCACATACGGAACCTATTGGATGACATTGGATGGATACCATTGGCAAAAGCGGACGATCCCTTTCCTCTCCACAATCACGGACTTTGTTGTCACAGAAGATCGCATTATTGCCCAAGGCTCACCCTATCACTATGCCGTATCCAAAGATGGCGCCAGATGGGAGCGGTTGGCTGTCCCAGACGGGCGGATGTTTTCCGATGGGAAACTTTTCTGGCTCAGGAGTCGTGCGGAGTGGTCTATGGACGGACGGCGATGGTTCGCCACTGGTTTGGAAGGACGGATTGAATCCGTCGCTTATGGGCATGGTCGACACTACCTCGAAACCACAACTGGCAATTGGAGTTCCGACGACCTCATTAACTGGGAGGTCGAGACGAACTCCGGTCGCTACCAAACAATTGACGATAAGGTTTATTTCTTTGCAGACGGACCGAACAGGCTGGTCTACAGGCTGGACGAATTGGGAGCTTGGGAGCAGGTCGCCGAGCAGGTCGATCAAAACAGGGATTACGCGTTTGTCGATGGCAGTTATTACCGCTTGGGCAATCAATCTCAAATTGGCTATTCATTCGATACCATGGATGACCTATCCAAAGCAGGCGCCGACCTCGAGGGTAGTCTGCAATCCATAGTTGAGTTTAATGGAGTTATCTGGATGCGTTTCGCGGCATGGTCTATGACCCCGATTCCTCTTGGTTCTCCGGGCTCAATTCAACAAATGCCTGAGTTGGTTACCGGGCATTCGGGCGCAGAGTGGTCTGTGGGGGAAGAAGAATTCATCAATGTTGAGTTGCAGGTGCCGAACGGAAATGATGCCTACATTCGATGGTTTAAAAATGGAGAAGAGGTGACGGATTCCGTTGGCACTGATTTGGCGCAGAGTTGGCCGGCAGAGGAATGGGGGGCGTATGAGATCCATGCTGAATGGAGTGCGGACGGAGAAGACTGGCTGCAAAGTAATGTGCTGACTTTTCATGTGGGTCTTGAGCGTGAAACAGGTGTGCTCGATGGTCCCCGCTTTTATCGGGATGATTTTTTCCCTTTGTCAGATCGGGTATTGGTGCATGTCGGGGACGATCACATCTTTACCATGGATGGACTTAACTGGTTCTATCTGGATCCGGACGAAGTCATCTACGACAGGGAAGTTCAATCAATCTTCTCCAACCGTTACGGCACGATAGCGCGGGTGGAGGATGATCTGATCATTTCACCTGATCACCTGTTTTGGTATTCCCTGAATCACTGGTTCCAGGGGGATCGATACACAATCGTTCCCACCGAGGGCAGCACATTTCTGATTCACGATTTGAACACGGGGGATCTCAGCTATTTTGACGTAATCACTCTTGAGTCCGGGGTGTTGGAGATTCCTTGGGAGGGTGCCACCCTGCATTACGGACAGCGTCTGGATGATGGCCGATGGTTTTTTCAAGCCGATTCTCTTCTGTATGTTCAGGACGAAGAGGGATCCTGGGGTCCTGTGACTACCGGCAGCGTAATGCCTTTGCAGGTTGCAGGTGGACGATTCTGGGCAACTGACAACTATCGAAATATTATGTGGGTGTCAAAGAACTTGAAGGACTGGGAGCCTTTGATACCGCCTGTTGGAAATCAACGGATACACGGTTACTATTATTTTGAGGGTATTCATTACCTCCTGACTGGAAGTCCGGTACGGACGAATACCATCTTCAATAGCCGGGATGGAAAGCGCTGGGTGCAAGCTGGATCTGTCCAATATAGTGATCCTCGGCTTTTTGAAATCAACGGGACGCTCATGCTGTACCAGTATTCTCGATCCGTTCAGTTAACCTGGATCAATTCGCCACCGGAGCCTTTGGCCGACGAAGAACTGGATCTGCGGCTGTTTTTCTTCCCCCTGATCAAGGGTGATTCATTTGCTTTGGTCGACCCCTATGGTCAGTTTGGCCCGTTTATCGGGACGGATGCTGGATGGGTCTGGAGCCCGGTCTTAGGTTGGCTCTGGCCGGGCGATTTCGGTTATCCTTTTTATCTGTTTTGGAGCGAACGCCATGACGGATGGTTGATCACCGACCACGCAAATTCAGATTACTGGTATTCCTTTAGGCACCAGACATGGGGCTACTTGTATCCGGACGGCACAAACGACCCGTGGAGATCGATGCCCAGTCAGCTGTTGCCGTTGGAATGAGATAGCTCAAACGAACCACTATCGTTGGTTCGCTACGGCCTCACACTCCCTTTATACTACCTGGATACCCGGCAATTTGACGGTCATTCTTCTTTTAGGTAGAGTTTGGGGGTTTCCTCTTCAGTATGGTTTCCGTGGCTTCATCTTCCCCTAAGTATTCTTCTGACGAAAAAATGCCCGAAACGCTGCTGGCCTTCCTGTGGGCCAACCGTAAGCGGTTCCGTGGCGGTATTTTTTTTGCTTTTCTGCGCATCCTGACGATTGCGCCTCTGCCGCTGATTTTTCAGCGAATCATCGATGACAAAATGCCGGCTGGGAATATCAGCGCCATTTTGTGGCTGAGTTTGCTTACGATTGGGCTGATCGTTTCTCACCAGTACCTCAGCGTGGAGGGCGCGACACGGCTGGGTAAGGGGGTTACCAATGCGGTGCTTGGCTTGCGGGCGAGGGTTTTCGAAAAGATCCAGTTTCTGAGTTTCGGTTACCTCGACCAGCAAAAGGCTGGACGGCTGCTGTCGAAATACGCTTTTGACTCGCAAAAGGTTGAGGGTGTGATGATGCCGATCCTCAACGGCTTTCTGCCCAATATCTTTTACAGCGTGGTCACCTTCATCATTCTGGTGTCGCTGAACTGGCAGCTGGCTTTGGTGATCTTTTTCGCATTGCCGGTGTTTGCCATCATGCGCGGACGTTACTTTGCACGCCTGCGCCAGCGCAATGAAGCGAGCCGCATTGCGTATGAAAAGTTGACCGGCACGGCGAGTGAGTACCTCGGGGCGCTCCGGCTGGTGCGCGTTTACGGAGAAGAGGAGCAGGCGCAGACACGGCTGAAGGACCGCAATGAAGAGGTGCTGCATTCCCGCGTTAAGCTCATCACGGTCTCGAGCAGTTTTTCCGCCTTCAGTTTTGGTGCAATCCAGCTCCTCTCTCTGGTTGTGATTGCTGGTGGCGCCATTTTGGCGATTTACGGACAGATCAGCACCGGAGTGGTTGTGGCCTTCGTGGCCGGGGTTCCGGCCCTGGTGACCCCGATTCAGATGTTTGCGAACATCGTAGAGCAGTTTTTCCTCGGCCGGGAGTCTTACCGCAGCATCACTGAGTTGCTGGAGACCACCTATGTCGAGGAGTGGAAGGGAACGCGAACGGTCTCGCCGCTGGAAGGGAAGATCGAGTTCGAAAAGGTTTCCTTCCGCTACTCGGCGGCGGATAGCGACGCTCTGGAGGACTTTTCTGTGTCGATTCGTGCGGGTGAAAAGGTCGCGCTGGTCGGCCCATCGGGTGCGGGTAAAAGCACTGTGGCCAATTTGGTAATGGGCCTTTACAAGCCGGATCAGGGAGTCATCCGTATCGACGGAGTGCCGCAAGCCGAGCTGGATATGCGCTGGCTGCGCCGCAACACGGCGATCGTCATGCAGGAGAATATTCTGTTGTCGGGGACTGTCGCGGAGAACCTTCGCTTCGCCCGACTGGAGGCCACCGACGAAGAGGTGAGGGAAGCGGCCCGACTGGCACAGGCAGAAGAATTTATCGACCGTTTGCCCCACGGCTTTCAGACCTTGATTGGCGAGCGGGGTGCGACTCTTTCAGGAGGCCAGCGCCAGCGCCTGGCCATTGCCCGTGCCATTCTGCGCAACCCAGCCATTCTGATCCTCGATGAACCCACCTCGGCCCTCGATTACGAGAGCGAGCACCTGATTCAGAAGGCTCTGGATAATCTTTCCAGGGGACGAACCGTAGTGACGATCGCCCACCGCCTCAGCACCATCCGCAATGCCGACCGGATTCTGGTCCTCAACCACGGACGTCTCGTGGAACAAGGCAGCTACGACGAGTTGGCCAGTGGCGACGGATACTTCGGTCAGGTACTGGCGGCACAGAATACGGGCGGCGCCCAGGAATAAAGAGCCTCCAGGCAATTTCACAGCATCCGATCAGGAGGCCGCTGTCGTTTCTTCTGCTTCTTCTTCGCTGGTTTCTTCCGGTCCGTAGGGCTTGCCGGTGAGGTTCGCGATGAATTTTTTCATGGCCGGGGTCAGGACACGGCCCTTGCGGTGAATGATGGCCAGTGGACGGGTAATCGGGTTGCCTTTGAGCGGGACAGCCTTGAGGAAACCTTGGGCGGTTTCCTGTTTGACGGTTGCCTGTGGCACGATGGCGAAACCGGCATTAATTTCGACCGCGCGTTTCACGGTTTCGATGTTGTCGAACTCCATGGTTGGCTCGACATCCACTTTCCAGTCCTTGAAGAGCTGGTCGGTTGCTTTGCGGGTCGGGATGTCCTGATCGAAGGCGATAAATTTCTCACCCTTGAGGTCCTTTGCCTCGATATGCTTACGCTGGGCCAACGGCGACTCCGGGTTGCAGACCAGGACCATGCGGTCCTCCAGGAAGGGAATAATTTCCACCTGGCGCATTTTGACTGGGTAGGCGACCAGGCCCAGATCGACGGAGTTCTGCACGATGTCCTCATAGACCAGATTGGAACGCCGGTATTCAACCCGCACGTTAACCGAGGGGTAAGCCTTGAGGAAGCGGGTGATGTAGGGCGGCAGCTCGTGGAGTCCGATTGAGTAAATCGTCGAAATATGAATCGTGCCGCTGATGATTTTTTTCATCTCCTGCAGTTCACTGACCAGTTTCTCGTAGCGGTGCAGGATTTCCTTGGCGCTGTCGTAGAGCTTGCCGCCTTCGCGGGTGAGGCGGAACTGCTTCTGGCTGCGGTCGACGATCAGCACATTGAAATGCTTCTCCATGGCCCGAAGTTGTTGACTGACCGCAGACTGGGTGATGCCATTCAACTTGGCTGCACGGGAGAAACTTTGACTCTCTACGAGGTCGGAAAAGATTTTAAAATTTTCAATATGCATAACGTAAACTGATATTCAGGGGCGGTTAGGAGTGTATATTAAATTTCCTTATTAGCAGGCAATTCTAAAATTGCAAGTATGACTTTTAATCCACAAATCATTCAAAACAACTTGGATAAAACCCTGCAGCGTATAAAAAACGCTTGTGAAAAAACGGGAAGGGATCCGGCTGAAGTGAACCTAATGGCAGTGACTAAAACGCATCCTGCGGAAGCTGTGGAGGGGATTCGTCGGCTTGGGGTTGATTTGCTCGGGGAGAACCGGGTGCAGGAAGCTGCTGAAAAGCGCGTGCAGTTGGCGGAGGATCCAGGTTGGGAACTGATCGGGCATTTGCAGCGCAACAAGGCGCGCCAGGCCATTGAATTGTTCCGTCGGATTCAGTCGGTGGACCGGTTGTCTTTGCTTAATCGTCTGAACAATCTGGCGGAGGAGCTGCAGCGGAGCCCGTATCCGATACTGTTGCAGGTCAACGCCGGTGCGGATCCGAATAAGTTCGGAGCCGAATTGGATGAGGCGGAGGCTTTGCTGGAAGCGGCCCTGGCTTCGTCCCATTTGCAGGTCGATGGATTCATGACCATTGCGCCTTTATCAGACGACCCCGATGTGGCCCGCCGCTGCTTCGCCAACCTGCGCGAATTCCGTGACCGGGTGGCCGACCGTTACCAGCGTGACTTTACGGTCTTGTCGATGGGCATGAGTGGGGACCTTGAAGCGGCGATCGCCGAGGGCAGCACTTTGGTGCGCATTGGATCGGCGTTGTTTGGCGACCGTTGACAGGACCGCTTATCAGCGATTCGAACCGTCTGCATAAGAATTTCTTAAATTTTGTAAGCCTGCGGTTGACAGGTCTTTGCATTCATTAAGATTGCAGGAGTGCGGGGCTGTTTTCAGCTCTGCGCATTTTGGGGTATTCGTATAAGAGTCAAGGTCCGCGGCAATAGTCGCGGGCCTTGCTTTTGTGCCTGGCTCAATCGACGATCCAGGCTTGGATGTCGGGCAGGCGCTGCCGGCGGTGGCCGGATTCATGGCGGGCCAGCCAGTAGTCTTCGACTTCGGTGTCGCTATCGGCATCATCGAGGTCAAAGGAGGCATCGATTTCGATCAGGTCCAGCGGGCTGATGGGGCCGTCATCGTCCTTTGTCGGCTCAGCCGGGTCGAAGGCCTTGCTCAGGCGCCGTGCTTCGGGGAAAAACAGCAGGCGCGGGTCGTCGACTCTGCCGCCTTTTTTCAGCAGGTGGTAGGAGCAGGGGAAGCACAGCTTATCAAATTGTTTCTGGAAGGCCCGCAGCCACTTTTGCGAAACTGTTTCGCGGTTGGCCCAGACCAGGGCGTCGCTGAAGTGGGCGCAGGCCTCCACCCAGCGGGCGTAGGCAGCGGATTTTTCGGCCGCCGCGGAATCCACTACGCCAATGACCCGGTCGATGGCATTGCCGGACTGTCGACTCCATTCCTGCACGGTTTCGATCTCATCCGCCAGATCCTTGGCTGGATCGAGGTAGCAAAAGAGGGTGGCGGCGGGTTCCGGCGGGGTGCCGTCGGCCGGCCACAGCTGGTCGGCTCCGTGGACTTCCTGCCAGGGTTCGGGCAGGAGGTCGTCGAGGTCATAATTTCCGGCCTGAGCGATCAGTTCACGACAGGCAGTCCGGTGGGTTCCGATGATAATGTAGACCGGCATCAGGTGGAAAAGCTGCAGCTTTGGTTTTGTGCTTTTTGCCGCAACCAATGATCGACAAGGACCAGCGCGGCCATGGATTCAACAATGGGGACGGCCCGCGGCAGCACACATGGATCGTGCCGGCCCCGGCCCATCAGCTCGGTTGGTTCGCCCTTCTGGGTGACTGTCTGCTGTTTCTGGATCAGGGTTGCGGTGGGTTTGAAGGCAACCGTGAAGTAGATTTCCTCACCGTTGGAGATGCCGCCCTGAACACCACCTGAGCGGTTGCTCGCGGTGCGGATCCGGCCGTCGCGGTTTTCAAAAAGATCGTTGTGCTCGGAGCCCTTGAGGTAGGTGCCTTCGTAGCCGCTGCCGACTGAAAAACCTTTGGTCGCGGGCAGAGACAGCATGGCTTTGCCCAGGTCGGCCTCCAGGCGGTCAAATACAGGTTCTCCCAGGCCGGCCGGCACGCCGTTGATGTGGCAGCGGATTACGCCTCCGACCGAATCGCCTGCCGACCGCACTTCATGAATCCGCGCGATCATTTTTTCGGCGGTGTCTGGATGCGGGCAGCGAACCGGGCTGGCTTCGACCGCTTCGCGGCTTGGCGCAGTTTCGTGAGCTGGCATAGAGATGTCGTGAATACGCTCAATATAGGCCACTATCTCGATCCCGAGTTCCTGCTTGAGGATTTTGCGGGCGATTGCTCCCGCCGCGACCCGGCCAATCGTTTCGCGGGCCGACGAGCGCCCGCCTCCCTCGGCCATGCGCCTGCCGTATTTCTGATCGTATGTGAAGTCCGCGTGTGAGGGGCGATAGGTTTCGCGCATCTCTTTGTAGGCTTCAGGGCGGGCATCTTTGTTTCGCACATTGAGCGCGATTGGAGTGCCAAGGGTATGACCGCGGTCGATCCCGGAGAGGATTTCAACCTGATCGGCTTCTTTGCGCGGGGTGGTAATCGAACTCTGCCCAGGCCGACGCCGATCGAGTTCGAGTTGAATCTCTTCCGCAGTGATCGGCAGACCCGGAGGGCAGCCATCAATCACCACGCCAACCGCGCCACCATGACTTTCGCCCCAGGTGGAGATGCGGAATAATTTGCCAAAGGAACTTCCCATAAAAACTGCCATCAAAAGCTTCCTTGAGAGAGCTTTCAAACTAAATTCCATTTTCTGAAACGTAGCGCTCCATCTGCGAATCCCGAGGTAGGGTCCGGTTCGCCGAACCGGCCGTGCGCCGTGACTTGCAATGCCGATCCGAACCCGTCGAATCAAATTGGCAGGCATCGGTTGTTCCGATGGGGCGGCGCTTTCGGCGAAAGCGCCCTACCTGCGAGTGCGGCGGCGGCTTTAGCCCCGGGACCGTTTGTTTCTCGCATTCACGGCTTGATTTGTTGGATAGATGAGGTGATTGTATGGAAACCCCAACGTTTTACTGTAAAAGGCTATGATTAATGTGAAAATACGTCTGCTGATCTGGGTTTGTTTCGTGATGCTAGGGTCGGCAGGTCTTTGGCTGTCGGCGCAAAGTCCGGTGGACTGGCTGCGCGATGGCGAGGAAGATGCTGATGAGCAGCCTGTACCACAAGTGGAGGAGGTAGTGGACGAAGCGGTTCAATCCGACCCGGGCGCCGGTCAGGAAGCAGATGCGGTTGCAACCGAAGTGGAGGCGCGGGATGTCAGGGTCTACGTCGTGCCGATCCAAGGTGCGATTTCTCCACCCAACGCATTTATTCTGCGCCGCAGTATCAAGCAGGCGATGGATCAGAACATCGACGTCATTGTCCTGGATATGGACACCCCCGGGGGGCGTTTGGATGTCACTTTTGATATTATGGAAATGCTTGCCCGTTTCGGCGGTGAGACGATCACTTATGTGAACAAGGATGCCATTTCCGCGGGTGCTTACATTTCCATGGTTACAGATGCCATTTACTTTGCGCCCGACGGTGTTATGGGTGCGGCTGCGGTTGTCGCTGGCGGGGGTCAGGAGATTGATGAAAGCATGAAGGCGAAAATCAACAGCTACCTGCTGGCCCGCATGCGCAGCTATACAGAACGGCATCCTTATAGAGGCGAAATTATCAGGGCGATGGCGGACATGGACTATGAGCTGGAGATCGATGGCGTTGTTTTGAGCCCCAAAGGGGAGTTACTTTCGTTGACGGCAGTGGAAGCCGTTCGTAGTTTTGGGACACCACCGCGGCCACTGCTGGCGGATGGCATCGCTGGCAGCATTGAAGAGCTGTTGGAGCAGCGCTACGGTGGTGGATCTGTTGAGATCGTAAAGTTCGAGCTCACCTGGTCCGAGCACGTAGCACGATACCTCGATTCGATATCACCGCTACTCCTAGGCATCGGCTTACTAGCCCTGTTTATCGAGTTTAAAACGCCGGGATTTGGCATCCCCGGGATGGTTGGCATTGCCCTTATTCTGACAGTTTTCGCGAGCAATTATATAGCGGGCCTGGCCGGATTGGAGGCGGTGCTCTTTTTTGTGCTCGGTCTGATATTCATAGCGGTTGAGATTTTTCTCTTACCGGGAACCCTTATTTTCCTAGGGATCGGTATCCTGCTCGTGATAGGTTCGCTGATCTGGTCGCTGATGGATATCTGGCCGGCTTTGCCGGTGCCCGGCGAGAACGGCGGTGGTTTTGAAATCGATCCGGCTTCTTTCTGGTCAGCGATGTACGAAGTAACGGGGGCGCTGGCGATCGCGCTTGTTGGCTTGATCCTGGTCTGGAGATTCCTGCCCAGTAGTACACTCTTCTCGCGCATCGTTCACCAGTCCCAGAGCGCTTCTCCCGACCCGGTGCTGGCCGGTGGCGGCAGTGTGGTGGCGGGTTCGGATTCGCTGCCGGATATCGGTGCTCTGGGAGTGGTTTCAAAGCCCATGCATCCCGTCGGGCAAGTAATGGTCGATGGCAAACCCTATCAGGCAACCGTTGCGGTCGGAGGGCTCGACAAGGGCGAGCGCATTCGGGTAGTCGGGTACCGTAATTTTGCATTGCTCGTCGAGCTGGAGGACAACTGATGGAACTCATTATCGGACTGATCCTGATCGCCTTCGTCTTGTTTTTCCTCGAAATCTTCATGCCCGGCGGCCTGCTGGCCATTGTCGGCGGCCTGTTGTTGCTGGCGGCTTCCTGGCTGACCTTTGACGCCTATGGCATTTTGCCGGCGGCCGTTATGTTGTTTGCGACCGCTGTGCTGGGGGTTGTGATGTTTTTTGTCGAGGTGCGGCTGTTGACCCGCTCCCCTCTGGGCAAGCAGTTTCGGCTCGATAATCAGATAACCGCCAGCGTGAATCCGCGGGAGGATGACAGCCTCGTGGGAATGTCGGGCGTTACCTTGACAACACTGGCACCCAGCGGCAAAGTCCAAATTCAACAAAAAGTCTATCCAGCTTCCGCTCAGGAGGGATACCTGGAGAAAGGGACACCTATTTCGGTGGTCCGCTCAGAAACCTTTAAACTGATTGTAGCAAAAAAATGAACCCAGTTCTCGCTAATATGGTGCCCCAGCTAGGGGTTGTCTTCCTCGCAATTGTTCTGCTGATCGTCATTTTTGTCGTCGGCTCTTTCCTCAGCGTGTGGCTGAAGGCGTATTCTTCGGGTGCGCCGGTGAGTATGTGGAACCTGATTGCGATGCGCTACCTGCGCCGGTTGCCCTATTCGGTCATTGTCGATGCCCGCATTATGGCGGTTAAGGCTGGTCTGACCATCAGCATCAACGAGTTTGAAACCCACTACATGGCGGGTGGCGATATTCTGGAAACGGTCTCTGGTCTGATCAATTCGCGCAAAGCCGGTATTTCCCTCAGCTTTGATCAAGCCTGTGCCATCGACCTTGCGACCAAGGGCACGGAGAAGTCTATCATCGAAGCGGTGCGGACCTCCATTAATCCCAAAGTGATTGATTGCCCGGATCCCAAATCCGGCAAGACGACCATTGATGGCGTTGCCAAGGATGGTATTCAGGTGAAAGCCCGGGCCAGGGTGACGGTTCGCTCGAACCTCGAGAGCTACGTGGGCAGCGCCCAGGAAGAAACGATTATCGCGCGTGTGGGTGAAGGCATTGTGACCACCATCGGTTCCGCCGAAAGCTACAAGTGGGTCTTGGAGAATCCGGATTCCATTTCACGAACTGTTTTGAATCGTGGTCTGGACACCGGCACAGCTTTTGAAATTCTTTCCATCGATATCGCCGACCTCGACGTGGGTGAAAACATTGGTGCCCAGCTGCAGGAAGCTCAGGCCGAAGCGAATAAGAATATGGCCCAGGCCCAGGCGGAAATCCGCCGTGCGGCGGCCGTTGCGCTTGAGCAGGAAATGAAGGCCCGTGTGCAGGAGATGCAGGCGAAGGTCGTCGAAGCCCAGGCTCAGGTGCCGTTGGCCATGGCCGAAGCCTTCCGCAAGGGTAACCTTGGTGTTATGGATTACATGCGCATCAAGAATGTCGAGTCCGACACCGATATGCGCAGAGCCATCGCCGACCCGGACAAAAAGGGCAAAGACCCGATGAAGGGCTGATAGCCTCGGCTCCGTCCCGAATTTTAATTGCATGAAGCCGTTCCTCGCCGTCAACTTTGACTGGGAAGCCCTGCTTCCGTTGCTGCTCTTTCTCCTCTATGGGTTGAGCCAGTTTATTGGTAGCCGGAAGAAGAGCGGAGAAGCGGAACAGGAGCTGTTCGAAGAGCCGGACCCCGATCTTGCCGAGCAGGAAGAGCGTGCGCGTCAAATCCGTGAGGAAATCCGTCGCCGGGTCGCCGGGCGTCAGGAGGGCGAGCAGGCCAAGACTTTTGTGCCCGAGCGTGAACAGCCCGTGGCGCCAGCTCCGGTTCAGCGGTCGAGGACTTCCGTTGCTCCCCGGTCCGCGCACTCCGGTGGTGGAGCGGATGGCGGCATGATTGCACGCTTGACCGAGCAAAAACGACGCCTGGAGCACGCTCGGCGCGAGAAGGTCAAAGCTGAGCGCGAATCGCGGTCCATTCATGACAAGGCGCAGCGCAGTGGCAGCCGCTACAAGCGGCGGGTCGTGGACCCGACTGCCGAGCTGACCGACGCAGTCAGTGTCCGGGAGGATGTGCTCGATATCCTTGCGGATCCGGCGAATGCGCGCCGCGGTATCCTTTTGTCTGAAATCCTTGGTCCTCCGGTGGGCAGCAAGCCACACCAGACCGATCGGTTTTGACGATTTCAAACGATGAAAAGAACCAGGGGATTCCGAAACGTGCATGCAAAATGCTATCAGTATCCGGCATCCTCTGCTTCATTCTAATCTTAATACATTTTATTTATGGCAACATCCGCTAAACGCAAAACGGCTCCAAAGGCCAAAAAGTCGTCCTCATCCGGCGTCAAAAATTCAGATTTCAAAGTATCCGCGACCGCAGAAGAACTGAAGGCGTCGATCCTCGACCACTTGAAGATAACCCTTGCCCGCGATCCTGACTCGGCAACGCGCCGCGACTGGTGGATTTCTGTTTGCCATGCCGTGCACGATCGTATCAAGGCGCGGTTTATTGACACCATGGGGGCGCACAACAAGGCGCAGGCCCGCCGTGTTTACTACCTGAGTCTCGAATACCTGATGGGGCGGATGTTGAACAACAACATTCTCAATTCCGGTCTTATGGAGCCGGTGAAGGAAGCCATTGAGTCGCTGGACCTGGACCTCGATCTACTGGAAGAGCAGGAAGAGGATATGGGGCTCGGCAATGGCGGCCTGGGTCGTCTGGCAGCATGTTTTCTGGATTCATTGGCAACCTTGGATTACCCGGCGGTCGGCTACGGAATCTATTATGAATTTGGGATTTTTCAGCAGAAATTCGTGAATGGTCGCCAGATCGAATTGCCGGATGCCTGGCGGAAGTCTGGTTGCCCCTGGGAGATTGTTCGCCCTGAGTTTGCGAAATCAGTGCGGATATATGGCCATGTGGAGATGCGTTTTGATGAGCGCGGAAACCCAAAACCTTCCTGGGTGAATACCCGCGAATTGATCGGCTTGCCGTATGACATTCCGATCTGCGGTTACGGTGCAAAGACGGTAAACTTCCTTCGCTTGTGGGAATCGCGAGCTTCGCAGGACTTTGATTTCGATATTTTCAACCGCGGCAGTTACGTTGATGCAGTGCGGGAAAAAGCCGAGGCGGAAACCTTTTCCAAGGTGCTGTATCCGAACGATTCGTCCGAATCCGGCAAGGAACTGCGGCTGGTGCAGCAGTACTTTTTTGTTTGCTGCTCGCTGCACGACATCATCCGGCGCTGGCGCAAATATGAATCGGACTGGAGCAAATTTGCCGATACCAACACCGTTCAGCTCAACGACACCCACCCTGCAATTTCGGTGGCCGAATTGATGCGTATTCTGGTCGACGAGGAAGATCTCGAGTGGGATCAGGCCTGGGAAATCACGCGCAAAGTCTGCAATTACACCAACCATACCCTGTTGCCGGAAGCCCTGGAAAAGTGGAGTGTGCCTTTGTTTGAGAAGGTTTTGCCGCGTCACCTGCAGATCATTTATGAGCTGAACCACCGTTTTCTGAACGAAGAAGTCGAGAGCTGTTGGCCGGGGGACGATGATAAAAGGGCTGAGTTATCGCTGATTGAGGAGGGCTCTCCCAAGGCGATCCGTATGGCCTATTTGAGTGTCATTGGAAGCCATGCGGTAAACGGGGTGGCTGCGATGCATACCAATCTGTTGCGCAAGAACCTGTTTGCCAATTTTGAAAAGCTTTATCCGGGCAAGATTCAGAACAAGACTAATGGAATCACTCCGCGGCGCTGGTTAGCCGGATGTAATCCGCGACTGTCGAAATTGATTACGGACACAATTGGCGACGGCTGGCAGGCCGATCTGGACCGGCTGCGTCAGTTGGATGACCATGCAGAGAATGAGGATTTTCAAAAAGCCTTTATGGACATCAAGCGGGCCAACAAAGTGGATCTGGCCCAATTGATTGAGCGCGACTGCGGAATCCGGGTGGATCCCGACGCCTTGTTCGATGTCCAGATCAAGCGTCTGCATGAATACAAACGTCAGCACCTAAATCTGCTGCACATTCTGCACCTGTACCGCAAGATCCTGCAGAATCCGGATGTCGAAATGGTGCCCCGTGTGTTCGTATTTGGTGCTAAGGCTGCACCTGGATACCATTTGGCGAAAACTATCATTCATGCCATCAACGCGGTGGGTGAGCGGATCAACAATGATCCGAAGGTCAAAGGCCGTCTGAAGGTGGCGTTCATGCCAAATTACCGAGTCAGCCTGGCCGAGCGCATGATTCCCGCCGCAGATCTATCCGAGCAGATTTCAACTGCCGGCAAGGAGGCCAGCGGTACCGGCAATATGAAATTCGCCCTCAACGGCGCGTTGACCATTGGCACGCTCGATGGCGCGAATGTTGAAATCCGCGAGGAAGTGGGCGACGAAAACATCTTCATCTTTGGCCTGAACGTCGACGAGGTCGATGAGCGCAAGGCAGCCGGCTACAATCCTTACGACGAGTATTTTGCCAACGAGGACCTGCGCGCACTGGTCGACTGGCTGGGCTCCAATTTCTTCACACCCAACGAACCCTATGCCTTGCAGGACCTGAAACACAGCTTACTGGAGGGCGGGGATCCGTACATGGTGCTGGCGGATTTCGATGCCTATTGTCAGGCGCAAAGAGAAGTTGACAAGGCCTTCGTGGATAAGAAACGCTGGGCGCGCATGGCAATTTATAATACCGCCCGTGTCGGCAAGTTCTCGAGCGACCGCACGATCCGGCAATATGCCGAGGAGATCTGGAATCTGAAACCCGTTGAAGTGCAATGAGATGGTGCTTGTCATTGGTTCTGGTCCTGGCCTTGAATCTGCCGCTTTGGGCTGAAGACGAGCGTGAATCTGTGGTGCGGGGAATCGACGATTTCCCGGCCGAGGAGGTGGCTCGGATTATTCAGCCGGATCCCGATCGGCGCATGCCCTGGGTGGATGGCGAAGTGCTCACTTATGCTTTGGGCTGGAGCTGGTTTGATGTCGGAACCACCGAAATGACGATCACCGCGACGGAATGGGAAGGGCAGCCAGCTTGGAAGTTTACCCTCAAGACTCAGACCAACCGTTTTGCCGACAATTTCTATCGGGTGCGCAACGAGGTTCAGACCTATGCGAACCGGGCGATGACCCGCACGCTATACTTTGAGAACGATCAACGCGAAGGAAACCGTTCGCGGCATTATGAAGTCCGTTTTGACCGTGAGGAATCTACCGCCGAATACATCAACCTCGCGGATCCTGATGAAAAGCACGATCCGGTTTGGATCTTCCCGGGCAGCTTTGATCCTTTTGGCATCACTCTGTTCGTACGCAGTCTGCCACTCGTTGAAGGTGGTTCCTATGTGATTCCAACCACGAATGGCCGCGAGCCTTTTCTCACGTCCATTGAGGTCACCGGTGTCGATGAACGCCGCTTCCGCATCGGCCGTCAGGAGGCTTGGGTGGTTGAGCCTGAGATTGAGGACTTGGGTGGAGTTTTTCGTCGTTCGCGGGATGGCAGCATCAAAATCTGGTTCAGTCGCGACCGCTACCGCTACCCACTGCGGATGGAGAGTAGCGTTGCTGTGGGTCGTTTCTGGGCCGAGCTGATTCAGGTCGAGCGGCCGAATACCGGAGTTATTGGAGAAGAAGAGCAGCCGCGTTTGGAGCGCAGCGGGCCGCGTCGTCGCTGAGTCGGGCATGGGCCGGATCGTCAAGTTAAGCGAAAAGGTTATCAATCAGATTGCCGCTGGTGAAGTGGTTGAAAGGCCCGTTGCGGTTGTCAAGGAATTGGTTGAAAACGCTCTCGACGCCGAGGCGGGTCGCATCGAAATCGAATTTCGGCAGGGCGGTAAATCATTGATTCGGGTGACCGACGATGGCTACGGCATGACGGCGGAAGATGCCCGTCAGGCTCTGGAGCGACACGCCACGAGCAAAATCAACCGAACCGAAGACATCCTGCGCATTTCCAGTTTCGGTTTCAGAGGGGAGGCATTGCCCTCCATCGCCAGTGTTTCCCGCTTTACCTTGCGCAGCCGGAGTCTGGAGGAAATGGATGGCACCGAAATCCAGGTCGTAAACGGCAATGTACGCGAACCGAGCGTCTGCGGAATGCCTCAGGGCACATCGGTGGAAGTCGCCCAATTGTTCAGTACGGTTCCGGCGCGGCGCAAGTTTCTGAAGACGGACCGGACAGAGGCGTCCCACATTATCCAGATTTGCCGCTTCCTTGCCCTGGCCCATCCGGAGGTCGCCTTCACTTTGATTGAAGATGGCCGCGTATTGTTCCAGAGCCCGCCCGCTCCTTCGCTGTTGCACCGGGTACGCGAAATCTTCGGCAAACAAATGGCGAGCCAGCTCATGCCGATTGATCACAGCGAGGGGCCTTACCGCCTGCGCGGACTGATCGGCAAACCCGGCATGGCCCGATCCACCCGCGCCGATCTGGTCTGTTATGTCAACCTGCGGCCGGTGGACAGCCGGACCCTGCAGTATGCCCTCATCGAGAGTTACCACACCTACATTCCCAAGGGGCGTTACCCTATCGCATTTCTGTTTCTGAGCATGCCGCCCGATGGCGTCGACGTGAACGTCCACCCCGCCAAGCGCGAAGTGCGCTTCCGCGAAGAGGGCAGCATCCGCCGCTTCACCATGGAAGCGGTGATTCAGGCTCTGCGGAAAGCTTCCGAAGCCCGGCTGGGGCGTATGGAGTCGGTTCCCTCCCTGCCGCCGGAGAGCACTGCGTCCTCGATTCCAAAGCCACAGATTCCTCAGCCGCAAACCCCTGCTCAGCCCAGCAGCGGAAGCACTCTGCCTTTTTCGACCGCACCGGTTCAGCGAGCAGAACGCGTCGACCTGTCCCCGCCAACTGCTCCTCCGGAACCTATGGAATCGACCGACAAAAAAGTCGACCCGGGCTGGCGCTACATCGGCCTGGCGCAAAATCGCTATTGGCTGTTTGACCGGGCCGGCGGGCTCATCCTTCTGCACCCTCGGGCCGCCCGTGAACGCATCCAGTATGAAAAGATTCTCAAACGCCTCGCCGCCGGTGAGGTGAAGCGTCAGCGAATGCTCCTGCCAGTGATGATGGAGCTGGATCCGCTGAGCGTCCGCGCTCTCGAAGATAACCGCAAACGCTTCGCCAATTGGGGCTTTGAAGTGGAACCATTCGGCCGCAATGTCTTCCGCCTAACAGAAGTCCCTCAATGGTTTGAACCCGACGAGGGCGAAGCCTTCCTGCGGGACTTTCTCCACCTCCTTGAGGAGCGTGGCTGGAAGCGCGAAGACGAAAAAGCCGTCGAGCAGACCGTCGCCCGCCTCGCCGCCCGCCGCCTCGCCCGCAGTTCCCGCAGCACCGACAATCCCCAATTGCTGGTACAGCAGCTACTCAGTTGCGCAGAGCCCCTTTCCGATACCGACGGTCGACCCACCTTCATCGAACTGCGCGAGAGCGAACTCGCGCGCAAGTTCAGTCTTTGAGTCCGGCCTCCATGGCCGCAACTTGAGTCGCGGTCCCTTCGCTGAAGCGAATGGCTACGGGCTGATGGATGCGGGCGGGCCTTGCCGGATTTGTCTCGATCCACGGGCATGCGCGGAACTTCAGATTTTGAATTCCCAAGGATTTACGCTTGGAATTTCGTCCGGGAAGTCGGCAAGGTTGCGGGTTGCAATGGTCAGTTGGAAGTGGGTCGCAGTGGCAGCCAGAAGGCTGTCGATGACCGGGTAGCTTTGCTTTGCGTTGAAGCGACCCCAATGATCGGCCACTTCCTCGGAGACGGGGAGGATGAAGTCCTCGTAATCCGTCATCAGTTGTTCGAGCCAGTTTTCGAATGCAGGGACCTGGGCGGGGGACTTGCGGCGCAGGACTTCTATGCCTCCGAAGACACACCCCGTTCCCGCGCCCGCCGCTTGAGCTTGCGGACCAAGGCATCCTCGACGTTCCTGACAAGTAATTGAGCCATGTGGTTGGAGTGATATCAGTGATAGCGAATGTCAAGTGAGTGGTGGTGGGAGGGTGGAGTGTTGGATGAGTGGATTGGTGGATGTGTGGAGCGTTGGAAGGATATTGAATGGGGGCGTGGCTGTCTCGTAGCCCTGCGCCTTCAGGCCAGGGGATGCGTGGAAAAAAGAATTGTTGGAATAATGGATTCGTGATCCACGTAGTGAGGAACTTGGACTAGATCAGAAGGGGGCGTCCGCGAATGGCTCACTGATTAGGCTGAGTGGCGGTTCCTCAATATGGCAGTCACTCCAACGAAGAATTTTTCGCATACGACGACCTCCACCGTCTGATCGGGTCCAATATAGGTTATCTAGGAGAAGGGGTTCCCCCGCCGGTGCACACCTATTACGACAATTTTGGCAACCTGCTGGAAAAGGAGGGTGTCGAGAACGAGTACGACAGCACTTATTTCATGCGTCTGGACAACTCGACGGTGACCGGCATCGGGGGAATCGCCTACAGTTACAATTTCCGTGGACAGGTCACGCTCAAGAATCACGTCTCCGGCCCGGGTTGGCAGGCCATTGATTGGTTGCCATTTGGGCAGCCGGAGAGCATCAGCACAAACACCGGAGCCAGTTACACCTATACCTATGACACTCGGCAGCAGCGGATTCGTGAGGTTCGTTCCAACGGAGAGGACCGCCGGTTTGCCAGTGGCGGTCAATATGAACGGATTCATTACCCCAACTCAAGCATCCGCCACCGCCATATCATACCCTTGCCCGGCGGAGCTACCGGAATGGTGGAATTCATGGACGGGCAGCCGCAGAGCACGGGCGACGAATACTACCTGCTGAGCGACCTGCTGGGCTCTTCGACTATGGTCCTGAGTCGCCTGGGAACCAGCGGTGGGGTTGCGGATACCTATGCTTACGACGCCTGGGGGAACCCACGGGACCCGGACACCTGGAATACCTATGGATTCCAGACCGCCTGGCCCGCGCACATTGGCAACCGCGGCTACGGCGGACATGAAATGCTGGAGGATGTCTCCATGGTGCACATGGGAGGGCGGATTTATGACCCCGTCAGCAGTCGTTTTCTCAGTCCGGACCCTTATGTGCAGTCGCCCAATAATCTGCAAAATTACAACCGTTACAGCTATGTGCTGAACAACCCGATGAGCTTTACGGACCCCAGCGGGTTCCTGTTTGACAAGATAGCCGGCTGGATCGGGGACGTGTTCAGCGGCATTGGCAATGCGTTGGGGTCGATGTGGAAGACCATTCGACCGTATGTGGGCACGGTGGTGACGGTAGCACTTGCCGCATTTCCGGCGACGGCACCCTTTGCCGGTATCATCGGCGGAGCCGTTGGCGCAATAGCGAACGGGGGATCCGTCGGCGATTTTCTCATGGGCATGGGGATAGGCATGTTCGCCGGTGCCATAGCTCAGGACTGGGCGACGTCGATAGGCGGCTATTTTAGCCTTGCTTCCGACCACCTGGGGCAGGCTATGATATCCGGAGCGGTGATTGGAGCCGTGAGTGGAGCGATGAGCGCAGCGGTCTATGGACAAAATGTATGGAAAGGCGTGCGCAGCGGCGCCGCCTGGGGCAGCGCCACTGCTGCTATGGTGCATTTGGTAAGGCCAGCGCCGAAGGTTGGAGGGAGGGAGGAAAGACAGACTGAGAGAGTTTCTGAAGGCCCTTGGATTGAAGAACCTCTATTTGAGCAATCATCATTTGGCGATAGTCTGGGGCTTTTCGCGTATGAGTATGAAGTTGTTCATCAGGTGGAAAGATTATCGAACTGGTATTATGCAAGCAGAAATGATCTCCCAGCATTGACTGGTATTCCTCTTGTGGACAACGTCCTTTCACTTTTTCAAGCGACTACAGTTCAGTACGATGCTAGTTTTAGGGAAACGATCTTTGTCTACAGAAAATCATTTTCGATTGATGTATCAATGGGAGGTGGCTTTAGTTCGCTTATGGGGCTAGGAGTCCCTCGCGTTGGGGTGAGGGAGAATTCGACACTGGTCCGTAAATACACTAGGAGAGTTGTTAAAACTCAACTTATTCCACGTTCATCTCTTCCGCTGGAAATCCCAAAGGTAATCTTGGAGTTTTCAACAGAGAGGCAGCCAGACATTTAAATTTAGGAAACTGATGAGGAAATTAATAGTCGTATTTTTGATCCTTGGGTCGGTAGCGATTCTTACATTGGTTGTGGTGATCAATACTACGGGTAGGATTGGTCCGGTCGTTTTCGATCTTGAACGAGCTGGTTTGCAACTGATAGGAGATCCGGAGGATTTTCTGGAACCTAATTGGTCTCTAAATAACCGTGCATTGGTGCTCCCCTATGAGGGGTATTTGGTTGGCAGAAGGGGTTCTGATTACGTGGTTCTCCGTCTCGAGAAAGAAAATGCTGAGGATTCGGTCAGTTATCATTATTGGATACTTAACGCCGCCAATCCCGCTGTGCCAGAAGCTCAGGGTTCTGAGCTCTTGCATGTCAGAATGGGTGACCTTAATAACCTCACTTCCATTCGGTTGCCTCGTTCTTTCGAGTTCAAATTTTATCTGCCAAATATGTTGGGTCTGCAGGATGGGGTTGAGTATGTTTATTTAGAAACTTTTGATGTCTTAGACTGGTCTGGTATTGTCGAGCGGAATGGTTGGAGGGCAATTGATTGATGTGATTTAGTGTGAAACTCTGTTCTGTGCTTGGTAAGAATCATGAAAAGTGAATTTGTCATATCTGTTTTATTGTTCTTGTCGGGATGTGCTTTGCTCTCGGAGCAGCCTTCAGATCAGTATCCTGGCCTCGGGGGGCCCGTAGCGCTTAGCGATTACGATAAATCTGGATATGTAGAAATGAAGGACCTTGATCATACCCCGGCAGTCGTCTGGCATGGACGGGTTGGACGATCTCCTCCGCTTGTTCCCGATGATTATCCATCATTTCGTTCCAAGGTTAAGCTGCTGGTTTTTGTTAACGTTTCGGGAGAGGTTGAAGACGTGTTGATTCTTGAAGCGGATCATAAATTAGTCGCTTTAAGAGTTGTATCCAGGATTCAGTCCGCAAAATTTGAACCTGGGAAGCTCAATGGTGTAGTGGTCCCTTTTGTTTTTTCCTTTGAAACAATTCACACGCATCCTTCGGAACCTGTGGACTGGTCTTTTTGATCCAATGGATAAATCCGTCAAGTTGGTGTTTTCAATGACACTATTGCTGTTTGGTTGTTTCCACCCGGGTGAGCGGTCTTTTGGTCCCGAAGTAGATCTTCTGGATGAGGATAAGGTGGAAGGAGTTGTTTCTGGATATGTGGCCTTTGAGAAATTGGAGAATTCACCGGCTGTTGTTCGCCAGCCATCCGGTTCCCCGCACATTTCTGCGCAGGTTTCGACGGAGCGAGCGGTGGAAAATCGTTTTCTGATTTTGTTTGATGAGAATGGGCAGGTCACTGAGATACATGTACTGAATGCGGAAGATCCGCACATTGCAGCCGAGCTGAGAGAGCGGCTCTATCAACTCGTTTTGGAACCGGGTTATCTAGAAGGTCAACCAGTCGCCTTTTATCTGATCACTCGAATCTCCTCTACCTTTGTTCGGGATGTGGCTCGTCCTGGTTCACGCCCCCAATTGTAAAGTGAAAACAGTTTTAATACTTCTGATCTGCCTGTGCGTATCTGGACTCGGATGCGGTCATGTCCGTACTTCTGGTGATCCTGATCAGGATGTTGACCTGGGGCCTCCTGTTCTTGCTGTGGATTGCGACATTGATGGGTACTTTTCAGTTGATGACTTGGATTATGACCCCAGGCCTATTTATGGGTCGGGATCTGTTCGAGCTTCAGGGCCAATAAGGGATACTTTCGAATATGGAATCAGAGATCAGGCGGGTAACTTCCATGCGCTGCCACGACCCTCTGCGGCACGCCCTTATTTTAAGTCTGTTACTGAGATTCTGGTCTATGTGGATGCTGCGGGAGTCATCCACCGAATTGAAACCATCCGTGCGGATCACGAGAAAATTGCTGATTTCATGAAGCGGGAATATCAGGAGGCCTACGCTCCAGATGTTGGTATGTTTGATGGAGAATCGGTTCGGTATTATTACACGGAGACCCTGACATTCAGGGCTGAGTAGGGACGAGGAAACAGCAGGTGTGGGGGTGCTGAGATATGGATTGTTGGACGGGAGGATGGATAATGGATAGATATGGATTTTGGGGTGAGAATGCAGCGAGCTTAGCTTCTCGCGATTTCGATTTCGATTTCGATTTTGAGTGTACAGGTATTGGCTTGAGGTATTCGGAATGGGTTACTGATTCGGGTCCAATGAAGTTAAAGACCTCCCTGTTCGTTTCGCGTGAAGTTTTGGAATAGTGAAGGGCGATGAACGATTCCCAACTCATTCGAGTTGTTGGTTGGTGGTTTCTTGGTTCGCCAGTTTTCCGTAGCCGCGATCGTCCCGAGCGCGGAATCCAAAACCAGCGCACGATATGGCTGGGCTTTAGGCTGGTTACGCCGGCTTGGAGTCGCGTCTTAGACCTCACGCAGAAACGCTGAAACGCGGGGGCAGCGGGTTGTTACGCGGTTTGGGTATACAGGTATTGGCTTGAGGTATTCGGAATGGGTTACTGATTCGGGTCCAACGAACCACTATCGTTGGTTCGCTACGGCCTCACGGCCTGATAATTTCACAGCTTTAAAAACCAAGCGCTACTGCATTGGGTTTTTCCAGCGCAGGCCGGGGAAGCGTTGGAAATCCATGTCTGTGGTGTGGACTTCTGCATCGAGTCGCAGGGCTACCGATGCTATTTGGGCATCGGTGGTCAAGTTGCCTGCGGTTCCGGCGATTTTTAGCAGATCAAGCGCTTTTTGGATATCTCCGGGATCGGTTTCCACCAATCGCACTTGGGGGCGTGCTAGCCACTCCGCGACGATGGGGCGGATTTCGTCAATGCTGAACGGTGCTTCGAAAACACGTGGATTCGTTGTGATCCGAACAAAGCCGAAAAGAACGACGGGCAAAAGGATGAAGGGTTGCGTATCCTCCATGCAGGTTGTCAGCCAGGCTTCCGCTTTGGCATTCCACTGCGATTGTTTGTTGTAGGCATGAACCAGGCAATTTAAGTCGGGAACAATCACTGCTTGGGAACTCTGCTGTTTTGGTCGAGAAAAGCCTCGGCTTCGAGATCATCCGCCACTTGTTGCAGGCGGGAGGGGTCGATGCCGGTTTTCAGTCCGAGTGACTTTGACTTAACTGTAAACGGAGGTTGGCGTCGTGTTGAAGCCTCGGCAGCTAATGATTGCCGCAACAGATCGTTGACAACCTTGGTGAATGGTCGCCGGGTTTTGACCGCCCGTTCCCGCACCTGTTTTTCGATGTCAGGCTCGATATTAAGGGTCGTTCTCATTTTTAGCATCATGATGCTGAAAAAAATGATGTCAATTTGATATAAGGATCCCCTGAGACCTCTCTGTTTGTTCGTATTTAGTCTGGGGCCGGGAGGCGGTGGATTGTGGAAGAGAGGATTGTTGGATGGATATGGATTGTGGAACTTCCCTGGATCTGCAGGATCAAAGCGCGGGTCAAGGGATTTACTCAGGCAACAATTTTATGAACGGACCAAATCCAGACGACAAAGCACCCATGAAGGGTTTTCCGCGAGTGGGGTATCTGAAGAATTATATCTCCTCGGAGAATATTTCGGTAGGTGACTACACGTATTACGATGATCCGGATGGGCCGGAGCGGTTTGAGGGCAATGTGCTTTATCATTACCCGTTTATTGGAGACAAGCTTGTTATTGGAAAGTTCTGTGCGATTGCGCAGGGGGCGAAATTTATTATGAATGGCGCTAACCATAAGGTTTCGGGCTTTTCCACTTATCCGTTTCAGATATTTGGCAACGGCTGGGAAAAGGTGATGCCGAAAGAAGGGGAGCTGCCCTACAAGGGCGATACGGTTATCGGGAATGATGTCTGGATTGGCTATGAAGCTACCATCATGCCTGGAGTCAAAATCGGGGATGGAGCGATCATTGCGTCGAAATCGGTGGTTACCAGCGATGTTCCGGCCTATAGCATTACAGGGGGCAATCCGGCCCGAACCATTCGCTACCGATTCGATGAAGATACGATCCGCACGTTGCTTGAAGTCGCATGGTGGGATTGGAGCGCCGAAAAGATTACCCAGCATCTGGAAGTGATCGTTAATTGCGATCTGGAGGCGCTGTTGCGGGCGTAGGAAAGCGACGTTGACCCTTTTGTCTGCAGCTTCCTTTGTTAAAGAATGAAAAAGGCCCTCATATTTCACGGTGGCTGGGAAGGCCACGAGCCCGACGCCGTTTCCCAATTCTTCGCCGATGCCCTGCGGAAGCGTGGAGCAGCCGTTACCCGCTGCGGTAGTCTGGACTGCCTGGACGACGCCGAGGCCTTGTTGGACTTCGACCTGATCATGCCCTGTTGGACCATGGGAGATCTCTCCGAGGCGCGTTTTAAGAATCTGGATGCGGCTGTTTCCTCAGGAATTGGCCTGGGAGGCTTTCATGGCGGCATGGGCGATGCGTTTCGCGGCAATCTATGGTATCAATGGCTCGTTGGCGGACAGTTTGTGGAGCATCCCGAGCCGCGGGACTACAGCGTACGCCTCACGCCTGTCGCCCACCCAGTGACCGAAGGGATGCCGCAGCGCTTCGACTATCATTCCGAAATTTATTACATGTTGGTCGATCCGGCCAACATCGTCCTCGCCGAAACCGACTACCATTCCAATGGACGCGACTTCGCCGTCCCTGTCGTCTGGGTCAAGCCCTGGGGCAAAGGAAAAGTTTTTTACTCCGCTCTCGGCCACCAGTTGCAGGAGTTCATCGACTACCCCGTCGTTACCGAGATGACGCTGCGCGGCTTGCAATGGGCTGCGTCCCAAAAACCGCTTTTCCCCGGCAGTTCTTGAATTCCTCGCTGGATTGCGGTTTAATGAGAAAATGACCCAATCCAAACACGCTTCTCAATTTACGCTTCCGCTGGCTGCGGAGGCTCTTCCTTTTTCCTTGCCGGCGACAGACGGCAAGACCTACAGCCTCGCCGATTTTTCGGAAGCAAAGGTGCTGGTGGTCTTTTTCACCTGCAACCACTGTCCTTTTGTCGTCAATTCGGATGAGCTGACCCGTGCGACTGCGGAACGATTCGCTGATAAGGGGGTTCGTTTTGTTGGGATCAACAGCAACAGCCCCAACACCAATGCCGATGATGATTTTCCGCACATGGTGTCCCGCATGCAGGAGCACAACTTTCCCTGGGTCTATCTGCACGATGCCTCACAAGAGGTAGCCCGCGCTTACGGAGCCCTGCGGACCCCACATTTTTTCGTCTTTGATGCGGAGCGTAAGATGATCTACACAGGTCGCCCAAACGACAATCCACGTGAGCCGGAAAAGGTCACGACGCACGACCTCGATACCGCGCTGACCGAGCACCTGGCTGGCAAAGCCGTCAGCACCCCCGCCACCAATCCCATCGGCTGCAACGTCAAATGGGACGGCAAAGACCCCCACTGGATGCCGGCCGAGGCCTGTGATTTGGTCTGAACAAATGGTGCCCGGTCGGTCCGTCGAACCGTACCCCACCGGATGCCGGAGGTGCGCATTCATTTTCATCGGTGGCTTAGGAAGATTACGAATCCGCCATTGGCTTGCAGGCTAACTTCGACAGTGTCCCCTGGGCTCAGGGCCAGGTTTCGTCCACTATGAACAATGCGGGGTAGGACCAGCCGACCCCGATCGGCGAAGGCGTTCCGACATAGACCGGAGCCACATAGTGCTCCTCGTAAGACGGATTGGTCTCCGCCCAGCCGGTATTCACTTCCGCCATGGGCGTCGCGCCCTTGCGGGTTTTGGATGGGAATTTGAAAGTGGTTAATTCACGCTCGATCGTCACCGTTTCCGCTGCGGATTCGGGCAGGTGATAGCGGAATCCTATACCATCATCCGAAACGCATTTTGTCCAGAAGATCAACGGCTTGGGCGTCAAGGATAACCCCTTGACCCAAGTCAGCGTTTACCCTATCAATGCGATTCCCATGCCAGGAATCCTTGAAACTTCGTCCAGTAAAGCAGCTCTCAAAACCCGTTGGCCCGAGGGCTCGCGCATGCACGCGCTTCTATTTGTCAACCGGATCGCACTCGGATGGTACATGCTCTTTGCGGGATGGAACAAGGTCCTCAATGAGTGGAACGAAGGTTTCGGCACCTTTCTCAATGGTAGTTTTCAAAACCGAGTGCCCGGCTGGCTCCCCGATTTTATTGCGACTCCTTACGGTTACGCACTTCCATGGTTGGAACTGATCTTCGGTGCCCTGCTTTTCATTGGCTTCCTGGGCCGTGGCGCAGCCATCGTGACCACGCTGGTTCTGTTGAGCATTGCGATCGCCCTTATCGGCACGGGTGAATTCTTCCCCCGTCACCACGTCATGGTCTTTCTTCCCATAGCCCTTCTGCTGGCCTCAACGGGCCCCGGCAATTACAGCCTGGATGGCATGCTGAAGAGGCGGATTGCATAGGTAGTTGGAGCGCGGCCTTCTGCCCTCGCTATGAGTCAACCCGATTTTATCACAAGAATTGACTATTATTTTCCTTTGAAGACTGGGGTATTGATGGCCGAGCTTTGAGGTATGACTTCAGAACGTAGTAGTTTTATCCGATCGGCTCGCGGCGTTGTTGTTTGTGGGCTCTTGTTGGCCCTTATTATTGGTGGTGTTTGCTGGATTCTATTTCCTGGCAAATCAGAAAAGAGTCCCGATGGCGAATCGGGTGCCTCGGTGGTTCCTTCGGTCGTGGATCGGGAGCCTTCAAGCAATGTTCAGCGGAGTTATTCGGCTGTGGATCGTCCCACGGATCCCGCGCGTTGGGGAGAGATTTGGCATGAGGGCGAAAGCATCTCCGTCGCGGCGAATGTGCGCTTCGAGTTTCCGCGTTTCTACCTGAGTCCTGGTGCCAGGGTCGAAGGCAGTGCGACTTTCCCTCAATTGGAACCAGGGGCGCGCGTTGCCTTGGATGCGGTTGATAGCGGTTATCTGGCTGCCAATTACAGCATGCTGGATGAGGACCGGCGTGCTCACTTTGAACTCGAGCTTCCGATTCACGAAGGTGCTCACCGAGTTATTCTCAGGCATGGTTCGGAGACACGCAGCTTCGAGTTTTGGGTTGGAGAAGAGCCTCCTGTTGTCGTTCGCCGGGAAGACTGAGGCTGGTCTGGACCTCTCTTTAAGCCAAACACCAGCTCAGGGACTGCTTCAGGAGCTTCTGGTATTCGGGGTGCAGCCACACCGGCAGGTTGTGACCGGGCGTGAGGACGCAGACTTTGCCCTTGCCGTGCTTGCGGGTCCAGCCGCCGGTTTCGCTGCCGTGTTCGGATTTGGCTTCCAGAAAGTGCAGCGCTTCGGGGTCATCCTTCTCCATGAAGTAGTGTTCATCCTTTTCGGTGAAGGCTTGAAAGCCTTCGGTGATCGGATGGTTGCCTTTGGGCAGGATGGTGACCGGGCACTGTTCAGGGTGCTGGACAAAGACGCCGCCAATCAGTTTGCGCAGGATTGGCTCATCCTGATAGCTGGCGGTGCCGGAATGGAGCACCAGCAGGCGGCCGCCTTCGCTGACGTAATCATCAAAGGCCTGCTGCACCGCCTCTGTGGCCCATGGGCTGAGGTCTTCCTGAGTAGTGTTGTTTGATTTACTCAGGATGACCGCAGGGTATTGGCGCAGAGTCTCCAGATCGATGCGGTCGATCTTTTTGCTGAATTTGAAGGTGTAGCCGGCGGTCTCGAGCGGACGGAGTCCATCAATAACGACTTGGCCAGGGTGCCAACGGTCATCGCAGAGCACCCAAACGGGGGTATTTTCAGTAGACATATTTTCGAAAGGCACTCAGTCGATCACAGTCCGGCCGACACCGCTCTGGTTCGGGCGGAATTGTTCGTCGCCGCGTTCGATAGTCAGAGCTGAGCCATTGGTGAAGCGAATAGAGACCGGTCCCTGGCGTTCGAGTGAGAGCGGCTGGCCTGCTTCAAGGGTACCGCTGTAAAGGCGTTCGCGGTCGATGGTTTGTTCCACGATCACGGTGACGGTGTCGGTGGCTCTCAGCACAATAGGTTCGTAGCGTGCGGGTGCTTCGGTGCGGGTTTCACGGGCGGTGTCTGCTGCGGTCTCGTCGGCTGCAGAGTCACCTCCAATAATCACCCGAATCAGCAGCACCAGAATAACAATAAGAGAAACGGTTCCCCCGACCAGCAAGCCCGCCTTGATATAAAGGTCTTTGTTTGCGCTGATGCGCTCGAGTTGTTTGCGTGAGGTTGCTTTGTTGATGAGCCCACGCGGTGGTTTTTTGCTTTCGTCGAACGGGGAGTGTTTGGCTTTGAAGGAGCTTTCGGGTTCCTCAGACTCTGCTTCTTCGGGCTCCCCTTCAAATTCTTCTTCCTCGTCCAGAACCGGAGGAACTTCCATGCGGCCAAGGGTGTCCCGCTCGGCGCTGAAATTGGATCGACCCAGTTGACGGGCGTCGAAATCAGTCAGGATCTTATTTTCATCCAGGTTCAGAAAACGGGCATAGTTCTTTAGAAAACCGCGGATGTAGATCGTCGGCAGGTTAATGTCCATGCTGTTGTTCTCCATGGCCATAAGGTATTCACCGCGAATCTTCGTTGCATCCGCTGCCTCGCGGATTGAGATTCCCTTGCGTTTTCGTGCTTCTTCGAGTTTTTCGCCTATCATGAGCCCTGCTTGTTTGTGATCACTTCAGTTTCCACCATTGTATAATGGACCGAAAAGGTCCAACAAAATTCATTTATGCTGATTGATAGTCATTGTCATCTAGAAAAATTCCTCAAGCGGGGCGAATTGGATGCCGTATTGGAACGGGCCGAAGCCGCCGGAGTGCATCGAATGATCACTGTGGGAACCAGTTTGAAAGACTGGCAGCCCTACTTCGACCTGGCGGCACAGTTTCCGGGAAGGATTGATTGGACCGTGGGCATTCACCCCTGTTCGGTCGATGAAACCTGGGAGGATATGGTCAAGGTGATCCCCTCCTATTTCGCGACCGATCCCATGCCGGTCGCGTTGGGAGAGATTGGCTTGGACCATTTCCACTTGCCGAAATATCCCGATGAAGCCGCAGAGCTGAAAGCGATGCAGGCGTTGGCGTTTCGCGTTCAGTTGTCCATAGCGTATCAGCTGGGCTGCCCCGTCATTATTCATTCGCGCAATGCCTTTAATGAATGTGTGCAACTGATCGATGAAAGTGGGGTCGATTGGAACAAGGTGATTTTCCATTGTTTCAGTGAAGGGCCCGAGTCGATGCGGGTGTTGATTGACCGCGGCGGTTGGGCTTCGTTTACCGGGATTGTGACTTACAAAAGCGCTGAGTCGGTGCGTGCTGCGATGCAATTGCAGGGCCTGGACCGTTTGATTTTGGAAACGGACGCCCCGTATCTGACCCCCGAGCCCCACCGCGGCAAGGGCAATGAGCCTGCATTTGTGCGCTACACTGCCCGGCGCTGTGCGGAGGTGTTTGGACTTGATTTTGAACTCCTTGCGGCCCGGACGACTCAAAATGCTGAGCGCTTTTTTCAATTGAACCCATGAACCGAATCTACTGGCCCAGCCTCAAGGTCCTGTTGCTGCTCGCGCTGATCAGCATCGCGTATTTTGTGCTGATTGCTTTTTATCCCGCCGTCGACTGGGCGCGGGATAGGGTGATCGCGGCGAAGTGGTGGGCCGTGTCGATTGCTGCGGGCTGGCTGTTGACCCAGATGTTCTGGTACTTTTCCGGCCGCAGCCGGAGCCTGTTCCACTGGGTTTTTGTCGGCCTGCTCTGTTCGGGTTGGGTGATTGTCCTCGGGCTGGCACGCGAGGGGCAGTATGAATTTGAAAAAGCCTATGTGGAGCGCATCAATGAAACCCGCCAGCAGATGCGGGCCCGTGCTGCCCGCGAGGCAGCGGAAGCGCTGCGCGAGTTGAGGGAGCGGGAGCGCCAACTCGAAACGGACCGTTTTGCCCAATATGAGGGCCGAGTGGACCGCGAGGGACTGTTGCAAGTTCGTGAGCTGGACGCACGGATGCAGGAAAAGCTGCGGCAGCAGATGGATGCCTATCGACGTGTCGTCGCGGAGTATCCCCTGCGTGGACCGGATACCTGGCTGCGCTTTCAGACTGTCGACCGTCTGGAGGAGGAGCGAACAGCCTACCAGCGTCACTCGGAGCGCAACCGGAGTCTTGTGGAGTTTCTGCAGAACTTTCGTGCAGACTACGAGGCTGAGATAGATGCCCTGGAATTGCCTTCCTCTCTGCGTCGAGTGGCGCTGGCGGAATTGCAGCGCATCCTCATCTACTGGGAGGTGACGCATACCCGCGAGGTGCGTGAACTCGACCAAGCCCTGTTCACCCAGGCCTTACAGGCCATTGACATCCTTCGCAATCACTGGGGCGAGTGGCGCTGGAACCCCCGCGAGAGTCAAATCCTCTTCGACAGTGAGCGCGTCGAACGAGCCTTTTGGGAACGCGTTTCCAGCATGCAGATGATCCTCCGCGAACTCGACGAACTCACCGGGGACTCCGAGCGCGAAAGCGAGGAGCCCGATTGGGTTCTGCCGGATTGAGGCGCTTATTTGGGATGGGTGGAGTTTTGGAATATTGGAGCGTGGACGCCCTCGTCCGCGTGTAAGGCTTCAGCCAGGCTGGTCCTTACTCTGTGGTGGGATGGACTCGGTTACAAGCGAGACGAGTTGTTTGGAATTTTCCACTGCGAGCTTTTCGCGTAGGGAGGCACCTGTGTCGCGGGGAATGGAGCCTCCGCGAACAAGGGAACCAAGGGCTCGAATCTCGCCGATGGTGAGGTTGGCTACGCTGAGACGATCGGATCCGGAGAGTGGGGTCAGGTTGTCCAGTCGCGCCTGGAGGATTTCCCGATGGTGAAGTTCGCCTGCGACGTGGTCGAGGCGGCGGTTCATCAGGTGCAGCATTTGCCGCTCCCGTCGGGTGAAATCCGACAAACGACGGTTATAGGTCAGGGTCAGATTGAAGTTCCCGTAGGTGCCGACCGACTCCGCTGCCTGGTAGTCCGCCTCAAGGTGTCGATAGACGTAGCGATACAGTGGGGCCTGACGGAAAGCGCCGACCGTTTGAAAGTCGGATATGGTTGCGAGCCGCTTTTCCACCCCATCCCAACCGACATTTAGGAGTATTGGGTGCCAATCGACCAAGTAGTTGTTGACCTCATCCACAAGCTCGACGGCCCGGCCTTTGAGTTGGTCGTTCGCTCCGACGTAAATAAGCTCTGTGTGTCCACGGTTGAAAATATTCCATCCGAGGTAGTCCATTGGCACGCATTTTAAGGCGCCATCCACCACCGTCCGCTCCAAGTCCGCAAGGTTCTTGCAGCGGACCATTCGGCGGGTGAGTCCGTTAATCCTCCGGATATCGGTGCTGCGCAATTCTCTAAACACCGTCATGGCTAAGCTTCTTTATCAATTCGATCTGCGTGTGAACTCCGCACTTGGAAAAAATATGTTGCGTATGCTTTTCAGCGGTTCGCGGGCTGATGCCCAGAAGACTGCCAATGTCGGCTGCAGATTTTCCCTTGCGCAGCCACTGGGCGACTTCCTGCTCGCGTCTGGATAGGGAATCAAGCGCCGCGATGCAGGGTTCCTCCTGCGGTGGCTTCCAAACACAAAGCCCGGATTCGGTCAGCGTTGGAGTGATACCCGCGTCGCCCAGAACACCGGCCACGTCTGCAGGGCTGAGCGATTGGCACTCTATTTGTTTGAGATGATTCCGCGCGCGGGCATTGGCGCTGAGGTCTTCCCCATCGACATCGCTCACGGCCGCCAAACCGGCTGCATCCAATAGATCCAGCCAAGCGTCCAATTTCCCTTCCAGCTGTTGATTCTTTCGAAGCAACGGAGCCATCAATGTTTCATCTTCAACCAAAGCGTATCAAGGGTTTCAACCTTTGTTGTGGATGGATAACACGGCGTCCTCCTTGGCTCAACCCCGAAATACGTAATTCCGGGGGTCGTCGTAAAAATCGAAATGGGTTATAAATCCGCTTTTCTGCACGAAATTCTTTCAATTTGAAGCAAAAGCTGGACTCATGAAACATTCAATCGATTCCCTTCACGCGACTCCCAACAGGATTGCTTGCTGGCTCTTCCTCCTGACAATTCCGCTTTTCCTGACGCAGGTGGCGTCGGCTGAAGAACCCGAGGGGCCGCCGCTCAGTGAGCTGATCCCGGACAGCGAGTACAGAGCGCTCGTCAGTTTCTACAATGCCATGGGCGGAAGCTCCTGGCCCGGAGACCACAATTGGTTGAGCGACGATTTGCCTTGGACTGGCGTTTCGATCGAAGGGGCCGAGGTTGAATTTGCAGACGGAGGATACACCGTTATCGAACAGGGCAATGTCACACGGCTTAGTGTGACTTTCAGGCTACCGGACAACACAGGCAGCATCCCCGCCAGCCTGGGAAATTTGAAGGAGCTAAGGTACCTGGGCCTTGCTAATCATCAACTGACTGGACGGATCCCCGCGAGTCTGGGCAGCCTTAGCAAGCTCGAGTTTTTAGGCCTCAGCTATAATCAGCTTTCTGGCGAGATTCCAGCGAGCCTCGGGAGTCTCGGCCGGCTTGAGCACCTGGGTCTTGCCCACAATGAACTGACCGGCGAAATTCCTCCGAGCTTGGGCAGCCTTGGCCGACTCGAGCGCCTGAACCTTGGCTTCAATCAGCTGACCGGCGAAATCCCCGACACCCTTGGTTATTTGACTGGACTCGATGTGCTTGGGCTCAATCACAATCAACTCACGGGCAGAATCCCAGCCGATTTTGCCAATCTGACGGGGCTCGAATCACTGCGAATCGACCACAATGTTCTGGCGCAAGCGGTCTCATCGACGCGGTGGATTGGAATCCGCACCCAATTGGAAGCGGCAGGGGTCGATGTCACTGACGATCAACAGTTTGGTTGGTCGGGGGAAGTCTCCATTGAGGGTGGGGGCGCTACGGTGATCCGGGATGGAACCCCGATTGCCCTTTCAACAGATGACCACGTGTTCGAAGGCGATGTCATTGAGACCGTCCCGGATGGGGTCGTCCGCATTCGCTACGCCGATAGTTCGTCGACGACTGTGGGTGCTGATTCCAGCGTTGATATTGCTGAATTCCGTCACAATTCGGAGGACGGTTCTGACCGCTCAATTATCGGTTTGCTCAGAGGTTGGCTGCGCTCCAGGACCGGTGACATTGAGGATGTCGAGGTGCGAACGCGCAATGCCTCCATCGGCGTGCGTGGAACCGAATTTACGGTTGAATACAGGGAATCCAACGGGAATGGCTCGACCCTGGTTTCCGTCGATTCCGGTTCCGTTGAGGTGACAGATTTGTCGAGCGGAGGAACCGTTTCTGTCGGCGCCTCGGAAAGTTGGGATGTGGAGACGGCACTGGCCGACCTCGACGACCCTGAATGGAAATGGTCAACCTGGTTCGGGCCGCACTATTCCATGGGCCACTGGATTTACCACATAGAACATGGCTGGCTGAGTTTGGCTGCCGATGTCCGTCCCGCAGGTTTTCACTTTTTTGATCAGGCTCTCGGTATGTGGGGATGGACCTCAGAGGAAGTCTATCCTTGGTTTTACTGGTATGGTGGTCTCAACGACTGGGTCTTTTATGACCTGGGTGGCAGTCCCGGTGAACGCCTGTTCCATACGGATGCCGATGGCTGGCAGACCGAATCGGAACTCATTTCTGCCGAAGGCATTGAATATCACCTATTGACAAGCATCTGGGGATATGAGGCCGAGCAGGATGTATCCATTTTTACAATGGGCTTCGAACAGCCATTTGCTTTCTTCATCGACGCTGAATCAGAACAGGTGAACCAGCGACCGTCAGCCAATGTGTTTGCACGTATTGGAGTTGCCGGAGATCAGAGCGTGCTGACCAGTGAATACAAAGCATATAGTGAAAGATTCACGCGCACGGCGGCCTTCGCGGATGCTGGGCTGACCATTTCCCATCCGGAGGAAACGGACGGCAGTGCCACTTATGATGCTTGGGAACTTGCATTGCAACCCTTGGGCAGTGTGGCAGTGGAATCTGTAGTGGCGGATGTCCTTACGGGCACAGCACTGCGTTATTCAAGCTTCGGCGGCGGCAAGGAGCGTTTTGAATACATTCAAACCTTCGCGGCGAAGAAGAGTGAGAATGCCAGCATTGACGACCTTGTCGGTGAGTGGGGGATCGTTCGGCTCGAAATCGAATCCCTGCCAGAAATTACTGACGACGGGATTTTCGATCCCGCTGAGATTCTGTACTCAACGTTGAGTGTGCCTGCCACTATCACTGCGGACAACGGCGGCACCTTCTCGATCGACGGAGTGGAAATGGAATCTGAAATCGTTCAGTTCCACTTCAATGGATTGCCTTCAGAGCGCCGCCGCTTCGAACCCGCGACGATCCAAGCCGATTTCCCGCTTCATGTGAGTCCCAGCGGCGAAACTTTTCTCGAGGTTCAGGAAGGCCGGGAAGGCGAACCCCATCAACACATGAGCGGATTCATGTCGCCAGACGGAGATTTCATGGCCTTTGCCGAAGGATGGCCCTCAATTCATCAGGCACGGACGAATTCAGTTCCTGACGGCGCGGGTGAGTCGTTCGCTGCCCACCAGCTATTCCTGGGAGTGCGGCTCGACCCGAATCCCGACCTTGCTGGCCGCGAATATCATCTGACAGGTCAAAGCTTCTGGGTGTCGCGGTATGATTACGAAATGAGTCCAGCCGGTCCGGACCAAACCGGAACCCTCAGCTTCGACGCAAGCGGAGAGACAGCGAGCCTATCTTTCGGTGGGAGGACGGTTCACATGCCGGCGAGAAATCCGACGGGCGACGGCTTTTCGGTCGCCACCGAGACTCCGCACGAATTACCACCCGTCGACTACGCAGTCGATCCGGATGGACGATTGAATTTCGACCTGAGCGCTTTGACCACTGACGATGGAACCGACGCCTTCTTCTCCGGCTTTGCCCAAGAGGGCGGAGAGGTCCTGGTGCTTTCCTTCGGCTACGTTGAGGACGTCGGAGCCGATGGCGACGAAGGCCAGATCAGTCTTTGGGTTGCGACTTGCGTGAACTGCGATTGAGCCGTTCAACTCCACGATAGACCACACCCTGCTCCGGCGGTTCCTAACTTGAACTGTTTTTTACTTTCCCCACTAGCCATTGTTCCTTTGACTCGCCGATGACATGAGCAGCGAGGACGAAACGATCTTAGGGGACGGGGAATCGGGCTGGAATCAGCTGGAGGCGGGGACCAAACTGGATAACTACCGCATTGAGCGCCTGCTGGGGCAGGGTGGCATGGGTGCGGTCTATTTGGCTGAGCACCAACGGCTGGGGCAGAAATACGCCCTGAAAGTTTTGCCCCGTGAACTGAGTGGAGATGCGAACTTCCAGCAGCGCTTCGTCGAAGAAGGCCGCCGCATGGCGGCATTGGAGCACCCCCACATTGTCCCGATCCACTACGCCGGCGAAGCCGAAGGCCTGCACTACTTCGCCATGCAACACCTCCCCGGCGGGGATCTAGAGCAAGCCTTGCGTTCAGGCACCCCTCCGCCCACTGAAATCCGCCCACCGTCCGGCGCCCACCGATTACCGCCCTCCGCTGTCCGCCGTTACCTCCAACAACTCCTGCAGGCCCTGACCTACGCCCACGGCCAGGGCGTCGTCCATCGCGACCTGAAGCCTGCCAACTTGCTGTTGACCGACGGTGGTCAGCTGAAGGTCACTGACTTTGGTCTCGCGCAGGTGGTCGGCAAAGACTACCTGCGCTCGCTGGTGGAGAAAACGGTGCGGGAATCCCTGCTGAGCGACGCGGCAACGGTGGCCAGCGGGGGTTCGGCGACGGGGGATGCGTCCTACGCCGGAACCATCGATTTCATGGCGCCGGAGGTTCGCAACGGCCAGGACTTCGATGCCCGTAGCGACCTCTACGCCGTCGGTGTGATTGGCTACTACTTGCTGACCGGTAAAAAACCCTTTGGCCGCTACAAAGATGCAAGCCAATTGGTGGAAGGCCTGGATCCCGCTTGGGATGCGTTTCTGGACGACTTGATGGCCGGGGACCCCGAGGACCGGATTCAAACCGCCGAGGCGGCCTTGGCGGTGTTGCCGGGAGAGCAAAGCGCCGTCGTTGAAGCACCTCCGGCAGTCGAGGCTCCACCTAAGGTCGCGGCTCAAGTGCCTGACAAGAAACCCGTCTCCCTGCCACCGGCGGCAGCCGCGTCGCGCCCGCGCAGAGGCAAGGGTCTGTGGTTTGCCCTTGCAGTCGTTTTGCTGCTTGCCGGTGGCGCTGGCGGTTGGGTTTTTGGAATTTACCTACCGCAGGAGCGTGCGTTTGAAGAGATGCGTGAGCGGATTGCAGCTTTGCCCATAACGGCAGAGTCGAGGGCGGTGGAGAGCCTGGATGAAGCCGTGCAGACCTTTGTGGCCGATGCTCCTGACCGTCACGTCGAGCCGATAGAAGGGGCCTGGGCCATGCGCCGGGATGAAATTGAAATGCGCCGCGATGCCTTTGATAGCCTTAGGGAGGAGATTGGTTCCCTGCCGACGGACGCGCCAATGGCTGAGCTGGAGGCCCTGGATGATGTTGTGGGTGCCTATATGCGCCAGGCACCAGAGGCCCACCGCGACCGCATTGCATCGGAATGGGAGCAGCAGCGTGCGGACATCGAGTCCTATTGGGAAAACGCCCGTGGCGGATTGATTCTGGATACTGAACCCAGCGGAGCAGAAGTGCGGATTGACGGACTTTCGATCGAGGAGAGCCCCGTTCGGCTGTTGAACCTGCTGCTTGGGAGCTATACGATCGACATCGTCCATCCCGATTACGAACGTTGGACCGGAGTGGCCGAAGTCGAGGACGGGCGCTTCACGGATTTGGGAACCATCGAACTGCAACGCAGCACTGGTGGGTTGCGGGTGTCGGCGGACAGCGAGGCGATTCAATGGACACTGGAAAAAGACGACGCAGAGATTGACTCACGGGAGGGTGCAGGTTCGGCATTATTGGAAAACCTTCCAACTGGGGATTACACCCTGAAGGCCCAACGCGACGACTGGCCGGAGCAGGTGCACGAAGTGGAGATTGACCGCAGCGAGGTCGCTGAGTTGGTATTGAAGTTTCCCTTCGGCAGCCTGCGGTTGACTTCTGAACCCAGTGGAGCTGAGATCTGGGTCGGTGGCGAGCGCATCGGAGTGACGCCATACCAAATCGGAGAGTTGCCGCCCGGCAAACTGAAAGACTTTGAGTTTCGCAAGGAAGGGTACTTCGTGCAGATCGCCAGCGGCCGCATCGAAGCCGGAGAGGAGCGGATTTTGCTTGTTGAGTTGGTTGAGGGGCCCCCGGAAGGTGAAAACTACACTGTGGACTTGGGTGGCTTCAAAGAGCTGGATCTGGTCTGGATCGAGCCGGGGCAGTTTGTGATGGGAAGCCCGTTGGAGGAGAGTGGCCGGAGAGAAGACGAAGGCCCGCAGACCACGGTACGTTTGACCCGTGGGTATTGGCTGGGAAAGACGCCGGTGACACAAGGGCAATGGCAGACCATTATGGGCACGAATATCCGGCAGCAGCGCGATCTTGCCAACCGGGAGTGGTCCCTGTGGGGTGAGGGTTCGGAATTTCCGATTTACTACGTTTCATGGAACGAAGCGATGGAATTTTGCCGCAGACTGACCGAGCGTGAGCGATCAGCGGGTCGGCTACCAGCGGGGTATTCCTATACCTTACCGAGTGAAGCGCAGTGGGAGTATGCTACGCGTGCCGGGACGAGTAGCCGTTGGTCCTTCGGCGACCGTCAAAGTTCGTTTTTGGATTACGCCTGGTATACCGCTAGCGGCGCAAGCGGTGGTTACGCAATACGGGTGGCCAGCAAGCGAGCGAATCCCTGGGGCCTCTATGATGTGCACGGAAACGTGTTGGAGTGGACCCGCAGTTGGTCTGGAACGTATCCAGGTGGCATTGTCGTCGATTACGAGGGTCCAGCTTCGGGCACGTTCCGTGTCTTCCGTGGCGGCTCCTGGGACGCCACAGAATCCAGCACGCGCTCGGCCCGCCGCTTCTGGGACTCCTCTGGCTACCGCAGCCGCTCCCTCGGCTTCCGCCTCGCCCTTGCGCCTACGCCGTAAGGGCTGCGGCGGCACGCGCAGTTCAGTCCAATGAAGCAGAGCTGATAAGAAAGTGTTTGCGGAGCAAGATCGGCTGGATTGGTGGAGAACTGGATTCTTGGAAGAAAGGATTGATGGAGCGTGGACGCCTCGTCCGCGTGTGGGGTTGCATACCCTAGCGATGTGACTAATAAGGGTTTGTTGCACAAAAAAAGCGCCCCTTGCGGGGGCGCTAAAAAATGATCCGAACTCGTAGCGTAAGCGCTTCGCGTATCAGCTGCTTTACTCTGCGGATTGCCGTTGCTTGCGCCGACGCAGGAAAAGCACTCCAGCAAACATCCCCGCACCCATCAATAAGGCGTATGTTGAAGGCTCTGGGATGGCAGTGGCATTAGGTAGGTTTAGCGCTGGTGCGTTGCCGCTGGCGTTTTCTTTGGAGTCGAAATAGAACTCCCGATTGGCCGTGTCATCTACAATGAATAAAAAGCTGACCAAGCCGTTTGTATTCGAAGTAAGAAAGGCATCCAAATTAAGCGCAGCAGTGTTGCTGTTGATTTCAATGTTGGAACCCGCCGGTTACCTCAAGGGTGCCGAGCCCATCCGCCTCCCACTGTCACGGTACGCTGGCAAATAACTCGTTGCAAAAGGTGTTGTTGCCTTTCAGGCATGCAAGATGCGCCCACGCGGTTCGGGAACTGAAATGCCATCGGCTCGGGCCGTTTGAATCCAGAGAGCGATTGCCGCTTCGGCATGCTGGATTGCTTTTGTCTTTGTTTGGCCATGTGCCATGCATCCGGGAAGTTCGGGGACATCAGCGACAAAAATACGGTCTGCCTTGTCCCAGTAGACGACGACTTCATATTTGTATTCATTCATTGCTGATCAACTGGTTGGTTATTAGTGTCTTCCGAACTTGCCTCACTTGGTAGGCCTTGGCATGGGTTCCATCCTCCTGAAGATTAATCCGGTCGCGAATTCCTGACTTTGTCAGAATATGATGGCTGCCAGACTGGCGATGGTCAAATCCCAATGATTTTAATAGGCTTAACAAATTGGCAAAGGGAATATTGCTGTCTGCACGTCCGGACAAAACTTTTTGCATGATCCGCGTTTTCTTTGCCATAAACGGCAGGATCGAAATTGTTTGAAGAGGTTGTCAATAGTAACGCTTGAAGAATTAGCGTCTATCGATTCTGTTTGCTCCCCGCCTTCAAGCTTCGGCTTGTATTGTGGCAAAAATAGTTTTCATTCATCGGGACAGCGTGATTACGGCGAAGCACAGTTTACTCCTCTCAGCGATTTTTCTCTTCACTTCACTGAGCCTTTTGGCGCGGATGGAAACCCGGTCGATGGACCAGGTGGAGCCGGGCATGCGGGGCATTTGGAAAACAGTGGTGGAGGGCACTGACATTGAGTCCTTTGAATTGGAGATCCTCGGTACGGCGCCGAATTTCATCGGGCCTCAGGAGCCGATTATTCTGGCGAAGGTGCTGGATCCGGAAAATGTACTCAGTGGTCCGGTGGCGGGCATGAGCGGGAGTCCGGTCTATATTGAGGGTCAATTGGTCGGTGCTTACGCCTATGGCTACACTTGGGCGAAGGAGCAGGGAATTATTGGTATTACTCCGATTGAGAGCATGCTGCCGCTGCTCAGTGAGGAGCTGTCCCCGGGCTTGGCCGGATCCTCTCCTGCCGCGACCCGGTCGAACCGGGCTTTGCGAGAATCCGGTGCTGTGGAACAGGGCGAAGGCCTGGAACCATTGCCAACGCCTTTGTCGCTCAGCGGCATTTCGCCGGCGACCTTTGCGGTGTTTAAACCCAGGCTGGAACGCTGGGGTCTGGAGCCCATGCGGGCGCCTTCCGGGGGGGTGGACTTACCTGAAGATTTTACCTTCGAGCCCGGCTCGGCGATGGCGGCGGTCTTGATGACCGGTGATTTCAGCGCGGCGGCCACGGGCACCGTGACCTGGAGTGACGGCGAGCAGTTGATCGGATTTGGTCACCCCTTCATGCGATTGGGCGGGGAAGTTGGACTGCCTTTTGCCGGTGCGCACGTATTTACGGTGGTGCGCAATGTGCAGCGTTCGTTCAAGTTGTCGACGCCTGGCCCGGTGGTCGGTACCATCTTTACCGACCGTTTGCCCGGGGTGGCAGGTCGGGTGGGACCGATTCCTGAGATGGCGCGTATGCAGGTGGATATGCGCACGGGCATGGAGACCGAACGCCGCTTTTCAACAGAAATTTTCCCCTATGCCGACCTGTTGCCCGTGCTCTCGGCCATGGCGATCCTCGAATCCCTGACCCAGGTGCTTGAGGCCCATCCGGAGCAGACCATTCGCATGACGACAACGGTCCGCAGCCGCCAAGTGGATCCGGTTAAGGTGCGGAGCACCATTTCAGGTTGGAATGCACCCACGGTGACGGCCCTGGAGTTTCTGGAATCCTTCGACCGCTTTTTGAACAACTCGATTGGCTCGGTCGACGTGGAATCCATCGACGTGGACCTGGAGGTCGTTGACCGCTGGAAATGGCGTCAGATCGAAGAGATGCAACTCGATCGCCGCAAGCTGCGCCCTGGTGATACCGTCGAGCTGAATCTGGTTTTACGGGGCTATCGCGAAGCGGAAGAGCGCATTCGGGTTCCCCTGCAGATTCCGGAATCGCTGCGCGGTCGCGGTGAGCTGTCGGTGGTTGTGACCGATGCCGAAGGCGCGGATCAGCTGACTATGCGGCGTGGAACGGCGCGTACCCTGGAAGGTCTGGCTGACAGGTGGAGGTCCCGTCGGGATGCTGGTCAGCTGTATGTGTTTCTGGTCGCGGATCGTTCGGGATTGCATGTTGGGGATCAGACCTTGGCGGATCCACCGCCTTCCGTTCGCAATCGGCTCGACGGCGATCCGGCTCCACAACAGCGGGTCTGGACCGAGCATCAGGTGCTCGAAGAGATAGCGGTTCCCGTCGACGGAATTTTCTGGGGCGAAAAACGGCTTCGCCTGGAATTGGAGACCCGCCCGCAGCACGGGGGCAGCCCTGCTTCTGCGCCCTTTAACACATTTTGATTTTTAATGAACACTTCCCCTCTTAAATTCCTTCTTTTAGGGTGCCTGGCACCCGTTTCCCTGCTCGCAATCCAAACGCATGTGATGACCGAAAGCGGCCTGTCTGATTTCAGTGAAGGCCAATTGGAAAACCTTTCGCTCAACCAGGATGGCCGCCTGGAGCCAGCGCCGGCGCTCAAGCCCATCGCGCAGCTGAGTGATCCCGTTGTATGGGCAGCAGTAGCGGATTCTGAGAATAATGTGTACATCGGCACGGGCAATCGGGGTCGGGTGCTGCGCATGGATCCGGAAGGCGAGTTGACGACGGTTTTTGAGCCCGATGGCATCATTGTGCGCGCTCTGGCGGTCGACGAAGACGGCTTTGTTTACGTTGGCACTTCTCCGCAGGGTGCCATTTACCGCCTTCATCCCGATCAGGATTATCCGGAAGTCTTTTACGATCCGGATGCCGCCTATATCTGGGATTTTGTCATCCACGACGGAGCTCTCTGGGTCATCACCGGCTACAATGCCGAACTTTGGCGGGTGCCCTTGGAACGCTCGAACGAGGATCAGCCGGAGCGCTGGTTTACGACTCCCGAGAACCACTTCACCGCTCTTCACATCAGTGAGGAAAAAGGCATTTTGATCGGCAGTGCGCCAAACGGCACGGTGTATCAGGTCAAGGGCAAGGACGACGCCTACGCGCTCAGTCGCGGAGAAGAAGAGGAAGTCAGCACAATCTGGGTCGATGGCGACCGCATCTGGTTTTCAACCATCAGCGCGAGGGAGGAACGCTCAAGCCGTGGCGGCAACCGTCAGGGTGGCTCCGGCAGCGATGTCAGCGGCTCGTCGGGCAGCGGCGGCAACAGCACGCCTCGGGGCGTGCGCCCGCAGCGTGCCCGCAGCGGTCTCTACATGCGGGGCAGCAACGGATTTGTCGAACCTGTCTGGCAATCCGGCCAGGAAAGTATCAGCAGCCTGCTGCGCTCGGAGCGCGGATTCTGGCTGCTGGGGCTCGATACCGACGGCAAGATCATTGCCCTGCAGTCACGGGACGAGTGGAGCTGGATCCAGCGCGTTCCCAATGGAGGCGAGGTGACCTTTTTGATGCCGGCACCCGATTCGCGCCGCGATGTCCTCGTCTTTACCAGCAATCCAGCGGCGGTTTATCGTTTGGGTGGGCGAGGGCAAGAGGCGGCCAGCTACACTTCGCCGGTGCGCGACGCGACCCAGACGGTGCGTTGGGGCAACTTGGAGATCGGCCATGAAGGGTCCCTGGACCTGAAAGTCGAAACCCGTTCCGGAAACACCCCCGAACCCGATAACGTCTGGAGCGAGTGGGCAGGAGTGGAATCGGTCAGTTCCCAAGCGGGGATCTGGCGCGGTCGCGTCGACAGTCCCGCTTCGCGCTACCTGCAGTATCGGATTCGCCTGGGCGAGGAGCAGCTGCGCGGCGCCATTCACCAGGTGCGCACTTTTGTGCAATTGGCTAATGTGGCCCCATTTCTGTTGGATCTGCGGGTTTTACCATTTGGAGTGGATGCGGTGACAGGCAGCACCGGCGCCCGCCAGTTTGACCTCGAAAGCATGCTGCAGACCGATGACCCGGATCGCCTTGGACAGGCCAGTGGCCCCCGCACGCAGTTTTCGCGTTTGCCAGATCTGGACCTCCGCACCGTGGCCTGGCGGGCCTTTGACCCCAACAATGACCGCCTGCGCTTTGATGTTTACTTACAGCGCGTGGACAGCGAGGACTGGGTGCGCATTCGCAGTGACCTGGAAGAAAGCTTTACCTTGTTGAACCTGAATGGTCTTGAAGAGGGCTACTACCGGGTAAGGGTGAATGCGCGGGACGATCTGGACAACCCCCCGGAAGAAGCGGGCTCGACGCAGCGGATCAGCACGCCATTTCTCGTCGACCATCAACCTCCGGTTATTGAAGTCGACGAGAAGTCCATCGACGGCAACCGCCTGCGTCTGTATTTCAGCGTCAGGGACGAGTGGAGCGTGATTCGCGACGTGCGTGTGCGCATTGACGGCGAAGAAGGCATCAGTGTGCGTCCGGTCGATGGCATTTTCGATTCCAATGCGGAACGTTTTGAGTGGGAGAAAAGCCTGCGGTCCAGCGATCGCGGTAGCGTGAGTGTGGTCATAGAGGCCGTTGACGAATCAGGCCGGCGCGCCAGTCACGCTTTTTCGTTGCCCCGCACGCGTAATTGAGCATTTCTGGGCGGTTTCACTTGATTACCAGACTGCTATGAAACGTACGCATACATGTAACGCGCTGACCCGCGCCGAGGTTGGACAGGCTGTCACGCTCGTCGGCTGGGTGGACACCCTGCGCGACCACGGAGGCATTATTTTTGTGGATCTTCGCGACCGTGAAGGTCGCACCCAGATCGTTTTCGACCCCAATAATGCGGATTTTCAGGAGTCGATCTATCAGGTTAAACCCGAGTCGGTGATCGAGGTCGTCGGCAGTGTGCGGGCGCGCGAGGCGAATGAAGTCAACTCCCGCCTTCCCACCGGTGAAATCGAAGTGATTGCCGAGAAGCTGGTGATTCACAACATTTCCGACACCCCACCTTTTCCGATGGAGGACGAAAAGGCCCAGCGCGTGAACGAGGACCTGCGCCTCCAATACCGCTATCTGGACCTGCGCCGTCCGTCGATGTACCGCAACCTCCACGTGCGCAGCAAAACCGCCAAGGCCACCCGCGATTACCTTGACGAGCAGGATTTCCTCGAAATCGAGACGCCAATGCTGTTCAAGAGCACGCCGGAAGGCGCGCGCGAGTTTCTGGTTCCGAGCCGTCTGCACCCCGGAAAGTTTTACGCCCTGGCCCAGAGCCCACAGCAGTACAAACAGATGCTGATGGTCGCCGGAGTTGAGCGCTACTACCAGTTGGCCCGCTGTTTCCGCGATGAAGACTTGCGTGCCGACCGCCAGCCCGAGTTCACCCAGATCGACCTCGAAATGTCCTTTATCGACCGTGAAGACATGTATGCGCTGGTCGAAGGCATGCTCAAGCGGATCTGGAAGGATGTGCTCAATATCGACATCCCGACGCCCTTCCCGCGCATGCCCTACGAGGAAGCGATGAATCGCTATGGCGTCGACAAGCCGGACACCCGTTTTGGCTTGGAGCTGGTGGATCTCGGTGATCTGTTTAAGGATACCGAATTCAAGGTCTTCCGCGGCGTCATGGACAATGGCGGCGTGATCAAGGCCTTCAACGCCAAGGGCCTCGCCGATGCGACTCAGGGTGAGATGCGCGACCTAGAAAACACCGCAAAATCCCTCGGTGCCAAGGGTCTTGCGTTTATTCGTGTGAGCGCCGAGGGCGAGTGGAAATCGCCGATTCTCAAGTTCTTTACCGAAGCCGAACAAGCCGCCTTGAAGGACAAGCTAGCGATGGAGCCCGGCGACCTGATCTTCTTTGCCGCCGCCGAATGGGACCGAGCCTGCGCGATTTTGGGGCGGATTCGTCTGGAAGCTGGCAAGCTCCTGACCGCTCGTAAGCGCCTGGAGGTTTCTGACCAGCCGTACCACTTCCTGTGGGTCATCGAGTTTCCGCTAATGATTTTTGACGAGGATGAAGGCCGCTACGTTTCGGCTCACCACCCCTTCACTTCTCCGGTTCCGGAGGATGCGCACCTGCTCGACAGCGATCCGAAGGCAGTGCGCGGGCAACACTATGACTGCGTGCTGAACGGCATGGAGATTGCCGGTGGCTCGATTCGTATTCACCAACCCGAGCTGCAGCGCAAAGTTTTTCAGGATGTGCTGCAGATTCCGGAAGATGTGGTTAAAGAGCGCTTTGGCTACATGCTCGAAGCCTTCCGTTTTGGCGCACCACCGCACGGTGGCATTGCTATTGGCTTCGATCGTATGGTCAGTGTGCTGTGCGACCGACCTTACATCCGTGACGTTATAGCTTTCCCGAAAACCCAACGGGGCCAAGACCTTATGAACGATGCGCCGGCGGTTGCGACCCCCCGGCAGCTGAAGGACCTTCATATAGAGACTGTGGAAGAGGCCGATATTCCCGGTATTGAGTAAAAATAGGCATTTTAACCGTTTTTTGATTCAGAAGAGAGTTCCGCGAGGAGCTCTCTTTTTTTTTGTGGGGTTTTTCCCGTTTTTTTTGGTGTTTTAGAAAATTGGCATGCCAGTTGCATTGAAGGGTTCCGCAAGTTCGTCTTTAGACCAACTCTTGGTAACCACAAATCCCATACAAGTATGATCCATAACTTCAAAAAACTACGCGTTGTGGGGATGTTTCTGACCTGTCTGTTCAGTCTCGGCATCCTCGGTACGACGGCATCCGCTCAGATCGACTTGGCCGCATTGGCCGAAGTCGACCCCGACTATGCCGACATGATCGCTGCTCACGTAGAGCAAGGTGTCGACTATGCATTCGACTTCTTCACCGTCAGCATGCTCTGGACCGTGATTGCGGCTGCTATGGTGTTTCTTATGCACCTCGGCTTCGCCACGCTCGAGACCGGCCTGACTCAGCAGAAGAATGCAGTCAACGTCCTGTTCAAGAACGTGTTCATCATCAGCATCGGTATCGTCTCCTACGCTGTAATAGGCTTTAACACTCACTATCCGGGCGGTCCTGATGACTGGAACGGTTGGATAGGGTTCGGTGGCTGGATCGGCGATCTGAATGCAGATCCCGAGAACGTGACCTATGCCTACGGCGGCCTCGAGTTGGCGATGACGGCCTACGGTGACTTTATCTTCCAGGCCATGTTCGCCGCAACTGGTGCCACCATTGTTTCCGGTGCGGTTGCAGAACGCATCAAGCTCCCTAGCTTCATGATCTTCGCGACGGTCTTTGTTGCCCTCGCTTACCCGATCATCGGTTCCTGGCACTGGGGCGAAGGCTGGTTGAACCGCCTCGAAGTTCCCTTCTACGATTTCGCCGGTTCCTCGGTGGTTCACGCTTTTGGCGGCTTCGGTGCGCTGGCCTGCGTGATGATCCTCGGACCCCGCGCTGGCAAGTATCTTGCCGGTGGCAAAATCCGCCCGATTCCGGCGCACAGCTTCCCGCTCGCCACTATCGGTGTCTTCCTGCTGGCCTTCGGCTGGTTCGGATTCAACGGCGGTTCAGTGCTCTCCGCTGAGCCTGCAGCCCTCGGCCTGGTGTTCACCACCACGGCTCTCGCTGCTTCCTCCGGTGCCCTGTCCTCGATCTTTTTCTCCTGGGCGGTCATCAAGAAGCCTGACCTTTCCATGGCCCTGAACGGTGTTCTCGCTGGTCTCGTGGGTATCACCGCAGGTGCTGACGCTGTCGGCCCGGGTGCTGCCATCCTGATCGGTTTCATCGCCGGTGCGATTGTTGTCTTCTCGATCCTGTTCTTCGACAAGATCAAGATTGATGACCCGGTTGGCGCGATCTCCGTTCACGGTGTCTGCGGCATCTGGGGCACGGTTGCAGTCGGTATCTTCAATTCTGAAGTCAGCCTGTTCAGCCAGATCATCGGCACCATCTCAGTCAGCATTGCTGCCTTTGCCGCTGCCTTTGTGATCTTCTACATCATCAAGTTGACCATCGGTGTCCGCGTTTCGGCAGATGAAGAGGCTGAAGGCCTTGATCTGAGCGAGCACGGAGAAGAAGCCTACGCCGATTTTCAGATGAAGACTCGTTAATGGCTTGAAATTACTCAACTGAAAATTATAAACACAGGCTATAACTATGAAATTGGTCAAAGCTATCATTAAGCCCTTTAAGCTGGAAGAAGTTAAGGAAGCCCTCTCCGAAATCGGAGTCGAAGGCATGACCGTTACCGAGGTCAAGGGTTTCGGCCGCCAAAAAGGCCACACCGAAATCTACCGCGGCAGCGAATACACGGTGGACTTCCTTCCCAAAGTGATGCTCGACATCGCGATTGGGGACGAGCTCGTCAGCAAGACGGTTGAAGCCATCAAGGGTGCAGCCAAAACCGGGAAAATCGGAGACGGTAAAATCTTCGTAATCCCGATTGAGGATGCAATCCGTATCCGCACGGACGAAACCGGCGAAGGTGCAGTCTAAGACCAGCGCCCACTCAGGTTTTTAATCGGAATCAAAGCCCTCCCCTTGCGGGAGGGCTTTTCTTTTTGACTATCGTCCCGGTTGTGCAAGCTTCGAGGGTTTCCAAATTGGCGAGAAACATGAGCGAAATGCACAAATCCTACGAACCGGCCGAAGTTGAGTCCCGCTGGTATCCCACCTGGTTAAAGCAGAATGCGTTTGCCGCTAAGGCCGAGCCCGGCAAGGAAGCGCACGCCATCATGATTCCTCCGCCGAATGTGACGGGTGTGTTGCACATGGGGCACATTCTGAACAATACGCTGCAGGACATCTTTACCCGCCGGGCCCGTCTGGAGGGCAAATCGGCGCTCTGGTTCCCCGGCACCGACCACGCGGGCATTGCCACCCAGACCCGCGTCGAGCGCAAGTTGCGCGAGCAGGGCCAGCACCGTCGCGACCTCGGCCGCGAGAAGTTTCTCGACGAAGTCTGGAAGTGGCGCGACGAGCACGGCGGCATTATTCTCAATCAGCTGCAAAAGCTGGGTGCCTCCTGCGACTGGGACCGGACCGCTTTTACCCTCGACGCATCGTATTCGCGTGCGGTGCTGACCTCTTTTGTCCAGCTCTGGAAGCGTGGCTATATTTACCGCGGCCAGCGCATGAGCAACTGGTGTCCGGTTTCTCAGACGGCGCTGAGCAATGAAGAGGTCATTATGAAGCCCCAGCGGGGGCTGCTCTACAAAATGCGCTATGAAATCGTCGAGCGTCCGGTTGAATACGTGGAAATTTCGACCACCCGCCCGGAAACCATTATGGGCGATACCGCTGTGGCGGTGCATCCTGAGGATGAGCGCTACAAGGATTTGATCGGCTGCCATGTCTGGCGACCATTCCCGCGGGCGAAAATCCCGATCATTGGCGACACTGTGGTCGACCGTGAATTTGGCACCGGTTGCCTGAAAGTCACCCCGGCTCACGATGTCACCGATTTTGAGATCGGTAAGCGCCATAATCTGGAAATTCTGGATGTCTTCAATTCGGACGGCAGCCTGAATGCTCTGGCGGGTCCCGATTTCGAAGGCATGGACCGGGCGGACGCCCGTAAGAAGGCGGCGGACAAGCTCAAAGAACTGGGCAATCTGGTCGATACTGAGCCTTATGAGAACAATGTCGGCTTCTCCGAACGGGCCGATGTGCCGGTGGAGCCACGCCTTACCGAGCAATTCTGGCTGCGCTACCCGAAGGTTGACGAAGCCCGTCGGGCAGTGACCGAAGGAGTCTTGAAATTCCATCCCAAGCGCTGGGAGAAGACTTACCTGCATTGGCTCGACACCATGGAGCGGGACAACATCGACTGGTGCATCAGCCGCCAGCTTTGGTGGGGGCACCGGATTCCGGTTTGGTATCGCAAAGGCATGGATCGCTCCGAGATCGATTTTGAGAATCCGGAACATGTGCACGTTTCGGTCGACGGTCCCGAAGATCCGGAAAACTGGGAACAGGAGGAAGACGTACTCGACACCTGGGCTTCTTCCTGGCTCTGGCCGTTTGCGAACTTTGGTTGGCCCGATGCCGACGGCAAGGCCAAACAGGAGCTCGAGTTTTTCTATCCCACGTCAGTCCTGGTGACTGGCTTTGACATTATTTTCCTCTGGGTCGCACGCATGGTGATGGCCGGCCTGGAGTTCATGGGTGATGAAAAGAAAACCCTCAGCAAAGAGGAGATCCGCCAGCGCATTCCTTTCCGCGATGTCTACATGACCGGTCTGATCCGGGACGAGAAGGGGCGTAAAATGTCGAAAAGCCTTGGCAATTCACCAGACCCGCTCGAATTGATTGGGCGCTACGGTGCGGACGGCCTGCGCTTTGGCATCGTCAATATTGCACCCAGTGGACAGGACATTCTTTTCTCCGAAGAGCGCATAGAGATCGGTCGCAACTTCTGTAACAAGCTGTGGAACGCCTGCCGTTTTCGTCAGATGAATGCGGCCACCGATGCCAACGCATCCCTGGAGTCCATCCTTGAGCGCATTCAGGTGAATCAACTGGATTCGGCGGACCATTGGATTTTGAGCCGCCTACTGGAGATCACAGAGCAGATTCAGAGCGCCTTCGATAAGTACGAAATGCATGCTTATCCGCACCTTTTGTACAGTTTCTTCTGGACCGATTACTGCGACTGGTATGTCGAAGCATCGAAGTCGAAGCTGAAGAATCCTGAACTGCAGGGCACCGTCATTGCCATTCAGGACTTCATCCTGCGCCAGCTGCTGCTGCAACTGGAACCCTTAACCCCGTTCATCACCGAGGAACTCTGGCATGCACTTGGCTTTGCGAAGAGCGCCGAAGAATTGATTCAAAACACACGTTTGCCCGCTGCCAATGAGCTTAGGGACGCTCTGTCCGGTGCAGGGATTGAAGTCGATGCCAAGGCGGTTGAACAAGTTGAAGGCCTAAAGGAATTCATCACCCGCATTCGCGCACTCAAGTCGGAATACAATGTCGCAAACCGTAAGGATGTAGCGATTTTCTGGATGACGGAAGCAAATGATTCCAAACGTGTACTGGAGCAAAACGAGAAGCTCATCAAAGCCCTCGCTTCAGTCGACAACCTGGAATACGTGACCGCTGCTCCTGAAGGCATGCCTGCCGGCGTCGGCGGCCTGGGCACCGTCTACATTGACCTTGCCAGCTCCGTCGACGTCGAAGCCGAACTCGAACGCCTTGGCCGCGAGCATGAGCGTCTCCTTAAAGGCATTCGCTCAGGTGAAGCCAAGCTCAACAACGAGAAGTTCGTCGCCAACGCCCCAGACGCAGTTGTCGCAGGCGCCCGCAAGCAGCTTGATGAGACCAAGGCGCGCTTTGAAGAAATCGAGCGCCTGATCAAAGCTTTTAAAAAGTAGCCCTCGGCTACTGCTTTCACAAACCGTAGCGCCTCGGATCCGCTCCGCGGCCAGCGAGGGCGCGGCGGAGGTCATCGAGGTTCATTTGGGTGCCGGGGCGTATGCCTTTGTCGCGGAACCAGCCTTGATCCATTTCCAGGGCGAACTGGAGGTCGTCGCGGCGGGAGACGGTGGTCTGGGTGTCGCCAGCGACCATCTGGTGGATTTCGCGGAGTACGCCCTCGCTATCGAAAAAGCCGATATCCAAGTGGATCATTGTGTTGGCCATCCAGAAGCGCATCTGGCGCGGCTGCTGGTAGGGGAAGAGCATACCGTGGTCGGTGCGTAGGCGTTCGCGGTACATGAGGCCGCGGCGCTGCTCCCGCTCACTGACGGCGATTTCGGCATAGGCGGTGTGGTCACCGATTCGCAGGGAGAAGGGATGCTCAAGGGGTTTGGGTTCAGTGGCTACGGATACCGTATTGTTATCGGTATTGCAGGCGGTCAGGAAGAGCAGGAATAGAAGAGGAAGCAACCGTTGCATGGGGTGAATTGTGTAGACATAGACGGCAGGATCACAATTTTAAAATGGTGGTACGCAAAGCCAAAGCCCCGAATTCTCCTGAATTACTCTTATTCGCTGCGTCGGAAACGGATGCCGATGCCTATTATTTTGGACAGGTCTTCGTGCCGGATTCTTTCATTGCCTTTTCGCAGGAGGGGAAACGCGTAGCAGTCGTCAACCAGCTGGAGTATTCCAGAGTGCGCAAGGACAGTGCTTATGACGAAGTGCTGGCGCTTGAAGACTGGCTTCCGGTGGCGCGCAGCAAGGGTGCGAAGGGCGCAGCTGTATTCCCTGCTGGCGTGATCGCTGCTGTGGCAAGCGCGCGGGGCATTGATCGTTTCTGTATACCGGAAAACTTTCCTGCCGGCGTGGCTTTTCAGTTGCTTGAGCTGGGCCTCTATCTGGAGCCGGTCAGTGGCGCTCTGTTTCCTGAGCGGGAGCGCAAGGATGACAACGAAGCCAAAGCAATCCGCCAGGGCAATGCGGCCAGCGCCGCGGGTTTTCGGGCGTTCGAAAAAATGCTGCGGGCAGCGAAAATCGACGGCAATCGGCTGGTCTTTGAAGGGCGTCCGCTGACTTCGGAGCGCGTCAGACAGCAAATAGAGATTGCCTGTGTCGAGCGCGGTGCGCAGGCCTTGAATCCGATTGTTGCCGGGGGCGATCAGGCTTGTGATCCGCATTGCCGGGGCTCCGGATTGCTGCGTCCGCATGAGTTGATCATTGTCGACATCTTCCCCCGTGTAACCGCAACGGGTTACCATGGTGACATGACCCGAACCTATCTGAAGGGACGGCCCTCCGAAGCGCAGAAAGGCCTTGTTCAGACGGTCCTTGATGCCGAGCAATGGGCCCTCGGAGAGCACCGGGCCGGGAAATCCGGCCGCAAAATTTACGAAGGGGTGCAGCAGCGCTTCGTCGATGCGGGCTATGAAACGCATCGGGATACAGCAGGAAATCCAGTTGGTTTTTTTCACGGCCTCGGCCATGGCCTCGGTCTGGAAGTACACGAAGCTCCCAGGGTGAATCGTCAGGGGGAGCGCTTGCGCAAAGGTCAGGTGATCACTGTTGAGCCCGGGCTCTATTACCCTGGTCTGGGCGGTTGCCGTTTTGAAGATGTTGTTCGTGTCACCAATGGAGATCCTGAAATGCTTTCCAAGCATCCGTATCGCTGGCATATTCGATAGAGAAACTGAAACCAACCGAGAAGCGCCATCCGTTTCAATACCACCTGCAACTATGTCCGAATCCAAAGTGAATGTTATCTGCATGAAATGGGGAACCAAATTTGGTCCTCACTATGTCAACCGACTGTATGCCATGGTGCAGCGCCACTTGAGCTTGCCTCATCGATTTGTCTGCTTCACGGATGACTCCGAAGGCGTTGTCGAGGGCGTCGAGTGTCTGCCCTTGCCGGACATGGATTTACCTCCCGGGAAGGAACGTGGTTGGCGGAAACTGTCGACCTTTCAGGACCCCTTGTTCGACCTGCAGGGGCCGACTCTATTTCTCGACCTCGACGTGGTTGTAGTGGGTTCTCTAAACGACTTTTTCAAGATTTCGGGTGATTTTCGAGTCATCCATGACTGGCTGCGTCCCCGGAGAATCGAGGGCAATACATCGGTTTACCGTTTCGAGGCGAACGCGCATCCGGATGCCTTCGCTTATTTCATGGAGCACATAGATGAGGTGAAGGCGAACTTTCGCCACGAGCAGGCTTTTCTTTCCGACTACATGCACAAAAAAGGTGTTCTGGAATACTGGCCGCCGGAATGGTGCGTCAGTTTCAAGCGCAGCTGCCTGCCGCCGTTTCCGGCGAACCTATGGAAGGTGCCGGAAATCCCAGAAGGCGCACGTGTCGTGGTTTTTCATGGCAATCCCAATCCGGAAGATGCCATTGCCGGGAGGATCAAAGGCTTCCTGCGTTTTTTGAAACCTACGCCGTGGGTTGAGGAGCACTGGTGCCTGGATCGTTGACGACTCTCAGCGGGTGCATCAGGCGGACGGTGGTTCCTTTGCCGATCTCGGACTGAAGGTCGATATCGCCTCCCATGTTGCGCAGACTGTGGCGCGCTATGGTTAAGCCCATGCCACGGCCAACCGTGGATTCGGTCGAGACGAAGGGATCGAATACGTTTTCCTTGATGTTGTCCGGAATTCCTGAACCCTGGTCACTGACCGAGATGCAGAGCATGTCCAGATGATCAATTTCGCTGATTGTCAGGCCAATTCGAATGGGGCGTTTGGGAGGTGTTTCCGTTTGGCGTGCATAGCTTTCAAACGCGTTCTGCCCCACGCGTTCGATGGCGCTGGCCAGTAATTCCGGATTGGTTTCGATCTCAACCGGCCCTTCAAGCTGGTTGTCGACCTGAATATCAGCGCTTTCGCCAACGCTATCCCGGAGTTGGGTGACTGCTGTTTCGAGAATCGATTCGACTGAATGAACACCGGTCTGAACCGAGTCAAACTGGCCGATATTGGTTAGCTCATGCACGATCTTGGCGATGCGCTTGAGGGCCATATCGAGCTTTTCACAACTGCTTTTCAAGTTCTCCGGCTTGTTGATGTGGGCTTTCACCAAGTCCAGATAGCCTGTCGCCACACCCAGCATATTATTCAGATTGTGGGCGATTCCTTCGGTCAGGTGAACCATTGCCGCCTGCCGACGTGCCTCCTCCAGGCGTTTCGTCAAAATCAGGTTTTCTTTGTGGCTCTCCTGAATTCTAATCTGGGTACGCACCCGGGCAAGGGTTTCGTCCAGGTCGATGGGCTTGGTCAGGTAGTCCGCCGCCCCGTAATTAAGGCCTTCAATCTTGCCCTCTTTGGAGCTTCGGGCGGTGATGAAAACCACCGGGATTTCGGCCGTATCGGGGTTTTCCTTCAAACGGCGGCAGACTTCCAGGCCATCCATTTCGGGCATCATGATATCCAGCAGGATCACATGGGGCTTGGATTCCTGAGCGATGCGCAGCCCTTCAGCGCCACTCATGGCGCTGAATACCCGAATACCGTTTTGCTCCAGCTTGCGCTCCAGCACACGGATATTCAGTTTCTGGTCATCGACGACCAGGACTTTGTGTTTGGCTTTCACCGATTGGAAGCTTCCCAGGCTTTGACCGTATTGCTCATCAACATGGCGACCGTCATCAAGCCGACACCGCCCGGAACGGGTGTAATGGCCTTACACTGGGGTGCCACCTCATCGAATTGCACGTCTCCGGCAATCTTGTAGCCCTTGGCAGATTGCGGGTCGTCGACGCGGTTGATACCAACATCGATGACCACGGCACCGGGTTTGACCATGTCCTTGGTCACGTAACCTGCGCGGCCAATCGCAGCTATCAGGATGTCCGCCTGACGGGTAATTTCCGCCAGATTCTGTGTGCGGGAGTGACAGACCGTTACCGTCGAATTGGCAAATTCAGCCTTGCGCATGAACAGCAGCGCCGCCGGTTTGCCGACAATCAGGCTGCGGCCGATGACGACCACGTGCTTGCCCGCAGTTTCGATCCTGTGACGTTTGATCATTTCCACGACACCAGCGGGGGTGCAGGCCACAAAGGCAGAAGGGTCTTCCTGAACGAGGCGACCCAGATTTACCTGGTTAAACCCGTCGACATCCTTGTCCGGACTGACGCGGTTGAAGGTGGCGCGTTCGTCGAGGTGATCCGGCAGCGGCGCCTGAACCAGAATTCCATGTACTTTGGGATCGGCGTTGAGCGCATCGATCTCGGCGAACAGAGCTTGTTGGGAAATAGTATCCGGCAAAACATTCAGACGGCTTTCGATACCGATTTTTTCGGCTGTCTTTTGCTTCGAGCGCACATAGTAGACGGATGCGGGATCTTCGCCGACGCGAATGAATGCCACGCAGGGGCGCGATGCTGGGTTCTTGCCAACGCGTTCGGCGAGTTCATTGAGGATTGCCTGGGCAACTGGTTTACCTTCGATGAGTTCCATGGGTGTTTTTATGATGCTTCGGTTCTGTATTTTCGGAGATGCGGATTCTAGCGCCTCCCCAAGTTGCTCGCTTTTAGAGCGACTTGGCGCGAGTTTTTTCCCGTGCTTTCGACTTTACCGTAAATGGTTACCCGGCCGTTGAGGAATTGGGAAAGCGGTGGAGTATAAACAGCACCAGAAAGGTCTACGTAGATAATGTGGCGTCCGGACTCATCGACCAATTGGTAGGGATAGGGAGGCCGAAAGAAAATCAGGCGGTTGGGCGATTTGCGCAGGATACCTTCGTGGGACTGCGCGATCGGAAATCCGAGGAGCAGGGGGTCGCGCTGAGCTGACTTTTTGACGTCCGCGAGTGCAACAGGCTCATCGTTGTCCTCCTCCGCGTGCAAGGCAGGGTGGAAAACGAATGCAAATGCAACAATTAAGGTTCTGATCAGGAGTAGCTTACTGTTTTGCATAGAAGCCTTTCGTCACGGGTGAATAAGGTGCTTTGAAGCATGCGAGATTTCCAAGCTATGCAGCTTTGACGAAAAAAGCCAACAGATTTACACTGGAAGCACTTCCTCTATTTGAGCGTGGCGATTTCGGCTGGGCTGAGCACCCGCACGGTGCCTATCGGCAGACCTTTGAGGGTGAAGTTGCCGATTTGGGTGCGGCGCAGGCGGCGGACTCGGTAGCCGAAGGCGTAGAAGAGGTTACGGATCTCGTGCTTGCGGCCGTGGTGAAGGTGAACTTCCGCCAGACCCCGTTCTTCACTCTTGGCATTTTTCAGAGGAATGACTTTGTCGGCCTGCAGGCGTTCGCCCTTCCACTCGATACCCTTGAGCAGTTTTGCGATGTGGACTGCGTCTAACGGACGGTTGATTTCAACCCGGTAGCGCTTGGTCATGCCGTAGGAAGGGTGGGAGATTTCATGGGCGAAATCACCGTCATTGGTCATCAGTACCAAGCCTTCGCTCTCTTTGTCGAGGCGGCCGATCATGATCCACTTCATTGCCTTCAGTTCATCGGGGAGGAGGTCGAAGATGGTTTCGCTGTGGTGTGGATCCGAATGGCTGCAGAGCAGTCCACGCGGCTTGTTGATTGCCAGCACCATGCGCTCGATGTGCTGCTTGCGGATGACACGGCCATCGACGCTGACCTGGTTTACTCCAGGCACGATTTTATCCCCCAGCTGAGCAGTGTTCCCATCGATCTCGATACGGCCTTCCTCAATCATGCGCTCAATTTCCCGGCGGGAGGCGATACCTTGATTGGCTAAAAATTTTTGCAGGCGAACGGCGGTTTCCATAATGCGGCCCAGTAGAAGTGGAATTTACGCTGAAGACAATGGGGAAATCTGACAGAGTCCGCCAGGTCGGACAGGTCAGACAAGTCAGACATGTCTGGCGGGTGTTAGCGCTGAGGGAGATTCCATTCTTTTCTGATCTCGGCCAAGCTTTGGGTGTTGAAGACATTATCGGGGCTCAACCAGCCTTTGCGGGCGCTGAGTATTCCGGCGCGCATGTAGGCGAAGCCTTCGGCGCTGTGGGCGTCGGGGTTGATTACGCAGCGCACGCCGGCTTCGGCGGCGGCTCGCCAGTGGCGCCAGTCCATATCGAGGCGGTAAGGGTTGGCGTTCAGCTCGATCAGGACCTTCTGTTGGGCGGCTTCCTCGACGACACGACGGGTGTCGAGCGCATAGCCTTCGCGGCGCAGGAGCAGGCGACCACTGAGGTGCCCGAGCATACGGGGGATCTTGACCGGAGCTTCGAACGCCTTGATAAAACGTTCGGTCATGGCGGCTTCGCTGTTGCCGGTCATGGAGCTGTGGATCGATAAAACACAGTAATCGAGCTGATTGATGACGTCGATATCGAGGTCGAGGCTGCCGTCTTTCAGGATATCGATTTCGCAACCGGCAAACACGTGGACCTTGAATTGGCCGGAGGCATTGAGGTTGCGGATTTTCTCAATCTGGCTGAGCAGGCGTTTTTCATCGAGGCCGTTGGCTTGAAAGCTGGCCTTGGAGTGGTCGGCGATTCCGAGGTATTCCCAGCCGAGATTATCGGCGGCAGCGGCCATCTCCTCCAGAGTTGCTTTGCCATCCGAGGCAGTGGTGTGGTTGTGGAAGCTGCCGCGGATGTGTCTTTCCTCAATCAATTCCGGGAGGCGACTCTTTTCTGCCAGCTCAAGCTCATCCAGGCCCTCCCGCAGTTCCGGCACGATCGATTCAAGTTCGAGGGCCTTGAACAGATCCGCCTCTGTCTGGATGCCCTCAACCGCCAGTTCGCGTTCCCACTGCGGGGCGGAGGCATCGCGTTCAGCGGTCTTGTCGAATAGGCCCCATTCGGATAGGGAAAAACCACGGGCGAGGGCCCGTTGGCGCATTTTCACGTTGTGATCCTTGGAGCCCGTGAAATGGTGCAGGGCAAAGACGAAGCGGCTGTCCGGGACGACGCGCAGGTCGGCCTGAAGTCCGCCCTGCATGCGAATGCTGGATTTGGTTTCACCCTTGGCGCTGACTTCTTCAATGCCGTCCTGGCTGCAAAACCAGTCCATGATCGGGGCGGGCTCATCCGAGGCGACAATGAAGTCGAGATCGCCCACGGTCTCTCGTCCACGGCGCAGGCTGCCGGCGGCTTCCGCCCGGATGACTTGGGGCAGGGCGCGGATCTGTTTCAACATGGGCCAGGCGACTTTCGCGGCGTCCCACCATAGGTGGCGACGGCTGTAGGCTTCGCGGTTGGCGATACCGCGCAAGAGGTTTTCGACGGACTTCTTGCCGAAGCCGGGCAGGGCCTCTATGCGGCCGTCCTTACAGGCCTCGGTCAGCTGATCCAGAGTTTCAACGCCCAGTTCATCGTGGATTTTGCGGATTTTTTTCGGACCAAATCCGGGGATGTCGAGCATGTCGAGCAGACCCGGAGCAATGGATGCCTTCAGCTTGTCATAAAACTCCAGTTTGCCGGTTTGGCGCAGGGTCACGATCTTTTCCGCCAAGGCTTTGCCAATGCCCGGGACTTTGACCAGTTCATCGGCTTCGATCAATGCATCCAGGTTTTCCTCCAGGCTTTCAATCGCCCGGGCACCGGATTGGTAGGCACGGATTTTGAAGGCATTTTCGCCCTTCAACTCCAGCAGCACAGCGATTTCTTCCAGGATGTCGACAATCTGAGCACGTTCCATACAGGGACTACTATTGTCGGCGGAAATCCCGCTGTCGAGTTTGTTGAAGGGCTTGGGG
>JAFIGG010000091.1 GCA_020831485.1 Opitutales bacterium
AAACCGCACATTTCGCGGGCCGGAGGATTATTTGAAATCCCGAGGCGTAGAAATTGTAGTTCTTGATAACGAAGAGTGCCGAAAGCTCATGGAAACCTTTATTGAAAACAACCCCGAGCTGTGGAACGAAGATATTGGTGAATAGAAACCCCATCCCTGCAACTCCGTTTGGTTCTTGCGTTGATATATCGACGGAGCGTAGCGGAGATGGCGTAGCAAATCGAAATCGAAATCGAAGTCGAAATCGACCGCCGGAGGCGATTTTCGCCTTGACCGGATATCCAATGTAGATACCTTTTTGTCTATGAAGACAAAAGTATCGCGCTGGGGAAATAGCTTGGCATTGCGGATTCCCAAGAAGTTGGCGATGAGCCACAATATTTTTCAGGATTCGAATGTGGAGATTATCGAACAGGAGGATGGTTTGCTTCTACGCCCTTCCAGTCCAGGCAGTTACGATTTAAAAGAGCTCCTGAACGGAGTAACGAAGGAGAACCTCCATGAGCAGGTTTCGACTGGATCTTCCAGGGGTCAAGAATCATGGTGAGTCGTTATGTCCCGGAAGAGGGGGATATCGTATGGCTCGAGTTCGATCCCCAGGCTGGTCACGAACAAGCAGGGCATCGACCGGCAGTCGTGCTATCCCGCAAGGCATACAACCGGAAGACCGGATTGGCGATATTTTGCCCTATCAGCTCGCGTGTAAAGGGGTACCCATTCGAGGTGAATGTGAAGGGACAGAAAATCCAGGGTGCCGCCCTTTCGGACCAAGTGAAAAGTCTGGATTGGAAAGCAAGACGGGCAAAGCTTATTGAGAAACTTGATGAGAAGTCCCTCGCTGAAGTTATCGCCAAACTATCCAGCATTATCCAATAGAACCGCCAGGGATGAGCCGGGCAGGTGCCCAAGGAAGAATGCGTTGGTTTTGGAAAGGCGGACGAGGGCGAAAAAATGCTTGGAAAAAACCATAATGGTGCCATAATGGTGCTATGAATATCACGCTTAAAGAAATCCCAGATGAATTGCATCAGAAGCTGAGGCAACGAGCTGAGACGCATGGACGAAGCTTGAACAAGGAGGTCCTCAGCATTTTGGAGATGACAGTAAATCCAGTGCGGAAAAGTTCTCAGGATCTCCTCCGGCAGATAAGTGACCGTCGCGACAAGATGGCCCATGTCGTAAAAGATGAGGAACTGAAAGGCATCATTGAAGAGGGACGTTTGTGATCGCTGTTGATGCAAATGTAATTACCTATCTTGTGCTGAAGGGTGATTATTCAAAAGAGTGCGAAGATTTGTTCGTGTGGGATCCCGAATGGGTTGCCCCCCGTTTGTGGCGGGATGAGCTGTGCAATGTCCTTGTGACTTACGAGCGCAGAGGGATGCTGGACCGGAAAAATGCGCTTCAGGCGTTTAGCGACGCAGAGGCGGTTATAGGAGAAAACCAATATGATGTTGGGGCAGAGCGGATCTTGAGCGTAGCCGATCGTACCCAGTGCAGCGGATATGATTCTCAGTATATTGCATTGGCCGAAGACCTCGGAATCAAGTTGTTTACCTTCGATAAGAAGGTTTTGTTGCATGCAAAAGAAGTGGCACTCAAGCCAGGGGATCAAGGGGGTGAGGGGCTGAGGCGCTGAGGGGCTGAGGAGCTTGGGAATAATCCGTTGTTTCTGAATGGGCGGACGAGGGCGTCCACCTCCCCGGGGGCGGGCACGCCGCGTGCCCGCGGAACAGCAGAATCGGCACTGTTTGTGTTCGCCAATGATCTGAGATCTCATCCCGTTATAAAATGAACCTTCCTACCACATTGTCCCTGTTGGCTGTAATGCTTGCCCTGGCTGCGATGCCGAGTGCGAGTGTGGGACTGGTCGTAACGAGGTCGGCAACGCTTGGGTTTGCCAACGGAGTCGCTGTTTCCATGGGCATCGTTCTCGGGGATCTGGTTTTTGTTGCCCTGGCGATTCTCGGGATGGGTTTTCTTGCGGAATCATTGGGGGCTTACTTTTCGCTCCTCAAGTATGCGGGAGGGGTCTACCTGATCTGGCTGGGGATTAGCCTGATTCGGTCGCGTCCTGACGTCGACACCGACCTGAGGCAAAGCTCCCGGATGTCATTGGTGTCGAGTTTCGTGGCTGGTTTTGTCCTCACCCTGGGCGACGTGAAAGCCATTTTGTTCTACGCGAGCCTTTTTCCCGCCTTTGTGGATATGACTAGTCTCACTGTCGCGGACATTGTGGGTATTGTGCTGGTGACCATCTGTGCCGTCGGGGGCGTGAAGCTGATCTATGCCTACAGCGCACAGAGAATCGCACAAAGCTTAAAAAAGCGAAAGATCCAGGACCTGGCGCGTAAGGTTGTGGGCTGTATTATTCTTGGAGTCGGAGCCTATTTGATCGTAAGCACATGAGGGGTTTCAGGATTCCGCTCGCACTTGAGGTTTCCGTGATCATTGTCACGGAGCTTCACCATCAACCCAATGAACCAAGCTAAATTTTCCGTCCGGCTGCTGATTGCGGTAATCGTCCTTGCGGCTTTGCCGGCCTTCGCGGCGGTAAAACTGTCCGGCATGGTCGACTACCGTCTGATCCTGCTGTATCTGGTTTTTGTGAACCTTCTGGCCTACCTGGCCTGCACCTCCGACAAAAAAAGGGCGCTGAAGCAGGAACGGAGGATTCCCGAGGCTTCCCTGCATTTGCTGGAGCTTATCGGTGGATGGCTGGGATCCTTCATCGCCCAGCGCAGGGTTCGCCACAAGGTCTTAAAGCTGCGTTATCAGGTGGTGTTCTGGATGATTGTCATCGGGCATCAGCTTGTATACCTGGAATACCTAAATGATTGGAAACTTGCTTGCACGGCGTTTTCGCAAGTTGTGCAGCGATAGGGCCTGATGTCGCTCATTTCAATGTCGGCACAATACAGCTGAATCCCTGCAGGCGCAGGTCCATTAGCACCCGGCGGAAGGCTTCCACCCGGATGGATGGGGACATTGTCTTTCCTTCGTGCATCAGAATGATCGAGCCGGGTCGAACTTTGGCGCGCACCTTCTGGACCACGCTTTCGAGCGAGCCGCCGATTGCATCGCCACTGCGTAGGGACCAGCCAATACAGTCAAGATGGCGTTCCTTGAGGCAGCGGCGGAGAAATACGTTGCGGATACCCGCGGGAGAACGAAAGCAGCGAACCTTGGCTCCGGCAGCATGCAGGACAGCAAGGTTGTCGTCCAACTCACGGCAAACCTGAGCCCTGCGCGCACACCAGAAGTAGGCAAGGGGATGGCTGAAGGTGTGGCAGCCGAGTTCATGTCCGCGTGCAAGCACCTCCCGAACAAGTTCCGGATAGCGCTCAGCCCGCTCCCCGATCATAAAAAAGGTTGCCTTGGCTCCGAATTGATCGAGCAAATCGAGAATCTTCGGGGTGTCATCGCAGTCCGGTCCATCGTCGATGGTTAGCCACACTTGTCGCCCATCCGGGACGAACGAGTTGACGACGTCACACAGTCCCTGCGCACCCGGTGCAAAATGATGCCAGAGTAAAACCAGGCTTCCGAGTATGAAGAGGCTCCAGCCGAGAAGCATCTGGTCGGCGAAAGCAATCATCCCGATGCCCGAGCCTTTTGAAATAAACAATACTGCGATGAGCCACCATTTCATCGGGATTAGAGGACGACCTGGGAACGCTTCAACCACCAGTAATTGAGGGCAAAAACGAGTCCGCCTAGAGCCGCCCCGGCGAGGACATCCCAGAAGACATGCTGCTTGGTGGTCATGGTGGAAAGTATGATCCCGAAGCACCAGAGGCCATTGATCCAGTGCCAGTTCGGATGAGCTGCCAGACGCTGGATCAGGCTGCGGATCCAGAGTCCGGAAAATACCGCGAAGGCCACATGCAGAGACGGGCACGCGTTGCCGGAGGCATCGGCCTCTTTGAGAAATGCAAGCGAAGGGTAGAGGCTCCAATCCACGCCCCATGCCGGTACTGCCGTCGGCGATAGGACAAATATGAGCAGGCCCAGTCCGGACAGCGCCGTCGCCCCCAGCAGGTAATGCCCCATCGGACGAAGCTCACGCATCAAGGCCTGCGGCAGGCAAACGTAAGCCCACAGGGAAAAATACAGCCACACCGACCAGGGCAGCAAGGGTATCCAGCGATCAATCGCCAGCACCTGCACCATCCGCACGGGAAAAATCGGATTTTGCAGAACAAAAAAATAGCCGACGAAAAAGAGCCCGATGGCAAGCGGGGATCCGATCCCTTTGAGAATGCAATGCGCCGTGATCCGGCTGCGTAGCTCGTTGGAGGTCATGGTTTTTGCTCACTCGCAGCCCCTCGCGGAGCCCAGGCCAGCTCAGCGTCGTCGAATCAAACCGATCAGGAAAAGCAGCACGACCGCACCGACTATGGCCGTTACCAGCGAACCCACCCATTCATTGCCCACTGATATGTTCAGCACGCCGAAAAGCCAGCCACCAAACAAGGCACCGAGCACGCCGACGATCATATTGCCGATAAGGCCAAAACCACCGCCCCTGATGAGTAAACCGGCAAGCCATCCGGCGACTGCCCCAATAAGGAGAAAAATAAGAAGTTGTTCGGCTGACATAATTGTGAAGGTGTTGCAGCCCCTGGAATTAGCTGGGCGTGTAAAAGTGATACAATCGTTGAATGCGCTGGGACGCAATACATGATTACCGGAACGGCTACATCCACGCTGTGCAGACAATCGCCAGCAGGCAGACTTCGGTCAATACCGCCGCCGCTCCGAGACCATCCCCAATCGTGCCTCCATGCCAGCGGCGGAAACAGCTGCCGAGCAGCAGGGCGAGCAGGAAGAGCAGGGGGATGAACCAGAAAACTCCGGGCAGTCCAAGCAGATAGCTGGCGGCGAGCAGCACAATGCCTTGGGCGGAGAGCAACCAGAGGCGGGGAGGGTGATAGAGGCTACCGAGGGAGCCTTCACGGCCTCCTGCGGGGCCGGGTCGCCACATCAGCCAGATGGGCAACCAGCGCATCCATGCGGCGACGAGCACGATGAACAGAGGCCAGAGCCAACCGGCCGCGTGCAATTGCGTGTAGGCGCTGAAACGGATCAGGTAGAGCAGGATCAGGGCGCTGGTTCCGTAGGTTCCGAGACGGGAATCCTTGAGGATTTCCAGACGCTTTGACCGGTCCATCGAGCCGAGGGAGTCGGCGACATCGGCAAGGCCGTCTTCATGGAAAACACCGGTCAACACCGCCGAGACCGCCAGCCAGAGCGAAACCGCCAGCCAGGCGGGCATTCCGCTCAATAACAGTAGAATTGCAACGAGGGCCTGTATGAGGCCAATCGCCAGACCGGCGATTGGGAGCCAGTCATACAGGCCTTTTTCGTTGAATGGCTTGTTGTAAATCCAGCTATAGGGCATGGGAATCCGGGTGATGAACCCGAGGCTGGCCAGAAATGAGCGGATGGCGGACATAGCAGTAAATCAGCCGAGGCCGATGGATTCAAAGGTGGCCATATCGTTGAAACAATCCACCGCGCGTTGGCAGATGTCCATTGCGAGAGCGGCTCCGGTGCCTTCGCCGAGGCGCATGTTCAACTGCAGCAGGGGCTCCAGTTCGTAGCGGTCGAGCAAATACTGGTGCGCGGGTTCCTGGGATTGGTGGCCGGCGATGAGGTATTGGCTGAGTGCCGGCACGATTTCGAGCGCGATTGCCGCCGAGGCGGTCGCGATCACGCCGTCCAGCACAACAGGGATGCCTTTGGAGGCGGCGCTGAGCAGGGCACCGGTCATGGCCGCCAATTCTCTGCCACCGACACAGCGCAGGATGTCCAGTGGACTGTGCATGTGCTCGGCGTGGTGCTTGAGGGCGCGGTGGATGACGTCGGCCTTGTGCTTGCGGGTGTCCTCGTCGATGCCGACCCCGGGGCCTGTCAGTTTATCAATATCGCATTTGAGAATCGCCGCTGCAATGGCGGCTGCACAGCTGGTGTTGCCAATACCCATTTCGCCGACGGCATAGAGGTCTATGTCTTCGGGGACTGCGTTCCATCCCAATAAAAGGGCCTGCTCAACTTCGCTTTCCGACATCGCCGGTTCCTGCAGAAAGCTGCGGGTGGGGGTGTAAATACCAGCGTCGATGGCTTCGAATTCAATCCCGGCGCTGCGGCAAATGACGGAAATGGCTGCCCCTCCGGAATTGAAATTCTCGAACATCAGCTGGTTCACTTCGTTGGGAAACAAGCTGACGCCTTCCCGAGTGATGCCGTGGGACCCGGCAAACAACTGCACCCTGCGCCGCGCCGCACGCGGGGTTCGGATCCCTTGAATAGCGGCGATCTGGGCCGCCAGTGTTTCCAGCCGTCCCAGGCTGCCCTTGGGTTTGGTCCGACTGTCCCAGGCGGAGATGACGTCGTCGTAGACCGCAGGGTCTACAGAACTGAGTTGATCGACAGATGTTTGGATGATTTTGGGTAGCTGCATCGTATTTAAAAATGGGGGTTCAGTGCATAGGCCACTAACAGGGCCAGCAGAATAGTCCGCAGCCAGCCCCACCAGAACTGGCGGTTGACCTGGCCTATTGAGTGGACGTCGGGCGGGCTGCCCTCGGCGTTGAAGACAGGTCCGTCCAGCCACTGGCCGTCATAGAAATTGCCGCCGCCGAGGCGCAGCTCGCATTCCATGGCAATGGCCGCCTCCGGCCAGCCGGCGTTGGGACTGGCGTGCCGGCCCGCCTGCTTGCGGAGCTGAGGGAAGGCCCGCAGAAAGACTTTTGGAGCGAGCAGAAAAGCGGAAATCCGCGCTGGCAGAAAACCAAGGGCATCGTCGAAGCGGGCGGAAAAGCGGCCAAAGTAAAGGTAGCGTTTGTCGCGGTGGCCGACCATGGAGTCGAGGGTGTTGACGACCCGAAAAAGAAGGGCACCGAGCGGTCCGAGCAGAACGGCCCAGAACACAGGACCGACAAATCCATCGTGAAAACTCTCGGCTGTGGTCTCAACGGTGGCGCGGGCGATTTCGCTTTCATCGAGCTGCTTGGTATCGCGCCCAACGATCCATGCCAGCTGCTGGCGTGCCTGTGAAAGCTGTCCTTGCAGCAAGGGTAGGCGCACCCGTTCGACGTGCTGAATCAGGTCGCGGGCAGCAATGCATTGATACAATAGAAGGGTCTGCAGGATCCAATTGAGCGGAGCAGAAACGCTGGCGCTGACCGACAGCACCAAGGCGCCGACTCCAAGAGCGATGCTTACCACGGCGAGCGCGAAGGCGCTGCCGGCCAGGAGTCCCTTGCCGGGCAAATGGCGAAATAGGGGCTCCAAAAATTGAATCAGGCGGCCGGTCCAGCGCGCGAGGTGAGGCAGCTTGCGGGGATCGCCAATAGCGAAATCCAGCAACACGGCCGCAAGCAATACAGTTGGGTCAAGCATCCACATAGCGCCAGACGGAATCGAGGTCGAGGTGGGCTTCGAGCAGGTCGGCCATGCCGGAATAGATGTCTTCCTTGTGGCTGGTCCACAATACGGGGTTCGGCCTGAAATCCGCAATTCCAGCGGCCTGGGCAAGGTGGGCGCGCATGTTGGGCGATTCGAAAAGGCCGTGCAGGTAGCTGCCCCAAATATTGCCCTGGCACATGCCTTCGGGCCGAATCTCTCCGTTCAGCTGAACCGTGAGCAGTGGTTCTGCAGAACCCTGTTCTAGGGTTTCGCCCATGTGGATTTCATAGGCCTGCCAGCGGTCCTTGCCGGACTGGGCTTCGACCTGGCGCACCGTCTTTTCCGATCGGTAAACGGTTCTTAAATCGAGCAACCGCAGGCCATCGAGTTGCCCCGTGTCGCCAGCAATGCCTTCTGGATCACTCACGGATTGGCCGAGCATCTGGTAGCCGCCACAGATTCCCACAACCGGAACACCCTTCGCCGCAGCGGAGCGAATGGCCTGAGCGAGCCCGCTGCTGTGCAGCCATTGCAGGTCGGCAACCGTGTTTTTCGATCCGGGCAGAATGATTGCTGAAGCGCCGGACAACTCAGTCGGCCGGGTGACCCAGCGGGTACGGATCCCGTGCTCAAGCCCCCAGGGTTGGATGTCCTGTGTATTGGAAATGCGCGGGAAACGAATCCATGCGAGCGTAGGATCATCGGCATGCCCCGAGGATTCCGTTTCAACTGCAAACCCGTCTTCGGTCTCCGGTTGCAGCTCGGGCGCCATGGGCAGGACGCCCAGGTAGGGCAGGTCCATGTGTTGGCCGAAATACTTTGCAGCATCATTGAAGAGCGCCGAATCGCCCCTGAATTTGTTCACGATCAGGCCGATGCCACGGGCCTGCTGTGCGGGCGGCAGCAGCTGGTGGGTTCCGATCGCCTGAGCAAAGACGCCGCCGCGCTCGATGTCGCAGGTCAGGATCCAGCGTCCGTCGAGGTATTTGATCGGCCGCAGGTTGACCAGATCCCGGTCCATCAGGTTGAGTTCCACCGGACTGCCGGCCCCTTCCAGCAAGAGCACATCGCAACGGCTTTTCCAGCGTTCGAGGGCTTGGCAGACCTGCTCCCACAGCGGTGCCACGGTTTGATAGTAGTCCTGGGCGTTGTAGTGACGCACCGCCTTGCCAAAGAGTACCAGCTGGGAACGGTTGTCTCCGGAGGGTTTCAGCAGGATCGGATTCATATCCGCGATCGGCCGCAGCCCCGCCGCCTCCGCCTGGGCCGCCTGGGCGCGTCCAATTTCGCCGCCTTCGAGGGTGACATAGGAATTGTTCGACATGTTTTGCGCCTTGAAGGGCGCTACCCGAATCCCCCGCCGCCGCAACAGCGCCGCAAAAGCCGTAACCATCCAGCTTTTGCCAGCATTTGAACTGCTGCCGAGTATGGAAACCGCTTTCATGAGCCAACCAGGGTTTTCAGTGCCTCAACAAGTCGCCGGTTCTCTTCCGGGGCCCGCACCGCCAGGCGCACATAAGCCCCTTCATCCAGCCCGATAAAGTTATCCGCATTGCGTATCAAAAATCCCATTTTTCCCATACATTCACATAACTCCCCAGCCACGGGCAGCGGTTCACTCAAGCGCACCAGCACATAATTTGCATCACCCGGTAAAGGCTCACAACCGGGGATTCCGTCGAGCTCATGCACGAAGCCCCGGCGCAAATCAGGCAGGTGCTCAAGGCTTTCGCGAATGCGTCGGTAGTTGTCTGAGGTCAAGGTGTGCCGTGCCCAGGAAATCAGCACGGAGTTGATTGACCAGGGATGCTGTTGCGCGCGCAGGGCCCTATGCCAATCGGGGTTTGTCGTGTAGACAAAGCCCAGGCGCAGACCCGGGATGCACCAGCTCTTGGTCAATGAGCGCACAACGATCAGGTTTTCAGGCAGTGCTTGTTCGGAAAGAAGGCCTCCGTTTGCGGTTGGAACAAACTCGACAAAGGCTTCGTCGACGATCCAGCGAACCTGCGGCTGCGCCCGGATGACCTGTAGCAGCCCATTGCTGTCCGTCCAGTCCGCCGTTGGATTGTTCGGATTGCAAAAGA
>JAFIGG010000092.1 GCA_020831485.1 Opitutales bacterium
AAGGGTGCCAGTTTGAGGGATTTTTTCTCAACTGGCACTCTTCATGTCATCTACCACGCCTCCGAGCGATTGCCGTAGCGAAGGAACGATAGTCCTTCGTCGAAGAGTGGTTTAAATCGTTCGCGAAGCGCTGTCGCTGCCTCGCTACCACGCCTCCGAGCGATTGCCGTAGCGAAGGAACGATAGTCCTTCGTCGAAGAGTGGTTTAAATCGTTCGCGAAGCGCTGTCGCTGCCTCGCTACAGTGGCGTGAATGGTGATCTACTCCTCCAACCGCAGCCGGAAAAACCGACTCGAATCCTCCGGCGCATCCATCTGCAATCGAACCCTCTCATCGCCGATCGACTGAACATCAGCCGCCGGATCAAACACTTCAATGTCCCGATCACCCGTAATGGACGCGAGGGCCTGCCAGGTCGCTAAGTCTTCTGAGGCCTCGATCAACAGTGAGGTCTGGCCGAGGTTTGGTTTTACCGGGAATTCGTAGCGGACTTGATCGTCTGTGACTGTGAGCTGCGGGCCAGAGTCGACGTAGAACTGGATGCGCACAGGATCACTGTAAATCCGACTGTCCGGATCGTCGGCTGGAATCGCCGATGCCTGGATTTCGATTTCATACAGGCCGGGCTGGCTGAAGGCCCAATTCATGTGTGAATGGGCACCGCGGAAGAGGTAGTATTTATTGCCCGATTCCGGTTCATCGTGTGTTGACCAGAACAAGTTGGGGCCTGGCTGCCACATCGAGAGATTGCCCGACCCTTCACCTTGAAAGTCGACGTCCAGGAGCTCTACCGTGACCCATTGGGTGGATGTGTTTGATACTCTGGGGTCCGGCTCAACATAGCTTTGGAACCAATGGCTATCGGTGTCCTCTATAGCGAATCCTGGCCAGACTAACCAGGACACCTCAGAGGATGGCAGCAACCAGAAGGGATCTCCCGCCTGAGCTCCGATGAATGCCAAGTCTGGATTGTCCGGCATCGGCTGCTGCGCCCCAAGGGCAAAGTTCGATTCGCCGCCCCGCACCCAAAGTGTTATTTCATCGGTGGAACGAACGCCCAGCTCTTCGTGGTGGAAGTCGATCACCCAGCCGTCTTCTCCGTAATTGACCCGTATATCGATGTGTCCGGCCTTCCAGATTTCGCGGGCGCTGAGTGCGGTGCTGAAGATTGCCAGGCAGGTGGCGATCAGGACAAATGTTTTCGGTGTGGATTTTTTCATGCTCAGAAGTGGGTTTATGCTTATCTCCAGGGTGGAAGCCCGGGCCACTGTTGCCAGTCCGCCCGGGGGTTGTAGAGAATGCGTGATGGAATGTAATGACGTGCGCGTTCGGCAATGCCGGCCGTGCGCTCACGGTGTGAACGGCCTTCGAGGTAAAGGCGGGTCAGTTCGGATCCGGACTGCGGATATGCGGCGAGTTGCTGAGGGAGTCTGTCAAAAGTGTTGCGGCCAAGGAGTTGCTCCCGCAATGCAATCCAGTTTCCGCGTGTCTGGTAAGGCTCGTCGCTGGCCCCCAGCGCGCTGCGTCGGCCTGCATTGAGCTCCAGCCACATATTATTGAGCGTGTTGACTGGTCCTTGTCCGGTCGGGCCGGAGTGAGTTCCTAGATACAAAAGCGAGATCCCGGATGGATCGGTCAAAACCGGATCTGTGATCCAGCTGGACTCGGCGTCGACGCGGTTTGCTATGACTTCCCAATCGAGTTTGCGGTCCTTGAATCCGGCCAGGCCTATGAGGGGCTGCGCACTGTCCAATCCGGCGCAGAATAATTCAGTGTCTGCAAAGACCCTGGAGAAGGTTTCCAGAATGACTTCAAACTGAGCCTGTGTCAATTGGTGCATTGGCAGCCACTGGAAAAATACCCCTCCGGAATTCAATGCTGCCTTTGTGGCGCGAAAATGTTCCAGACTGTAGAGGCGGCCTTCCCCGGGACCCCATGGCAGAAACAGGTCCCCAATGATGACGTCGAAGGCATTGGAGTGGGCAAGGATGAAGGTGCGTCCATCTTCGATGACCACGGATGCTTTGGCGGCCTGAAGAATATCGCGGTTGTCCTCGCTGAACCATTGTCCCGCGGCACGGTAAACCGCTTCGGACAGCTCGACCGACACACTGTGCTGGACCGCCTGGTGGCGCAGGGCGGCGCTCGGAGTGATTCCGGTCGCGAGCCCAATGTAGGCGACTGCGTCGGGATTTGCATGCAGTAGCAAAGGCAGGCTGCCGAGTCGTTCCTGCTCGGCCCAGTTTTGTGTGCTGCCGAGTAGATACTGGTTGTGTAGCAGAATTCCGCGACCAAGGCCCGGGCCTTCGATCACGGCCAGGGTGCCACTGCGTCCGGATTCCGAATGAAGCACCGTGAATGGAGCATGCGGGTTCATCAGTGGCAGACGCATGGCCGCCGGAGCGATGGCCAGTATTGCTATACCCGTGGCTGCGGTGACGAACACGCGCCAGCCGCTGCGCTTCTTTCGACCAAGGTTCCATATCCACGCAACCGGAAGGAGGTAGAACACGCCGATTGCGATCAGGGTGCCATAGGGATTCAGTATCGGCAGCAAATAGCGGTAGGCGAGTTCGGCTCCCAGGAATCCGCCTATCCCGTTGATGGCCAGAAGAAGTCCCCAGCCACTGCCGCTCGTATCGCTGCGGCCGCTATCGTGTGCAGCGCAGCAGGCAGGAAAGACTAGACCGCTGGCGAGGAACAGCGGGCCTGTTGCCAGGCCCGCAAAGGCGATCAACTGGAGCAGGAAGATGGAGAAACTCGGCGCAGCGAAAAGCTGCCAGCCAGAGCTGGCCAGCGCATAATAGAGCCAGGGAGTAAGGAGCAGGGTGACTGCGCTGAGTAATAACAGAGGCATTAAGGCCTTCTGCGCACCGCCCAACTTGCCAATGAGCGTTGGGCTGACAATCGCCGCGAGAGCGAGGCTCGCGAGCACAACCATGAGCATGGCCGACGGCGCATTGAAGGAATAGGGCGCAACCAGAAGCAGTAACTGCAGAACCGCGGTTTCAGCGGCAAGGATGGCAAAGCCCGACAAGAATGCCAGAATCGCGATCAAGGGCGCAGGCCAGCGAATAGACGCTTTTGTCGGCGGACGATTAGCTTGAACTTGAGGCTCCTCGCTCGGGGTTAGTGCTCCGAGGCTGAAACAGCCAAGCGCGACGATCAGGTTCAACACGAGCAGTGCGGCCATCGAGCCCATGGCGCCCAGTAGTGGCAGGGTTATGACTGCTACAATCCATAGGCCGAGCATACCGCCGAGCGTATTCAGTCCATAAATCCACAAACCCTCACGCCCCAGGCGTCGTGTTCCGCTCAGCAAGGCTTTGGCGATCAGGGGTAGAAACAGACCCATGAACAATGCCGGAGGCGATACCAACAGCAGGGGCAGCAGCAGCTTGACCAGGGAACCCGGCAGTCCCGCCAGGGCTTCCGGCCCAAGGCTTTGCCAGATGGGTTGGCTCCATAAGGGGAGGAAAACTATGGGAAGGGTGCAGACAGCACAGGCCAGCTCTGCCCAGCCCAGGGTCATCCATGGACGCCGCGACCGCTGCGCCAGCCATGCGCCCAGCGCCGAACCTAAGGCAAGCCCGAGAAAGAAAGCCGCGAAAACCCGAACGGTCGATTCCGTGCTGGCTCCAAGAAGGTCGATAAGGCGGCGGGTCCACAGTAGCTGGTGGCCAAGCGCGGCCACACCACTGGCCACTGCTAGAGCCAATGCGCACAAAAATATCCCCTTTGAATTGAGCTGTGACACGGTCTTTAATGAAAGTTACTTTCAGAAAGAGCTTGATCTGAAATGCAAGTGAGTTTCAATAAGGGTCCTTTCTCTCCCAGTGACCCTGGAAAATCAAACATCAAATTGAATACGACTATGAAATATAACCGAAGATTTAAGACGCCCGCTGGCTTTTTGCTCGCTGCGTTTATGCTGTCCGCAGCGCTGCCTGGGCATTCAGTGAGTGCTGAGCAGGCCACCAATGGTGACCCCATTGTATTCACCGCCGGTGGTGCGGACGTCACCTTCTTTTACGACTCTGTGGAGAACCGTTTTGATACGGTCTTGCGCTCAAAGGGTGATACGGTTGCTGAGGGTCTGAATACACCCTACGGAACGCCTCCCGGTGGCGTTGGGGGCGGAAACGATTTTGTGTTCTCTACCTTGAGCGTGATTCTGAACGGTCCACCGATTTTCGAAGTGGACGGTCATGACTACTATGTCAGCCCGGCTTCCGGTGGTTTCTTTTCCAATCCGGATATGCCGGACCTCGGCATTCGGACCCGTCTGCGTGAAGGCGATCCGGCGGTCGACCAATTTTCGGCCCTGCGCTGGACGCTGAACCTGTCGGGTTCGCAGATGCCCGATGGTGCTGAGTTCATCCTTTTTGGAGCGGACGACCTTGGAACGGGAACGGAAATCCTGATCGATACCGAGCATGGCGACTTGACCCACGACTGGCCAGCCTACGGCCACACCCACTGGCATTGGGGTTTCAGCCACCACGGCGAATATGATTTGAACTTCGATATCGAAGGCATTGATGGTGAATACGGCGATGCCGAGGCCACCGGTAATTTTTCCGTTCACTTCTCGGTCAACCCGCTCTGGTTTGGCTATCCGGTGGGTAGCGATTACTTTGTTCACACTGAAGAATTGGGCCTCCTGTATGTCGAACACCGTCCCTGGGTCTACAGTTATGACCTCCGCCGCTACGTCTACATGAGCGAAGAGGCGGACACCGAAGCAGGCGTTTGGATTTACAATCCGCGCTGATCGAGCGGAACTAATTTTAGTTAAATCGTCCCTGTCAGGGCGGCTTTACTCGTTAAAGTCGCCCTGTTTTTTACCTCAGCGAAGAATTCGCCAACTGCCCCGAAGGGGATTATTGAGGAGGGTGTAGCCTTCGTGCTGCAGCCAGAAATAGGGCTGCCCCTCGAGGTCGACCAACCAGCCTTCATTGCTTTCTCGGCTGAACCAATACAACCAGCCCAGTTCCGGATGCCAGACCCAGGGAAAGTTACTGGCGTCAATGGCCGCAAAACCGGAGGGAGGGCCGACGCCTTCGTTGACCTGGAAGACCACGCGGCCTTCACCGGAAACGACCTCACCCGTCGAGCGGATGGTTCCGGTTATGCGAAAGACGGCTTCATAGCGGCCTTTGGCTGTCATCGCCCAAGCGTAGTGCGCATGGGTTTCGGAATTTGCCCGAATGGGCAAATTTAGCGAACGATCTTCGGTGCGGGTTGAAAAGTAGATAGAGCTAGGGTCTGGCGAAGTCGCCACGCCGGTCAGTGCATACATGACATAGTCGCCCCCAGCTTCGAATCCACTGCCATTGACCTCTAGCAGTTCCAGATTAACGTTCCCATTGGAATCGCCGGCAGTGAGACCAACAAAACTTTCGGAGGGATGTCGGAAAACGCGAAAACCCAGAAAAATCTCCCCGGGACGTTCGGTCTGGGGCAGTGTCCAGAGAGGTTCGCCAGCCGGGCCGAGCACTTGTGGCCAGCTGCCTCCGGAGGGGATGGTGTCGCGGTAGCGCTCGTCGACCACAAAATAGATATCGTCCAGTGAGGTTCGCTCCTGCTCGGATGGGGAGTAGAGGAAAAATTCCCATTCGCCGGCGAGTTCCGGTTGCGCCTCGTCCACCCAGTTGAAGTCGACTCCGAGATCCCAGTGCCCATCGGCGATCGGGGTACGTGGGCCGGCTTCCAGTTGATTGAGGCCGAAGGCGAGCAGTAGCGTCGCTGTGGAAATTTGGCCAAACAATTTAATCCAAAAGCCTGAACAGATGCTTGCGGAACGATGGGAATGCTGTTTCTGTGTCCGATTCATAAAATGAAAGTAAGTTGCATTAAAGCCCTCTCATTGTCCAGAGCAAGCGCCATTCTTTGTTTGCTGGGCCTTGCCCATGCTGTGCAGGCGCAGGCTCCTGGAGAGCAGGATGGCGAGTCTTTGTTTGATCTGCCCACCTTCCACGTCGAGGGCTATCGGTTCACTTATTCGACGGATGCTTTGCCGGTTTCGACCACGGTTGTGGACAGCGAACGCATGCAGCGCATGGCCCAGGGAACACTTGGCGAAACCCTGGGCTGGGAACCCGGTGTTTCTTCTTCGTATTTTGGGCCCGGGGCCAGTCGCCCGGTGATTCGGGGGCACGAGGGCAAGCGCGTGCGGGTGCTGAGCCATGGGCTGGGATCTGCTGATGACTCAGATTCGAGCCCCGATCACGCGGTGTCCATAGATCCGCTGATGTTGAAAGAAGCCCGGATCATCCGCGGGCCGACTGCATTGTCCTATGGTGGCAGTGCAATTGGTGGGGTGGTCGATGTGAAGACGCGTTACATCCCGGAGCATCTGCCGGCGGGGGGCTCGGAGTTCCTGGGCGATGTGCGCTACGGTACAGCCGCCAACGAGCGAACCGGTTTTGTTTCGGCAACGGTTCAGCCATTTGATCAGTGGGCCGTGCGCGCCAATGCGGTCTACCGCAAAGCCGGCGACGTGCGCATTCCCGGTGAAGCCCATAGCCAATACTTCGAGCAGATTCACCTCCACCCGGGCGAAGAGGCCGAGGAGAGCCCTTACCGAACTTTGCCGAACAGCGACTATGATACCCGCAACCTGTCCTTGGGGGTTTCACGAATCGCTCCGGGGCTTTCGACGGGCATGGCTATCAGTGAATTTCGTTCGAATTACGGGGTGCCTTTCCACGCGCACGCCCACGACCATGATGATATGGATGAAGACATCAGCGACGATCCGGACGTGCGGATCGATATGGTGCAGCGGCGGCTTGAATGGGACAGTGAATGGAGGGATCCTTTTCCGGGTTTTCGGGCCATGCACCTGCGGGCAGGATACAGCAATTATGCCCACAGGGAGCTGGAAGATGGTGTGGCAATGACAGAGTTCGACCGGAAATCCTGGGAAGCGCGGGGAGAGTTTGCACATGTTCCGTTGGGCAACGCAGACGGCGCGGTTGGATTTCAGACGAGTCTGGTCGACTACCGTGCCGAGGGTGCGGAGGTGTTCACGCCAGCTACGGAGTCGCATTACGGTGCCTTGTTCTACATGAATCAGTGGTCGCTGCGCTTTTTGGATATCCAGAGCAGTGTGCGCTATGAAGCGCAGCGCATCAATCTGAAGGATTTTTCGGATGAAAAACGCAGTGACGATTCGGTCGCCGCTTCTCTCGGGCTGGTGATCCCGTTTGGTGATCATTGGCATTTGCATCTGGGCGCGTCCTCGGTTGAGCGGGTGCCGACCGCGACAGAGCTCTATGCTTCCGGTCCCCATGCTGCGACGCAGACCTACGAAATGGGCGACCCCTCCATTCAGCGGGAGCGCTCCAAGGGTGCCGAGTTGATGCTCGATGCACAGTTCAGTCGCTGGCAGGGCAAGGTCACCTTGTATCAACAGGATTTTGATCGCTTCATCTATTTGCGCCGGACTGGCTTTGAAGTGCAGGGTTTGCCCATCTTCCAGTATGTGCAACGGGAAGCCCGATTTCAGGGCGTTGAACTGGACGTGGCCTGGGTGCTGCGTGCACAGGGTCCCCGCACTCAAGTGCGTTTGACCGGTGACTACGTTCGGGCGACTGATCAGACTACGAACCAACCGATTCCGCGGATTCCGCCGATGAGGATTGGGCTGCGTCTGGAAGAGGACAGGGGGCCCTTCAGTTGGGGCGTTGAAGTTCGCCACGCATTTGCCCAAAACCGCAATATGCCGCACCTTGAGGCACCGACACCCGCGTTTACTTTACTCAATGCCGACATCGAATACCGGGTCAGCCGTAGCGATCAACAATTCATCTGGTTTCTGAGAGGCTCAAACCTGGGCAACGAAACGGCGCGTTCCCACAGCTCCTTTTTGAAAGAAGTTGCTCCATTGCCGGGGCGGAGCCTGATGATCGGGCTGCGCTGGGAGCGTTGAGCTCCCTTGGCTTCAGCTCTCTCTCCCCTGTGGGTCCCAACCGCCGCCCAGCGCTTTGAAGAGAGAAGCGGTCGCACTCAGCTGATCGCGGACAGCTTCTTCCAGCGCCAGGCGGGCGGACAGTAGGGCCCGTTGAGTGTCGAGGAACTCCATAAAGGAAATATACCCTTCCTTATATCGGAGTTTTGCCAACGCTTCGGTCCGCTCCAGGGAGTCGACCAGGTTGCGCGTGGCCTCGACGCGCTGACTGTTGGAGTCATAAAGTATCAGGGCGTTGCGTACGTCGTTGAACGCAGCGAGTACCGTCATCCGGTATTGCGCCTCTGCCTGTTCAGCTTGTGCTTCGGCAGATTCGATGCGCGCACGACTGCGGCCGAAATCCCAGATAGGACCGGACAGGCTGGCAGCCAGGCTCCATGCCTCGGCGTCTTCGGTGAACAGATTGCTGGTGGATCCCGCTGCGGTTCCCAGCATTGCCGACAGATTGATGCGTGGCAGGCGGGCGGCTTCGGCAATGCCGATGGAGGCGGTCGCTGCTTTGAGACCCGCTTCGGATGCGCGGACATCGGGTCTGCGCTCGAGTAGCTCGGAGGGTAGGAAGGATGGAATTTGGCGGGGCAGTTGTATGTCGCCCAAATCTCCTGGATTCCAGTCCGGCCTGCTCCACAATTGTTCTGGCTGGACGCCGATAAGGACCGCCAGTGCCCCTTCGAGCATGCGCTTGCGTTGAATGCGCGCTGGCAACTCGGCTCGGGCACTTTCCAGTTCGCTGCGGGCCTGCTGCAGCACGAGCTCATCGATATCGCCGCCGTCGTAGCGGATTTGCTGAAGTTCCAGCGTCTGCTCGCGTGAATCAATTGTGTCCTGGGTTATACGTACCTGGTTTTCGGCTGCACGCAAATCGAAGTAGGTTGTCACTACGTCCGTTACAATGCTCAGGCGCAGGGCGTCTCTGGCGTGTGAACTCTGTTCAAACAGGGCGAGGGCGGCTTCCCGCTCGCGGGCCAGGCGTCCCCACAAATCAACCTCGTAGCCGAGCATGCCCGACACGGAAAACAGGTTCGTCGGACCTGTCTCGAATCCGGGAATACCGATGGTAGCCCCAGGCGTCTGTTCGCGACTTGCTGCAGCCTGAGCTTCAAGGGTCGGAAGTCGGTCGGCGCGGGCCAGTCCAAGGCGTGCGCGGAATTCTTCCACTCGGGCTGTTTGGGCGCTAAGCTTAAGATTCTGGTCCAGAGATCGCAGCACCAGCTGGTTCAGAGTCGGATCCCCAAACAGCTGCCACCACTCGGACCAGTCGGCCTGCAGGTCTCCGGAAAGAATGCTTTGATCCGGCCAGGCTTGAGGCAGAGCCGTGTCGGGTGTCTCGTAATCAGGGCCCGTGGTGCAGCCGGCAATTACGACTGCGGAAAGAAGGGATATAAGGCGCTTGGACATGATGGGGATTAATTGAAAGCTTTGGCGGCGTCAATTTTGCGTTCGCGTTGCCAGGTGGCGATGTTTGAAAGCAACTTGTAGAACAG
>JAFIGG010000093.1 GCA_020831485.1 Opitutales bacterium
GTATCCGATACCTACAGTGGGGTGCTGTTGTTTGCGATGGCCATTCTGGTCGTGATCCTTGCGCTCAATGCTGTGAGCTGGGACCTGTCCGATCTTCCTCCGGAGCGTTTAACCTTGTTTGGCGACAGCGATTCGCTGCTGCCCTGGCCAGCTATTTTCACGGGTATGGTTTTTGTCCAGCTTTACTACTGGAGCACCAACCAGACGATTACCCAGCGCGCCTTGGCCGCGACTTCACTGCGGGAAGCGCAGAAGGGTTGTTATGCTGCGGCCGTTATTCGCGGAACACTGGTGCCGCTGATGATCACTATTCCCGGCCTCGCCGCCTACAAGATGTTTGGTGAGCTCGGCGATGCCTCCTACGGAACCGTGGTCTCGGCGGTGCTGCCGCAGTGGCTGTCCGGTGCCTTTGCTGCGGCCATGGTTGCCGCAACCATGACCAGCTTCAACTCCGCGCTGAATTCATCCGCGGCCCTGTATGTGTGCGACCTTCACCAGCGCTACATCAATCCCGATGTGCGGGTGAAGCCGCTGAGTATAAAGGTTTCGATTGGTTTTGCGGTGCTGGGTATTATTCTGGTTCCTGCTTACATTGGAGCCGAGAGCATTATTCAGCTGGTGCAACAGCTGCTCGGGCTATTCAGCATGCCCATCCTCGCGGCCTTCATAACCGGGCTTCTGTTTCGTGGCGTCGATGCCCGTGCGGTCATCGCTTCGCTCGTCTTTGGTATTGCCCTCTACGGCTTCTTCTCCTTCATCTGGGCGCCAGTGCATTTCCTGCACCTGATGTTCATCACCGTCTGGGCCTGCGTAGGTTTTGCACTTGCAGTCAATGCCTTGTTCCTAGGGGGTAAGGCGGTTCCCGTATGGCGGAAACAAGAATCCTGATATGAATTCATCGGAAGACAGAGCCTTCATAACCAAACTGAGGACCCGCCAGCGGCGACGGCAGTTGTTCCTGGCGCTGTTGATTTTCGTCTTTGCCTTCGGTTGGTGGTGGACCGGTTCCGACGAAGGCCGCTGGAGCGAAAGCGAAGCCCGGGCTTGGTATGCGGAACAGGAACCGATTGTCGGCGTCAATTACGTGCCCAGCAATCGGGTGAATACGACGGATTGGTGGCAGTCGCCTGTGGACGAGGAACTCGTCGCCCGCGAACTGGGCTGGGCAGCGGATCTCGGCTTCAATGCTGTGCGGGTGTTTTTGCAGTTCATTGTCTGGCAGGACGACCCCGAGGCATTACTTGAAAGCTTTGAGCAGTTTGTCTCCATTGCCGACGCACAGGGACTGAGGGTGGTTCCGGTTTTATTTGACGACTGTGCCTTCGGCGAACCGAAGCAGCTGGACCCTTATCTGGGCCCGCAACGTCCCTCACAGCCACATGTTCTTTTGTCGTCCTGGACCCCATCGCCGGGAGAGCGCATCCGCAAAGACCTGGCCTATCAGCCCCAACTGCGTCGCTACGTCGCGGAGGTGGTTGGACGCTACCGTCAGGATTCCCGCATCCTTTTCTGGGACCTCTACAATGAGCCTGGTCACAATGGTGGACTCGAATACAGCGCGGAGCTCCTGCGCCTGGCATGGACCGAGGCCCGCCGCCAGCAACCCCTGCAGCCCATCACCGTGGCCGTCTGGGACCACTGGGACGAAGAGGTGGAGGGTTTCAACGATTACCTTTTCGCCGCCTCGGACATCCTCAGCATCCACCTCTATGGCGACTTGGAATTTCTGCAGGAAAAACTGATTCCTTTAAAGGAGTCTTCAAATCGCCCCATCATCGTAACCGAATGGATGGGCCGCTGGTCCGGCAGCGAACCCGTGCGCGACCTCGCCTGGATGATGGAAGCCGGCATTGGCAGCTTTGCCTGGGGTCTGGTTTCCGGCGACACTCAGGGCCGCTACCCCTGGTGGAGCGACGCCGACGAACCCACCGATCCCGATTTCTGGCACCACGACTTCCTCCACCGCGACGGCCGCCCCTTCAATCCCGAAGAAACCGAAGGTATCCGCGAGCTGCTGACGAACCCGTAGCCACGTAGCTGCAGTGGTCCCCACTGCAGAGCCGCGTTAAGTAGCCCCGGGGCATCATCGTTTGTTATATGAAAATACTTGCGATTTCTCTAAATGGTTGCATATGTATAACCATGATCGTGGTGGTCGATTCAAACGTCATATACTCGGGTTTGTATTCGAGGCGTGGGGCATCGTTTCAAATTTTGAGAGCCATACGGAATAATAAATTGGTGCCTGCGATATCGGTAGCTTTGCTTGAAGAGTATTGTGATGTGATGGGCCGACCGGCACTTGCCGAAGTGTTTTCAAGAACGGAAAGGGATGCTTTTGCGGACTATTTGTGCAGTGTTGGACTACTGACTGAGATCTTTTTCCTGTGGCGCCCTTTTCTAAAAGATCCCAAGGACGACATGGTTCTGGAGGTAGCCGTTGCAGCCGGTGCCGAGTTGATAATCACACATAATATAAAGGACTTTAGAGGCATTGAGGCCTTTGGCCTCAATGCTGTTCAGCCGGATGTGGTTTTAAAAAGAAAGGAGTATCTGAAATGAGTTCAATAACCGTTAGATTACCTGATTCCTTGCACCGCAAGATCAGGGAGGTATCGAAAAAAGATGGAGTGTCCATCAATCAATTTATCAGCTCAGCCGTTGGAGAGAAGCTGTCTTCTGTTTTGACGGCTCGATATCTGGAAGAGCGGGCAAAACGGGGGAGCCAGGAAGCTTTTGACCGGATACTTGCGAAAGTTCCAGACCGTGATCCATTGCCAAATGACCATTTATCTGCTTCCTCGGACAAAAAAAAGTGAATCCGTAGCTGCAGTGGTCCCCACTGCAGAGCCGCGATAAATGGCAAGCGTTGGAATGGCTTCCGCCCTCGGGACGAGCGCGGCTACGTAGCTGCAGGTAAATAGAATCACTGGTAGGCGTGTGTTTGCGTCTGGCCATAGATAAGGAGGCGTTTCTGCCAGGCGGGGTGGAGGTGAGCGTCCGGGAGAAGCCATACCTTTCGATGCAGTTCTTCAAGCAGGGAACGGTTTTCTAAAACTGCCGTTTTGGTGGCATCCTCAATGTGCTCAGGGGGGTCCTGAAGAATGGAACTTTCTGCGGTAGTTCGAGCCTTATCAGCTTGGCGACTGTTTGCATTGGCCACAATCAGTGAAATGTGGATCGCGTTGAGGTAGGGATCGATGATAACACTGGCAAAGTCTATGGGAACACGGCCTTCCATCGGCAGGGATTGTTTCGAGTTGCGGAGGTTGTTTTCAAAAGCTTCGACGATTGGAATCGTTGAACTCTGGCTTCTTGGAATCCTCGCTAGCAAAGAGTCCATGGGGCGACTGGACAGGACCGCGATCGGAGTCGACAACAGCAGGCCAAGCCAGATGGGGCTGAGCCAAAGCAGCAGGCCGTAGCCGAAATTGATGGCGATTAGAAATGCGATTGCACCAAGGAATGTATGAAGCAACAGGGAACGGGTGCATTCACTCCAGGACAGTCCGCTTGATGAACGGTTCTGCGAAGTCCAGCCAATGCCCTGACCGAAAATAGTCAGGAGCACGAAACGCGCGTGAAAGACCATCAGAACGGGTGCTATCAGGGTGGAATAGATCAGCTCCGCCAGCGTCAGGAATATGAGTGATATTCGGTTGCCAAAAGGTTTGCGGAGGCTGGAACTGAAGAGACCATAGAGCAAGGCAAGCAGCTTTGGCAGCAGGAGCATTGAAAATAAAACGAGGAAGACGAACAGGCCATGCCGGGCTATCGAAAAGTCCGAAAACGGAAGGGTCGTCGAGAGGGGAATGAGTGACAGGTCGCTGCGGTCATGCTCAACAAATAAGGCAATGGACACGGTGAGAAATAAGGCCCAGAACAGAGCACCCGCATAGCTAAAGATGCCAATGATGAAATGCAGTTTGCTGACGAACTTCAACTGGTTGGCAAACAACAACCAGAAATGCTGCAGGTTGCCCTGACACCAGCGCCGGTCGCGCTTTGCGGCGTCCAGCAAGTCCTGTGGGCCTTCTTCGTAACTGCCTTCCAATTCAGGATCGATTCTTACGGAGTATCCGGCGCTGACCATCAATGCCGCTTCGACGAAGTCGTGGCTGAGAATCTTGCCTCCCCAGGGAGCTCTGCCGGGGAGTTCCGGGAGAGCGCAGTGTTGAATAAAGGGATCGACCCGTATAATCGCGTTGTGCCCCCAATAGTTCCCCTCATTCCCTGACCAAAACGCATAGCCGCGACTGAAAAAGACTCCAAAGAAGCGATTGGCGAACTGTTGCATTTTGCCAAAGAACGTTGTCGCACGGATTAAACGCGGAATGCTTTGGAGGATGCCAAGCTTAGGTTCTCTTTCCATCTTCCGAACCATGCGGACAATGGTTTCCGCATCCATCAGGCTGTCGGCATCGAAGACCAGCATGTATCGGTAGCGGCGCCCCCAGGACTCACAGAAGTTGAGAATATTGCCGGCCTTCTGGTGTGCGTTGTCCTTCCGGCGGCGATAGAAAATACGATCAAATCCATTCAGATCACGGCAGATGCGGGCCCAGCCATATTCTTCCGAGGCCCAGTTGTCGGGGGACGTTGAATCGCTGAGAATGTAGAAATCAAAAGCGTGGATCTGTCCTGCACGCTCCAAGTCCTGGTATACCGTGCGCAGGCGTTCGAGCACCGTGTATGCATCCTCGTTGAACACAGGAATGTTGATGGCTGTTGTTCGCTCGGGTAGTTTCTCAGGGTTCGGTTCGGGCTCGCTGTAACGCTTCGAAAAGAGTCTGGCAAAAACGCCGAAGATAAACTGATTGAAACCCAATGCGATCGGTAATGTCAGCAGGGAGAATGTTATCAGCAGGACGACCCGGAGTGGGCTCATGCCCAGGCGCCAGAGCAAGTCCGCAAAAAAGTAAGTAGGCAGGGCCATGCAGACCGCCACTGAAATGAAAAATGAAATGCGTTTATAATTCATGACAGTGGATCCTCAGCTGGCAAAGTAGAGGATGAAACTTATAAACATTAGATAGGCACTGCCAATTGTTAGAAAACTTAACAGTGGAACCTTGCCGTAGAGGCTCCAGGTCTCATTGGCGATTTTCCCGACCGGGCCAAAATCGATTGAGCTGGGCGACATCTTTGACGGCTCTGTTGCCTCTGGAAATGAGTTCAGCTCGATGCCCAGAAGTTTATCGGAGAGCGGCTTGGGCATATCTTCCATGCGCAGGAAATGATGAGCCCATTGATCCGTGAGGTTGGCTCTGAACAGGCTCACACGGCTGAGGAAGGCAAAGCGTTTTTCAGGGGACCGCTTTACCGCTTTCGCATACCAGGACGCCACGTGCGAATCGAGCAGGCCAATTGCAATTTCGACCGGGTGCCGTTTATCACCGTTTTCGATGTGCTTACAGGATTGTTTGATGACGGCATGAGTGACCTCGGACAGAATTCTTTTGTTCCTTATGCCCAGTGCACAGAGATAGCTTTCAACCCGGTTGTATGCCTGTGACAGGTCGTCGTCCCATTCAGGGCGTTCCAGCGCTATGGTAAGGGCGTCCATTGGTATTGCCAGGTTTCTGAATAGGGTTCTTCGTTGTCGTAGAGTGTAGCCTCGATGTTGAGGAGAGACTCCGCTTCAGGTTCTATCTGTAATTTGATTCGAAGATGGACCAGATCAGTCCCCGGATTCGTATGAATAGCCGTATCCCGTATTTCCGTGCCTTCTGGAATCTTAATTTGAGGAGTGATCGTATTGGGAATGCCTCCTTCCGGAGCTGCGAATTCCACTAGGAAGATCTCATCTTTTTGATAGCGGATGTCGCGTCCATGCCGTGTTTGTGTGACTTTGGCAAGAGCATGATGGGGGTCTTCAAGGAATCCCCAATAGAGGGTGTAGTTGAATTCAATCGCTGTGCCCGGAAGGATGGCTGCCGAGGGCTGGTAGTAGGCCACGATATTGTCTTCGAATTCACCGCTAGGTGGCAGTTCCCTCAGGACAATATCGCCTGCTGGAAAGGGATCATTGGGGATTACCATCAATGAAGGTCGTTGAGCATACTGAGCTTCTGCATCCAGATAATTTCCGTAGTCGCGGTCGCGTTGCAAAAGACCAAAAGCTTGGATCTCGTTGCCGTAATAAGATTGTTCGCGCAGCTGAGGGCCGACGTTCAGTGGTCGCCAGATGGCGGATCCATCTTCCCTGTGGATGAACAGGCCATCCGAGTCGTGGACCTGGGGACGAAAGTCGACGGGCTTCGGCTGTGTTTGTTTGCCATAGTAGAACATGGATGTGAGGGGGGCTATGCCGATCGCCTGTAGTTCTTTGCGCGCGAACAGGCGGACTCTGACCCTTACTTCGGTCGGATCTCCGGGTTTGATCCTGAATGCGTAGGCCCCGCTGATCGACTCGCTGTCCAGCAGCGCCAGAACGGTCAGCGTTTCAGCATCTTCGCTGGGTTTTCTGATCCAGAAATGGGTGAAGCGGGGAAACTCCTCCGGTTCTTCTTCTGCGTGCGGAATTAACAGTCCCCGCGCGGAGAGTCCATAGTGGTTACCCCGACCGAGTGCGCGGAAGTAACTGGCGCCGAGGAATGATATGACCTCATCATAGTAATCATCACGGTTCAGCGGATGGTGGATCCGCCATCCAGCGTAGCTGGCTCCATTTGACGGATAGCGTTCAATATCGAGCTGGCCGAACGAAAACATTTCCCTGACATAGGGTATCTCCTGAACATGAGTCTCTGTATATTCATGAAGGATGACCGGATCGGTGAACAGATAACCCCTGTGCATGAGCTGCAATGAAAAAGGGCGGTTCTCGGATTGCCATAGGGCGCGGTCCGGATCGAAGTGGATATCACGATACTGATCGTAGCCCAAGCTTTTGAAGAAATCCGGAAGTGGCCGCTCGAGCTGCCGATACGAGTCCTGTGCAAGTGTCTCTGCCAATTCGCTGACGTAATCGAAGTCGATGGTCTTTCGTTCCGCTGCGGAGGCACTGAGGGCAAAGGCGAGCAAGGCAAGTGTCAGCATACCAATGCTGCTGCGATAGGATGGCTGGCGTCTGGAAAAAGCTGGCATAATAATTAATTCTGATGAACTGGTCTCTTGTAAGACCTGTTCTGCCAACGGTATCCAATACCTCAACGCTTACAACCTTTCGACGCAAATGATCTACCGAATCTCAGTAAATAATTGCGAAAGGCAAAAAGTCCTGAAAAGATGGGGTGCTCCTGATAGAAATAGGAGGTTATCGACTACCCGAATCCTGCGTAATTACACCGTTTTTGAATACCGGGCAGCCTGCTGTTTCAAATACGCATCGAAAGGCATTGCCAGATTGCGGAGCAGGAAGCGGCCGGAGGGCGTCACTTCGAGGCGGTCTTCAAAAATGTCTACCAAGCCATCGTCGGCCATGGGCTGGAGGGCGGCGATGGCGTCCTCGAAGTAGTTGCTGAAATTTATTCCGAGGCGCTCCGAGAGTTGACTGAAATCCAGCTGCAGATCGCACATCAGGCGCATAATGGTTTCGCGGCGGACCAGGTCGTCCTCGGTCAGTATGTAGCCACCGGCGATTGGCAGTTCGCCTTCATCGATGCGGCGCATGTAGGCCTTGAGGTCTTTTTCGTTCTGACGGTAGGTGCTGTGGGTCTGCGAAATGGAGGACATGCCCAGGGCGCAGATGTCTACGCCGCCTCGGGTGGAATATCCCTGGAAATTGCGCTGGAGTTCGCCCTTGCGTTGGGCTTCGACCAGGGCGTCCGATTCCAATGCAAAGTGGTCCATGCCGATGTAGGCATAGCCCGCTTCCATCAATTGGGCACTGGCGCGTTCCAAAATGGACAGTTTGGTCTCGTCGTCCGGCAGCACATTGCGCACATCGAAAATCTTCTGCGTCGGTTTGATCCAGGGCACATGGGCGTAGCTGAAGAGGGCGAAGCGGTCCGGGCGCAGGGCGAGGACTTCCTCGACGGTCTGCTCGAAACTGTCCACCGTCTGCAGGGGCAGGCCGTAGATCAGGTCGATGTTGACCGATTTGAATCCGGCTGCGCGCAACCACTCCAGGGTTTGTTCCGTCATTTGCCGGGGCTGGATGCGGTGAATGGCTTCCTGGACCTCGGGATTGTTGTCCTGAACGCCGAGCGAAGCCCGATTGAAGCCCATTTCGGCGAGGGTTTCGATCTGCTCCTGTTTGAGCCGGCGGGGATCGATTTCGACTCCGTTTTCGCTGTCGGCGGCAAATTGGAAGTTCGACTTCAGGATTTTGTCCAGGCGTCTGAACTGTTCGGCTGAGAAAAATGTGGGAGTTCCGCCGCCCAAATGCAGTTGCACGACTTCGCGCTGCATGTCCAGCTGGCCCTTGAGCAGCTCAATTTCCTTTTCCAGATAGTCCAGATAGCCGTCGGCCCGGCTGCGATCCGAGGTGATGATCTTGGTGCAGCCACAGAACCAGCAGTTGGACTCGCAAAAGGGCAGGTGAAGGTAGAGCGAAAGCGGCCGGTTGCGGCTGTGTTCGTCGTTGAGTGCGTTCAGCAAAGGCTTCGGGTCCAGCCCTTTGCGAAAGTGCGGCGCGGTCGGGTAGGAAGTGTAGCGGGGACCCGGCCGGTTGTATTTGCGAACCAGTTCCTTGTTGAAAGCGTTGTCCAGGGTGGTGGAATTCATCGGTATTGTCTTAGAAGGCTGCCATATTTTGTCGTTCAGCGACAGGTTTTTCGACCTGAATATCCAAAGATAGCCTATTCATTGCCGAAGGACCTTGATCTAAGTCAAAGACAGGGCTATGGGTAGATGCTACTTTATCCTCAGTTATGAAAAATCAAATTAAGTTAATTATTGGAATATGTGTCAGTGCAGCGGTGTTTCTCGTCGGTTGCGGCGGGGGATCGGACGCTGACAATGGCGCCGAATACACCGACGATGGTCGCCGGATCATCGAAGTTCAGGGCAACGATCAGATGCGCTTCAACGTGTCTGAAATCCGTGTTGAAGCGGGTCAGCCCCTACAGGTCACTTTTCACAACGTCGGCCGCATGCCGAAAGAATCCATGGGCCACAATTGGGTCCTGTTTGAACAAATGAGCGACAGCGACCTCAATCGCATCGCCATGGAAGCCGCCCGCCGTTCGCCGGACTATTTGCCCGAGGACCGCTCTTCCATCATCGTTCACACCGAAATTCTCGGCCCCGGCGAAAGCGAAACCCTCGAGTTTGACGCCCCCAGTGAGCCCGGTACCTACGTCTTCGCCTGCACCTTCCCTGGTCACTTCGCGATCATGAAGGGCAATATGATTGTTGAGTAGGCAGGCGAGCCTGGATGGGTGGAGTGGTGGAATGATGGAGTCATGGAATGTTGGATGGGTGGATGGTTGGAGCCCGGCCTTTAGGGC